>NZ_CP038493.1:2676446-3345558 GCF_004752005.1 Thalassotalea sp. HSM 43 | reverse complement strand
CTTTAGCAGCAGCGATTTGCGCTTCTACTTCAGCTGCGAAATCTTCTTCTTTCTTCTCAATACCTTCACCAACTTCTAGGCGAACGAAATTCGAAACAGAAACACCTTTCTCTTTAAGAACGTCACCAACAGTGCGCTTAGGTTCCATGATGAATGCTTGACCAGTCAAAGAGATCTCGCCAGTGAATTTCTTCATACGGCCAGTAACCATCTTCTCAGCGATTTCAGCAGGCTTGCCTTCGTTCATCGCGATGTCGATTTGGATAGATTTCTCTTTTTCAACTACGTCAGCTGGAACGTCTTCAGGGTTAACGTACTCAGGCTTTGAAGCAGCAACGTGCATTGCAACGTGCTTCAAGCTTTCTGCGTCACCTTCACCAGACACAACAACACCGATAGTGCCACCGTGGATGTAAGACGCTAGAGCTGCACCTTCGATGTACTCAACACGACGAACGTTCATGTTTTCACCGATTTTAGCAACTAGAGCAACACGAGTTTCTTCAAAGTGTGCTTTAAGCGCATCGATTGATGGCTTGTTAGCGATCGCGTAATCAGCAACTTCGTTAGCAAAACCAAGGAAGTTAGAATCTTTAGCAACGAAGTCAGTTTGACAGTTAACTTCAACTAGTGCCGCAACACCTTCAGCTTGCTTGATGATGATTGCGCCTTCAGCTGCGATGTTACCCGCTTTTTTAGCCGCTTTAGCTTGACCAGACTTACGCATGTTTTCAATCGCAAGTTCCATGTCACCGTCAGCTTCTTGAAGAGCTTTTTTACAATCCATCATGCCCGCGCCAGTGCGGTCACGTAATTCTTTAACGTCTTTAGCAGTAATTGCCATGACTTATTCCTCTAAATATCTGTATTTTTTCATGCGAAAGGGAAAGAATTCCCTTTCCTTAAAGGGTATCAGCCACAGATGTCAAAGAGATGACACCTGTGACATGCAGCAATTATTCAGCTTCTACGAAACCGTCTTTTTCTGCTGCAACGGCGATGTTTGTATCGCGACCTTCGATTACTGCGTTAGCTGCAGACTCAAGGTATAGGCTAACTGCACGGATAGCATCATCGTTACCAGGAACGATATAGTCAACGCCATCAGGGTTTGAGTTAGTATCAACAACTGCAACTACAGGAATACCTAAGTTGTTTGCTTCTTTAATAGCAATGTGCTCGTGGTCAGCATCGATAACGAAGATAGCGTCAGGTAGGCCACCCATGTTTTTGATACCACCAAGGCTTTTCTCAAGCTTTTCCATTTCACGAGTACGCATCAATGCTTCTTTCTTAGTAAGAGCATCGAAAGTACCGTCTTGGCTTTGAGTTTCAAGTTCTTTTAGGCGACGGATTGATTGACGAACTGTTTTCCAGTTAGTCAACATACCACCTAACCAGCGGTGATCAACGTAGAATTGGTCACACTTGCTAGCTGCTTCACGAACTGAATCACTTGCTGCACGTTTAGTACCAACGAATAAAACTTTACCTTTCTTAGCTGAAACGTCAGCTAGGAATTGAAGAGCTTCGTTGAACATTGGAACAGTAGTTTCAAGGTTGATGATATGAACTTTGTCACGAGCACCGAAGATGAATGGCTTCATCTTAGGGTTCCAGTAACGAGTTTTGTGACCGAAGTGAACACCTGCTTTAAGCATGTCGCGCATAGATACGTTTGGCATTTTAAAATCCTCTTGGGGTTATGCGTTCATACATTCCATATCTCCGACCTATGGTTACCTTAAGGCAGGTAACAGGCACCCCGGAATATGTTCGCTGAATGTATGTGAGATTAATAAAAAATTTAATTTATCTGTGATTAACATAAACATTAACCACAGGGTTTCCTGACCACAGATAAATGCTGTTTATCAGGAGCGGTGCTTTATACCATTATTGCCAGTAAAAGAAAAGCAGAAAGTACATAAAACGACCTAAATCTGGTGTCTTAGGGCATTTTTTTTAACGGTCACAGCCTAGACCGTTAAATTTCATGGCGTGCAGGTGCTTTTTCAATAAAGCTGGGTTATTATTTAGTCTTTTAAAATATTGATTTCGCAGGCTTTGATTCCCCTAGACGATTATCCTAGCCAAACGCCTGTCGCTAACCACTGAGGAAACTGATGAGTATTGCTATTAAAACGCAAGATGAAATCGAAAAAATGCGTGTAGCCGGTAAACTGGCTGCTCAGGTTCTGCAAATGATTGAGCCTCATGTAAAAGCCGGTGTAACGACCGCTAAGCTAGACCAAATTTGTGCCGACTTCACCGCCGAAAACAATGCCTTATCTGCACCATTAAATTATGGTGCGGATCAAAATGGCGAAGGTGGTTTCCCAAAATCCATTTGTACATCAGTCAATCATGTAGTTTGTCACGGCATTCCATCTGCGCATACCCTGCAAGATGGTGATATCGTCAACATCGATATTACCGTTAAAATTAGCCTAGATGATGACACGACAGCCGAGCAAGATCGCACTTACTTTCACGGTGACACCTCGAAAATGTTTCTGATTGGCGATGTATCGCCAGAGAATCGACGTTTATGTCGTATTACTCAAGAAAGCCTATATGCGGCCATTAAAAAGGTAAAACCAGGCAATACTTTTGCCGATATCGGTGCAACCATTCAAAAATACATTAAAAAAGCTGGCCGTTACGGCATTGTAAAAGACTTTTGCGGTCACGGTATTGGCAGTGTGTTCCATGAAGAACCACAAATACTGCACTACAAAAATGCCGATAACCGTAAAATGCAGCCTGGTATGATTTTTACCATTGAACCAATGATTAACTTAGGTAAAGGCGGCACGGTATTAGACAAAGACGACGGTTGGACAGCCTACACAGTGGACGGTAAAAACTCAGCACAATGGGAACATACGATATTAGTGACCAATACAGGTTGTGAAATACTGACCTTACGTGATGACGAAAAAGGTATTCAACGCATCATGCATAACTAGTAGACAATAAAGCCTTGACTTAGATATTGAGTCAGGGCTTTTTTATTGCCTAAACAGACTGACCTACGAAGTGCTAATAAACTAAAACCATATACTTGATATAGGCTGCGACGTTTCATGTTACATAACCCAATAATACCTGCACACCTCACCAGCAAACTTGCTCCGGCGGCATTGGCTTTATCCACCAGCGAACTGGTCGAACTCGGCCAAGAGTTTTACCAATGGTTGATTGACAATTTTCACAAATATGAAATCACCGCCCTAGTTCACGCTCGAGCCGACTTTGTTGATCAGGTTTTGCAAAAGGTATGGTGTCAACACCATTTGGACGAACATCAAATCAGCCTACTGGCGGTTGGCGGTTATGGTCGAGGCGAGTTACATCCGCATTCGGATGTCGACATTTTGATTCTGACCCAGTCCAAAATCAGTAAAGAATTGGAACACTATATTGCAGCCTTTATTACCGAGTTATGGGATATTCGACTCGATATTGGTCATAGCGTGCGCAGTGTGAAGGAGTGTGTAACTCGCGCTAAAGCCGATGTTACGATTGCCACAAACTTACTTGAATCGCGTTTGATCTGTGGCAATACCATGCTTGAAGAACAATTACGCCCGCACCTAAATAAAAAAGAGTTTTGGCCTTCGGATAAGTTTTTTATTGCCAAACGCGACGAACAAAAACAGCGTCACCAACAATACCGAGGTGCCGCTTATACCCTAGAGCCTAATTTGAAAGCCAACCCAGGTGGCCTGCGTGATATTCAAACCATAAGCTGGGTAGCCAAGCGTCACTTCCTTGCCAATACCATTCAGCAATTGGTCGAACATGATTACTTATCAGACAATGAACTGGCCGAATTGATAGAGTGTCAGGATTATTTGTGGCGTATGCGCTTTTGTTTGCATATCGTCGCTGGGCGCAGTGAAAATCGCCTGTTGTTTGATTATCAGGGCGACGTGGCCAACATGATGGGGTTTGGTGATGACGGTAAACCGGCGGTTGAGCGTATGATGAAACGCTTTTTCCGTATCATTAACTCCATTAACGAATTAAATGAAATGTTATTACAACATTTTGAGCAAGGCATTCTCGGTAAAGACCAACACGTTACCCCGGTTGATATCGACAAACATTTTGAGCAAGTTGGCACACTTATTCGAGTTAAAAACAGACGTGGCTTTATTCGCCATTCGATGTTTTTAAAATTGTTTATCGCGATAGCTGACAACCCTAAAATTAAAGGTATTCACTCGCAGACCATTCGTAATATGCGAAATACCCGCCGCCGATTAATTGGTGGTCTTAATGATTACGCGACCTGCCGTACATTATTTATGGAACTAATGCGTCATCCAAACGGCTTAGGGCGTGCTTTTAACTTAATGCATCGTCACGAAATCTTAGCCAATTACTTACCGGAATGGCAGAGCATTGTTGGTCAAATGCAATTTGACTTGTTTCACGCTTATTCCGTTGATGAACACAGTTACCGACTGATCAAAAACCTGTATCGTTTTTCTTTGCCTGAGCATAATCACGAATTTCCATTGTGCTCGACCATAGCGCAAAAAATTCGCAAGCCTGAGCTGTTATATATCGCCGGTATTTTTCATGATATCGCCAAAGGTCGAGGCGGTGATCACAGTAAATTAGGCGCAGTTGATGCTTTGGCTTTTGGTAAAGTTCATAAGATGTCAGAGCATGATTCTCGTCTCGTCGCTTGGTTAGTACAGCATCACTTATTAATGTCGGTTACGGCGCAACGAAAAGATATTTCAGATCCTGAAGTTATTGCCAAATTCGCTAGCGTAGTGCGAGATGAAAATAGACTGGACTATCTATACTGCTTAACCGTCGCGGACATGCGTGCCACTAACGAAAGCTTATGGAACAGTTGGAAGTCTAATTTATTGCAGGAGCTGTACTTTGCGACAAAAGCGGCATTTAGACGCGGTTTGGAAAAACCCGTTGAATTACGCACTAAAATTCGTGAAAACCGCCAAAAAGGCTTGGAGAAACTTGCCGAGCAAGGTATTGATGTTGAATCAGTAAAAACGTTATGGAAGCAGCTCAAGCCAGATTACTTCTTGCGCTACACGCCAACGCAGCAAGCTTGGCATGCGCGGCATATTCTCAGTCATGATAAGCAAAAACCCTTGGTGATAATCAGCGAAAAACCTTATCGAGGTGGTACCGAAGTATTCGTCTACACCAAAGACGAAAGCAATATATTTGCCACCATCGTATCGGTGTTGTCGGCGAAGAAGCTGTCTATTCATGACGCAAAAATCATGACATCAAAAGACGGTTACACCTTAAACACCTTTGTTGTGCTAGATGGTAAAGGGCATCCTTTGAAAGACCTTTTTTACTTGGACAATATCAAGACAACATTGAATCAGTACTTGACCGAAGGTGAAGCCATAGACGTTTCAAATAAGCCGATCCCGAGTAAGCTCAAGCAGTTTAAAGTGCGCACTAAGATCAGTTTCATTAAGCACAATAATCCCAATGTCTGCTCAATCGAAGTGGTGGCAATGGATAGACCTGGTTTACTCGCTGATATTGGTCAGGTTTTTCAGGAGTGTGATGTTATTGTTCACACCGCAAAAATCAGTACCTACGGTGAGCGCGTTGAAGATATTTTTATCGTTTCAAATAAAAATGAACAGGCACTATCAATTGACGAGCAAAATCAGTTAGAATCACGACTTTGTGAAATGGCGTAGCACCCGTCAACACGCGCAACAGCGCATATAAGAATAATAAATAACAGATCAAAATTTAGTTAATTATCTTTAGGAAATAGTATGAGCTCTCTACAGCAAATTATTGAACAGGCGTTCGAAAACCGTGCCGATATTACCCCTTCATCGGTGGCGCCTGATGTTAAACAGGCGATCCTTGACGCTCTGGAAATGCTGAATAATGGTACTGCTCGCGTCGCTGAAAAAGTTGACGGTGAGTGGGTTGTAAATCAATGGCTTAAAAAAGCGGTATTGTTGTCTTTCCGTATCTGGGACAACGAAGTTATTGAAGACGGCGACAAGAACGGCAAGTTCTTCGATAAAGTACCAATGAAATACAAAGATTATGATCATGCCCGTTTTGCTGACGAGGGTGTTCGCGTGGTACCAGGTGCCTCGGTTCGTGCCGGTTCATTTATCGGTAAAAATGTGGTTGTCATGCCATCATTCGTTAATATTGGTGCGTTTGTAGATGAAGGTACCATGGTTGATACATGGGCGACTGTCGGTAGCTGTGCACAAATTGGTAAAAATGTTCACCTTTCTGGTGGTGTTGGTATTGGTGGTGTACTTGAACCTCTGCAAGCAGGTCCTACGATTATCGAAGACAATTGTTTCATTGGTGCGCGCTCAGAAATCGTTGAAGGCGTTATTGTGGAAGAAGGCGCGGTGATTTCTATGGGTGTTTACATTGGTCAGTCGACTAAAATCGTTGACCGCGAAACCGGCGAAGTTCACTTCGGTCGTGTACCAGCAGGCTCTGTTGTTGTTCCAGGTAATATCCCATCTAAGTGCGGTACGTATAGCCTTTACGCTGCTATCATCGTTAAGAAAGTTGACGCCAAAACCCTTGGCAAAACAGGTCTAAACGAATTGCTACGTACTATCGACTAAGTCCTAGCGGCTAAGTCCTCGCGACTAAGTACTGAAAATAAGTACTGAAAATAAGTACTGAAAATAAGTACTAACAACTACGCATTGTATACAAACTAAAAAGGGCTGAATATTCAGCCCTTTTTTTATAAATGTTGGTCGAGCCTCAAAAGCCCTCTAAGACTATCTTACCTTTGGCTTTTTGCGACTCCAGCAAGGCATGGGCGTTACGCAGATTTTCGGCATTAATGGTACCAAAGTTTTCCCCCATGGTGGTTTGCAATTGCCCTGCTTCAACCATACTCGCCACTTCATTTAATATCATGCTCTGACTGACCATATCGTCGGTTTGGTACATAGAGCGGGTATACATAAACTCCCAATGCAATGACACACTTTTACTTTTTAGGGCTACCACATCCAAACTTGACGGGTCGTCAATTAAACCAAATTTACCCTGTGGTTTAATAACCTTAACGATCTCAGGCCAATGATCTTCGGTATTGGTTAGGCTCACCACATAATCAACCTCATCTATACCGGCACTGGCCAGCTCTTGTGATAATGGATTGCGATGATTAATGACCTGATGTGTGCCCAACTGCTGCAGCCAGGTTTTGGTTTCACTGCGTGACGCGGTACCAATCACCGTTAAGTTGGTCAAACTTGTCGCTAACTGCACCATAATAGAACCAACACCACCAGCCGCACCAATGATGAGTAATGTTTTACCTTTGCCCCCCTTTTCACTTCCACCTTGGCTGGTCTCTACCTGGAGTCGGTCAAACAACATTTCCCACGCCGTTAATGATGTTAACGGTAATGCCGCTGCCTGAGCATTGCTTAATGATTTAGGAGCATGACCAATAATTCGCTCATCGACCAATTGCCGTTGCGCATTACTGCCACTGCGCGTTAAATCACCAGCGTAATACACTCTATCGCCGGCTTTACAGCGAGTCACGTTGTCACCGACTGATTTGACGATACCGACCGCATCCCAACCAAGTACTTTCCATTGACCATTTTCGGGACTGACATGTTGACGTATTTTTGTATCAACTGGGTTTACCGACACCGCGTGCACTTCAACCAGTACATCATGACCATGAGCTTGGGGCTCTTCGAGTTCGATGTCTTGTAGTGCGTTTTCATCACTAATAGGCAGTGAATTTTGATAACCGATAGCCTTCATAAAGTGTCCTTAGCAAGAGAGTAGAGAATGAAATATGTATTTAACCATTAGTGTCATAAAAGATAGGCGAAAATGAGCATTTAGTGTCAATAACATGGGCATTAATAGTGTTAATGATAGTCAATAGTAACCGCTAATCAGCTTGTCCCGCCCCACCAGTCAACACAATAAAGGGTAATGCTTTGGAACTATTATGCACACAACACATATTAAGTATGCATTTTATCCGTTAGAAAAAAAACAAATCTTCAACCATAATTGTCACATATCAACTTGGTTTACTCGAAAAAAGCCCAGTAAAACATTTATTTAGTCAGATTATATATCTTTAAAGGAACCGAACCATGAAACTTAAAACATTATTAACCAGTACCGTGATGATATCGTCGCTGTTAAGTGGTGCAGCTTTAGCGGATATGGCCATTGATGGTAAAGAGTATGATAAAACCATCCCAGTGACCATGGACAATTTTGACCAAGTTGAAGCCGCTGTTAATTTCAATAAGTGGGCCAGCAAGGGCATTATGAATAGCTCGGTTGATTTAACCGACTACTACCCTGCAGGACCTGCACCAACGATTCGCGCTAACCGCGATACGCTATACACCGTCGGTCTTTATGACAATCAAAAAGGTATTCATATTGAGCAACCTGATAATGGCATATTTCAATCCGCCTTGGTGTTGGATGAAAATGGTTTTGCCAAAGACTACGTCTGGACGCCAGGTGGTTTTGATGTCGCTCCTTCCGATGGTTTCGTTTTGGTTATTTTTAGAATAGGCCTAGAAGAAGGCCTTGATAAAGCACGCCAAGCGCAAAAAACATTATCTGTAACGGATTTTGGCACACGTTCATATATCACACCTCGTTATAATAAAGCCGACCGAGATGCGCTATGGACCAAGCTAAACAAACAGGCCATTGATTCCGGTATATTTCTTGAGTATGCCTACGATAAGGACACCATTGACCCGCTGACGCGCTCGCTATCTAATGCGGCAGGCTGGGGTGGCATGGCATTTAGTGTCAACAACTACCAAATGTCAAACAACATCAAAGGCACACAATGTATGCAGACAACCTTTGAAGATCCACGTGTCGATGAGTTTTGGTCGTTCACTTTGTACGATGCCGAGGGTTGGTTACTGCCATTAGGCGACAACGTAATCAATAGTCGAGACGCTGTAGCTAACAAAGATGGTACCTATACCGTTAGCATCAACTGCGGCGAAGACGCCATCAATAACATTACGACCGATGGTGTCGATGAATGGTCAGTGACTTGGCGCTCATATGGTTCAAGCTACAAGGTTAAATCCGGTCAGTGGAACCCTCTCAAGGATCTAAAAGCGGTAAAATAACACGTAGCGCGTAACGTCAACGTATAATACACAGCAAAGCAGCTCTTAGGAGCTGCTTTTTTATTCTATATTTTCGGGCCTTACGGTTTTTACGGCCTTCAGGGCTTTCGCGGCTTCTACAACATCATCAACAATTACCGCCCCCGTTGATAGCAAAGCTCATTTGTTATTCATCGTTTTGTATCGATTGGATTTGCATCACCATTGCTGGCCAATTACGTTGGTTATCAATCTCAAACTGCGCGCCTTGCTCATCGGCCCAGGTAAACCGTTTAATCGCTGGGGTTTTACTGGTCGCCTGATACAACCAATATGCTTCGGCTTTTAACGCCTCAGCGATCGGTTTATCAATCGATTCATAGACCATCTGCTTGCACGCATTAATCGATTCTGCCGGAAACTGAGCGATGCGATTTGCGAGGTTTTCAACATAGGGGCCGATCTCATCGGGTTCCATCGCTTTGTTTATGGTGCCCCACGCTTCGGCTTCGTCGGCATCAAAATCACGAGCACTCAAGATGATTTCCATCGCTCGACCAAGACCGACCTGTCTTGCCATGCGAGATGCACCTCCGCCACAGGGTAAAATCCCCATACCAACTTCCATTTGCATGAATTTAAATTTGCCTCGTGCAGCAAACCTCATGTCACAGGCTAAAGCAAATTCATGGCCACCACCGCGGGCATAGCCCTCTAATTTGGCAATCGTCGCCTGTGGTACTTTACTGATGCGCTCGCACACGGCCTGTAAATCGAGTAACTGCGCCTCTTCTCGCGACACAGCTTGTTGTGACATATCGCGAAGTAAATTGGTGTCATAATGGCAAACCCATATCTCAGGGTTAGCGGATTGGAATACCACAACTTTAACGTCTCTATCACGTTCAAGTCGCAGTGCCAGACTGCTTAGATCAGCCAGCATTTCCTGTCCTTGGACATTAACAGGGCCAAAATCAAAGGTAACCCACGCAACAGCGTCTTTAACCTCGACAGTGAACGTTTGAAAATTCTTGTACTCCATTTGCCTCTCCAGAAAACATAATACATTACGATTAAAAAATGGCGTCTTTTAACGTCAAATGACAAGACGCGCATTAACATTTGGTTAACAGCATAGCGGTATTGAGCGGAGTTGATAATGCGAGAATACTGGAATCAGTTTTTAGCTTTTATTGATAATGGCCAAGGCGTGGGATCAAAAAAGGAGGCCTATGGCCTCCTTTTATCATTTAGATCACGTTTGTGCGTATCAGCTTAGTGGGCGCGACGACGCTCACCTTTGTTGGTACGACGACGCGGAGCTGCTGCAACCGCTTCATCTGACACTGTGATATCAAGCTGCTTACGACGAATACGTACTGTACGTAGCTTGTTGTATGAATCTTTCGGCATACCTTTTGGTAAATGCACGATCGAATGTTGTTCGTGTAAATCGATTTGACCAATGTATGCACTATCCAATGAGATTTCATTTGCAATGGCACCAACGATATCACCAGGACGAGCACCATGCTCTTTACCTACTTCAATACGGTATGCTTGCCAATCAACTTCTACACGAGGACCTGAACTGCGACGACGTTCACCACGATCTGGACGATTGTCATTACGTTCTGTGCGACGTTCATTACCACGTTCTGGGCGACGATCACCACGACGTTCACCGCGGTCGCTACGAGCACGACGCTCATCACGATTGTCACGACCATCTCGACGATCATCACGCATACGACGTTCACGAGGATCTTCTTTTGGTTGTAGAGGCTGTTTAAGCTGCTTTTGATACAACAAGGCAGCGGCCAAATATTCCATGCTAAATTCAGTCTGTTCGGTCATTTGCTCAAGCACTTTCATCATGTGAGATAAGTCTTGCTTAGCAGCGATGTCCATGATTTCTTTTTGCACACGTTGAACACGCTTTTTACCGATTTCTTCGATAGCTGGCATTTCAAAACTATTGATTTGACCAGAGGTAGCACGTTCGTAGTGACGCAAGTTGTACATTTCGCGAGGACGAACAAATGACAATGCGGTACCTTCGCGACCTGCACGACCGGTACGACCGATACGGTGCACGTATGATTCAGTATCGCCTGGTAAGTCATAGTTGATTACCATGTCAATGCGTGGAATATCCAAACCACGTGCAACAACATCGGTGGCGATCATCACAGAAATCTTACCGTTTTTAAGCTGTTCAACGGTGCGCTCACGCTGTGCTTGGTTCATATCACCATTCAATGCAGCACAAGGGTAACCTTGACGCTCTAACAGCTCGCTTACTGTAATTGTGTCATTACGAGTACGCACGAATATCAACATTGCATCAAAGTCTTGAGTTTCAATGATACGCTCAAGTGCAGTGTTTTTATTAACACCGGTTACTTTCCATGCCAACTGAGTGATGTTTTTCTTTGACTCTTTCTTATGTGCGATTTTTACATGCACAGGCTTGTCAAGGAAACGATCGGCAACTTTTTTGATTGCTGGTGGCATAGTAGCAGAGAACAACGCCATTTGGGTGTCTTTTGCAAGATGATCAAGAATCCACTCAATATCTTCCAAGAAACCCATGTTTAACATCTCATCCGCTTCGTCTAATGCACAAAAGCTTACATCAGCTAGCTTTAATGTTTTACGACGCAAGTGATCCATTAAACGGCCAGGGGTACCAACAACAACTTGTGCACCTTTTTCTAGCTGTGATAATTGTGGACCGTATGATTGACCACCGTATAACGTGGCAATGCGTAAACCTTTAACGTTTTTCGCAAAGTCTTCTAACGCCTCAGCAACCTGAATCGCCAACTCACGTGTTGGAGCCAAGACTAACATTTGCGGACGACGCAATTTAGTATCAATTTTTGCTAGCGCTGGTAAACCAAACGCAGCAGTTTTACCTGTACCGGTTTGGGCTTCACCCAATACATCGTGCCCTTGTAGTAAAGGTACAATGGTTTTTTCCTGAATCGGAGTTGGAACACTAAAGCCCATGTCCTTAATTGCAGATAATAAAAATTCAGGCAAGCCTAAGTCGTCAAAGCTGACGGCAGCATTGTTGGTATCAGTCATTAATAGTCTTCTATTTTAAAGGCAGCTCAGTACAGACGAGCTAAATTGTTCGTCCAGGCAAATAACTGCAAATTCATATTCGTTATCCACCTGGCGACTTATGGCGATAGTTAAGTTGAAAGCAACTTACTATTTAGACATGGGCTGGCTGCATAATACTCAGGGAACCAGCTTAGAAGTCGGATGGCGGAAATAACCCACTCTTTGTGCAACTTATGTTGGTCAGCAAGCTTATTTAGCTTTGACCCTATTACGTGTTGCAATCGAGGGCGCATCATACCTTTTTGTTAAAAATATGCAAGTAACATTATGTAATTAATGCTCAAATAATCATCAAACATATACAAACTGCTGTTTATTAGTGACTTTTCGACATATGCGGCACTGTTACTTAATTACAAGTGGATTACATTATCAGCACAATTTCAGCCTTGACATCTCCCGTCATTTATCCCGTAAAAATGGCGATAGACCTAAAATGCTTTGCTGATCATAGTCTAGCTATCCATAATCAGCACAATATTGTCGGCCAACTACATTTGCTAGTTACATTTGCCTGTGTTTACTCGATGGCAAATACATACAGCGCTCACTGTTTTTCGTTAAGCCGCGCTTAATGAATGTTCCGGCCTATCGCTACGTTAAAGGACAACGAATGAACTTAACCCGAAGTTCACTGAAAAATCCCGCAGCTGTGCTGGTGATAACCGCACTGATTTTTGTGTTTGGATTGATCAGTATCAGTAAGTTACCTATTCAGCTCACGCCAGATATTGAACAACCACAAATAACCATTTCCACCGGATGGCGCAGTGCCTCGCCGCAAGAGCTTGAATCGGTGATCATCGAGCCACAAGAAAATGTGGTAAAAAACACCCGAGGTGTCACCGACGTCACCACCAATATCAATAGCGGGTTTGGTAATATCACCTTAACCTTCGATATAGGGACCAACATGCAACAAGCGATGTTGGACGTGATTAACAACCTCAATCAGGCACCACCATTACCGCTAGATGCTATGGAACCTGTCGTCGCGGCAGGTGGTGGTCGTGGTGGCCCAAATGCTGCATCATTGTTAGTTAAGGTTGTCGAGAGTAACCCCAATAAAGACATTTCAAGCTACCAAAAGATTATTGAAGATGTGGTCGAACCGAGACTATCGCGTATCCCAGGGATTGGTCAGGTCAATCTAAATTCGCGACGAGCTAAAGAGTTACGTATCAGTTTTGACCCCTATTTAGCCGCCGCCATGGGTATCGAAATTGGCGAAATCAGCAGTAAAATTGCGCGTTCCTCTGATATTTCAGGTGGTTTTGCCGATGTCGGTCGCCGTCAATATACCGTGCGCTTTATCGGTCAATACGACGTTAGTACGATGTTGGAAATGATCATTGGTTATCAAGATCAACGACCTATTTACTTAAAAGATATCGCTCATGTTGAAGAAACCTTAGTCGACAGATTTGGCCTAACACTGCGCAATGGTGCGCCAGCTTATTATATTACGGTGACTCGAAATAACGATGCCAATACCGTCAAACTGTTAGATGATATCAATCTAGCCATCAATGAATTGAATCAAGGCGTACTGGCCGATAATGGCTTAACCATTGATTTAAGTTTTGATTCATCCGTACATATTCGCAACGCGCTAACCTTAGTAAAAAGTAATCTTGGCCTCGGTGTCTTGCTTGCCTTTGCCATCTTGTGGTTATTCTTACGCGGCCTTAAACCAACCTTGATCATCGCCACCACAATTCCAGTTTCTTTGATGGTGGCGTTTTTAGCATTAAGCGTATTCGATCGCAGTTTAAATGTTATCTCCCTAGCGGGTCTGGCATTTGCTGTTGGGTTAGTGTTAGATGCGGCGATCATCGTACAAGAAAATATTGTCCGACTTCGCGCCGAAGGCATGGATAAACACAAAGCAGTTGTCCGTGGTGCCACTCAGGTTACCGGAGCTTTATTTGCGTCAACCGCAACCAGTGTTGCCATTTTCTTACCTATCCTGTTTATGGAAGGCATTGAAGGTCAGTTATTTTCGGACTTAGCACTGACCTTATCGATTGCGGTCATCGCTTCGTTATTAGCGGCAATAACTGTTTTGCCTATTGCCAGTAAATACTGGTTAAAAGAATATTGCCAAGTTGACCCGATGGCGCAATATTGGCACAAGCTAACGCAATTTGTGATGCGCTTGACCGACACCACGAGTAAGCAACTTAGCTGGATAGCCTTACTGTTGGGCGGTTCATTAACGCTCAGTATATTGCTTATTCCAAAAACCGACTTTATGCCTCGTGCCCCGATTGATGGTTTCTTTTTCAATATCAGTTTACCACCTGGTGGCAATCTCAATTTTGTCGACCAAGAAATGGCACAACTGGTTAAAGAACGTATCGACCCGCACCTAAATGGTGACAAGATGCCTAAGATCAAGAGTTATAACTTTTACTCTTATGGCGCCAGCATGAGTGGTGGTTTTATCTATGCCGATGATGCAGAGCACGTCGAAGAGTTGATGGATATTGTGCAAAATGACATTTTGGCTGGATTGCCAGATACCCAAGTCTACTTATTCCGAGGTTCGATGATCAACGTCAGCGGTGGTGGTAATGGTCGCTCGATTAATATCGATATTCAAGGCTCCGATCTGGATGAGTTGATGCAAACAGCACAAGCCGGACTTGGTGCTATTCAAACTCATTTACCCGGTGTCGGTGCACAACCTGTGCCTGGCCTGTCTATGGCAGAGCCTGAGCTGCAATTATTGCCGAACGACAGACGCATCGCCCAAGCTGGATTAAACCGCAGTGACATCGCTAATGCCGTCAGAGCGTTTACCGACGGCTTATTTGTTAGCGAATACTTTGATGGTAATGAACGAATGAACGTTATTTTGCGTGGTTCGTTATGGAATAACCCAGACGAGTTAGCGCAGATGCCTATTTATACACCGCTTGCTGGTGTGCAAACCCTCGGCGAGTTAACCGAAATTCGTCGTACCGTCGGGCCAACGCAATTGCGTCGAGTTGATGGTAAACGCACGGTGACATTAACGGTGTATCCACCTGAATCTATGTCTATGGAAGAAGCGCTCAGCGCCTTAAACAACCAAGTCATCCCGCAGATGCGCCAAGTATTGCCAAGCGATGCCAGTATCAAACTCAGTGGTAATGCCAATAAAATGGCCAATGCCATTAATGATATGCTGACCAATTTTGCTTTGGCGCTAATCATTTTATTCTTGCTAATGACGGCCTTGTTCAAGTCCGCGAAAGACAGCTTTTTAGTGTTACTGGTTATGCCATTAGCGGTTGCTGGCGGCGTGATGTCTTTGTATGTATTAAATCTGTTCAGCTTTCAGTCGTTGGATTTACTGACCATGATTGGCTTTATTATTTTGCTTGGACTGGTCGTTAACAATGCTATTTTGCTGGTCGACCAAACTCGCAGTGCCGAACGACTTGGCGCCAGTCGCAGTGACGCTGTAGCGCAAGCGGTGCGCATTCGTGCGCGCCCAGTATATATGAGTACCCTGACCAGTTTATTTGGCATGTTACCTTTGATGGTCATGCCCGGCGTTGGTGCCGAAATATATCGTGGTTTGGCGACGGTCATTGTCGGAGGTATGGCAATCAGCGCCATTTTCACACTGATATTACTACCTAGTCTGCTACGACTTGGCAGTGCTCAAGACAATCAACTTGCCAAGACCAAAAGCAAGAGCAATGAACAACAACCTGTTGCCGTCAATTAACACGGAAATGAGAAACCATTATGAATAAGTTAACAAAAAAACTGACCGCCGTGCTGACTTCCACCTTGTTGTTAGCGACAGCTGCATGGGCTAGCGAAGCGCCTGCACCAGCGGTAAAAACCGAACAAGTAAAACAAACCAAGTTATCACCGAGTGCCAATTTACTCGGTACCGTGTATAGCCGCTCCAACATTGCCATTACCGCCGGTGTCAATGGTCAGCTTACTTGGTTAGTCGAGCCAGGCACATTCGTGAGTAAAGGCGATGTATTAGTGAAAATGGATACTCTGCCACTTGAACTGATGCAACTTGAACAACAAGCACAAATTAAACGAGAGAAAATTAATATCGGTTACCTCAAACGTGAGTTACAGCGTCTTGAAGCATTAAAGGCCAATAATAACGCCGCTGAATTTCAATTAGATCAAACCAAATCAAAATATGAATTGGCGATGGCCGATTTAGAAATAGCCGAATTAAAGCTAAAGCAAATACACGATCAGCTAGCACGTGCTGAGATCAACGCGCCATTCGCCGGTGTCATTACCGAACGACTAGAGCGCGAAGGCAGCGATGTGAACCGCTCACAAGTCTTATTGCGAATGTTAGATACCGAAAACCTGCAAGTGCGTATGTTTGTGCCTGTGCGTTACATGCCCTACTTAAACAACAAAAGCCAATTGCAGGTATTTAATGAGCAATATCAAACCATCGCCCGAATTCAAGCGATCATCCCTGCTGCCGATCAACGCTCACAGTCGTTTGAATTGCGCCTCGAGCTTGATGCTGACAGCGTAAGTCATTGGACTGCGGGACAACTGGTTAAGGTTGAAATTCCGGTACAAGCGGATCAAGAAACATTGGCCATTCATCGCGACGCTTTGATTTTGCGTAAAAACCAAACCTACGTGATGAAAATCGATAAGCAAAATATTGCTCACAAGATGACGGTGAATGTCGGTCAAGGACAAGGGGATTGGGTTGCCATCGAAGGTGAGCTTAGCGAAGGCGATCGTGTTGCGGTTCGTGGTGCTGAACGCTTGCGCGACGGACAAAAAGTGAACGTGCAAAGTAAGTCATAGGCGAGCACTCAGCGACAAAGGTATCACCCTATTTGTGACCAATATGTTGGTTACGAATATATTAGTCACGATTATATAGACTGCGAATATAACGCCGTGTCATGTATCGAAAACAAAACATACATGACACGATATATCGCAGATATCACAAGGCTTGCTGTGAAAGCCTATTACAATGCGTTCAAATAGGCTTTGTACGCTTTAAGGCGCACCGTCGCGGCGCCTATAATATCCATAAAGCCTAATATAGGGTGTGGCTTCGTTGCGGATATCCAACCGGAACCTGTGGCACCAATCGGCACGTTATATCCCTCAGGTTCTATAAACTCAATGACCACGGTTCGGCCATGTGACGGTGCATTTTGACCAATGTGTTGGCCAACCATTTGCTCGCCGCTTCTCACCGATAATTGTGCTTCACCCGTACCTGCGGTAATACTATGAACCCGTCCTCTAAATATTTCCCCCGGATAAGCATTGACATAAAATTCAGCAAATTGGCCTTTCTTAATGTATCGATAGGACTGATCGGGAATGCGCATTTCTAAAAACTTGCGACTGGTATCGTAAATATGCATGTTGCCCAAGCGAGAACCTTTGGCAATATTGGTGATCGACACTTGACCATCAAACGGTGCAATAACGGTTTTTCGACTTTGCTCGAACATCGCCTGATCGTATTCCGCTTGTAACGCTTCTTTGGCTGATACTTCAGCGTCCAGTTCGGTTTTTATGCGCTCTATATCGCGTTCAGCAAATACACCAGGTGCGTCGATGCTGCGCTGAATATCTCGTCTATGTTGGGCGATTTTCACTTCAAGCTGTTTAATGTCGGCTTCGATATTCTCCAGATCCGCGGCGGATTCGGTATCAACTAGGGTGTAGATGATCTCGCCTCGAGACATAATCTGGTTGTGAGTGACCAGTACCTCTGCTATTTGCTCGCCGATCAGTGGGCTAAGTATGGCTTGAGGTGCTTTGATTGTGGAACTGTCAGTAAGGTCTGCTGGCGACCAGAATCGGTGCGCTGTGAACAACATAAACGAGATAAAACAACCTAAACCGACAATGTATGTGGCGTTGCGTATGGTCCATTTTATCACACCAAGTTTTACTAAAATCCACATAATGAGTATGTAGGGAAGCATGATCTCTTTCATTATTGCTTCTCCTTATCTTCATTTACTTGAGCGCTGGCTACGCCTTTGCCGATAATATCACTGATACGCGTCATGATATGTTCCCAACTGGTGAACACGATAATCAACGCCAGAACCCACCATGTTTTATCAATAAATAAGCCACATAAAGACAATGCAAAGACGAGTTGTATTTGTGGCGACGAGTCATGCTTTGCTTTATGAAGAGCAATTTCATGCAGCTGCCACAACAAATACGCAACATAGGCGAAAACAGACAATGTAATAAGAAAAATAAGCCCCATAAACAGCTCAGAATCGAGCAATTTTAAAATGGTTGGGTAGCCAGCTGAGAAATACTCTTCTGGTAGTTCTTTGCCATGAATTGCACCAAGTGAGGCAAGTGCTTTAGACAATATGCCAACAACGCCAATAATAACCACAGCTTTAATTAAAAATGACACAACGCCTTTTATTCGAGATGTTGCATTACTTGTATCATTCATACTTTTTCCCTTTACGAGTTACTTATCTTAAATATTAGTCATTTATACAAAGAATGCATAAACTCGCAGGAAATAACCTAGTAATCTTTACGCTGTCGTTATATCGATGTTATTTACAATAAAACCAAAGGATTGCGAGATAAACATGAATTGCTCGTGGCGTTGAGTAAGGCTAGGCATACCAAGTCGCTAACTTGTATTAAATTGCATAGGCACAAATAACAAACAGCGTACAAGGAGCCCTTCTGTCAAACAGAAAGAAAATAGCTAATGTACTGTTGTTAATCATTAAAGCGGCATAAGTCAGGGGTTCAATAGGTCAATAGCCGCCAGTAGTAACGGCACTATCCCTTATCAGTCTCAGGCTACTATTGAAAAAACGTGGTGTTGATCGCTTATATGCGCCTTTGCCTTTTTAATAGTCGTTAATGGTCAGCAATTTAAGGCTGTTTGATGGTACTAAGTTTCACCTGACCAACAGTGTCATTGTCTGTACCAAACCATACCGTATCACTCGGTTGATGGTAATACATATACCTAATCGTACCAGCGCCACTGGGCACTTCTTTGCTGGCGATAAAACCTTTGCTATTGGTATCAAATACACTGATGATGTTAGGTTGCACTCCAGTTACGGCAATAAACACACGGTTTTTATCATCCATCGCCGAGCCATAAAGCTTGGCATCACTGCCCTGCTTGACCATATAACGCTGAGTTTTTTTCGTTACCGGGCTATATTGGCCTAAATAACCTAGGGTGTAATCAAGGTAATAAACATCGCCGTTACTGGCGATTTCTAAGCGTCGGGGACGCTCTGCTTGATCAGGTAAATCAACAGTGGTCAACGCCATACTCACCGGGTCAATACTGGCCAATTTGTTGGTACCAAACAATACCACCCAAGGCGTATTGGCCTTATTCACCTTGATGCCATATGGACGTGACCGCTCAATCTCCATATCGACTAAATCTACCTTGCCGGTTTTACGGTCAAAATAACCGACTTTGTTGCCCCATTGCGCGGTAAACCAGATATTTTGTTGCTCATCGAAGACCAAGGTGTGTGGATCAATAGGCTGCTCTACGGGCATGTCTATGCGTTTGATAGTGCCATCTTTTGGATTGAGCTGACCAATATGATTGTTGCGATTACCGGCATACCAAATCATGTCATCGGCATCGATAATGAGATTATGTGGGTAGGTTCCGTCAGGTAAGGAATACTGTTTAAACTCGCCAGTGGCGGGATCTAAACTGGCCAGATAATTACCAGCTTGGCCACAAAACCAAACGATACCTTTGGAGTCTACGGCCGGATCTCTCGGTCTGGTTTGTTTCCATGGCACTTGCCACTCTTTGATATCAAGTTGATAGGTCTCATACGGTGCATCTTGTGCTGCAGCGGAGCACAGCAGAAAAGAACAGATTAAGCCAATACACATGTTCATTTTCATCATAGTAATTTCCAAGCGATATGGTCGATAGATTTACTATAGTGCATTGCTCCCAAACTGCTAAATTAGTGTTCGATGAAAGCTTTATAATTAATTGATATTGTTGACATTAACAAGGTAGGTTTGACGATTAGATAAAGCATCCTGCCAGGCAATTGAAAAGATAATATGTAGAGCATAAAAAATCCCGCCGCAGCGGGATTTATTAACTCTAAAAATCATTACGAATCGATATTCATTTCGCCTTTAATTTCTTTAACGTTCAAGCCACCAGAGCCGCTTTCAACTATGGTTAAACCGCCAGCGTCGCGAACATTAATAGCACCTGAGCCATCATCAATGGTCACCATACCGCCAATATGACGTAAGGTCATTTCACCAGAGCCATCGTCAACTGATACGCTACCATTTACATCAGATACCCAAATCGAACCTGAGCCATCTTCGATATCTAAATTACCAGCTAGGTTACGCAATTCCATTTCGCCAGAACCATCATCGATGATCACGTCACCATTGATGTTTTTCATATCCAAACTACCAGAACCATCTTTTACGTTTACCATGTTGTTGATATCGGCAATTTCGATAGAACCAGAGCCGTCATCCACATCCAATTGCAAACTGGCAGGTACAGTAACCGTGACATCGATACTTGGTGAGTTATTCCACATACCCGATGTTGAACCGTGCTTGGCAACTAATACGGCTTTGTCACCTTTCTTCACTAACGTCAATTCATAATCACGATCTTTAGTGGTATAGATATCCGCATCGACACTAATGTCGGTGGCGTTTTCATCACCTTTAATAGTCAAGCTACCGGCACCAGCCTCTACATGCAACGCCTTCAAGTTGTTTGCATCCAGAGACAAGCTTTCTTGAATCTCGACGTCTGCGCTTTTCGCGCCAACATGAATAACGCAACCAGGTAAAAGAATAACGGCAGTAAGTAAACAAGCTAGATTTGATTTAATTTTCATTTAGGTATCCCTGAGTGTATTTTTTATCTCTGCGTAAATACAATCAAGTATCGCGCCAACTTTTTAAGCTATTGATATTTATCACTATTTAAATATACGGATACGAAAAACAAGTTAATAAATTGTTAATTAAACTAATTATTGGTGTTTTTCACTAACCAAAATGAGATAACGCCACCAAACGAACATGCTCACTTATCAGGTCAGGAAGAACGCCAAAGACAATGATATTTATCGCCAAAAAGATCAGTACCGCATGGGATATGCCACTGAGAGGCAACTCGTGTTGTGAAGGTCGTTTTGAAAACATAATGAATATGACTTTCAGATAATAAAACAAGCTGATGCTTGAACCGACAACTAAGGCAATCAATAATGCCCACGCATGGTTATCAACCGCGGTGGCCACCAAGTAAAACTTGCCAATAAATCCCGCCGTTAACGGAACCCCTGCCAAGGACAAGAATGCCGCAATTAAAGTTGATGCCTGTAATCGATTACGCCAAAACAAGCCTTGCCAGTTATGCCAGTTGTCGTTGTCACTAGGGTGCTGCGCATTTGAGGTTTGACTGATGAAACTAAACACCACCAAAGTCGCTAAAGCATAAACGAATAAGTAAAACAGCGCCGACTCCCAAGCCAATTGCATCGAGCTTTGATTTTGCACGTACAAAACAATCAATAAGTAGCCCATGTGGGCGATTGATGAGTAAGCCATCAAGCGTTTAATATTGCTTTGAAATAGCGCCAATAAATTGCCCACCAACATTGATGCGATGGCAATCACTGCAATGATGTTGATCATCAAGCTTTCTATATGTTGCTCAGCTCCCGTGTCGATGATGTATTGATTTGAAAAGAACCAAAACTTAAGTAACACCGCAAACACACTGATTTTACTCACCGTCGCTAATGTCATTGCCACCGGCGCCGGTGCACCGTGATAGACATCGGGCGTCCAATAATGAAATGGGACTAACGATAATTTAAAGGCGATGCCAGCTAACAGTAAGCAACACCCTAGGCTAAACATCCAAATATGACCGACTTGCGGATCTGCTACTGCGGTTTTTTGAGAAATAAAATAAAAACTCATTTCGCCACTGTAGGCATAAATAAACGCCATACCTAATAACAAAATAGACGACGCGGTTGCTGACAATATCAAGTATTTAAAGCTGGCTTCTAATGATTGTTGTCGACGTCTTAAATAACCGACCATAGCAACCAACGACAGCGACAGTAACTCTATTGATAAGAACACCGAGGCAAAATGATTGGAAATAGCTAATAGTGTTGCGCCAAGTAAAACTAACAGTAACAGCACATAAAACTCATCATGGACTTCCAGTGCACTTTTTAAATAACGATAACTGAGTAAGGTGATGATCAAACCGCAAAACAACAGGATGGCGTTTATGCCAAGCGAGAAACCGTCAAAGTAAAACAATATGGTGGCTTGTGTATTGATGGTGTCTAATATCATCGAATAACTGGTTAAACAACTTGCGATCGCCAATAAGGTTAAATAGAAAATGGCTTTGCGACTGCGATTAATGGCAATCAACAACAGCTGCGCAACAATAAACGCCGACAAGATAATTTGCGGCATAATGGTTTGTATTTCTAACCAGCTCATAAGTTAGCTCCCGGTAACGGCTGTGCCGTCAAGCTGCCTAAATGTGATTGAATTGGCTGCATAGACTCGTTCAGTACCACAGGGTAATTATCTGGAAAGTGGGAAAAAATAAATTCAGGATAGACGCCAAGAATCAACAACAAAGACAATAGGCTGACGCAAATAATAAACTCGCGTCCACTCAAATCAATGACCTGTTTATTTACCGGTCCTTGAAAGCTGGTCTGAAACAAGCGCATGCCATAGACAGCGGAACCAATAAGCCCAGCGGCAGAGACAACCACCAACACTGGAAACACCGAAAAAGCGCCGGTTAAGATCAAAAACTCACCGACAAAATTGAGTAACCCGGGCATGCCAAATGCCGCAGCGACGAACGCCAGTAGCATGGCCCCCATTTGCGGTGCACTGGCAAATAAACCGCCCATTTGTGTCAGGTCACGGGTATGCAGGCGACTATACAGCATGCCGGCCATTGCAAACAAAGCACCACTGCTTAAGCCATGAGCGATCAATGTCAGTAATGCGCCGTGATAGGCACTTTGGTTGAAACTAAACAGGGCCAACATAACAAAGCCCATATGCGAAATGGAGCTGTAGGCAACCAGTCGTTTAAAGTCGGTTTGTGCAAATGCCATTTTTGCACCGTACAGTATGCTGATGGTACCCAAGGTTGCGGCAACATAGGCAAATTCATGGCTTTGTCGCGGGAACAACTCAATAACAAACCGAATCAAGCCATAGGCACCGGTTTTCAACAGTACCCCGGCCAATAACACCGAGCCCGCGGTAGGCGCTTGTGTATGGGCATCGGGTAACCAGGTATGCACAGGAAATGACGGTAACTTCACCGCAAAAGCGATAAAGAATCCCAGCATCATGTACATGCCCATATCAGCCGGTAAGTTCATGGTCTTCAAGGCAAATAGGTCAAAGCTTAACTCGCCATGATATTGCTTGTGTAAAAACGCCATAGCAACAATAGCAATTAGCATCAGTAATGAACTTGCCTGAGTAAAAATAAAGAATTTAATCGCCGCGTAGATGCGATTTTCATGACCCCAAATGACAATTAAAATGGTCATTGGGATCAACATCACTTCCCAGAAAAAGAAGAACAAAAATAAATCGGTGGCAATGAATACGCCAACAATACCCGCCAAAGCGGCAAGTAAGTTAAAGTAATAAAAGCCTTGGCGAAAATGAATTTCTTGCCAAGACACCAGCACGCATATAAACCCTAACAGCAAGGTCAGTGCGATCAGAATAAAAGACAACGAATCGATGCCGGTTGCATAATGAATATTAAACGCTTCGATCCAATCAACTTCAGTGACGTGCATAAAGCCATGAAACAATTGTTTATTACTGCTGGCAAAGTCAATAAAGGTGATGCTGGCCATAACCAAACTAAACAGTGCTATCCAGCGGCCTGTGCCTGGACGACGAAAATCAAAGGCCCACGCTATGACAGCGCCTATCATTAAGATGATAATGATTTGCGTTAAAATCATGCGCTAGCCCCCATAACCGCCATGACAAAGGCGAGTACAACAACACAACCGAGTACCAACATCGCGGCATAGAATCGCAACAGGCCATTTTGAGAGGCGCGTAACATTTCAGACCATGCCGATGCATTAAACTCAATCAGCAGCACGATTTTATCGATGACATCGCGGCGATTAATGTGCGCGAGAAATGCAAACGGTTTAATCAATAGGTATTTATAGACCAAATCAAAACCACCACCGTCTTGCCAAAATTGATAAGCTCGACTTTGCGGTTCAATGGCATTGCCGGCGGCGTTGTCGGCGGTTTGCTTAGACGCTTTGGGGAAATAAACAACATAGGCAATCAACGCACCTAGGTATGGCGTCGATAATGCCAAAATATGAGTGAAACCGGGTTCGCTTTGACCATTGCTCACCACATCAGGCAAGACGAAGGATAAGTCAGCCAGTAACAGGCCACCGACAATTGATAAAATGGCCAGCAGGATCAATGGCAGATATTCCAAGACTGGTCGTTTAGATTCCACCTCGGCATGGCCTCGATAGCGACCGAAAAAGGTAATAAACACCAACCTAAAGCTATAAATACTGGTAAGTAACGCGCCAATTACCGCCATCCACCAAAACATAGGCCCCGCGGTAGGTGATAAATACAGCTGATTAATAATGGCTTCTTTACTGACAAAGCCACTGGTCAGTGGTAATGCCAATAACGCAGCGATACCGACAAAGAATAAGGCACTGATCATCGGCAAACGTTTGAGTAAACCGCCCATTTTAAAGATATTCTGTTCATGATGTAGGGCAAGGATAATCGAGCCTGCGGTTAAAAATAACAAGGCTTTGAAAAACGCATGGGTCATTAAATGATCTATGCCTTGGGCAAATGCGCCGGCCCCAAGAGCCAGCATCATGTAGCCGATTTGGCTCATAGTCGAATAGGCTAAAACCCGTTTGATATCGGATTGCGCCAATGCACATAGCCCTGCGAGCAGCAATGTAAGCCCACCGATCCAACTGACAATCATCATCGCATCAGGACTGAGTACAAACACCGCCTGCATGCGAGCAATAAGATAAACGCCAGCGGTTACCATAGTCGCCGCATGAATGAGTGCACTGACTGGCGTCGGCCCTGCCATAGCGTCAGGAAGCCAGGTTTGTAATGGCAATTGCGCCGACTTACCAACAGCACCGCCAAGCAGCAACATGGCAATGATAAAGACCACATCACCATCGACAAAATTATTCAGTTGCGCAAACTCGGATATCTCATCGATTTGCAAACTGCCAGTGTGTTTAAATAACATGAACAAGCCAATCGCCAGAAAGGTATCGCCAACTCGAGTGATGATAAAGGCTTTTTTTGCCGCCGCAGCGTTATTGGCATCCTGATACCAAAAGCCAATCAACAAGAAGCTGCATAAGCCAACGCCTTCCCAACCCAAATAGAGCAACACCAAATTGTCGGCTAGCACCAAAATAAGCATGGCGACAATGAACAGGTTCATGTAGGCCATAAAGCGATGATAGTGTGCATCACTCTTCATGTAGGCACTGGCATAGGTATGAATTAAAAAGCCAATATTACTGACCACAAGGGTCATCACCATCGATAAACTATCCAGTTTAAAGGCGATGTTAACCTCACTTGTGCCGATCATAAACCAACGCCACAACTCTACGTTGATTGTTGCACTGGCGTCACTAAACACGGTGAACTGCAAATACAGGGCGCTCGCAGCAGACAATAACACCGCGCCAACGCTTAATACGGTATTAGCAAACCAATTTAATTTATGGCCAACCGTGACCAACAGCAAAAAGCTCAATAATGGGAAAAACGGTAACCAAGCGAGGAGCAGTTGTTGATCGTTCATCATCATTACCCCTTCAGCTCACTGAGTTTGTCGACGTCTAAACATTGACGCTGTTTATGCAAAGAGATAAGTAACGCTAAGCCAATACCGACTTCTGCTGCAGCCAGCGTCAGAATTAAAATAAACATCACCTGACCGTCGGCTTGTTGCCAAGCCGAGCCTGCAGCGATAAACGCTACACCGGTGGCGTTAAGCATGACTTCAAGACTCATCAACATAAACAACATATTTCGACGTGCCAAAACACCAACTAAGCCGATAACAAAAAGTAAGGCCGATAAAATCAATGCATGAGTTAAGGGAATATCAGTCATCGCGTACCTCCCTGTTTGCCCCATCGCTTAGCTGAGGAATTTTTGCTTTGGCAAAATGGTAGCCACCAATAAGACCGGCTAGCAAGAGAAATGACGCCAGCTCAACCGCCAATAAATACGGCCCATAAAGCAGCGTACCAACTTGCTTAGCGCTTATGATGTTGCTGGCGGTGATTGCGTGATTGGCATCAATTACGATGGCATACACCACTTGCACCAATAAAATCGACACCAGAATAATCGGCAGTAAAAACACCCCAAACCAGCTTTGCAAATTGGCTTCTTTGTCGCCGTAATGAACCGGATCTTTATCGCCTTGTAAATCAAACATCATTACCGCGAATACAAACAGCACCAAGATAGCACCAGCGTAGACAATCACTTCAAGACCCGCGGCAAAAGGTGCACCGAGAAAATAAAAACACACAGCAACAGCCAACAATGACACCACCAGATACAACAAGGCATGCACGGCATTCGATCCGGTGACCACTTTTAATGATGCGACAACAGCAATTGCTGCGGCGACATAAAATGGAGTCTGGCCACTGGTTATCATTGCACTGATTAAGGCAACATTATTCACTATCAATACTCTCTTATTGTTGTTGTACTGTTATTCAAATTGTTTGTTGTTTGGCCTTGTTTAAGGCATTAAATCTCTTACGTTCACCGGTTTTTGTTCGCTCTCACCTTCGCCTTTTTGCTTGACGTTGGTGGCCACCCCGGAGTGTTTGTAAAAATTGTAATCTGGGTACTTTCCAGGCCCATTGATCAGCAAATTCTCTTTCTCATAAACCAAGTTTTGTCTGTCGTATTCACACATCTCGACATCAGGGGTAAGTTGAATCGCATAGGTTGGGCACGCTTCTTCGCAAAAGCCACACAAAATACACCGGGAAAAGTTAATACGAAAAAATTCAGCGCGCTTGCGGCCATCAGGGTCGATGGTTTGTTGTAAGGCAATACAATCAACCGGGCATGCGACCGCGCACAAATTGCAGGCTACGCAGCGCTCTTCACCGTCGGGATCGCGGGTAAGCACAATACGACCACGATAACGCGGTGCTAAATACGGTTTCTGCTCCGGATACTCTACGGTATCGGCTTTGCTAAAGGTGTGCTTGAGTACCAAGCCCATGGTGCGAAATTGGCTCCAGATTAGCTTAAGCATAGGCAACTCCCGATAAAAACAGGTTGTCGACAAAGGCCAATACGCCGGTTAACTTCAGCGCCCCGGTTGCCAATAAATTAATCAGTGACAATGGCAGCATGACTTTCCAACCAAAGGCCAGTAATTGATCAAAACGTGGGCGAGGCAGTGAGGTACGCAGCAGGATAAAAAACACGATCATCAAACTGACTTTGGCAAGGAACCAAATAATACCGGGGATAGCCGCAAACATTGTATCTTGCAGAAACGCCGGTGGCAGGTAACCACCAAGGAACAAGGTCGCTGACATCGCCGAAATAAGGGTGACACCTAAATATTCGCCAAGGAAAAACAAGGCGAATTTAATGCCTGAATATTCGGTGTGAAAGCCAGCGGTTAGTTCGGTTTCCGCTTCTGGTAAATCAAACGGTAAACGATGACTTTCAGCAATACCGGCGATAAGGAACACAAAAAAGCCAATAAACTGTGAGCTAATAAACCAACCACCTTGTTGCGCTTCGACAATATCACGCATGTTAAAACTGCCACTCAGCATGATCACCCCCATAAGCGACAAGCCCATAAAGACTTCGTAGCTGATGGTTTGTGCCGCGGCTCGCATACTGCCGAGTAAGGCGTATTTACTCTTTGACGCCCACCCCGCAAGAACAACCGCGTATACCGCCAAAGATGTCATCGCCATAAAAAACAACACTCCAATATTGAGGTTGCTTATACCGATGGTGTCGCTAAATGGCACCACGACAAAACTCATCAATACCGTAACGGCGGCAATTAGCGGTGCCAAAACAAATATAAATCGGTCAGCAAATTTTGGCGTAAATTCATCTTTGCCGAGAATTTTCAATAAATCGGCAACAGATTGTAAAATGCCAAATGGGCCTACGCGGTTAGGACCTAAACGGTCTTGCCAGATACCTATGAGACGTCGTTCAACCCATACCAACATTGCTGCGATTGGGATCAACAAACCTAGGATAACAACAATTTCAATCAACTTAGCTATCATCTAGGCCTCCAGCAACAAGGCGGATTGGAATATATTGATCCTGTTGTTTTAAATCGGCAATCAATTGTGCTTTTTGTTGTTGAGTGTTGTTCAAATGCGCTGCTAGCGACTGTTCATAGTCGTCGACTTGCTGCGCACTGGCGGCCGTTAACTGCAGTTGTGCGCCAATATCCGCATGGTTATTGGCAAAGGTAATATCAGCTTGTCGCCATGAACTGTTAAGCAATAACAAGCAGCCATTGGCCTGTTCATCGCAAACAAACAATTGTAAGGTTTGTGCTGGCATGACTTTGGCAAGCGCACTATCTTGCCAATTAAGGCGCAGGTGAGAGCTGTTCTCAAGCGCTAATGATTGTGCGATATCCGCCGAAATCACCGCCGCAGGTAGCGGCGATAACAATTCAAAATCAAAACCTAACCGACCTTTTGCATCATCGGCAAAAATGTGCGCTTCGCTACCTAGGTAGTTGAGTTCACCGTGGCTTTTTTGCGAGGCCGGCGGTGTTTGCTTAGCCACTTTATGTTTATGGGTTTGGTTGTGTTTCGGATGCGATTGACCGCTGGTTGGATCATAAATATGCACTACCGCATTGGGCTTATTCAGCGCTTGACCCGGTGCAGTTTGGTACTTGCTTACCGATTGGTTTGAGTTCCAACCTGGTGCCCAACTATATGCATTGGCAGGCGGTGCAGCCTGTTGTTCGCCGCTTAATTGTTGCGCTTGGTTTTCCCGTGATATAAAACCTTCCATTGAAAAGTTAAATGGCGAGCTCAAATCAATGGTTGATTTAGGTTCATGTACACTTTGATTGGCATACATGGCGGTACGTCCTGACGCTCGTGGCGTTTGCCTAGATGCTAATAACCACTGTCCCGTGCGTACATAGGCATCCGTATCGATAAAGTCGCTTTGCAGTTGTTTGAGTCGATGCCAAAATGTCGGTAAAGAATGTGCTAAATGTTGTTTTTCAGATGGTTGTAATCGTCGACTTAACGACAGCGAGGCGTTATCGTTTGCGTCATGCTCTGGCTGAGATAAATGACCATTGCCCATCGCCTCATCAATCAATTTAATGTATCGCCAAGCTGGCAATATAGGCAGTTTGGCGGTTAATGCGGGATAAAAGCATTGCGCTTTGCCTTGAAAATTGACCACCAATCCTTGTGACTCATCAAATGTTGCCACGGGCAAGAGCACATCCGCCGACTCACTGATTGGGTTGTGCCAATAATCTAAACAAATGATGGTAGCAAATGTGTCACGCATGGTTTGTAATTGAGCCTTGCTAAAGCTTTGCCCTGACTGCTCGGCAACGACCATGCCATCAAAGCTCTTGGCTTGGCTTAGCGCCAGCATTTGTTCAATCGAAAGACAGTCAGAATCAAGATATTGATACAAGCCCAAACTATTGACGTCATTGGGGACACTGCAAACTTTTACGGCCTTGCCCTGACGTGTCATGGCATGAAGTAATTGCTCACACGCACTAAGATGGTCGCTACCCGCTAAAGATTGACCGCAAATCAGCATAGGCTTTTGCGCATTTTTTAATGCGGCTAAGGCGACCTGAATAAAATCCTGTTGGCTACCATCGTCAGCGACAGATGAGTCCTCTATGGGGTGAGTCAACGCTGCAGTTAACTGCGCTAAGCTGACAACAATATCAGCAGGCGATTGATAACCATTCACAGCACAAATGTCAGATAATTTATTTTTACCAAGGGTTAATTGAAAAATGGGGGCTTGCATATCGGTCGCTAGGGTTTTTACCGCTTGCTGCTGCCACTGTGGCACATTTAATTGTGCCGCTTTGGCCTTGCTGACGTTATTGGCCATTTGTCGGACGGCCAAGGCAAGTCGTGGCGAGGTTTGCGTTAGATCCTCACCAACCACAAGTAACCAGTCACATTGTTCAATATCACGCACACTGTCACTGCCAAAACGACGATTAAACCCATCGAAATAAGCCAACTGCTCGGTTTGCGCATCGGTTAAGCCTGAGCAAAACTGAGCACTTCCAAATAAATGTTTTAATGCCAAGTTGGTTTCAATTGATGCACTGGCCGAGCCCATTGCCACAAAGCGTTGCTTTTTATAACGACTCAAACGGCCAATAATATGTTTTTCCGACAAACTGTTGCTAGCTTGGCCATTATTACCATTGCTGTGTTGCAGGCTCGGTTGGATATCAAACCCTTGAGGTTGGCGGATGCGTGTCGCGCTATTGACGTATTGAAAGCCGAAACGGCCCTTATCACAAAGGAAATAACCATTGATGTCGTGATTGTAACGATTGACTATACGACGGGTAATGCCGTACCGTTCGCCAACACTGATATTACAGCCAACACTGCAACCTTGGCAGACGCTGGGCGATGATTGTAAATCCCACTTGCGTGAATAATGCTGAGAAAACGGCTTATCGGTAAATACTCCGGTCGGACAGACTTCCACTAAATTACCAGCGAATTCAGATTCCAGCACGCCGTCTTGTTGGCGACCAAAATACACTTGGTTTTTCGAGCCATATACCGCAAAGTCTTTACCGTGAGCGTAATCACTGTAGTAACGATCACAGCGGTAACAGGTTATACAGCGATTCATTTCATGGCCAATTAGAGGCCCTAAATCCTGATTACTAAAGGTACGTTTAGCCCCTTGGAATTGACGTTGGCTATGACCTGTCATCACCGTCATATCTTGCAGATGACATTCGCCGCCTTCGGCACATACAGGGCAATCATGAGGATGATTGGTCATCATTGCCGAAATAATTTGTTGACGAAAGTCTGCGGAGTAGTCATCACTCAAACCAATATGCATGCCTTGCGTAATCGGCGTCATACACGCCATGATCAAGCGACCATTTTGACAGCTATCATCATTGTATTGAGTCACCGCACATTGGCGACATGCGCCAATGGAGCCCAGCTCTGGATGCCAACAAAAATACGGTACATTAAGCTTGTTAGAGAGCATCGCCGACAGTAAATTATCTCCGGCCTGCCCTTGGTATGGTTTACCGTCGACGTAAAACGTCACCTCGTTTTGTTGGTTATTTTCCGTCATGGCTTGCTCCTTGTTGCGCACTAGCACTAGCATCAGCGGCATTGGCCAAGCGTTGGCCAGTCAAGCCTAACGTGCCGGGGCGTTGCCCCTGAGCGATGGCACAGCAACCTTTTTCAACATGTTCAACAAAATCATCACGAAAATATTTAAGCGCACTGCGCAATGGCTCAACCGCGCCGGGTGCTAATGCACAATGAGTTTTGCCTATCCACATAAAGTCACACAAACGATCCAAGGCGTCGATATCTTGCATGGTGCCGTGGCCGTGTTCAATGCGAGTGAGCAACTCGACCGCCCATGGCGTGCCATCTCGACATGGGGTACAAAAACCACAGGATTCCTGAGCAAAAAACTGCAACAGGTTACGCACCATGCCCACAGGGCAATTATGATCATCAAGCACAATTAAACCGGCGGTGCCCAGTCGGCTGCCGGCTTTCGCAATGGAGTCATAGTCCATGGCAACATCCAAATGCTGTTCCACCAAAAAGTCGGTAGAGGCACCACCTGGCAGTAATCCCCGAAACTTCAAACCATCTTGTAATCCACCTGCGTTTAGGTACAACACCTCTCGTAAGGTTTTGCCAAACGGCATTTCCCATAATCCAGGATTTTTTAAACGACCACTGGCGCCATATATTTTCGTACCGGCGTCGCTATCGCTTGATAAGTCTTTAAACCATTGGCAACCATGAGCAAAAATATGCGGTAAATTGCACAAGGTTTCGACGTTGTTAACGATAGTTGGCTTACCAAATAGACCACTAACTTGTGGAAAAGGCGGTTTAGCCCTTGGGTTTGCTCGACGACCTTCAAGCGCATTAATGAGCGCGGTTTCTTCACCACAAATGTAACGTCCGGCACTGGTATGCAAATACAGTTCGAGTTGATAACCACTGCCTTGAATATTATTGCCAAGCCAGCCTTGGCTTTTCGCTTCATCAATCGCTGCTTGAATGCGTTGAGCTGCAAGATGGTACTCACCACGTAAAAAGATAAAGGCTTGGTTTGCGCCTATGGTATAACTGGCAATAAGCATAGCTTCAACCAATTGCAGCGGATTACCTTCCAGTAATAACCTGTCCTTAAACGTACCGGGCTCCATCTCATCCGCATTACAAATCAGATACTTACGCTCAGGAGCGCCGTCGCCCATAGGCACGAAACTCCACTTCATTCCTGTCGGAAAGCCAGCGCCGCCACGACCTTTTAACTGAGAGTCTTTAACTTGGCTGAGACAATCACTTTGATTCATTTCCAGCGCGTTCTTAGCGCCAACAAAACCGCCGCTATCGACATAGCGTTGATAATCTGGCGGCGATTGTAAATTCACATGCGCTGTTAGAGGGGTATTAATGGGCTGAGTCATCTTTGCCTCCAATAGCCAGTTCCGGCAAGCCATGTTCTCGTATCTGACCCAGCAAGGTCACAACAGACTCACTGGTGAGATGCTCAAAATGGCGATCAGCTATCATCATTACCGGCGCTTTATCACAGCCTCCTAAACAGGCATTGGTGATTAAGGTAAACAGGCCATCGTCGGTTGTTTGTCCGTAATTGATTCCTAGCTCATCTTTAATGGCTTTCGCTACACCTTCAAAATCGGTTAAATAACAGGAAATGGAGTTGCATAAATGAATCACATATTTACCAACCGGTTGGCGGTAAATAAGGTTATAAAACGTCGCTATGCCATCAAGTTCGGCGGCACTCATCTGCAATAAATCGGCAATCGCATATAACGATTCATCGCTGATCCAACCGCGCTGTTGCTGAACTATTTTTAGCGCTTCAATGCCCGCTGCTCGACGCTCTTCAAGAATATCGGCTTCGTGTTCAATATCGGCAATTTCGGCATCGGTTAAATAGTGTTTATAGTCAATGTAACGACAATCTATGCTTGATTGTGACTCATCGCTCTGGTCATCGATATGTTGTTCAAGGTTTTGCTTAGCTAGATCTATCAGTCGATTCATGATTATTCTCCCTAGCGATCCACGTCGGCCATGACGTAATCGATACTTCCCAAGGTGGCAATCAGGTCAGCGACCATTTGCCCGCGAGAGATCACCGGGATCATTTGCAAGTGGGCAAAGCTTGGGGTGCGAATGCGAGTGCGATAGCTCATGGTCGAGCCATCACTGACCAAGTGATATGCCATAATGCCTTTTGTGGCTTCGACACTAACCGACACTTCGCCCGGCGGAATAACTGGCCCCCAGGATACATTGACAAAATGCGGTATCAAGGTGTCGATATCGGTCATGGTGCGCGATTTATCTGGCGGTGTGGTGGCGATATGGTCAGCTTTGTATGGGCCTTCTGGCATATTTTCTAAACACTGTTTAATAATGCGGATGCTTTGGCGCATCTCTTCGACTCGAACTTTACAACGATCGTAGCAATCGCCGTTGTGACCAACGGGCACATCAAACTCAAATTGATCGTAACCGCCATAAGGACGTTGCTTACGAAGATCCCAAGAGTAACCGGTTGCTCGTAAACCCGGTCCGGTAACGCCCCACTCGATGGCTTCTTTGGTACTATAAGCACCAACATGTACGGTTCGCTTTTTCAATAATTCATTGGCCATAACCATCTTGTCGTATTCATCAAGACGCTTTGGCAAATACTCGACGTATTCTCGCACCAACTTGTCCCAACCTTTTGGTAAGTCTTGTGCGACGCCACCAATACGGAAATAGCTTGGGTGCATGCGCGCACCAGTGATGGCTTCAATAATGGCAAACAGCTTTTCACGGTCGACAAACATGTAAAAGATTGGCGATAAGGCACCAATATCTTGGGCAAATGTGCCGTAAAACAATAAGTGTGACAGGATGCGAAACATCTCGGCGGTCATAATACGAATGACTTTCGCTCGCTCAGGTACTTCAATACCCGCGAGCTTTTCCACCGCCATAACATAAGGGAAGTTATTCATTACACCACCGAGGTAATCAATGCGGTCGGTGTAAGGTATGTAACTGTGCCAAGATTGGCGCTCACCCATTTTTTCAGCGCCACGATGGTGGTAACCAATATCGGGCACCGAGTCGATAATCTCTTCCCCTTCCATTTGCAGCACAATGCGAAATGCACCATGAACACTAGGATGGTTTGGGCCAAGATTTAAAAAGCTAAAGTCGGCGGTTTTGCTGTGTCGTTTCATTCCCCATTCTTCAGGGCGAAACTTTAACGCTTGTTGTTCAATGTCTTGCTGACTGTCCGGCAATTGAAATGGATCCATTTCGGTGGCACGGGCAGGATGATCTTTTAATAACGGATGACCAACCCACGTCGGTGGCATTAAAATTCGGGTAAGATGTGGATGGTTACGAAACTCGATGCCAAACATGTCATAGACTTCTCGTTCATACCAATTGGCGTTAGGCCAGATATGCGAAATGCTGTCGACACCAGTATTGCCAACATTTAAGGCTAATTTAATGCGTACATCACGATTGCGCTGATAACTGCGCAAATGATAAACCAGGGTAAAATCGGCAATCTGCTCAGCCAATCGATGTTCGCGCAAACGCTCATCAATGGCGGTGATGTCAAAACAAAAGTCAAAGCCTTCATTAACACCATCACGCAGTACTTGCATTAAGGTTAATAACTGTTGCGGTTTGACCCAATAGGTTTCGATGCCATCTTTAATCGCTTGATCTGCGCCTTCGGGTTGCAGTTCAAGGCTTGGACTCTCAGCGAGAATTTCATCAAGCAAGGCAATATCAAACCTTGGTTGCCACTCTTTACTGCCGCTTAAAAAGTGAGGGTTATTGCTATCACTCATACGCTGTCCGGTTCATCCAGTTGGCGCACGTCGATGCGACTTTGCTGTTTAATATCCCGTAAAGAGGGCTTATCTATTTCTCGCACCCCCTGCTCACCAACAACGTAACTTACCGGTCTTGGTTGATTGGCAATTTTGGTTTGCAACAATAATAAACCTTCCATAAAGGCTTCTGGACGCGGCGGACAACCCGGCACGTAAACATCGACGGGGATAAATTTATCGACACCTTGAACGACCGAATAGATGTCATACATGCCACCGGAATTGGCACAAGAGCCCATCGAAATAATGTATTTAGGTTCGAGTAGCTGGTCGTATAGGTGACGAATAACCGGTGCCATTTTGCGAAAGCAAGTACCAGATATCACCATCAAATCAGCTTGTCTTGGCGTGGCGCGAATAACTTCGGCACCAAATCGAGCGATATCGTGGCGCGAGGTAAAACTGGTGGCCATTTCCACATAACAGCAGGATAAGCCAAAGTTAAATGGCCAGATTGAATTCTTACGACCCCAATTGAGCAAATCATCAAGCTTGGCAAACAATACGCTGCGCTTTAAATCTTGCTCAGCCTGAGCACGCGAGTCTTGCATTTGTTGATCAAGGGCTGCCTTTGTTAATGACCATTCCATTACAGCTCTCCTGATTGTTTGATGGACTCGTTCGGTAATTTCACCGGTTTGTGTTTATGCTTCAGTTCAAGCGCACCTATGCGCCATACATAGATTAATGCCGCTAACAGAATAAATATGAAAATAGACGCCTCGATAAATCCGGCTAAACCGACTTCATCAAAGGCAATGACCCATGCAAATAAAAAGATGGTTTCTAAATCGAAAATGACAAAGAAAATGGCGTAGAGGAAAAAATGACTGGTAAAACGGCTATTCGGCGCATCAGCGGCTACAATGCCAGATTCATAGGGGGTATGGGTGTGACGGCGATCGGTTTTGGGACCTAGATTTTTCGCCAAAAACAACATCAAGGCCAATAGCACGACCAAGGAAATAAAATACAAGGCAATAGGCCACAGCGTTGTACCACTGTCTGCATCTGCCAGTGTTGTTGTTGCGAGAACGCCTGATGTTATTACTGTTATTATCGACATAGTTCTGGTGCAAAGCGCCCCATGCTAAGTAGCGATAGCCAACAATACCGAAAACAGTTGAAGCCTAATTAGTTGCTCAACTCAGTGATTCTTATCGTACCTCAACGCCCGTTGCGTTGAGTTGTTGTTTTTGTTACTGATTAAATAATAGACAAAGAAATGAAAAACTTACAAAGATTTACGACAGAACTTGGTAAGTTTTTTCATGGCAATTTAGGAATCGCGAAATCTGGCATCACAGTGGACTTTTAGCGAACTGTATTAAGGCCTCGCCAGCAAGGCGATAACCAACCCATTCGGTCAAAGGTTTGGCGCCTATTGATTGATAAAATTCGATGGCTGGCGTATTCCAATCCAGTACGCTCCATTCAAAGCGACCACAGTCTTTAGCCACGGCTAACCCAGCCAAATGACGCAATAGCGCTTTGCCAGCACCAATACCACGAAAGTCTGGCGAGACATACAGATCCTCAAGATACAAACCGTTTTTCCCTAACCAGGTTGAATAATTAAGGAAAAACACCGCAAAACCTACAACGTTATCATCGGCATAACATAGTACCGCTTGGGTTGTGGTGTGAGGATCGAACAAGCTAGCGCGAATATCATCGGCGGTTGCTGCCACTTCGTGCTCGGCTTTCTCATATATCGCTAATTCTCGTATGAAATGTATGATGGTCTCGGCATCGCTGGCAACTGCGTCTTTAATGATAATATTGGCCATGTTGTGCTCCTGTGTCGGATTGCCTATTGTTTTGGTTTCGCTTTAGCACTTAGTACATAGCTCTTAGCTCTTAGCACTTAGTCCTTAGCACTTAGTCCTTAGCACTTAGCTCTTAGTCCTTAGCTTTTAGCTTTTAGCTTTTTGACAGACTAACTAACAAACTGATATTAATAGCTCATTATTATAGGTGTAAGGAACCATGATGCTGGTGTTTATCGTCTTTGGGCTGCTGATGTGCTATTTCTGCCTGCAAATGGTAGTAAGACCGGCACAGTTTGCCGAGCGTATCATTCACTTTAGCCACTGGCGCTATTTTCACCCGTTTGAAATTTTAACCCGCTTGGGGTTTGGTTTATTGTTCATTACCTATGCTCAAGCAACACGTTATCCGCTATTTTTCGATATATTTGGTCTGTTGATGGTCTTGGTGGCGTTGGGTTTGACCTTTACGCCGGTAAAAAAACATCAAGCATTTGCGCTCCAAGTAGCGCAACAACTTAAACCCTACTTTCGTTACGTCGGCTTACTTACCTTACCTTTAGGGCCGTTTATTATTTTAGCTGCAATCTAACCTCGAGCCTAACACCCACGCCTAAAACCCACGCCAACTGTGCAAGCAACGGGCTCGGTTTAACACGAAGTATCTTTGACTTGAGCGAATGCCCTGACCGGAAACGTACCGACATTTTTCATTTTCACCGGCACGGCAAAAAATTGAAAATCGCTATTAGGCAATGCATCTAAATTACACATATGCTCGACGATAAGAATATCGGCACCGAGTAAAGTCGAATGTACCGGTCGACTATCACTGCTGACATCATCAATATTGTAGGAGTCAATACCCACCAATTTCACCCCGTTATCACGTAAGTAAACTGCGGCATCGGCGGTTAGATATGGGTGCCCTTCAAAGTATTGTTCGCTATTAAAATGCCGACACCATAAGGTTTGTACTAACACCGCCTTGCCTTTTAAATCTACGCCCGTAAAGTAGCGTTTATCAATGGCGGTAACATTATCTTCAATGACGATCTTAATGGCCGGCAAGTCTGCTAAAGCCTGTAATTCAAGCTCGGAGAGGTCTCTACCTTCTGCATAACGATGAAAAGGCGAATCAAGATAAGTTCCAGTGTTAGAGCACAATTCAATAGAGCTTATCAAGAATGATGTACCTTGCTGATAATGTTGTTTCGAGGCTTCACGACTCAAGAAATCACAAACTAACGGCGCGGGTAAACCCTTATAGGTAATCATTCCTTCTTCGATGGTATGACTTAAGTCGATGAGTTTATTCATATATTTAGCTTCAATGATGATGTTAGGTATTACTGTAACAAGAACAGAGATTTGCGCAAATAACGACACCTATTTAGCAACGTTAATTAAGCCAAATAGCTTAGCCAGGTTAAAACAGTGCCAATCGCTGCCAAAACCAAAATGCTGCCAGCGAGCCAATTAAGTAACTGATCATCTTATGAAGTGCCGGCAATGATAGCGCCTGAGTAAGGTTTGTTTTTAATGAAAAGCTGTTTCGGCCGAGCCAATATAGGCCATACAAACTGGCGATAAACAATAATTGCCCGACTTCTATACCGAGATTAAAAAACAGTAAACTGATCAGTTTGTCATTTTGCGGCAAGCCAATATCAGCTAAAACCGATGCGAAGCCAAAACCATGTAACAAGCCAAAACTGGTGGCGACTATCGCCGGATAACGCCAGGTTAAGGTAGAGCCTTGCGGTTTAGTCAGTTCAACGGCAAGGAACAATATCGATAAGGCGATAATGGCTTCAATAGGCACAATATCGACCTCAACCAATTGCAGGCTCGTCAGCCCAAGTGTTATTGAGTGAGCAATGGTAAATCCGGTAATTGTCCACACTAACTTGCGCCATCCTCTGGCAAAGAATATCAAGCAACCGATAAAGAGCAGATGATCTACCCCTAACCAAATATGTTTCACTCCTAACTCGGCATATGCCAACCAGTCTTTATCAGCAACTTGCTGTGTATCTAATTGCCATTCTGTTTGCTGCGGCCCTAACAGCATCGTGTACTTTGCCGCATGGTTTAATTTAATCTCGACTAAGCTGCTAATTGAAGGGTTAGCTTTCGGGTAATCAATGCTAAATTCAGTACTTTTATTTAATTCACTGCAGTGCAACATGATTTGATAGGTTCCGGCTTCAAGACCTTGTTTTACCGTGGATTTTTGTGTGCAAACTGGGGGAATTATGATGCTTGGTTGATTGTCCCAAGCGAGACTTTGCGGCACTCGCCAACTCAAAAGAACGTCTTGATTGCTCTGTTGTACTAATTTGATATAAAGCGGTCGAGACTCATGGCTTTGCACCATGAATGATGGCAAAAAATAGCACAGGCACAACACGATTATTGTTAAGGTCATTGTCAGCCAACGTTGATTTAATTGGCGACTTGATTGACGGTCTTGTACTTTAGCAATGGCGTTGTTAATCACAAATCTACCTTGGTGTGAAACTGCTCAACAATGTCATTTATCGCGGCACGCTTGTCTTTGTTTTTTTGCTGGCGTATGAAGTCTTCGGTAACTTGTGCTTTGACCTCGTTAAATTCAGGAGATCTTGCGGCTTGACGCTTAAACACTTTGACGATGTGCCAGCCATGGGCTGATTGATATGGGCCTTGCCAATTCGCGTCATCTACAATGGTTTGTGCAAATATCTGCTCTGTAAACAACGGTCCAAAATGGTTCATAATCAAAGATTTAGGCCGCTCAGCATAATGGCGGTTATACATAAACAAGTCTTGCTCAATGGCTTTATGGCCATTTACTTTGGCATTTAACATGGCCATGGCTTGTTGTGCTCGTGCATCGGCCGATAAGGACGAGCGAGTGTTTTTATCTGAAAAATACTGATGACTAAAAGTTATGAACTCTGGTTGTCTATATTCGTCTTGATGCTCAATAAAATACGCTTGCAGTGATTGCGGTTCTGGTGGCGATGACGCAGAAATATCTTCGGCAATAAACTCCATTTTTTGAATCAGTCGCTTCTTAATGATGTAATCATTTTTATCGAGATTCATTTTCAGAGCTTGTCGGTATAACGCTTCTTGTTGGGTGTATTCGTCAATCAACTGTTGTTTTTGCGTTGCCGATAATTTACTCAAGTTCTGCTCAGCCTGACCTGGCTCAAACGCTTGATAACGGTATTGCATAAACGTCAACAACCCTTGCTTATCAATAACAATGGTATCTTGTTGTTGAGCAGATATGTCTTCAAAAAGCCAATAGATCACCGCTCCTAAAAACAAGAAGTGCACTAATGGTTGTCGAATTAGCTTGGTGATCATCATTTACCTTATTATTGTGTTGATGATTATTGCGCCTGAATTAACGTTAATTCAGGCGTTTTTTGCAAACAGTAATGTTAATCGTATGCCGTTTGGCTGCCCGCCTTAATTATTTCGGTGTATACCAAATCGGTGAGCTGTATGCGCGTTCTTGGATCACCGCGTCGTGCTCTTTGGGATGCTCAATACCCAAGGCTAAGCTGTCATATAATGTGTGCCTAGGGGTCGGGATCTGTAACACTCGAACATAATAGAAAGCGCGCATCGCAGGATCGAAATCTTTATCTTCCCAAACCACAGTGAGCTGCTCGGTACCAATATCATTGGTGTATAATCCGGTATCCATATCAACGGTATTACCAACAGGCTCGATGCTGCCATCTTTTGCCATATCGCGCTCTCCTGACCAGGCGACGTTATACACTTTTTCCTGCGCTTTGCCTGAAGCATCAACCCAGCCTTTTACCACCTGAACCCGATCAAGATTGGCATCGATTGGATCTTTAACCGCTTGAATAAGCAACTTAGGGCTATTTTGCTTACTACCTGGGGGTAAATCACTGCCCATAGGCACGCCTTTGCTATAACCAATGTCCGCCAAATCGGCAGCGGTTGCGTCCGCCTCTTTAAAGTCCCAACCGGCAAAAACTCTAAGCTTTATACGCGGTCCTGATGTGCCATAAACCTCTTTACGTTTAAAGGCAGCAACAATCGCTTCTCGAGTATTCTCTGCGGCCCAAACCGCTGCCAAACCTGACGCTGACATATCCCATCCGGTCACGCCAGGAGCGCCTTGTAAATCCTTGCCTTCCGGTCGGGAATCAAGGGAAAACTTACCCCAAAAGTTATCTTCTTCGGTGCTTGCAATACCAGTGTGCGCATCAGTTGAGCCAATCAAGCCGGCTTTATATGGGTTAACACCAACTTTTTGTTCAATCTCCAAACCACGCATTAACGCACTGCGAACATAGGATGCCGCATGATCTATTTCTGGTTCATCGCCTCCCTCACCACCAACTTTAATTAGGTGTTCGTACGTTTCAAAATCGGCAAATTCATCATCAGGCGATAGTGAACTTTTGGTTTCTGAGTCGCCTTTTATTTGGGTTATCTCAATAATAGGCTCCCATTGAATACGAGTTTTTGCGTACTCTGCGGTAATAGCATTGCCATCGCTGTCGACATTTTGGAACATCAAGCCCGCTGAGATATTTGAACCATGAGGGATGGCAACAAAGTTTGCGCCGGTTTCTTTTGATGTTTTATCAAGCCAGTTCCACAAGTCCTCTGGGCGATCACTCTCAAAGGCACTGTAGGGTGTAAACTGTTTCGCAACGGACGCATCTTCAGGCATAAACACCACGCGATGCAAGTTCGCGCCATTTGGCAATGAACTCCATTCCCAGCCAATCAATGTGGTAAATTTTCCCGGCTCATTATGTTTTTCAGCGGCTTCGTATATTTCTTGCCAAACCGTATTTCTAACGCGTTCGCTGAATAATTCTGGATTGGGTGTAGAGGCATTAACGTCTTTTATCAATTCAAAAAAGACATCGGTACCTTTGCCATTTTTGATCATTTCAATGTATCGCGCACCGGTTTTGGTTTTCAGTAATTCTTTATCACCTTCCCAGAGCATTTTAGGCACACCAGCGTATTCGGCATGATCCGTTACTGCTAAGAAATCCAATGGCGTATGCAAACGAACTTTGGCACGACTGTCATCGGCCATAATGGGCAGACCTTTAGCGAACCGATAGGCGGTATCGGGGTCTACATTAGTGTTTTTGTTTACGTAGGCATCGGGCGATAAATTAGTGTGCAGGTGTGTATCACCCCACAGTAAAACAGTTGGTCCATCGCCACCATCATCGGCAAGCAGTGGTAATGATGAGGAGATAGTTAAAAGTGCAATGGTGGCGGTTAAGGCTTTCATAAAACCCTCGAAAAAATGAATAGTGAGTTGCCAAATGCAACCGATTAATACGACATCAATATAGGCTTGAGCGTGCGCGCTCATTATTTTTATCGTGACTATACAAATCTATAAATGCTAATTAAAAGGTAATGCAAGTCGTGTATTTTTCCACTTTAATCGGCTAATTGACGACTTTTAAGCCTCAAATCATGACAATTAAGCGCTGTTCCATTTAATGAGTGGCAAAAAGCGGCAATAAAAAAGCGCCTAGGTAGAGGCGCTTTTATTGAGGGCGTTAAGGGTATTAACGCAGATTTAAGGCTAAGGTAAAGACTTAGTCATCACTGCCATTAAGCAGATCCGATAGCGTTTTAAGGCGAGTCAGTGCCTGCCCATGAATACTCTTTTTCGGATAGCTCCCGTCACGTTTGGCGGTACCAGCCTTTTCATCAAGCAATATCTCTAGCGCTTGGTCGACATTATCGACCGCGTAGATTGCAAAATGTCCTTGCTGTACGGCGTCAATAACGTCTTGGTCGAGCATCAAATTCATCATATTGGTTTTTGGGATAATAACCCCTTGATTACCGGTTAAGCCCTTGTCCTTACATAGACGATAAAAGCCTTCGATTTTTTCATTTACGCCACCAATAGATTGCACCCCACCATGTTGATTCATTGACCCGGTGATGGCGATTTCTTGTTTAATCGGCAAACCCGTAATCGATGAAATCAAAGCACAAAGCTCGGCCATTGAGGCGCTATCGCCATCGATATGGCCATAGGATTGCTCGATAGCAATATTGGCGGAAATGGATAATGGAAAACTTTGACCGTATTTATGACCCAGATAACCGATTAATAACAAAACACCTTTTGAGTGAATCGACTTACCAAGTTCAGCTTCTCGTTCAATATCGGTAACCCCTTGCGCACCAGCATATACCGTAGCGGAAATACGAGCAGGCGTACCAAATACGCTGTCACCAATTTCCAGTACGGTTAAGCCATTGACATTACCGACGGCTGCACCTTCTGTCGAAATAAGGACCTGTTCTTCTTTAATTTCCTGTAACCAAGTTTCGCTTAAGCGCCCAGAGCGACGTTTTTTCGCGGTAAGTGCGGCTTCAACATGGCTGGCTTGAATGGTCTCTTGATCATCCATGCGCCAAATAAACACCGCTTCGTCCAATAAGTCATTTATATTGACGATATTGGCCGACAACTTATTTTGATGCTCTGCTTTGCGCAGTGAATAACGCACCAATAAACTGACTGCTTCATCATCGACATACGGGTAGTCATGTTTTGCCGCATGTTGACGTATCAAGGTCGCATAAGATCTTAAATTTTCATCACTTTTGTCAACATGACGATCAAAGTCAGCTAATACCCGAAACAGCTCGGTAAATTCCTGATCGTACTCTTGCAAGGTGTAATAAATTTCCGCATTGCCAAGTAATACTACTTTGACTTTTAGAGGGATTTTTTCAGGCTCTAAAGAGACGCTGCCACCAATACTCATCTCTGCATAAGGGTGTTCAATTTGGATTTCACCGGTTTTCAACGCCAACTTTAAGCGCTGCCATACCATTGGCTGAGATAACAGCTTTTCCGCGTCCAGTAATAAATACCCGCCATTGGCTTTATGCATGGCTCCGGCACGAATTAAGCGGTAGTTGGTATACACCGCACCTTGAATCGATGAATAATCGAGGGTACCAAATAAATTTTGAAATGTTGGGTTTTGCTCATAAACAACCGGAGCGCCGTCGTTGCTTTCTCGCGCAACCAATAAGTTTGGCATAAAGCGTTCAACCAGTAATTTACGACAGGCTTTATCATCTCGAGGATTATCTGAATTTTCATCAACCAGAATATCCAGTACCACTTCGGTGATATGATCTTTTACCTGACGCAAATATTTAAGCACGCCAAGGTTGGCGGTAAACTCATGTTCAAGCTCTTTTAAAAGCGGACGAATACTTTGTTCTGCGGTATCGAATTTCAATTTCCGCAATGCCACACTTGATTCACGTTTCCACAGTGGCAGCTCAAGCAACTTCTCGCTGAGCATGGTTTCAAGCTCTTCTAGCAAGTGATAAAAGGCGGTACGGGTCTTTTCATCGAGATTGGCAAATTCTTTGTCACCTAGCGGCTTACCATCGACCAATGGCGAAAAACTGATTTCACCCTTCTCTTCGTATAAGACAACATCTTTTGAATAGGCATACTCTTCGAGCTCTTCAATCGCCGAGTCATAGCGTTTGTTAAACTCACGGTCGATGGCGGCTCTTTGACGTTGGTAGCCTGGGTTATCAAAAATTTCAGGGAACAAGTCGAGTAAGTCATCGAGCAAATCGTTAATTTTTGCCTGTAACTGCTTGCCTTCACCGGCATTCAAATAGAGCTTGTGAGGCGCTTGGGGATCATCAAAATTATTGATATAACACCACTCATCAGCAGTGTCTTCATTGGACGCGAATTCCGCCAGCATTTGGCTAATCAGCGTTTGTCGTCCGGTGCCCGGTTCGCCTTTAGCAAACACGTTAAAACCGTTAGACGTCATCGACAGACCAAAATTCAGCGCTTCTTTGGCGCGATCATGGCCAATAAATTTCTGTTTTACTTTGTCATCAACAACCGATTGGGTAAACAATTGTGCAGGCAACGCTGCGGTTAACTGTTCAACGGGAACCTGTAACGCATCTGTAGTCGCTGTCATCTACTGTCCTTATTTTTATTGCTTAAGGCCAGTGTAAACATGTGTAGCGGCAAAAATCAAAGCCTAAATAACCGCAATGTCACGGATTGAATTCAATTGCTTAAATATTGTGCTCAAATGCCTGTCGAATGTAGCTCGTGTGACCACAGTTTGGACAGTCTATGACTTTACACGCATGGGTGATATCCATCTTATGTTGGCAATTGGTGCAAATGATACGGCCAAAGCCAATTAAGTCACCGCTTTTGTATACGCCATCATGGTCTATATCATCGAGAAACTCTTGCCATTCTACTTGGGTTTGATCGGTCATATTCGCCAGGTGCTGCCACATCCCTTCTTGCAAGCCAACCAAATACAAAGACTGTTCGGCATCTTGTTGATAATGACGATAAAAGCCAAACAAATCATGTTTAAAGCTGTCGATGCTCAATTGATATTCATTGACCGATACGTCAGCAGCCGCATCGATGAGTTGTTCGGCTTTGCTAACCCATTGTTTAACATTATTCATTTCATTGGGCGCGGCCTCATTTAGCCAGTCACCAATGCGATCGAATAAGCTTTGATATTGCTGATTTTTCTCTGCCACTTTGAGCTCCTCGTTAAAAGCTCCCATTTGTTTTAAGTATAGTCACAAGAAAGCATTGTGAGACAGGGGCGAAATAAGGTAATATTGCCGCCATATTTTTAATTTGGGATGTTGCGCCTCAAGCACTACCAACAAGGCGAAAAATACGCCTTAACGAAACTTTGGTAGCGGCGCTTTACGACAATCATATTCGGAAAATCTTTTGATGGAAGCCATTTACAATCCTCAATCTATTGAGCAAAAAATTCAGCAACGCTGGATGGAGAAAAAAACATTTAAAGCCAAAGAAATTGAAGGCAAAGAAAAGTTCTACTGCCTATCAATGTTCCCTTACCCAAGTGGGCGCCTGCATATGGGCCACGTTCGTAACTACACATTGGGTGATGTGATCAGTCGTTATCAACGTCTGCAAGGCAAAAATGTTTTACAGCCTATGGGTTGGGATGCGTTTGGTTTGCCGGCAGAGAACGCGGCGATTAAAAACAAAGCCGCGCCAGCATCTTGGACTTATGAAAATGTAGATTACATGCGTAACCAACTTAAGTCGCTTGGTTTTGCCTATGACTGGGATCGTGAATTTGCGACCTGTCAAAAAGATTACTACCGCTGGGAACAATGGTTTTTCACCAAGCTTTATGAAAAAGGTTTGGTCTATAAGAAAAACGCCACGGTAAACTGGGATCCAGTTGATCAAACCGTATTAGCAAATGAGCAGGTTATCGACGGTCGCGGTTGGCGTTCAGGCGCTATTGTTGAGCGCAAAGAAATTCCACAGTGGTTTATCAAAATCACCGATTACGCGGAAGAGTTATTGAGCGACTTGGATCAGCTTGAAAACTGGCCTGAGCAAGTAAAGACCATGCAACGTAACTGGATTGGTCGCTCTGAAGGCGTTGATATGACGTTCGATTTGGCTGACAGCGACGAAAGTTTTGATATCTACACCACTCGTCCTGATACCGTAATGGGTGTTACTTACGTCGCATTGGCCGCCCAGCATCCGTTGGTGTTAAATGCTGCGAAAGACAATGCCGCGCTAGCCAGCTTTGTTGATGCATGCAAAAACAACAAAGCCAGTGAAGCGGAAATGGCGACCATGGAAAAACTTGGTGTTGATACGGGTCTTAAAGCGATTCACCCGCTAACCGGTGAACTTGTGCCAGTATGGGCTGCGAACTTTGTCTTGATGGATTACGGCTCTGGTGCGGTTATGTCAGTACCAGGTCATGATCAACGTGATTATGAATTTGCCAAAAAATACGGCCTTGAAATCAAACAAGTCATTAGCGCTACCGAAGGCGACGATATTAACCTAGCCGCTATCGTTGAGAAAAATACCTTAGTAAATTCTGGTGAATTTGACGGCTTAGATTTTGATGCCGCATTTAAAGCGATTGCCGCAAAACTTGAATCTCTAGGTAAAGGTAAAATCACCGTAAATTACCGCTTGCGTGATTGGGGTGTTTCTCGCCAACGATATTGGGGCGCGCCAATTCCAATGTTGACATTGGAAAACGGTGAATCAGTACCTGTACCTGAAGACATGCTACCCGTTGAGTTACCGGAAGATGTGGTTATGGATGGTGTTACATCGCCAATCAAAGCCGATCCAGAGTGGGCAAAAACAACCTACAATGGTCAGCCTGCATTCCACGAAACCGATACCTTCGACACCTTTATGGAGTCGTCATGGTACTACGCCCGTTATTGTTCTCCTGAGCACGATACTGGCATGTTGGATCCACAAAAAGCCAATTACTGGTTGCCTGTAGATCAATACATTGGTGGTATTGAACACGCCATTTTGCATTTATTGTATTCTCGCTTCTTCCACAAACTACTACGTGACGTCGGCTTAGTTGAATCCGATGAACCGTTCAAAAGCTTATTGTGTCAAGGTATGGTTTTAGCGGATACCTATTACCGTGAAGAAAGTAACGGTGCACAAACCTGGATTTCACCGACCGATGTTGATGTTGAACGCAACGACAAAGGCCAAGTTATTTCAGCAAACTCAAAAGTTGATGGCATGCCGGTTATTTCTGCTGGTATGAGCAAAATGAGTAAGTCAAAAAACAACGGTATTGATCCTCAGGAAGTTATCGACCTATTTGGTGCCGATACCGTTCGTTTGTTTATCATGTTCACCTCGCCACCAGAGCAAACACTCGAATGGTCTGATGCTGGTGTTGAAGGTGCGCATCGCTTCTTAAAACGTGTTTGGAAATTGGTTCATGACTTTACCGAAGCCGGTGATGCCTTAGCATTAGAGCAAGTAACACTTGAAGCAGCACATAAGAACCTTCGTCGTGAAGTACACAAGACCATCACTAAGGTCACCGATGATATTGGTCGTCGTAATACCTTTAATACGGCTATCGCAGCCATTATGGAATTGATGAACACACTAGCGAAAGCCAAGCTAGAGTCAGACGCTGATAGAGCGGTAATGAAAGAAGCGGTGCAAGCGATTGTCTTGATGCTTACGCCAATTACCCCGCATTTAGGTCATGAACTATGGGCACTTGTTGGTGACGGCAGCGAAGTTGAAGAGGCCGTATGGCCACAAGTTGACAAAGCAGCCTTGGTTGAAGACGAAAAATTGGTTATTGTACAGGTAAACGGCAAATTACGTGCTAAGATCACAGTAGCAAGCACTGCTTCTCAAGAAGATGTTGAAAAACAAGCTCTTAATGAGGAGAATGTTACTAAGTTTACTGAAGGAAAAACCGTTCGTAAGGTCATTTATGTACCTGGCAAACTGGTGAATATTGTGGCCAATTAATGTCATTAAAAAAAACCATTAAAAATCTGTTCACCCTGACCGTAAGCGCTTTGCTTACGGTCTCTCTAATCAGTGGTTGTGGATTTAAACTGCGCGGTGATTACTTACTTCCCGAGCAACTGCAAACACTTTATGTTAGCTCCCCGGATCCCCATGGTGAGCTGACTCGTTTGGTTAAACAACATTTGGCCGTCAATGACGTCAATATTGTAAAAACCGCCGATACCAATATTCCACATCTTCGTATCGTTAAAGACGGTTTAAGTCGTCGTACCTTGAGCTTATTCGAAAACGGTCAGGTTGCCGAATATGAACTGACCTACTCGGTAAGTTACGAAATCATTGTTGCTTACGATGAAAGTCAACAATTTAATTTCAACGTCACCCGAAATTATCAAGATGATCCCGATAGAGCATTAGCAAAGTCACGAGAATTAAGCTTACTGCGCAAAGAAATGCGTTTGGAAGCTGCTGATATCATTCTTAGAAACCTTGCCAGTATTGAAATTTAAGGTTGTCTGATTAATGCGCATTTATCATAGCCAACTCAACAAGCAGTTACAGAAAAAACTTGATCATACGTTTTTAGTATTTGGTGATGAACCTTGGCAGAAAAATGACGCACTTGCGCAAATCAAATTACACGCCAAGCAACAAGGTTACGATGAACTGATTCGGTTCAGCAATGACGAACACTTTAACTTTCATGACTTGCTCAATGAATTTAACAGCATGAGTTTATTCTCAAGTCTGCGCATCATTGAAATAGACATGGGCAACAACAAAGTTAATGAGCAAAGTAGTAAGGTTTTAACCGAGATTGCTGAACTGCAAGCAACCGGGCAATCCGATGTGATGTTGATCTTGCATGGCAATAAGTTAGATGCCTCAAGTAGCAAAAAGAAATGGTTTAAAACCTTAGAAAAGCAAGGCTGCTACATTCCCTTGTATGACCTTGAAGGCAAAGGTTTAACGATTTGGTTGTCTCAACAATGTCAGCGCCTCAACTTAAACTTAAGCGCAGATGCGCAACGCATGTTGATTGACTTTTTTGCTGGTAACATCCCTGCTCTAGCGCAAGAAATGGAAAAGCTAATGTTGCTGTATAATCAGCAGTACATTGACGCCAACCATTTGGAATCATTACTGATACGCCAATCTAAGTTTACGCCATTTCAATTAACCGACGCTTTATTGGCAGGCGAACTTAGCAAAGTTAATGACATGCTTACGCAAATGAAGCACGAAGGCGTGGTGGGCGCACAATTGATTTGGGCACTGCATAATCAGTTAAGTCAGTTAGAGCAGATGCAAACTCAGCTGAGTCAAGGCAGCAGCTTTAACGATGTCATGAAGCAGTTTAAAGTCTGGGATAAGAAAAAGCCGCTCTACCAAAATGCCTTAAAACAGGTATCAATTAACAACATCAAACAAGCGAAAAAACGTTTAGGGCAAGTCGACTTGATCAGCAAAACCGCCAGTGATTTCGACCCGTTTCTTTTGCTTAGCGATGTGTGCATCAGTGTTTACTTTGCCGATGGTACACAAGCATTGGCGCTAGATTACGATATGCAGGCATAAACAGTCGATTCACGAGCGAATTATGATGAATCAACAACGTATTGGCATATTTGGCGGCACCTTTGACCCCATACACTCAGGCCATATCGAACCATGTAAAGACCTCGCTAAGGCGCTAAACCTTAGCCAAGTGCGCCTCATGCCTGCCAACATTCCACCTCATAAAGCGGTAGCTCATGCCAGCAGTCAACAACGCTTAGCGATGATTACATTAGTATGTCAGCATGAACCATTATTTGTCTGCGATGACAGAGAATTGCAACGCCAGCAAGCATCATATACGTTAACTTCGATCATCGAACTTCGAGCAGAGAACCCTGATGCGCAGTTGTTTTTCTTCATTGGTACCGATTCATTATTGAATTTACATACCTGGTATCGCATCGATGACATCTTGCAACACTGTCATTTTGTGGTTAGCACTCGTCCAGGCTATGATCCAAGCGACATATCCAACTCCCCACTGCACGACAAGATTCGCGATGATGTCAATCAAGTATTGGCCAAGCCTTCTGGACTGATATTGTTGCTAACTACTTGTCAAATAGACATTTCTTCAACACAAATCCGCCACAGTATAGAAACTGACCAACAACAAAATTTGCCTTTACCTGACTACATCGCACGCTACATTAAAGAAAATCAGCTATATCAGCGTCCAAGCTCTGTAAATTAGCGCCAGTTCGGGCTAGAATAGCCGAAATGAGTAAGCAATTTTATGGCTATATACGGCCTTTAACCGACCAGTAAGGAATCCTATTGCAAACTGAACAATTAGTTGAATTTGTCCTAGAGCAACTAGATAACATGAAAGCTCGCGATGTTGTCACCATAGATGTGCAAGGTAAAGCAAGCTTTACCGACTTTATGATTATTTGCTCGGGTAACTCTACACGTCACGTAAAATCAATCACCGATAACTTACATACCGAAGTAAAACGTTCAACGTTTGATAGTTTGGGTATTGAAGGTAATGATATTGGTGAATGGGCGCTGCTTGATTTAGGCGATGTCGTTGTCCATGTTATGACGGATGACATTCGCGACTTTTATCAGTTAGAAAAACTTTGGACTGAAGACTAGCACATATGCGCATTACCCTGATTGCCGTTGGCAATAAGATGCCAAAATGGATTGCTGAGGGGTTTAGTGAATATGCCCGTCGCTTTCCTCGTGATCTGAGCTTTGATCTGGTAGAAATCACCCCAGGTAAGCGTGGTAAAAATGCTGATATCGCTCGTATTCTAGAAAAAGAAGGCGAGCAAACCATGGCTGCGGTACCAAAAGGTTCTCGTGTCGTGACCTTAGAAGTGGAAGGCAAGCCATGGACCACGCCACAACTCGCGACTCAATTGCAAAATTGGCAAATGGACGGCAGAGATGTGGCGTTATTGGTAGGTGGTCCTGAAGGTTTGGCGCCGGCATGCATAAAAGCATCGGAACAAAAGTGGTCATTATCGCCTCTAACGCTACCACACCCCATGGTAAGGATCATGATTGCAGAAAGTCTGTATCGTGCCTGGAGTATTAATAATAATCACCCCTATCATCGGGAGTAGTAACCCTTGGCAGTAAAACGGGTCAGTATAAAAAACCATAGCGCTGAAGCGAACCTATTCGCACGTCGCGCATTTATCACCTTTATCGGCGTATTGGTGATGATTTTGATATTGTTCAACAATATCTATGACCTAGAAGTTAATGCCTACGAGAAATATCAAACTCACTCTAACAAGAACCGCATCAAGCTGCTGCCGGTTGCGCCGAATCGAGGTCTAATTTATGACCGCAACGGCGTGTTGCTCGCTGAAAACCGCCCCGTTTTTAGTTTGTCGATCATTCCTGAGCAAGTCGATGATATCAACGATACATTGACCACCTTGGCAGAAATTATCGCCATTGACGAAGAGCAAAAGCAAAACTTTATCAAATCAATGCGTTTTAAGCGTCGCTTTAAACCGCTTGAATTAATCTCCAGACTCAATGATGAGCAAGTTGCCAAAGTATCCGTAAACCTGCACCGCTTGCCCGGTGTGGTTATAGATGCACGCCTAAAACGCTACTATCCGTTTGCCGATCTGACCACCCACTCGCTTGGCTATGTTGCCAAAATTAATACTCGAGATTTAAATCGACTTGAGCAACAAGATAAACTCGAACAATACCAAGCAACGCGAGATATCGGCAAGTTAGGGCTTGAGCGTTTTTATGAAGATATGCTGCATGGGCAAATGGGCTATCAGGAAGTTGAAGTGAATAACCGTGGCCGTATTCTGCGCACGTTAAACTATACACCACCGGTATCCGGCAAAGATCTAACCCTTAGCCTTGATATTGAATTGCAAATGATAGCCAAACGCGCCTTATCAGGTACCCGTGGTGCGGTTATCGCCATGGACCCGAGAGACGGCAGCATCTTGGCGTTTTATTCAAACCCCAGTTATGATGGCAACCTGTTTGTACACGGCATTTCATCAAAAAATTACAAGAAACTCCAAAACAAAGATAAGCCGTTAATCAACCGAGTTACCAAAGGTACGTACCCGCCCGCCTCAACCATCAAACCATTTCTTGGTTTAATTGGTCTTGAAGAAAATTTAATTCGTGAAGAATCAAAAATATGGGATCCGGGTTGGTTCCGCTTAAAAAATGGTAAGCGTAAATATCGAGACCACCTTAAATGGGGACACGGTTGGGTGACCCTTGAAGAAGCGGTTATGCGCTCCTGCAACACCTATTTTTACGATTTAGCCTACAAGATTGGTGTAGATCGTATCAGTGAAAATATGGCTAAATTTGGCTTTGGTGAATCTACCGGTATCGATATATATGAAGAGAGCCCTGCTATCTTACCAAGTCGAGGCTGGAAACGAGCTCGCTACAACCAACCTTGGTATCACGGTGACACGGTAAATATTGGTATTGGTCAAGGTTACTGGACAGTAACGCCGATTCAATTGGCCCAAGCGACAAGCATTTTAGTGAACAAAGGCCGTGTTGTTGAACCGCATTTTGTTTCACATATTCACGAGCCCGTTGAGTTAACCGCAGAAAATAGCTTAGCTGAGGCAACGGATGGTATCGACATTGCCACTTCCCGTGACGTAGAAAAACAAATTGTCCCGTTTGAAATTAATGAAAAGCCACCGATAGTGCTGGCCGATGAAAAAAACTGGGACATTATTCTTGATAGCATGCGCGCGACGGTTGGCAAACCTGCGGGTACCGGTTATAACGCGTTTTTAGGTAGCGATTACCAAGCCGCGGGTAAATCAGGTACCGGTGAAGTTGTTGGTCGTGCTGAAGATGTTGACTATGATGCGACAAAATTATCGGAAAATCAGCGTGATAATGCGATGTTTATTGCTTATGCGCCGCATGATAAACCAGAGATTGTTGTTGCCATAGCCATTGAAAATGTCGCGGTAGGTGGTGGTGGTTCAAACGCCGGCCCGGTTGCCCGTCAAATCATGGATCAATATTTCGCCAATCGCGCCTTGGTCAGTAAAAGTCAGAGCAAAAATAAATAATGATACGCAATACCGGTAAAGACGAAACAAAGAAGAAATCCTTTTTGCAGCGGATCCATATCGATTTGCCGTTGTTATTTGTGTTGTTGGTATTAATGAGTCTAGGCCTGGCTGTGATTTACAGCGCAGGTGGTCAAGATATGGACTTGGTAGTACGTCAAGTGATTCGCCTAGGCATAGGTTTAGGTGTCATGTTTGTGGTTGCGCAAATCCCCCGGTGGTTTATCAACGCTGGGCTGTGGTGGTGTTTGTACTCGGTCTATTGATGTTGCTTGGCGTGTTGTTGTTTGGCCATGTTGGTAAAGGTGCGCAGCGCTGGCTCGATTTGGGCTTTATGAAATTCCAACCCTCGGAAATCATGAAACTTGTGGTACCGATGACCGTTGCTTGGTTTATTGCAAAATATGATTTACCAGCAAAAACCAAACACATCATTATCGCCTTTGCCTTGGTTATGATCCCAACCTTAATGATCGCCAAGCAGCCGGACTTAGGAACCTCGTTACTGATTGCCTGCTCTGGTGTATTCGTATTATTTTTGGCAGGTGCCAGTTGGCGTTTAATTGGCGTATGTGCGGGATTATTATCGGCTTTCCTACCAATTTTGTGGATGTTTTTGATGCGTGATTATCAAAAACAACGGGTGCTGACATTCCTGAACCCTGAAGAAGATCCGCTCGGTGCTGGTTATCATATCATTCAATCTAAAATAGCTATCGGCTCTGGTGGTTTAACCGGTAAAGGCTGGTTACAAGGTACCCAATCACAACTGGAATTTTTGCCTGAACGTCATACCGATTTCATCTTCTCTGTATTCAGTGAAGAGTTTGGCTTATTTGGTGTCATTGGCTTATTAACCATCTACTTATTAATTGTTATGCGCGGTTTGTGGATTGCCACTCATGCTCAAGAGGCCTTCACCAAACTATTGGCAGGTAGCCTGACCTTAACGTTTTTCGTTTATGTGTTTGTAAACATCGGCATGGTATCCGGTATCTTGCCTGTGGTTGGTGTGCCACTGCCATTGGTAAGTTATGGCGGCACCTCCATGGTTACCTTGATGGCCGGCTTTGGTGTACTGATGGCAATCAGTACTCACAGGCGATTAATTTCCTCTTAAACGAATAAAATACCATATTGGCCTGAATGTGCTGTTGTACTTGCACTGCAGGCCATTTATAGTTGGAGTATTCGTTTCTCAATAATAATAAACAGAACTCTCCATGAAGAAGCCCGTTTTAAGTCTAGCGTTTTGCGCCTGTGTCACCTTGATTGGCTGTCAAAGCCCTGAGCCTTCCCGATATTCGCAAAAACATGACAGCATTCCGAGTCGCTTACCTAGCGAGCAAGAACTCAATGAACCACAGCCGCAAGTTGTCGAGAAGAGCCGTGGCGGCAATAAAGATTACCAAGTGTTTGGTATTCCTTATCAGGTCATGGACAATGCTGAAGGATACGTGCAAACGGGTACCGCATCTTGGTACGGAAAAAAGTTTCATGGTCATCTAACATCAAACGGTGAAGTGTACGATATGTATGGTTTTTCAGCCGCGCATAAAGCCTTGCCTTTACCTACCTATGTGCAAGTAACCAATTTAGAGAATAATCGTAAGGTCATTGTTCGCGTCAACGATCGTGGTCCATTTCATCAAGATCGCTTAATCGACTTGTCATACAGTGCCGCTTACAAATTAGGCATGCTTAACAAAGGCACTGCAAAAGTAAAAGTTGAAGCGATAACTAAATCTAATATCGCTCAGTTTGTGCCGCAACAAACACCTAACGACACGGCGGTAACTAGCCCGTTAATTGCAAAGCAAAACGCTGTGCAAAAAAACCAAGTTCAGAGTGATAATGGCAAGGTGTTTCAACCTTATATTCATGTGCTGGTAACCCGCAATAAAATGTTGGCAGATAATACAGCCAAAGGGTTAGAGTTTTTATTACAGGTACCGGTAAATTTAACGCAAAATAATGAACTTTTTCGGGTGCAAATAGGACCAATATCAGAGGCGAAGCAAGCGCAAGAATTATTAGCCAGTTTGCATAATCAGGGTTATAAAGAAGCATATCCGCTGTTTGCGCCAAAATAACAGAAAAAAGCCGGTCAAAAGGCGCTGATAATAGCAAAATAAGCGATCAAGCCTCTTAACAAAGGGGCCAATATTGCTATACTATTCGGCAATTTTGCAAAAACAGCACGTTCACCTAATAAAAGCATAAAGAACGTCGTTTCACTCACTATTTCAAATATAAAAATACACAGGTTAATAATGAGCAATTCAGCTAATAAATTAATTCAATTATTGTCAGGCATTGTGCTGGCTAGTACAGCCACAGTCGCAAGCGCTAAAAACATCATTCCAGCGCCTCCACAAATTAACGCCGAAGGGTATATTTTAATCGATCATGCAACCGGCCATATCATTGCCGAAGGTAATGCCGATATTCAATTAGAACCTGCATCATTAACAAAAATGATGACCAGTTATATTATCGGTAAAGAAATTGAATTAGGTAATATCTCGAATGACGACAAGGTCATGGTAAGTGAAAACGCTTGGGCGAAAAACTTCCCTGATTCGTCAAAAATGTTTATTGAAGTAGGTACTGAAGTACCGGTTAGCTTACTAAACCAAGGTATTATTGTTGCCTCAGGTAACGATGCTTGTGTGGCTATGGCGGAACATCTTGCAGGCAGTGAAAGCGCATTTGCAGATATGATGAACGCGTACGCACAGCAATTGGGTATGTCAGGCTCTAACTTTGAAAACTCGCATGGTTTAAGTGGTACAAACCACTTCACTACACCACGCGACATGGCGACGCTTGCTAGCGCTCTTATTGAAGACGTGCCAGATGAGTATGCTTTGTACAAGCAAAAGTCATTCACCTACAACAACATCAAGCAATACAACCGTAACAGCCTGTTATGGGATAAGAGCCTAAATGTTGATGGTTTAAAAACAGGTCATCACTCAAAAGCCGGTTATAACTTAGTAACCAGTGCGACTAAAGGTGACATGCGTTTAGTAACCGTTGTAATGGGCACTGACAGCGAACAGGCTCGTAAGATTGAAAGTAAGAAGCTTCTAAACTACGGTTTCCGCTTTTTTGAAACAGTGACTCCTTACGCTGCCGGTGAAAGCTTTGCTACCAACCGTGTATGGATGGGCGATATTAAAGAAGTTGACCTAGGTATTTTGTCTGACGTTGCGATTACCATCCCTCGCGGTCAAAAGAAAAACCTTGAAGCGAAAGTAAAATTAGATCGTCAATTAACCGCGCCTTTGGCTAAAGGTGAAGTTGTTGGCAGTGTGTCGTTGCAATTAAATGGTGACGAAGTGGCAAACTACCCATTAGTTACACTACAAAATGTTAATGAAGGCAGTATGTTTTCACGTCTAGTTGACTACGTTAAATTGCAGTTTCAATAATCGAGGCTAACTCATCTGGATACCGTCTATTTAAATGGCGAGTGGCTCGCCAAACAGCAAGCAAAAATCTCTATTTTCGATAGAGGCTTTTTGTTTGCAGACGGTATCTATGAGGTTATCCCCGTATACCATGGCAATCCCTTTCGCTTAAACGAGCACCTCAACCGCCTACAATACTGCCTAGAGCAAATTCAGCTCACATCGCCCTACTCGTCAGAACAATGGCAAACCATCATAGAGCAACTGATAGAGCGCAATGGCGGTGGTCATATGTCAATTTATTTACAAGTGACCCGTGGCGTTCATGACGAGCGAGATCATCTCTACAAAGAAAATATAACACCGACCGTGTTATTGATGGCCAGCCCGTTAACTGTCGCTGAACAACCCCTTACATCCTGCAAAGCAACGCTATTAGCAGACACTCGATGGCAACATTGCGACATAAAAAGTATTGCCTTGTTAGGTAATATCATGCTGCGCAATCAGGCCCAAGCTAAAGGCTATGATGAAGCCATTTTGCATCGTGATGGCAAAATTACTGAAGGCACCACATCGAATGTCTTTATCGTCAAAGACGGCACCGTCTACACGCCACCGCAAAACAACGACATATTAGGCGGCATTACTCGCGACGTAATTATTGAACTTTGCCATACTGCAGGGGTTGAAATACAACAACAGTGCATCCATATAGAGCAATTGTTGGCTGCTGACGAAGTATGGATAAGCTCTTCAAGCAGAGAAATTTCCCCTGTCATACAAATTGATGATAAAATAATCGGCCATGGTAAAGTCGGTCCGATCAGCAAAACGCTGTTTGCGGAATTTCAGCATTTTAAACGTCAATTATTGGCGACAAAAAGCAAATAAAGCTTGTTATCGCGGGTGCATCAACATGTACCGATACGAACCTTGTCAGCGCAAGACTCAAGCAGCCTACAACCACCATTAAATTTATATTTGTATATGGCCCAAGGCCAGTTATAAGAGAGTTATATGAAAGCTAGATTCGATGAAATAATTGAATTTCCTTATGTATTTAATTTTAAAGTGATGGGTTTAGCGGTTCCTAATTTGCCCGATCTGGTTGTTGCTGTATTGCAAAGTGACACACCGGGTGATTATGTACCAACGATTAAACCAAGCAGTAAAGGCACCTATCACTCTGTTTCTGTTCGCGTTACGGTAAATAGTCAAGCGCATATAGAAAAGCTGTACAAAGAATTGTCGGCCATTGAAGAAGTCCGTTACGTATTATAAACACCAAGCCTAGGCCAACAGTATTGTCCAATGGGCGATGATAGGTGTTACTTATTGATGACACTGGTTCCAGCAATGTTCAGGCGTAAGCCTTCAGCCTTGCTGGATTTTTAGATTTATATGGCTATAATGGCGGCCTAATTTTTTAACTTTGGAATGAATGTGAGCTACCCACTGGTTATTCGTCAACTCGGCAACATGGATTATGAAACCGTATGGCGAGCAATGCAGCAGTTTACCGATGATCGCGACGATAGCGTCGACGACGAACTTTGGTTAGTAGAGCACCCTGCGGTCTTTACGCAAGGACAAGCAGGCAAAGAAGAACATTTATTAATGCCCGGCGATATACCGGTTGTAAAAGTCGATCGTGGCGGACAGGTAACCTATCACGGCCCTGGTCAGCAGGTGATCTACTTTATGATCAATCTACGTAGACGCAAGATGGGTGTACGAGAATTAGTGACCTTAATCGAGAACGGCATCGTCAATACGCTCGCTCAATACGATATTAAGGCGTATCCAAAACCAGATGCACCTGGGGTGTATGTCGATGACAAAAAAGTCGCCTCACTTGGTTTAAGAGTTCGCAAAGGTTGTTCATTCCACGGTTTAGCGATTAATGTAAATATGGACATGTCACCTTTTTTACGCATTAACCCATGTGGTTATGCCGGTTTAGAGATGGTGCAAACGGCTGAATTAGATGGGCCGGATAACGTCAGTGAAGCTGGCGAGAAGTTACAGCTAGAATTACAACAGTTATTGCAAGCTGACAATGTCGAATACAAAACAGGTTTAGATGAATTATGAGCAACACAACTGAGCGTTTAAAAACCTCGCAAATTGCACCAGGTACAAAGCTACGTGATGCCGATAAAATGCAACATATTCCGGTGCAAGTGATCCCAAGCGAACGTGAAACCATGTTGCGTAAGCCTGAGTGGCTGAAAATTAAGTTGCCACGTACCACGGAAAATATCGATAAGGTAAAAGCCGGTCTACGTAAAGGTGGTCTGCACTCTGTATGTGAAGAAGCCTCATGCCCTAACCTGGCGGAATGTTTTAACCATGGTACAGCGACGTTTATGATCCTTGGTGATATCTGTACACGTCGTTGCCCGTTTTGTGATGTTGGCCATGGCCGCCCATTAGCACCGGATGCGGATGAGCCAAAGAAACTTGCTATGACACTTAAAGACATGGCGCTTAAGTACGTAGTTATTACCTCTGTTGACCGTGATGACTTGCGCGATGGTGGTGCTCAACAATTTGCTGACTGTATTCGTGAAATCGGTGAGCATGCGCCACACACGAAAGTAGAAATTTTGGTACCAGATTTCCGTGGCCGTATGGACAAAGCATTAGAGATACTTAATGCGCATCCACCACAGGTATTCAACCACAACCTTGAAACCGCGCCACGTCTTTACAAAAAGGCACGTCCAGGTGCGAATTATCAGTGGTCTCTTGATCTTCTACAGAAATTTGGTGAAGCGAACCCTGAGGTACCAACCAAATCAGGCTTGATGGTCGGTTTAGGCGAGACCAATGAAGAGATTCTTGAGGTTATGCGCGACTTACGTGCACACGGTGTGACCATGCTAACCATAGGTCAGTATTTACAACCGAGTAAGCACCACTTGCCGGTAGAGCGTTATGTTCACCCTGATGAGTTTGAAATGTTCCGTCAAGAAGCGATGAAAATGGGTTTTGAACATGCCGCCTGTGGTCCATTAGTACGCAGCTCGTACCACGCTGATAAGCAAGCCGCTGGTGAAGAAGTTAAGTAACTTAACCTAAAGCAAATAAATAAGGGCTGTGTATGATAATTACCCAGCCCTTTTTTGTATCTGCTTGCCAATATTGAAGTGGACATGTTGCACTGTTTGTCAGCCAATACGTCATTGTTTTATCGGGTTATTTATAATGACTCTGTTAAGCCAGTTGCCTCACTAAGTTCAATAACCTTTATTATTACTATATACGTGGCAACCACATTCCCATAGTGGCAGCAAAGATGCCTCCCGCCATGGCCAAGGTTAATAACGTTAGCACAACAGATACACTTATTTTATATAAATGGTTTTGACTCTCAAAAGCGTTAAAATATAACTGCGCCAACGCTAACGGAATAAGGTACTGGGCAAAGCCGAGAAACGTTAAAAACGGCCCTTCAAACGTTTTCGGATCGAAACCAACCGGTGCTTGATGAATCATGAGCCATAACATTAATCCGATACGAAAAAACCACACCCCGCCCATAACAATAAACAATCGAATCGCCCAACGACGATGCGTTTTTATATCTCGTTTTATTGCAAAATAAACCGCTAAACTGGCGAAAACCATAATCAATATAGCGTTTATGCTAATACTGTATTTGGTCATTTCGCCACCGGCAACACCGCGTGACCACACCATAAATAAGCCACCGACACTTAATATCAGTGCGGTTAGGATATAGATTCGACCATTGATTCGATGGAATTTAGGCGCTAAACGTCGTATCTGCGGTATAAGCTGCAGCGGTCCGCCTATCAAGACCACCAAGGCGAACAGTAAATGCGTGCCAACGGCTATATTACCTATGGTGTCTCCGGCAATGTAGCCATGCGGCATAACTTTATTCCAACCGGCAAAGTTTCCCTCTAAAGAGGCACCGCCATAAAATATCGCCACATAAGATGCGAAGATCCATTGACCAAATACGGTCACGAAAAACCAAAATTTAGCACTGTGACTCAACCAGTTATTTTTTATCGGACGAGCAAGAGGTTCATTGGCGGTTAAAGCTTGTTGCATGTGTACTTCCTTGAAAACATTTTTGTCATGTAAAAATTATTATTAAAGGAAGTAAAGCAAAGACCGCGCCAATAAAATAAACGTATGAAAATCATAAACATACGATTTATGAAAATTAGGTTAATGCGAAGTTAACTAATTATTAGCTATTTAAGTGATTGAAATATTAGTGGAATTAACCAACTATATGAACATTATAAGTCTGTAGATATCAGATCTTACAATAATTCTTAAATAGCCAATTTAGAAAAAGAGGTGTTGAGGCATCGCCAACGGCTCACCCTATTCTAGTTATTTTCACTAGAATAGTAGCTAACGTCAGATACGCTTAATAGCCAATTTAAAAAACATTTTGCTTCTACAGCGTTTTTAAGTTGGATGTGTTTCTTACTTTGCAAATCGGTAAAAATAACGTTTTGTTTGTTTACTGAGATTTGAGAAATAGGTGGAGATACTTGGAAAGTATTTGAGTTGGTATTTATTGTCATTAATGAAATTCTTTATATTTGTATAGTGATATGGTCGTAATGGGTCACTCCTGACGTTTAGGGTGCAGTGATATCAATATGGGTGGAAATAAGCAAGGCTAGATAAATATCTAGCCTTGTTATCTATAAACTAGATTACAGTCACGTTAGCAGCTTGAGGACCTTTTTGGCCTTGCTCAACAGTGAAAGAAACAGCCTGGCCTTCAGACAAAGTCTTAAAACCTTCAGAAACAATAGAACGGAAGTGAACAAAAACGTCTTTGCCGCCATCGTCTTGTGTAATGAAGCCAAAACCTTTATCTTCGTTAAACCATTTTACTACGCCAGTTACTGTGTTAGACATATTTGGAGCCTTTTTTAAATAATGTTGTTTTGCGGTGGAAATCCACCAATGGAGCTATAGATAGCCGGTAGCTAGTAGAGCATATGAATATCTATAAACGACTTAAAAAGGAGAATAAAGAGAATACAGAGCAGTATAGAAAAAGCTATTAGCAATCCAAAGCGAGCACATAGTACATTTTTTATTCTCTCGAGTCTAGAGTATATTTGCAATCCTTGATAAAAACATTATTTTTTTGCAAAAAAACATGGTTAAGTCTAAAAAATCATCGAGATATGGGTAAAAAATATATATTTAAGCAATTCAGATTGCTACAGGCTCGGTACAATCCGGTAAAATTAGCGAGAAGATACTGTGAGTTCACTTAGCCAAATGACATGCTTTGATGCAATATGGCTAGAGCAACAGCGAAATTGCCGCACCGATATAAGTATTACCGCTTATACTTAGCTTCTATATTAAAAAGCATTGATATAGTTTAGTAAATACCAAGCAAACACTCTCACCTATTGTTTGAGGTTAACATGACGAAAACCATACTGATCACCGGCGCAACCGATGGCATAGGCCTTGCCACCGTTAATATGTTGGCCGAGTTGGGGCACAATTTGATTTTGCATGGCCGTAGCCAACAAAAATTAAAAGATGTCGAGCAGCAAGTAAAAGGTGACTTTAATATACAAACCAGCAGTTATGTCGCTGACCTTACTGATCTTGGCGCCAGCAAACAGATGGTCGATGACATTAATAACGCACATCCAGTGGTTGATGTGGTGATTAACAACGCTGGCGTATTTAGCGTGGCACAAACCAAAACCAAGCAAGGGTTAGATATCCGCTTTGTGGTCAATACGTTTGCCGCCTACCTATTAACCCGTGAATTTATGAAAGTAATGCCAGCCAGTGGTCGCATTATCAACCTTTCTTCGGCGGCACAAGCGCCTGTTTGGTTAGATGCCTTATCAGGTTCTGTCGATATGGAAGACAATAATGCCTATGCGCAAAGTAAACTGGCACTGACCATGTTCTCTCGATACTTAGCCGAGCATAAAGCAACAACCGAGCCTATTATCATTGCTGTCAATCCAGGATCCTTACTCGCCAGCAAAATGGTCAAAGATGCTTATGGTATTGCCGGCAATGATCTCAGTATTGGCGCAAGAGTATTAACCGATGCCGCATTGTCCGATCGTTTCGGCAAAGCCAATGGCTTGTATTTTGATAATGATTCCGGCCAATTCGCCTCCCCACACCGAGATGCACTGGACCAAGATATCTGTAGCAAAGTCAGCAAAGCGATTGAAGATAAGGTAAATTGGTTGCTACAGCAATAAACGTGGTATTAACGGAATAACATCATGACGCCAGCGATAGACTTTGCCAAAAAACACAATCTAGCTCACACAATTCATAGCTACCAGCATGATGCAGATTGTCAATCTTATGGACTAGAGGCGGTCGAAAAACTCGGCGTTAATGCAAGCCAGGTTTTTAAAACCTTAGTGTTAACATTAACCGATGAACGCTTAGTCGTTGCGGTCATTCCTGTACAAGCCAAACTAAACGTTAAAGCCGTCGCCAAGATATTCTCAGTCAAAAAAGCCAAGATGGCCGAGCCAATGGTCGTGCAGCGAAGTACCGGATATATTCTTGGTGGCGTCAGTCCGCTTGGACAAAAGAAAGCGTTGGCAACTCTCATAGACAGCAGTGCAGAGCAGCATGAGTGCATTTTTGTCAGCGCCGGCCAACGAGGGCTGGAAATAGAATTAGCAAGTACTGACTTGTGCAAGTACACAAATGCCAGATACGCTGATCTGGCATTATATGGTTAACCAATGACAAGCGGTGATAAATTTCGCTAGCTGGCGAAAATAACTTTAACGTCGGCGGTAACGCTGACTTTATCGGCGTTTGCAACCCAAGTACTCAGTGTCACGGTCTTTTCGTCAACGTTTATGTCTTTCACTTTGCCGTTAAAGCTCAGCGAATCCCCCACACAATTAAAGCTGTTCATGCGCAGCGGACCTATTTTACGAATAAAGATGTTTACACCACCCCACTGTCTGACTAAGCGCTCTATCATGCCATATAAAAAGAAGGTATTGGCGTAAGCATCAGGCGCACCGGTTGCTTGTGCGACAGATTTATCATGATGGATCAAAGACAAATCTCGGTTAGCCGCGGCCTCCATAACTAAGCGCTGCAATGTGATGTCGATATCAATCGCCGGCAATAGGTCACCAATGCTAACATCAGTGAGCGTTTTCGATGTACTCCAATCTATGGTTGTAGATGCAGACATTAGGCCTCCTCACTTGCCGGATTAAAGCGAAAAATATCCAACATGCCAACCGCCACAATGTCATCATGTTGATTGGTGTAGGTATCTTTTTGTTTAAAGAAAGCACCTTTACCCACTTTCAATTGTTTTTCAGTTATTGACAGCAGCTCGTGGGTTATAGTGATCTCGTCGCCATGATATATCGGCTTGAAGAACTCCATTTCCATACTGGTCGCAAAACTTAAACTGAACGGCGCTGGTACCTCAAATATCACAGGAATAGGAATTTGAATCGGCTCATCACCGATTTCAAAACGTTTATCTCCCGCTTGCCAATGTGCCGGTTGCCCCAATGTCATCGCCATCGCGCTAGGTACTATCTTGGCATCGTAACCAGCCTTTTGAGCAACGTCATCATCTACAAACAATGGTGAATAGAATTCTTTTGGCTCCAACCAACGACGGACACTTGATGCATCCGCCTTGTCTGCACCTTTGGAGATACCGACAACCTTGCCTACGTAAGACAAAGCCTGCTGCCAGGTACCTTGTTTACCCCAACTAGGCTTGTCTGTGTTTGCGGTCATGATTACGCCTCAACAATCTTAAAGAAAGGCAATTTGAAATCTTCATTCGCCTTTTCAAAGACCACTTGCACTCGATCACCAATCTTAGCTTGCTCGGGACCACAACCAACAATATTTGAAGCCATGCGAACACCTTCATCAAGATCAATCCAAGCAACCGTTATTGGTAACTCATCGGAAAATTCAGCTGTGGTGCCTAAGTATGTCGTGGTCACGGAAAAGATTGTGCCTTTGCCGCTTGCTTCAACCCAGCCTAAGTCTTTTGACCAACAATGAGGACAAATACGGCGTGGATAAAAGATATTACTGTCACAACTATGACAGTGTTGAATCACTAACTTATCTTGCTGCACAGCATCCCAAAAGCCCTGACTTTCTTTGCTGATATTCGGTAAAGGTCGTTTTAATTCAGTCATGATTATTCTGCTCCCCAAATTGTTGTTAGTGCATTCATACCTGAACCACCTGCGGTAACTACCATCACTTTGTTCGCGCCGTCGACTTGGTTGTCACCAGCTTCGCCACGCAATTGGCGCGCTACCTGACAATAAAACGCCATAGATACACCAGAGCCAGTATGACCACGACCGGTAGCATCGCCCATGGTTGTGCACGGTGTTTTGCCACCTAATAATGTGTGCCCTGCGGCATGATAACGAGCGCCCTCACCTTCATCGCACAAACCAACCGCTTCTACGTAAGCACATTGAGAAAATGGATATGCACCGTAAATTTCGTGAATGTCGATATCGTCAACGTTTAAGTTGGCTTGTTGCAACGCTTCACTTGTTGATTTTTTATAAGACTCACGCCAGTAGACGTCTTCTCGCACAGCAGGTGTTGCGCCAATAAATGCCGAGCCATGACCTAGTTTCCAAACCGGCTTAGCACAGTGCTTCTTAGCATAAGCTTCAGATGCAATGATCAAACAACCACCACCATCAGCAAGCATATTGCAATCTTTCGCTCTTAATGGCGTCGAGATTTTACGGGCATTGAGAATGTCATCCATGCTTTGCGGTTTATTAAAGAACAATGACATCGGGTCACGTGAGCCCCAGTCGCGCAAAGCATAAGTAACCGACGCCATCTCTTGTTCGCTGGTGTTGGTTTCGTACATATAACGTTCGGTAATTAGCGCCATAGCACCGTTAAAGGTCATGCCGAATGGGAATTCCCATTCAGGATGCATAGGCGCTTTGGCGAAAAAGCTAATTAAGTCTTCGGCAGGTATATCAGATTGCACGGTCGTATGCGGGACAATAACCACTTCAGCCATGCCTGAGGTGATCCACTGTTCAGCCATACGAACACAGTTGGTCGTTGATGCACCACCCGCGTTACAGATCATATTGTCTTTAACCCCTTTAAGGCCAAAGTGCTCCGGTATCAATCCGAATGCGGTTTGTGAAATCAAATCAGGTTGAGCCTGTGGTGCCACATTAATCACACCTTGAATATCGTCTTTATCGATACCGGCATTACGAACCGCACCTGTAATCACTTCCTCGAGAATATCCCATCGAGTTCGTTCGGGATTTATTTGTGTTGGTACTTCGTGGTAACCAATTATTGCAATTTTACCCATAATATCTCTCGTTAACTAAACAAGCATCAAGCCAAGCTTGATCACCTATTTCTTATTTTTATCTTTATTTAAGTATCGGCCCAAAAACACTAATGAGCCCAACTCAATAAACACTAACACCAGATAAAAAGGTTTTCAACCAAGATAATTTGGCAAAACGAGAAATATAAGTGAGGTAAACTTATTTGCCTATATTGCTTAGTGAAGAAAACTAATTAGACAGGGTTTTGCACCGCTTTTTGAGCCCTTAAGCAAGTGCCAAATTAGGCGCAAGGGCAATGAAATCAAGGCTGTTGCGTAAGTGTTCAGGTTTATTTCCGCTTTATGTCAATTTGATCGCTTGGCAGGTTTGTCTTAAGCGCACTTTTTATGTACCTTAAGTGTCAATTTAGTGTAATCACTTTAATCTACCGAATGAAACCGCCTCATAATTAGAGCGGTCGCAATAGCATTTTAGGAGCTGAAATGGCTGGATTTAATAAAGTCGTAAATTCTTACGAAGAAGCAATGGCCGGTCTTGAAGACGGCATGACTGTAATTGCCGGTGGCTTTGGCCTGTGTGGGATCCCAGAAAACCTTATCAAAGAAATTAAACAAAAAGGTACCAAAGATTTAACGGTTGTATCAAACAACTGTGGTACCCATGAGTATGGTTTAGGCGTATTACTTGTTGATAAGCAAATTAAGAAAATGGTTGCTTCATATGTTGGCGAAAACGACATGTTTGAACAACAAATGATGAGTGGTGAACTGGAAGTCGAATTAACACCTCAAGGTACACTTGCAGAAAAAATGCGCGCCGGCGGTGCTGGTATCCCAGCGTTTTACACCGCAACCGGTTACGGTACTCCTGTTGCAGAAGGCAAAGAAGAACGTCAATTTGATGGTCGCGACTATATCCTTGAAGAAGCTATCACCGGTGATTTTGCCATTGTTAAAGCCTGGAAAGCCGACACCTATGGCAACTTAGTCTTCCGTAAAACAGCTCGTAACTTTAACCCGATGGCGGCAACAGCAGGTAAAATTACCGTTGTTGAAGTAGAAGAAATTGTTGAGCCGGGTGAATTGGATCCAGATGAAATCCATACCCCAGGCATCTATGTTAACCGCTTGATCAAGGGTACATTCGACAAGACCATTGAGCAACGCACTGTGCGCGCCAAATAAGGAGAAAGATAATGGCTTTAACTCGTGAACAATTGGCAATGCGTGTTGCACAAGAACTGAAAGACGGTTATTACGTAAATCTGGGTATTGGTATTCCTACCTTGGTTGCCAACTATGTACCAGACGGTATTGAAGTAATGCTGCAATCGGAAAATGGTTTATTAGGTATGGGACCTTTCCCATACGATGATGAGGTTGACGCTGATCTTATCAACGCCGGCAAACAGACGGTGACCATGGCCAAAGGTGCGTCATTATTTGATAGCGCCGAATCATTTGCCATGATCCGTGGTGGTCATGTTGATTTAACCGTATTGGGCGCTTTTGAAGTAGACGTTCAAGGTAACATTGCCTCGTATATGATCCCAGGTAAACTGATTAAAGGTATGGGTGGTGCAATGGATCTTGTTGCTGGTGCGGATAACATTATCGTAACCATGACCCATGCGTCTAAGCACGGTGATTCAAAGCTTTTGGCTGAATGTACCTTGCCGTTAACCGGTAAAGGTTGTATCAAAAAGGTATTGACCGACCTAGCCTTTATCGAAATTAAAGAAGGTAAGTTCCATTTACTAGAGCGAGCTCCTGGGGTTAGCGTTGAACAAATCGTTGAGTTAACCGCAGGCGAACTTGTGGTTCCTGAACACGTTCCAGAAATGCAGTTTTAATTTAGTAAATCAAGTCCTCACTTTCTATTAAAAATCCCTGCCCCGGCAGGGATTTTTGCTCAAAATGATATAACTCATTCCCTGCCGACACGATAAGCTAGTATGGTATTTAACTAAAAATAACGATAACAAGTTTAGCTCTAGGAAATGACAACAATGAGTAAAAGAGAAGTAGTATTTCTAAGTGGTGTTCGCACCGCCATTGCCGATTTCGGTGGTTCACTAAAAACCGTAGCGCCAACAGACTTAGCCGCTACCGTCGTCGCCGAAGCGGTAACTCGCGCCGGTATTGATAGCGAGCAAGTTGGTCACTGCGTGATTGGTAATGTCGCCCATTCGGATCGCCGTGATATGTATATGTCACGCGTTGCCGCGCTCAAAGCTGGTTTACCTGAATCGACGCCATCACTTACCGTAAACCGCTTATGTGGTTCCGGCTTACAAGCGGTAATTTCTGCCGCTCAACTGTTGCTTTTGGATGATTGTGATGTGGCTGTTGCCGGTGGTGCAGAATCTATGTCGCGTGTGCCATTTTGGTCACCATCGACTCGTTTTGGCGCGAAAATGGGCGATGCACAATTAGTTGACCCTATGGTTGGTGCCCTTACCTGCCCGATCAATAACACGCATATGGGCGTTACCGCAGAAAATATTGCTGAGCAATGGCAAATAAGTCGCGAAGAGCAAGACGAAGCGGCAGCAGAATCTCATCGACGTGCACAACGCGCCATACAACAAAACCGTTTTGACTCACAAATCGTGCCGATTGGAATAAAGACTCGAAAAGGTATGGTCGAATATACCAACGACGAGCATGTACGCTTTGACTGCAGTGCCGATGATATGGCCAAACTACGCCCGGTTTTTAAGAAAGACGGTACCGTAACCGCCGGTAATGCCTCAGGTATTAACGATGCCGCAGCGGCATTGGTTATGGCCGACAGCGAGTACGCACAAGCGAATGGCCTTAAACCTGTTGCTAAGCTCATCGGTTATGCCTTTGCCGGTGTCGCCCCTGATATCATGGGTATTGGTCCTGTACCCGCGGTAGAAAAGCTACTGGCGAAAACAGGTATTAATAAAGATGACATTGATGTTTGGGAAGTCAATGAAGCGTTTGCTGCCCAAGCGCTGGCCGTGTGCCGCGATCTTGAGCTGGATATGGATAAAGTGAATCCGAATGGTTCAGGTATCTCGCTTGGCCACCCTATCGGTGCTACAGGCTCACTGATCACCGTCAAAGCCATTCATGAACTTGAACGCGTGCAAGGCAAATACGCGGTTATTACCATGTGTATTGGTGGTGGTCAGGGTATTGCGGCATTAATCGAACGTTGTTAAAACTGTTTTAGTAATTATAAAAAAGGAGGCCTTGGTCTCCTTTTTCTTTGCCTGTAGGAAACTCGCAACAAGATGTTTTCCTTACTAAACTGAACATTACCTTATCGCTGATGCATGACAAATTTAAGCTAACTCTCTATGGCCGATACTGATCCTTTATGTCGCTACCACGATGAAGACGGATTTTGCTGCGAAAATTACGCCGGCGACTCAGGTTGGTGTTATTGGCATGACAGTGAGATCAGCAAAGATGATGACGATATCGTGGATAAATTGCAGGATTATGCACGTAACGGCGGCTTTACCCGGGGAATTAGTTTAAAACATGCTGATTTAAGCGGTATTGATTTGGTTAATCATCACCACAAACAGGGGTTCGATTTTAGCTATGCTGACTTTTACCGAGCGAACTTAACCAAAGCGCATTTGTTCAATATCAACCTCAGTCATGCCAGTTTGATGAAGGCCAACTTAACCGAAACCAATTTGCACTGCGCCAATTTACACGAATGCAATTTGTTAGGGATCAAATGGCAAAGTGCCAAAATTAAGAATATTCAAATCGGACAACACTTAAAGCAAGAGCGCCAAGGGCGCAGAGCTAAAGATAATAACGATACTGTCAGGGCTCACGACTTATTTGAACAATCCGAAGAAATATATCGGGATATGCGCAAACATGCTGAGCGTGAAGGACTGTTTAAAATAGCGGGTGGCTTTTTAAAGAAAGAATTGACCATGCGTCGCTATCAAATGCCCAAACCATCATTAGCACGCACCATGTCGAAGATTGTTGATTTATTTTGCGGTTACGGCGAAGAGCCCATTCGCGTTGTAAACTTCTCCATTGTGTTAATTGTTATCTGTGCGCTATTGTACTTTTTTACCGGTATCCGCTTTGACGGAGAAAATCATTATTTTCAAGCACAGTTTGGTGCAGGGCAAAACCTGCAGCATTTCTTAACCTGCTTGTATTATTCTGTCGTCACGTTTACCACGTTGGGCTATGGTGATATTACCCCAATTGGTATATCTCGGTTTGTCGCCGCTTTTGAGGCGTTTACGGGTAGCTTCACTATCGCTTTGTTTGTGGTGGTTTTTGTGAAAAAAATGACCCGCTAATTGCGAAGATAATTGCGACGTGAATTACGACGAGAATTGTGACAAAAATTAAGCCATTAAAAAAGGCGACCTAGGGCCGCCTTTTCATATCATGTTTGTTTTACAACACTTCGGTCAACGCCAAGCCAATACCAATACGGTTTTGCTTGTGGTCATAATCAATCAATGATTCACCGTAACCGCCAGTATATTGCACATAACCTTTTAGTTTGCCCCAAAGTGGGAAGGTCATGCCTGCTTCTACACCACCTTTGTGTGTGGCAAAGTTATGACGCACATTTACCGCAAACTCTACCACATCGTATTGATAGGCCATGCTTATCGAACCGTAACCCATGAAATCATTAATATCAGGGTTATCATCACCGTCTGAATCACCTGGGAAATCTTTTTCATCTTCTTCCAAGCGATACCAGACGCGACCAGCAAAAGCCAAATCGCCGTTTTCCCACAGCAAACTGGTATAAATACGGTTCCAGCTACGCGATATGGCATTAGAACGACCATTGGATTGATGCTCCGCACCAAACATTATGCCGGTGTTACCATCAAATGGATGCCAGTCTAGCCCGGTTAAATAAAAGATTTCAGGTTGATAGTTAGTCTCTCTAAATGGTTTCGAAATATTTTCCGAATAGACCTGCCACCAAGATTGCAAAGTCATACCAAAATACAATGAATCATTTTCAAATAATAAGTCACCGTAGTTTAACGGTACCTTAATACTTAACTGATATTTGGCCTCATAATCTTCAAGATTTTCAGCCCAATTAGAACTCGGTACCGACTCTGCATACTCCTTGCGGTTGATGCTGTCAGTATACGATATTGGCAGGATGTAATTCATTTTATGCGGAGTGATCACATAAGGGTCAAAATTCGTTTCTTTTTCTCGAAGAAAACGTTTGGAGATCGCACCGGCTTCTCGGTTATTACGGTCTCTTAGCTCCGTATCAACTTCTACCTCACACTCTTGTCTTAATTGCGCCACTAAGGCATCGCCTTCGGCTTCATTAAGCTTTTGCATCAAACATGCTTGAGTTTTTGGATCGGTTTCAGCCTCTTCAACAGTTTGATCTTGTTGCTGCGCAAAACCATTGAAAGACAACGCGGAAAATGACAAAAAGGACACTGCCATTAACGTACGATTGACACCTTGCATATCAACACTCCCTGCACCACAACCGATTAAGTAAGCTACGAAACGGTTGCAGATTCTTGTTATTGTTAAGTTTTATGGTAGCAAATAAAAACGAGGTTAAAAGTTTTTTTTAAAAAAACTGATAACTTTTTAACCAAAACAGGCAAAAACAGTGCTTTTCCCTGACAAAACCACGATTTTCGCGACAAAATCAGTAATTCTATAGATATCAATAAATTAGATATTACTCAGGAGCCTTTAAGTGAATGAGCTTATCATCGGAAAGATAGGCCTTGTCGACTTCTTGTAATTTGTTATAGCGTATCATCTCACGAATACTGTCGATATACGCCTGCCCTCGCTCTGAGTATTTATCTAAGGTGCCGGCCAATTCTAAACCGCTAATCGGTTTACCGTCAGCGCGCAATTGCGCTCGTAATGTGCGCAGTTTTTGATACGCCCGCTGAGTATTAATGTTGAGCATATAGCCTTCTACGGACGCTAGTGGGCTATCAAATCGCGCTAAGCCATAATTACCCAGTTCTTTGCGCTGTTGTTTGGGCACCATACCTTTACCAGAAAAGTCCCATTGACCAAAAAATGAATTTCCTTCACGTGTAAATCTCGATGTTCCCCAACCACTTTCTTCCGCAGATTGAGCCAGGGCAAGTGATGGCGGCATGATATCGACCCGCTCTAGCAGTTCGATTTTTTGTTGTTGTGTTAATGACAGTACCGACTCATCAATGACTTTGTATTTGCGCGCTAACGCTATCAGCGATTCACTGGTAATCGCTTCATTGTTTATTATTTGTCGCTCAAGCAGGATTTTTTCATTGGCGATTAACACTAACGGAGCCATCAAGCGAAAAAATACTTCTTTTTTCACCGGCACGGGCAAGTTTTGTGAGCTCTTTGCCCAACGTTCTCCAATTTTGGCAAAACTTAAACGGGGGATTTCTCGATTTCCATTTTGCCAATTTTCACTGTCGTAATGATGCTCTTTAAACAGTGTCATTAGGTCATCGAGGGAGTGTATTTCAACTTCTATTGGGTCTTGCATAGCAGCGACGATTGTCGCCTGTTCGAGGGCACTGTCAGCTTCAGTTTTAGGTTTAGGATCATTGCAGGCTGATAACAAACACGTCGCCATGCAGGCACCAATCAACATATATGAATGTCTATGTTTCATCCTAAACCTCACAAACTAATCTTGGCAAATTAATCGCTTTGAACCCAGCTAAGTTATTACTCATCTACATTAACCGACATTAGCTGACGTCAACTTTTGTAAAAGCCTTACCTCTTTTATATCGTTACAGCAGCCCTTTAGCAAAACTTTTATATAATTCATTAGCAATTAAATAATCCCCCTCGACTTCAGCAACTTGTGCCCTGCGCAGTAACTCGCATATAAAGTCACGATTACCGGCGATGGCCTGACGGCAGACTTGTTCATTACTAAAGCCCGCCAAATCAGCGCAAAAGGCCAATTGACGACCTTTAATCATTTTTAACTCCGCTAATAATTTATCTACATGCATAACCGCCTCCTATGTGTTTTTAACAACAGCGTGTAGTGAATAAAAGCTTAGCGAAAACACGGTGTGATTTAATGACAGGCTAATGAACAACTATGACCAATTATGACAACCGTTGTAACAACAATGGTGACGGCAGTGGCTAGCGCAGTTATTGACGCTCTAAGGGAAAAGGAGCCGTTGTAATCGCTTGATGCAAAGCAATATCACTAAGCCCTTGTTCACGCAGCGCATGTAAATATTTCAGGGTTTTAAAGGCGTCAAAAAAACTACAGAGTTGTTTGTTAAATTGTTGCTTGGAGGTCTGCGCCTGACTGCGGATAAATCGGTCAAAACCAATTGCCGTTAACCCATGAGTCGATATTGATGACAATTGATGAGTCCAACATTGCAGTTGCAGTCGGTGCTCATATAGGTTGCCAAATGCCGTTAATAGCGCTTTCAGTTCAACGAACAGTTGCGGATTATAATAGGGGTAATTGTACGCATTTTGTTGTTTAGCGATGATCTCAGCTACCGCTGGGCCGGTACCGAAAGGCACTCGACTTGAGGTACGTGCCTCAAGGTTTATAACGATATCGGCAAAATATTGGTAACGACCAAGCTTTACCAGTTTATTAAGCAGGTAAAAGTCCTCGCCCGCGGCTCGCTTGGGAAAGCCGCGACACTGGCAATAGGCGTTCACATCAAAGGCCAAGACACTGCCAATGGTGAAAAACGCATAATCGCTTTTTGCGTACGTCAATCCGGCAACATAATAACGCAGTGCTTTTTCATATAATGCATTTGCGTTGTTAATGAGTTCATCTTGACAGTGGTGCTGAAAATTTAAACCAATACAAACGGTAGCAGCATCAACACTCGTGCTGTGGCTAAAGTAATTATCAGGTAAGTGGGCATCGGCATCGCTAGAGCAGATAAAGCGATTACCAATGAGTTGACGATTGTACAGAGACGCCGCCAAGTCACAACCAATTTTACGGGCTAAACCAACTCCCTGTTTATGCGGTATCGGTGTATTAAAACGATCGACAATCAACAGCATGGACTGTGTTGACGGCAATGTTATAAGAGTGAGGTTGTGTTGCTTATCGACAACTTGCCCCAAGGCAAGTGCTTCATCGTACAAAGCTTGCTGCGGCGCTTTATCAAAGTCATTGTCAGGCTGATTAATGACGACAATCAACAATTTACCCGTTTGGTGAAATGGGCTTTGAATAAAACGCTGAATAAACTCAGCACCTTCACGATACGCAGGAATGACCAGTGCGCTATCGACACAGTTTGGCAAGCTAAGTTTGTCTAGATGGGCAGTTTCTGTTTCAGCGTACTTTTCAATGTATTGTGCGTTGACGTTTTTATTCTTGCCCATCAATAGTCCAGTTAGTGGTTAGTGCAGCGCGGCTCGAAACGGCAATTGCTCACAAATTTTTGCTTCGGCATCTAAGATTTCTTCTAGACGAGGGTATACGATATCGGCAGCAAAATATTCCAAAGCCAATTCGACGAACAAATTTTTGTGCTTCTCTTCCGACTTAGCAATATCGTCGTAAAACTTTTTGTCACGACCTTCAGGTAATGCTTCAGCGACCAGTGCGAAACGTTCATGACCACGTGCTTCGATGACACCGGCCACAAGCAAACGATCCAATAGAAACTCTTCACTGCCACGGCGGAACAACTTACGAATTTCATGGATATAGGTATCTTTTTGATCATTGGCTTGAATCACATTTCGAGACGTCATCAGCTTTAAGACTTGTTTAAAATGAATCAATTCTTCCAAAGCCAGATCCGTCATGGCCCGCACCAATTTTTGACGATCTGGGTAATGAGACAGCATGGACATAGCCATACCAGATGCTTTTTTCTCAGCAGCGGCGTGATCTTGCAAGAAAGAGTCAAAGTCTGCCAGCACGGCGTCAGCCCACTCTTTTGGGGTATGATATTTTAATTCAAACATGTATGGAAAAATATTAGCGAATATATGCCGCCATTTTACACATAAAAATTGTGGCGTTATAGTAAAAAGCCAATTCTATTACAAATTTGTATGTGTCTACATTTACGGCTGTAGCATTCGCTATGATAGTGCAGCCTGATTCGCAGATAAGCAGCTTATTTTAGTACATCGATAATGGTGAATCATGACTAATACGTTATATATAACAGGGGCTGGCGTTAGCTCTGAAAGTGGTATCCCGACCTTTCGCGGCGAAGATGGTTTTTGGACTATCGGCAGTGTTAACTATACGCCTATGGAAATGGCCACACGGGCTATGTATGAGAACAACCCTATCGAATTTTTAAGCTGGTATTATCATCGGTTTGCCACTTATCGTAACCATGGACCGAATGCGGTACATCATTGGTTAGCGGATAAAAATTTAATCACCCAAAATATAGATGGCCTAGATGGTAAAGCGGGAAATAACGATTATATTGCGATTCATGGCCGCCTTGATCAGATGACCTTATATCATAGTCAGGGCGATGCGGTAGATACAATAGCAACGCCATGGGACAGTGTTGATGAGGAAAATTTACAAGAGTCGTTACTCGATATATTTAACATTAACCGTAACTCGAAAAGACCTGAATTAAACTTTTCATTTAAACCCTATGTCTTGTTATTTGATGAGTACTACACCGATTTGTATCGCATAACAGAAGCGCAACACCGTATGTACCAAGCTGATAAAATGGTGTTTATGGGCACATCATTTAGTGTCAATATTACGCAAATGGCGTTAAGAGCGGCGATAGATAATCAAATAGAGATCGACATTGTTGACCCCGACCCGATCGAGATCCCGTATGCCAAGGTGACGTATCACCGCATGAAAGCCAGTGAATACATAAATATTGCTTAGCCCCAGAATAACCTGTGCTTACATTAACCGAACCGTGTGAATGGTTAACGTAAGCCCAGCTCTACATCTTCAATAACAAAATTACCGGTAAACTTCGGGTGTGGATGACCTTCGACACCAATTTCAAAGAACTCTTGTTCTTCTGCGCTTAATCCTGTGTAACCATTAATAACCCCATAGACCCAAACTTCTTGGTCAAAATCGAGCTTTTGCCATTGATGATACTCAAGCGCTGACATGCGCTGTGCCGAATCAATGACATGAACAAAATAGTGCTCAATGGCTTCTTTTAAGCCATCGCTGACGATATCGATGTTTTCGATATCATCCACCGCAAAGTTTTGTGCTTTACGTTGTTGTTGATTTTCATCACGATTATGGCGAACTTGTCTGAGATGATTGACCAGCTCAGCAAATACTTGTTCATGCTCAATATTGTTCACATCGATACTGGCCGGTTTAATCACCGCTTTGGCCTGATTAAATAAGCTAGGTAGTTGATGTTGTGCGCTGTAGTCTTTGATCTGGTAATCAGGTTTTTGTTGGTGGTGCAACACAAACCCTTTAAGAAGCTGCGAACGGTGTAAATACTCTCTAAACTTGCCCAGCAATTCGATCAATTTAGCTTGCGCTATGCTCAACTCTTGGCTTATCTCTGTATGACGTTTTTGCAGTTGTACGACCAACAGTCGGCGTAATTCTCTGTTTGAACCTGCTAATGCCGCCAACTCATCAAACTGAAACATTTCCAGCTGTTGGCGCATTTGTGTTAGCTGCCCTTGCGCTAATTCATTTTCACGAATTTTTGCGTTGATGGAGCCAACGTAACCAAACTCATTATGAATACGTCGCCATAAACTGCGCACACTGGATTTTAAACTGTCGACCAGGGTATACACTTGCTCAGCAAGATCTTCTAAATAAACTTCGGCTTCCGCATCGGCATGATGGTGCAATGCTTCTTTGTAATGTGAAGTGACGGTTTTTATAGTCGCCAGTTTTGAACCAATATTGGCGTCCAGTTGTCGATTGCGCTCATCTTTAAGGCTATTTTCTAGTAGTGCTCTTACCGAACTTCTCAAGCGCAAATCTTCGCCAGGCTCTGGGCGCCATAACACGCCGAGCTCCATCAGCTTTTCGAGAACATTGATATCAAAGTCCATTTCGCTTACCCGGCCAGACAAATATGCCTGCATGATAATATCGGAATGCTTGGCAAGTGCCTTTAAGAACTTAACACCACTGTTGTTTAACTGTGAGCTCACAGCAAGTCTCCCTGCTGAATAGCGATTTCGGCCTGCTGCTCCAGTCCGAGGTTTTCGGTTTCATCTATAAAACGAATAATATCAAACAAATAGTCCACTTTACCGGTCGCTAAATAGATTTGATTGTCTGGATTTGGGCGTAATAAATACCCCAACTCACACAGTCGTTTAAAAATTTGCTTTAATTGTGCATCAATTGCACTACTCGATGAATTAAATAAGCTATAGCGCGCTATTTTACTGAGCTGTTCGGCAAATGCCGGGGTGTCTTCAATCACCGTTTGCAGTTCATTTAAACGAATAACTTTGCCTTCGGATAACGGTGAGTTATCACCGCGAGCTTCTTGCACCAACACCAACCATTCGACCAACGGCAGCAACGACGCGGCAACTTCTTTGAATTGCTGATTTAAATGTTTGCGCTCAGTCTCGCCAATCGCCTGATAGGCACAAAAAATAACGTCACCATCATTGGCCGTTGCCAAACAACGGTTCATGGTATTCAATTGCAGCTCAAGAGCGGCGTAATGCTCACTATTTTGTAAATATTGAAACGCCAGTTCATCACTGGTTTTACAAATAAAGCCACCACTCAACAGAGTTTCCATTACCTGACCTTGTAAACTGATCATGCGATAGCCTCCTGCGCGCGGCGCTGTTTAAGCTTTTCAGCTATTGGATTCATTTTTGGTTGTACCATACGCAACTTTTGCTTTTCGGCATTTTTATCAATCAAATAACGGTTTGCAAAGAAATGCAGTACATCCGACTCGGGGTTAGGGAATGCACCTAACACATGAATATTATTGGCTGCACAGGCATCAAAGATTTTCTTAACGTTTTTATTGGCAAGTGTGCCAATCTCATCAATTGGCCAATGTATAACGGCCTGTGAATTACCGCGCAATAGACGTGTAAACGCTAGTAAGAACTTACATAAAATCAGATACGCCATACCGTGACTTGATGATTCATTTAACTGCCTATCGGTACGGATGATTAAGTTTGAATTACCCTCTTTTAAGTGCAATTCAATATCAAGCAATTGTCCGACACCACCGCTCATAGTCGCTCGCCCTAATACGTCGAGAACCTCTTGAATGGTCAACATATAATCTTCATTAGGCAAGACGGCCTCTTCATCTGTTAGCCACTGCTGATGTAACTTATTGAATTTTTGTAAGGTTGGCCAGAAATCAAATTCACTGATCCTTGAGCGAATTTTAACGCTGGAATCACTGACACCATCGAGGAATAACTCTTGGTCAACTTCTTTGGAAATACGTCGCGACTGGGAAACTATGCGCTTATCGATATCCGCAAGGATGTTGTAATACTGAGTTAAATCGTTACCGAAATTAAGACCGTTATTGCGTACCCCTTCCAAATGCTGAGGTACCAATACCGTTAGCAACATGTCCAGCTCGCTCACCATTTTACGACAATCTAAAACCATGATGCCTTGCGCATTTTCGATTTGGCATTCGCTGCGCGCACGCTCCCAGGTTTCAGTTAGGCTGATGCCGGATTTTTGGCCTATGGCGTTGTCAAAGAAGTAAACGTACTCGTCAACTTGCTTTAGGCCTTGGCGATATTGACTAAATAGCTCGCCTACTTCGCTCACCCGAGATGATACGGAGCCGGTTTCGTTTACCGCTGCCACACTCGGCAAGCTCAACACCGCATATTGCTGTTTAATGCTGTTAATTTGACCGACCAAATCGTTTTGTTCGGTTAACGCTTTATCAAGCTGTTGCAGTTGTTCTGTGTATTGCTGTTTTTGCTGCTTGTAGTTACTTTGCGCATTGCCTAATTCACGTTCATTTTTCGCTTTACTGTCTTTGGCCAATGACAATTGCTGTAAATACTGCGCTTTTTGCTTACTAAACACCAAATCGTACCAACGTTGATATTCAGCCACACTATCTCTTTGTTTGTTGGTTATCTCGATGTGTTCTGACAACTCAGCGATTTGCTGCTTAAGTTGAGCAATTTGGTTCACATCGACTTCGCGTTTCGACAACTCATCTTGATACCACTTTTTCGCTGCTTTCAGGCCATGTTTATGTTGCTGCTTGGCTTCTTCAATTTGCGCTTTAACACTATCTAGTTTTTGCTCGATATCATTAATGATTTGTTGCCAATGGAGCTCATGTTCCATTTTTTCTTCATGGCAAGCCTCTTTATGCTCATCAATAGCATCGGCTTTATTGAGGTTAAGTTTGTCGACTTTACCTTGTTCTGCAGTTAACTCTTTTTGACGTTTTTGTTTGCGCTCGATTAAAGCTTGTTTGTGTTCCGCTTTAAGTTGTGCCTTTTCTTCTTGAACTCGCACTCGTGCTTGTTGCTTAAACTGGCTCTTTGATAACAGCGCTGTGCACTCTTGCTCTGCTTTGCGGACATCGGCATTAATCTGTTCGAGTTGTTGACTCAGTTGTTGTTTGTCTTCGACCGCGGCGTTTAATTCGCTCTGCGCCGCTTGTAACTGCTGCTCAAGTTCGGCTTGCGATTGCAGTATGTCGCTTTCAGCGATAACACTGGTATCAAGTAATACGCCAAACATAGACGCTTGACTGTCATGCGTATCGCTGAGTCTTGGCGATAAGTCATTACGTGCTAATAACTGTGGTGCAATCAATTTACCAAACTGCTCTTGCCAACCGTCACACTCACTGCGTAAAAAATGCAGCAAGGTGTTGTCACCCGGCGTTAACCATGCGTCGATTTCATCGACCTTGGCCTGAGCTTGTTTGACCTTAGAGGATGCTTTTAACAGTTTTTCATTTACTGCGATTTGCTGGTACTTGATTTGCTGGGTGTGCTCTTGTTGCTGCGTTAACTGATCGCGCAGGGCATCTTCTTCTAATTGAGCATCATCGAGCTGGGCTTCAAGTATTGCCAGTGCTTGCTGCTCTTTTTGTGTTGGACCACTTAACTCAATTTGCGTATGCAGTTTTTGCAATAACATATTGGCTTGTTGAATTTGCACATCAAAGTCGGCAACCAATTGTTGATATTTTTCATCTTGCTGAGTCTTTAGCTGATGCAACGCATTGGTTTCTTGCTTTTGCTGCTGCTGCAGTTCGCTTGTGACCAGATCTTTTTGTTCTGTTAACTGAGTTAAGGCTTTGCTTTGCTTTTTCTCTAGCTCAGCCTGGCGCTTATGATAGGCCGCTTCAACATCTTGATGCTCTTCGGTAAGCAAGGCATGCTGCTCGGTAGCCGATTGCAATTGCGCTTGCCACGATGGAATTTTATCAATGTTGAGTTTGTGCTGCTCTATGTCACGGTCTTGCCACGCATTAAACTCGTCTTCAATTTTGTCGAGATGTTGCTCAGCACTGGAGGCATCCGCTTTTGCCAACGATATATCGCGGTTGTATTGATCTCGTGATGCATCAAATTGACTGTTTAGTTCAGATAGTTTGGTTTTGTATACCTGTTGATCATTTTGTGCCTTGACCACCGACTCGGCCAACAACGAATAGTCGTGACTTAATTGATGATGCAATTGCGCTAAGCGTTGTTCACTTTGCTCCAGGCTGGCATTGACCTTTTTCAATTTATTGTACTGCGGCATGAGCTCATCAAATTGACGGATCAATGAGCACTCTTTACGCCAGTCTTCAACTTGAGCTTTGGAGATTTTATTACTTGGTGTCTGTACACCATCTTCTTCCAAAATAGCGGCAATCATCGCCTTGATGGTTTCCATTTTGCCTTCTTTGGAATGCACCGCTTTGATCAGCTTTTCAATATGACGCAATTTGGCGTTATGCTCACACAGGCTAAATAAACGCGCGGCATTAACCAAGTCACGTTTATTACTGCTGGTGTTCATCATCGCCCTATCGTTTTGGATAACAGACTTAAATTCTTTGGTATTGAGCGCTTTGGTTACCGCGATACCTTCACGTTTAGCGGCTTTCATAACCTCTATGACACCAATAGAGCGTTTGCCAGCCATATCATCAGCAATAAAATCATCGACCTCAAACGGCTTTTCAACAAAACGATACTGCACACCGGTATTCGATGATGTAAGAATCGCCATGCAGGTTTGCTGATCAATTCGCTGGTATTCAAAAATGATATAACTCGACTCGCGTGGCAGATACCATTTCTGAAAATTGTCACGCGTTGCTGGCACAACTTTATTTGGCGACTCACCAAAAAATACCGGCACCAATCTTTGCAAGGTGGTTTTCCCTGAAGCATTGGTACCACAGATATTGGTGTGGCCATTAAGTTTTAATTCTACCAACCCAGGAAGATGGGTATCGATCAGGATGATCCGTTGTAAACCTGACATAATCTGTTTAGCGCCTTTTTACTATTATTAAGCCTATCTTAAAAGTGCCTGCAAGCCCTGTAAACCTTTAACTTCAACTTCATTTAAAGTAACCGCAAACAAGTCAAAAAAAAGCCGTTCATTGTACAGTTATTCAGCGATTTAACATTTATTAACAGACCCTAAATAGTAGGCTTTATAAGATGGGCGCCATAAACTTTTATAGTTTACTTCCGATCTGTTATTTAGTGGCACTTACTTAGGTAAGTGCCATTTTCTTATTTCGCCTGATCAGCAAGATATAGTTTGTTATGATGCAAATTATTTGCAATCTCGGGCCATTCAAATTCATGCACCATTATCAACTGTACATCTTTGACTGGGATGGAACCTTGATGAACTCCATCGATAAAATTGTCAATTCTATGCAATATGCGGCAACCTTGGCAGACTTGACGGTGCCATCAGTTTCGCAATGCAAAAGCATCATTGGTGCGGGGATGAAAGAGGCAGCAGATATCTTATTTCCCGGCGCATCGTTGGCCAGTCTAAAGCGCTTACAACATCACTACCGGCAACGATTCATTGAATTGAATAGTAAAGCGTGTCCGTTATACCCTGGAACAGAACAGCTGATCCAAAATTTGCATAGCCAGGGGAAGAAGTTAGCCATTGCCACCAGTAAAGGGCGCCCAGGTTTAGACAATGTACTGGCGCAAAGTCAGTTAGCTCGTTTTTTTCATACCTCAAGAACCGCCGATGATGCGAAAGCCAAACCACACCCAGATATGCTTGAGCAAATCCTTGCGGAGCTCAACATTAACGCCAAACATGCTATATACATAGGCGACAGTCGCTTCGATATCGACATGGCAAACAATGCTGGAATGGACTCGATTGCCTTAAGCCATGGTGCCGGTGACATTGAGACCTTGAATGCAAGCAAGCCAACAACACTGGTACATTCAACGGATGAACTGACAAGGCTCATCACCTGTCATTGATAATTGTTCAAGGGTTTTGTGGTTATTTGAAAACTGACAAAATCAATGTAGACACTTGATAAGATGTGGCATAGCGAAACAAACAGCACGGCGAGAATCTTTGTCTCGCTTATATATTTTTATTTCACACACCGTTTAAGTAATAGACTGCCATTTATTTGCGATTAAGAGCCCATCGTGTAATCGATTTGCAAGGTGATCTTAGCTTCAACCGCTTTTCCATCGACAAATTTAGGTGCAAAACGCCATGACTTTATCGCCTCGAGGCTTTCGCTCTCAAATATACTATCACTCGATTCAATAACTTCTGGGTTTTGCACAAAGCCAAAAGTATCGATGGTATAACGTATCTGTACCCAACCTGACCTACCCAATCGAGCCGCTTTCATGGGGTAGCTTGAATCAATGCCATAAAAAAGCCCGGTAGCGTTACTACCAGGCTATGTAATTATGGTTTGGCATTGATTAGATTGGGTCTTGATCTAATTCAGAATGTTCGACTTGTGTTGGCGCTTCTGCACCATGCATCCATTCGACCAATTTATCAGCCATAAGTAATACCAGGCCACCAGCAATAAAGCCACTAACAGCAAGACCGGCAAAAATAGACAAGGCGTTATTGATTTGTTCCGGTCCTTCGCCAATTAAACCGCCTACGACACCGGCGACTTTATTCGCTATTGCAGAACAGGCAAACCAAACCCCCATTAATAATGATAGATATTTAATCGGAGCGAGCTTAGACACCAAGGACAAACCTATCGGTGAAATACAAAGTTCACCAAAAACCAAAAACATATAGGTCACGATGAGATACAAAACACTGACTTTAACGTTTAAATCACCATCTTGTTGCATGGTTGCAGCAACCATAAACAAGAAACCAATTCCGACTAACAATAAACTAAATGCAAACTTGCGTGGCGAACTTGGCTGTTTATCACCGAGCTTGGTCCAAAGACCGGCAAAGACCGGGGCAAACATAACAACAAATATTGCGCTTACCGACTGTAACCACGACGCAGGCATTTCCCAGCCAAAAATATGTCTATCGGTAAAATCTTTAGCGTAAATATTTAATAAGCCACCTGCTTGCTCATAACTAACCCAAAAGACGATAGATATTACACTCATGATAACAATGACTTTTACGCGGTCGCGCTCTTCAGCGGTTAACGGCGTATCTTTTGCAGCTGCAGCACCTTCGGTTGATATACCATGCGCAGATGGTTTTACACCAATTTCACCTAAATACTTATTCGCAAGCACAAGTTGCATGATCACACTTATGACCATACCAAAACCGGCGACAATGAAACCTAACTGCCAGTTTATGACTTCAGCCACATAACCAACAACCAGTGGAGCAATTGCCGCACCTATGTTAATGCCCATATAAAAGATGGTGAAGGCACCATCACGGCGGCTATCACCTTCCTGATAAAGATCACCAACAAGAGTAGATATGTTCGGTTTGAATAGGCCATTACCGCAACAAAGTAATATAAGGCCTATATAAAATGCTGATTCTGATGCATCACCTAACCAGGCTTGAGGAGTACCTAAGGTAAAATGGCCTGTGGCCATTAAAATACCGCCCAAGATAATACTTTTTCGTTGCCCTAAGACATTATCGGCAATCCAACCACCAAGCACAGGGGTAAGGTATACCGCCATGGTAAACCAACCATATAGCGCTAACGCTTCTGAATTAGTCCAGCCAAAGCCACCGGTTTCAACGGCAGCAATAAGATAAAGTACGAGAATGGCACGCATACCGTAGTAGCTGAAACGCTCCCACATTTCCGTACCAAACAATAGAAACAGCCCTTTCGGATGCCCTAGTAAGGTGTCAGTTGATTGAGTCATATGATTCTCTTATCGTCATGTTTATTATTATTCTAATAATTCAAAATAAACACTACGTTAAAAGCATAGCAGTTACTAGGATAAACTCCTGAGAGTTTGACTGTTAACTGAACAAGCGTTCGACTTGACGTTTTGAGGTATTTGCTATTTTTTGCAAGAAGCCAAACTCTATACGATGCATGCCTGAGCGCTGCTGGATATCTTCAAGCATGGTTAAATAAAGTTTCGCAGTCATTTTCGCATCAAATAATGCTCTATGATAACCACCATCTTCCGCTAACCCTTTATAATCAACTAATGTACCCAATTTATGGTTTGGTGCATCCTGATATATGCGGCGCGAGGTTAGTAACGTACAGGCAAATTGGCCCTGGTAATTATGATTAATACGCTGGAATTCGGCATCAAGAAACTTCTTATCAAATGACGCATTATGCGCAAGTAAATTATCATCACCAATAAACTCAGCGAATCGTTGCATCACCTCAGCACATGGCCTTGCCGTAGACAACATGACATTGCTTATACCCGTATACTGTTCAATAAAGCTATTCACCCTGCGACCAGGGTTCATCAATTCTTGAAAAGTGTCGGTAACAACGCCGTTATCAATTTTAACCGCACCAATTTCAATGGCACGATCACCTTGATCAGGCGATAAACCCGTGGTTTCAAAATCGAGAACTATTATGGTATCGGCGTAAGGACTTGGCATAGGGACTACTTAATAAGACATGTTAATACCGGCAGGATAGCGAATAACAGCAATGATTTGAAGAATAAGTTTGCCAATATTTCGATTTTTAAAGGTAATACCGTTAGTTGCTAAAAGCGCAGTGGTTATATTTAACGATGCACGGTGTTGTTCATACTGGTGCGATAAAAGTGCGGTTAGTAAAGCCATTTCGAAACTAAAGGACGTGCGGTTTGTAAAACCACATCGAGACGACGGGAGGTTGCGGCCTTCGCCGCAATGACGGTGCTTATTAACAGGTGAAGTTATATACATTATAGAACCTGCTCTCCGTCATCCCACAATGCTGTTGTGTGGGATCTTTATCAGGTTAGAGGTGTCTTGATTATCAAAGCTCGTTGTAATTCATAGCGGTGCGTTTTGTAAAACCACCTCGAGACGAATCGAGGTTGCGGCCTTCGCCGCAATGACGTGCAGGGACGCACTAATGCCGCGGGTGCATGGATGCACAGGAGCGGTGACGTGCAGGGACGCACTAATGCCGCGGGTGCATGGATGCACAGGAGCGGTGACGTGCAAGGATGCACTAATGCCGGCAGGTTCAGGATGAACGTTTTATGCCGGTGACGGTGCTTATAAACAGGTGAAGTTATATACATTATAGAACCTGCTCTCCGTCATCCCACAATGCTGTTGTGTGGGATCTTTATCAGGTTAGAGGTGTCTTGATTATCAAAGCTCGTTGTAATTTATAGCGGTGCGTTTTGTAAAACCACTTCGAGCCGACAGGAGGTTGCGGCCTTCGCCGCAATGACGTGCAGGGACGCACTAATGCCGCGGGTGCATGGATGCACAGGAGCGGTGACGTGCAGGGACGCACTAATGCCGCGGGTGCATGGATGCACAGGAGCGGTGACGTGCAGGGACGCACTAATGCCGGCAGGTTTTGGATGAACGTTTTATGCCGGTGACGTTTATCTGTTTTAGAAAATGTGCGCCGTCATTCCGGAATCGCCACCGGCGATGTCCGGAACCTCCTTCAGGTTCGAAGAGGTTCGCAGATATAATGACAACGGGTGAACGCGGGTTACTGTTTAAAAGCACGTTATAACCTGATGGGGGTCCCGCACAAAAACACTGCGGGATGACGGTGATTTTTTCTGATAATTGTTATACGACAGAAAACGAAAAAGCCCCTAGCGTAAGCTAGGGGCTTTCTTGAATTGGAAGCCTGGCGATGACCTACTCTCACATGGGAACTCCCACACTACCATCGGCGCTACTTCGTTTCACTTCTGAGTTCGGCATGGGATCAGGTGGTTCCAAAGCGCTATTGTCGCCAGACAAAAACTTTTCGTTAGAAAAGCCCTGAACTTGTTTCAGGGTCTCCTGACACATACTGTGTATCAGTTTTTCTAACATAATTCGGAAATCTAATATTAAACACTTTACTCAATTCTTATGATGCGTGACTTACATCAAACACATACAAAACCGTTTGGGTGTTGTATGGTTAAGCCTCACGGGCAATTAGTATCAGTTAGCTCAAGGCCTCACAACCCTTACACACCTGACCTATCAACGTTGTAGTCTCCAACGACCCTTTAGGGGACTTAAAGTCCCAGTGAGAACTCATCTCAAAGCCTGCTTCCCGCTTAGATGCTTTCAGCGGTTATCAGTTCCGAACATAGCTACCGGGCAATGCCATTGGCATGACAACCCGAACACCAGAGGTTCGTCCACTCCGGTCCTCTCGTACTAGGAGCAGCCCTCTTCAATTCTCAAACGCCCACGGCAGATAGGGACCGAACTGTCTCACGACGTTCTAAACCCAGCTCGCGTACCACTTTAAATGGCGAACAGCCATACCCTTGGGACCGACTTCAGCCCCAGGATGTGATGAGCCGACATCGAGGTGCCAAACACCGCCGTCGATATGAACTCTTGGGCGGTATCAGCCTGTTATCCCCGGAGTACCTTTTATCCGTTGAGCGATGGCCCTTCCATTCAGAACCACCGGATCACTATGACCTACTTTCGTACCTGCTCGACGTGTCTGTCTCGCAGTTAAGCTGGCTTATGCCATTGCACTAACCGTATGATGTCCGACCATACTTAGCCAACCTTCGTGCTCCTCCGTTACTCTTTGGGAGGAGACCGCCCCAGTCAAACTACCCACCAGACAGTGTCCCCAAGCCCGATTAGGGCCCCAGGTTAGAACATCACGCATACAAGGGTGGTATTTCAAGATTGGCTCCACTCAAACTGGCGTCCAAGTTTCAAAGCCTCCCACCTATCCTACACATGTAGGAGCAATGTTCACTGTCAAGCTATAGTAAAGGTTCACGGGGTCTTTCCGTCTAGCCGCGGGTATACGGCATCTTAACCGCAATTTCAATTTCACTGAGTCTCGGGTGGAGACAGTGTGGCCATGATTACGCCATTCGTGCAGGTCGGAACTTACCCGACAAGGAATTTCGCTACCTTAGGACCGTTATAGTTACGGCCGCCGTTTACCGGGGCTTCGATCATGAGCTTCGCTTACGCTAACCCAATCAATTAACCTTCCGGCACCGGGCAGGCGTCACACCGTATACGTCATCTTACGATTTAGCACAGTGCTGTGTTTTTAATAAACAGTTCCAGCCACCTGGTTACTTCGACCGACCGAGGCTTAGAGAGCAAGTCTCATCACCCTAGCCGGCGTACCTTCTCCCGAAGTTACGGTACTATTTTGCCTAGTTCCTTCACCCGAGTTCTCTCAAGCGCCTTAGTATTCTCTACCTAACCACCTGTGTCGGTTTGGGGTACGGTTCCTATATATCTGATGCTTAGAAGCTTTTCCTGGAAGTATGGCATCAACAACTTCAATTCCGTAGAATCTCGTCTCGTATCTCAGCCTTAAGGAAATCCGGATTTACCTAAATTTCCAGCCTACATACTTTCACATGGACTACCAACGCCATGCTTGCTTAGCCTGCTCCGTCCCTCCTTCGCAATATATAGAAGTACAGAAATATTAATCTGTTTCCCATCGACTACACCTTTCGGTCTCGCCTTAGGGGCCGACTTACCCTGCCCTGATTAACATGGGACAGGAAACCTTGGTCTTTCGGCGGGGGAGTTTTTCACTCCCCTTATCGTTACTCATGTCAGCATTCGCACTTCTGATACCTCCAGCATGCTTTACAACACACCTTCAACGGCTTACAGAACGCTCCCCTACCACTTGAACCTAAGTTCAAATCCGCAGCTTCGGTGCTATGTTTAGCCCCGTTACATCTTCCGCGCAGACCGACTCGACTAGTGAGCTATTACGCTTTCTTTAAAGGGTGGCTGCTTCTAAGCCAACCTCCTAGCTGTCTGGGCCTTTCCACATCGTTTCCCACTTAACATAGACTTTGGGACCTTAGCTGGCGGTCTGGGTTGTTTCCCTTTCCACTTAGGACGTTAGCACCCTAAGTGTGTCTCCCGGATAGCACTCATTGGTATTCGGAGTTTGCAAAGGGTTGGTAAGTCGGGATGACCCCCTAGCCTTAACAGTGCTCTACCCCCAATGGTGTTCGTCCGAGGCTCTACCTAAATAGATTTCGGGGAGAACCAGCTATCTCCCGGCTTGATTAGCCTTTCACTCCGACCCACAGGTCATCACCGCATTTTTCAACATACGTGTGTTCGGTCCTCCAGTTGATGTTACTCAACCTTCAACCTGCCCATGGGTAGATCGCCGGGTTTCGGGTCTATGCCCTGCAACTAAACGCGCAGTTAACACTCGCTTTCGCTACGGCTCCCCTAATCGGTTAACCTTGCTACAGAACATAAGTCGCTGACCCATTATACAAAAGGTACGCAGTCACCCCGAAGGGCTTCCACTGCTTGTACGTATGCGGTTTCAGGTTCTATTTCACTCCCCTCACAGGGGTTCTTTTCGCCTTTCCCTCACGGTACTGGTTCACTATCGGTCAGTTAGGAGTATTTAGCCTTGGAGGATGGTCCCCCCATATTCAGACAGAATTTCACGTGTTCCGTCCTACTCGATTTCACGGTAAGTTTATTTTCATGTACGGGGCTATCACCCTGTATCGCTGCCCTTTCCAGAGCATTCCACTAACTTACAAACCGCTTAAGGGCTAATTCCCGTTCGCTCGCCGCTACTAAGGAAATCTCGGTTGATTTCTTTTCCTCGGGGTACTTAGATGTTTCAGTTCTCCCGGTTCGCCTCGTTAAGCTATGTATTCACTTAACGATACCCAACTTACGTTGGGTGGGTTTCCCCATTCGGACATCCCAGCCTATAACGCCTTTTATCGGCTTAACTGGGCTTTTCGCAGATTAACACGTCCTTCATCGCCTCTAACTGCCAAGGCATCCACCACATACGCTTAGTCACTTAACCATACAACCCCAAAAAGTCTTGCTTGTCTTTTGAACCTTATACTGCCTTGTCGTCGTTAATTACTTGGTCATTATCCGAAGATAACTCCCAGCGTAATGAACTTGACGGCGTTGTCTAACGCTCAAAATCCTGCGCAATGGCATTTTGAATAATTTGGAGACAAATCCAAATTCAAATGTATATCTGACATTTTCACGCATTCAATAAGAATGTTGATAACTTACGTTATCAAACTCAAATGTTGCCATTTGAGCCTTGAGTAAGAACAACTAACACAACGAATAGTGTTAGTTATAATTTGAAACGCTTTGACACGTTTCGGTTGATAAACAACAAGTTGTTTATCGTGGTAACTTATTCAGCGCTTACGATTGGAGGTCGCAAGCATAAGTTACCGGGTTTAATATCAGCTTTCCAAATTGTTAAAGAATTAATCAATGCGCGCATTCGGCAAAGATTTTGGTAAAAAACCAAAGGTAAATCATCGGGAGACCCTAAACTGAATTTAGGGTATCTCATCAACAAAGATTTCATCTTTGATTTCTTTCAATAGTTATCATGTAATTTGTGTGAACACTCGACGACCTACAAGGATGTAGGAAGTGTCGAAAGATTGTAAGGAACAATCTCGACCAAGTAAGCGTTTTACTTAAGGTAAGGAGGTGATCCAACCCCAGGTTCCCCTAGGGTTACCTTGTTACGACTTCACCCCAGTCATGAATCACAAAGTGGTAACCGCTCTCCCGAAGGTTAAGCTAGCTACTTCTTTTGCAACCCACTCCCATGGTGTGACGGGCGGTGTGTACAAGGCCCGGGAACGTATTCACCGTGGCATTCTGATCCACGATTACTAGCGATTCCGACTTCACGGAGTCGAGTTGCAGACTCCGATCCGGACTACGACAAACTTTGTGGGATTCGCTCCACCTCGCGGTCTTGCTGCCCTCTGTATCTGCCATTGTAGCACGTGTGTAGCCCATCCCGTAAGGGCCATGATGACTTGACGTCGTCCCCACCTTCCTCCGGTTTATCACCGGCAGTCTCCTTAGAGTTCCCGCCCGAAGCGCTGGCAAATAAGGATAGGGGTTGCGCTCGTTGCGGGACTTAACCCAACATTTCACAACACGAGCTGACGACAGCCATGCAGCACCTGTCTCAGAGTTCCCGAAGGCACTAAACTATCTCTAGTAAATTCTCTGGATGTCAAGGGATGGTAAGGTTCTTCGCGTTGCATCGAATTAAACCACATGCTCCACCGCTTGTGCGGGCCCCCGTCAATTCATTTGAGTTTTAACCTTGCGGCCGTACTCCCCAGGCGGTCAACTTAGCGCGTTAGCTACGCTACCCACAGATCAAGTCTACAGACAGCTAGTTGACATCGTTTACGGCGTGGACTACCAGGGTATCTAATCCTGTTTGCTCCCCACGCTTTCGTGCCTCAGCGTCAGTATTTGTCCAGGTGGCCGCCTTCGCCACTGATGTTCCTTCCAATCTCTACGCATTTCACCGCTACACTGGAAATTCCACCACCCTCTACAATACTCTAGCCTGCCAGTTCGAAATGCAGTTCCAAGGTTGAGCCCTGGGCTTTCACATCTCGCTTAACAAACCGCCTACGCACGCTTTACGCCCAGTAATTCCGATTAACGCTCGCACCCTCCGTATTACCGCGGCTGCTGGCACGGAGTTAGCCGGTGCTTCTTCTGTCGCTAACGTCACAGTAAGCAGTTATTAACTACTTACCTTTCCTCACGACTGAAAGTGCTTTACAACCCGAAGGCCTTCTTCACACACGCGGCATGGCTGCATCAGGGTTTCCCCCATTGTGCAATATTCCCCACTGCTGCCTCCCGTAGGAGTCTGGGCCGTGTCTCAGTCCCAGTGTGGCTGATCATCCTCTCAAACCAGCTAGAGATCGTCGTCTTGGTAGGCCATTACCCCACCAACTAACTAATCTCACTTGGGCTAATCTAAAGGCGAAAGGTCCGAAGATCCCCTCCTTTGGTCCGTAGACATTATGCGGTATTAGCAGTCGTTTCCAACTGTTGTCCCCCACCTCAAGGCATATTCCCAAGCATTACTCACCCGTCCGCCGCTCGACGCCAGAGTAGCAAGCTACCCTTCGTTTCCGCTCGACTTGCATGTGTTAAGCCTGCCGCCAGCGTTCAATCTGAGCCATGATCAAACTCTTCAATTAAAAAAGTTGTTTGAAACAAATGTTTCGACTCAATGAATTCTGTTGCTGTTTCTCTTTCGAAAAACATTTTTGACATAAATTGTCGTTTGCATGAGAACTCATCAAGTAAAGTCTTAAAAAAGACTTAATGGTAAAACCATCTTATCTTGTGAGTGCTCACACAAATTGCATGATAACTAATTGTTAAAGAACGTTCTGATTAAAGAACTAAGCAGTAGTCGCATTCGCTAGTGCTTGTTGCTCCAGGCCTTGCCTGAAGCGAGATGCGCATTCTACGCAACTCAGTTTCGATGTCAACAATTAAATTCAAAAAACTTCAAATTAATTGTTGTCGTTTGTAACCGTTAATATAAGGGTTGCAAACCTAAAACCGAACTTCCAAGTTATCGAAGATAATCTTTTGGTTACTTCGGCTAGTGCCGCTGTTCCCGTGGAAGTGGATGCGCATTTTAGGGATTTTTTCGGAAGCGTCAACACGTTTTTTAAGTTTTTTTGAAAAAAACGTTTAGCCGGTCAAATTATAGACAAGAATAACTAAAAACGCTCAATAAACGCGCATAAGTTCGCAACTTTTATTGCGTCGATATCGTCGTCTTGATGATAACGACTTGAAACCAGAACTCGAGATTCTATACCTGCACGCTGTGCAGCCACCATATCTGAGGTTTTATCACCTATAAATATGCTGTTTTGCAAATCAATATTATGTTGCTGTGCGGCTTTTAATATCATTCCAGGTTCAGGTTTTCGGCATTGACACTGCTTTTTATACGGGGCGTTGCCTTTTTCTGGGTGATGAGGGCAAAAATAGACATCTTTAATAATGACGTCATGTTCGGCAAAGCGCTCGCTCATCCAACGACTCAACTCAAAAAAATCTTGTTCGCTGTACAGACCTCTGGCGATACCGGACTGATTGGTTATCACAAATATGTCATAGCCTTTTTCATTTGCCTTTTGGCAAAGCGTAAAGATACCGTCAACAAACTCAAAGTCTGCCGCTTTATATACATAGCCATGATCGACATTGATAATGCCATCTCGATCGAGGAATAAGGCTTTGTTCATTTAATATCTGCCCTTTAGTGCGTTACTAGTGTGCTAAATAAAAAGAGCGAATCATCATTCGCTCTTTTATCAATATGACATATTACTATGTTGTCGATAGTAAACAACAATACTATGACATTGATAAACTACATTGATAAGCCACCGTCGATTTCGACGACGCGACCAGTGAAGAATTCATTTTCAAAAATGTACTTAGCAGTATGCGCAATCTCTTCTGGACTACCCAAACGACCAACCGGTTTCATTTTCTCTAAACGCTCACGCATTTCAGGTTTCATTGCATCGGTCATTGCGGTTCGAATAACACCAGGGGCGATTGCACCAACGCGAATACCAAAACGACCCAGTTCACGTGCCCAAGTAACTGTCATCGCAACGACACCGGCTTTAGACGCAGAGTAGTTGGTTTGTCCCATATTACCCTGGCGAGCAATAGACGACATATTGATGATCACACCTTTGCGCTTGTACTTGATCATTTGGGCTGCCGCTTCACGACCACATAAGAATACGCCAGTTAAGTTGACATCAATAACCGACTGAAACTGCTCCAGTGACATCTTCTTAACGATTTCACCGTCTTTAACTTTAATGAACATACCGTCACGTAAGATACCGGCATTGTTTACCAAACCATCAATGCCATCAAAGTCGGCTGCGATTTTCTCGAAAGTTGACTCAACACTTTGCTCATCAGTAACGTTGGCAATATATACCTTCGCTTGACCATTAACCGCCTCAACTTCAGCTAACGTCGCAGCCAGAGCGTCTTCACCAAGATCAACCAAGGCAAGCTTAGCGCCTTGCTTAGCAAAATCCACCGCCATAGAACGACCTAAACCGCCACCGGCACCGGTGATAACGATTACTTTATTCATGATATCCATGTGTATACCTTTCAATTATTCTTTATCAAACATCTTAAAGATGCTGCTGAAATCTTTTTTACCGTTGCCTTGACCGGCATGAATCGCAAATAAGCTGCGCGCTAACGCCCCCATAGGGGTCGATGATTGACTGTTAACAGCGGTATCTAATGCCAGACCTAAGTCTTTTGCCATTAAGTCAACCATAAAGCCACCCTCATAGTTATTGCTTGATGGCACATTCTCTAGAACATCCGGACACGGGTTATAAAGTTCTAGGGTCCAGTTACGACCAGAGCTTTGCAACATGATCTCAGACAATTTTTTAGGATCCAAGCCATTGGCAATACCAAGTTGTAATGCTTCCGATGTACCCGCCATTAGAATACCAAGCAGCATGTTGTTACATACCTTGGCGATTTGGCCTGCGCCGTGAGAGCCGGCATGAAATATATTTTTACCCATATTATCGAGTAATGGTTTCGCTGTAGCGAAATCAGCGTCTTCGCCACCAACCATAAAAGATAAGGTGCCGGCAATCGCACCACCAACACCACCGGATACCGGTGCATCAACAAAGTTAATGCCCTTTTCGGCTAAAGCCGATGCCACATTAACAACGGTTGGCTTATCAATTGTAGAAGAGTCAATAACTAACGCGCCTGGCTTAATATAATTAATTAAACCATCTTCACCTAAATATAAACCTTCAACATGCTTACCCGCTGGAAGCATAGAAACAATAAAGTCTGCACCGTCAACCAATTGCTGATTTGAGCTTGCGGTGGTTGCTCCTTGGTCAAGCAACTGTTGTACTGCCTGGTCATACAAATCAAACACTTTGACACTATGACCGGCCTTTACTAAGTTGGCAGCCATTGGGCCACCCATGTTACCTAAACCAAAGAAAGCTACATTTGCCATGTAATACTCCTAATATAATTCTTGTTTCGTTATATCACGTCAGTGAACACTTATAAGTGCCCTAGAGGATGTGCGCTTTCAATGTAATCGCTGGTAAAGAACCAATCGATAACGTCTTGATCAACGCTTGCAACATCCGGGTATTTCCACTGCGGATTATTATCTTTTTCTATTAATAAGGCGCGGACACCTTCTTTGAACTCACCAAACTCGCCACATTTTTTCGAGATGGTCAGTTCCATACGAAAACACTCAGCCAACGACATGTTTTTAGATTTTTGTATTTGGTTGTAGGTTAACTGCACGCTCAATGCACTGCCGTGGGCAAGTGACTTCTGTGCTCTGTTAAACCATTTGTCGTCGATGTCGGCATTTTTAATATTGGCAACGATTTGGCTAATATTATCGGCTCCAGTTAATTCATCAATCAGTAACTGATGACCTTTTATATTTGATACCGGCGCTAATGTTTTACTTTGCTGCTCAAACGCTAATAACACATCATTAAGCTTATCTTCATTAAGCGCTTTGGTGCCGCCCCAATTAACATCCGCTAATGCATTAAGTACGTCTTGCTTATGAGAGTGAGCAATAAAATGATCGGCTAGTGATACATATTTGGCGTCGGTAGCATTTATGGCAGCACCGGTTAAGCCTAGAAATAAACCGGTATTGTTTGGCATCTTATTAAGAAAATAACTGCCGCCGACATCCGGGTATAAACCAATGCTAATCTCTGGCATGGCAATACGGGTGTTTTGTGTGGCGACACGATGGCTAGCACCCGCCATTAAACCAAGACCGCCACCCATAACAATGCCATTACCCCAAACAATAAATGGTTTGTTGTAGGTATGAATCATATGATCAAGCTCATACTCATCTAAAAAGAATTGCTCAACTTTAGGTGCTGGGTCACCATTAACATCTGGTAAATTATTATATAAATAAACAATGTCACCGCCAGCACAAAACGCCTTATCACCGGCACCTTGTAAAAATACAGCAACAATGTCATCGCGCTCTTGCCATGCTTTTAACTTTGGTGTGATCTCATTGACCATTGCATGACTTAACGCGTTTAGCGACTTTTCAGAATTTAATGTGATTAGCGCCAGTTTTTTGTCATTACGACATTCCAGCTCGTCAAATAATACGATATCAGACATAACTTACCTTACTCATTACGCCATTGCGGCTTACGTTTTTCTAAAAAGGCATTGACGCCTTCCGCCTGGTCTTTGCTATCGAATAGATCAACAAAGGCATCGCGCTCTTGCGGTAATGCCTCGGTAATAGGCATTGAACGGTTTTTCTGGATAAGCTGTTTACATGCCGCTACCGCAACAGGTGATTGCTTAGCAACTCTCGCGGCTAATTCAATGGCTTTATTCAGGCCTTCACCTTTGCTAACGACGTCTTCAACAAGACCAATACGCAATGCTGTTGGCGCGTCAACACGCTCACCACATAAAATCATACGTTTGGTCCAACCTTCGCCAACTAATATATGTAAGTTTTGCGTACCACCGGCACATGGCAATAAACCAACCGATGCTTCAGGTAGAGCCATAACCGCATGTTCTTCGGCAATACGGATATCACACGCTAATGCGACTTCTAGACCACCACCCATTGACCAACCATTGATTGCCGCAATTGAGACACCACGAAATGCCGATAAGGTTTCAAATGCTTGACCAAATACTTCCGCCATTTGACGAGCAACGGTTTTGTCACCATCGGCAAATACATTCAAATCAGCACCGGCCGAGAAAAACTTCTCACCGCCGCCGGTTAACACCAACGCATAAACGTCTTTATCTTGATTTAACTGCAAGACTAAATCGCGCAAACCTGCCAAACTTTGCTGGGTCCAAGTGTGAGCTGGTGGATTATTAAAGGTAATAATCGCGGTATTACCTTGTTTTTCTAATTTCAATAAATCTGTCATTGTCACTCCTACAGCAACTCTGCCGCACCTTCTGTTAATAGGCGGCGAGCGATAATCAAACGCATGATCTCGTTAGTACCTTCAAGAATTTGATGAACACGTACATCTCTAAAATGACGCTCAAGTGGGTACTCTTTGATATAGCCGTAACCACCATGAATTTGTAGCGCAGCGTCACATACTTCAAAACCTACGTCGGTTGCAAATTGTTTGGCCATCGCACAATAGGCGGTTTTTTCTGGGTGATTAGTGTCTAGTTTATAGGCTGCTAAGCGAACCATTTGACGCGCAGCGACAAGTTTGGTCGCCATATCAGACAATTTAAATTGCATACCTTGGAATGCCGCAATCGGTTTACCAAATTGCTCACGCTCTTGCATATAGACCATGGCGGTATTTAGTGCTTGTTGCGCAGTACCGATTGAACAAGTGGCGATATTAATACGACCACCGTCTAAGCCTTTCATGGCAATTTTAAAGCCTTCACCTTCCGCGCCCAATAAATTTTCACATGGGATACGCACATCTTCAAAGGTGATCAATCGTGTTGGTTGAGCATTCCAGCCTAATTTCTCTTCGGCTTTGCCGTAAATAACGCCTTTAGCATCAGCAGGGATAACAACCGCAGAAATACCTTTTGCCCCCTCACCACCGGTGCGCACCATAGCAACGAGTACGTCGGTATCGCCAGCGCCAGAGATAAACATTTTTGAGCCGTTGATAACATATTCATCACCGTCTTTTTTCGCTGACGTACGCAAAGATGCAGCGTCAGAACCAGCACCTGGTTCGGTCAAACAGTAAGACGCCAATTGCTGGCCTGATATCAAACCGTCACACCAAGTTTGTTTAACTGACTCAATGCCCCAAGTCGCGATCATCCAGGTTGCCATATTATGGATGGTGATCATCGCCGTCGTCGCGGTACACCCCATAGACAACTGCTCAAAGATAATCGATGAGTCCAAGCGAGAAAGGCCTAGACCACCAGCATCTTCAGGGCTGTAAAGACCACAAAAGCCTAACTCTCCGGCTTTAGCGATAACATCTTTTGGGAAAATATGTTCTGCATCCCAACGGGCAGCGTTTGGCGCGAACTCAGCTTGAGCAAACTGATTGGCCATATCAGCAAACATTTGCTGATCTTCGGTTAAATCAAAATTCATGTTGTATGGTCCCCATCAACAATACCTATATGTCATTTTTTTATTGTTAACGTTTATATTGGTATCGTTTAAAAAGCAAAACCGCAGCGATGCTGCGGCTTTTTGATTATTTTATTAAAGCATTTCAACGGCAATGGCAGTTGCTTCACCACCACCAATACACAGACTGGCAACACCTTTACTTAGCCCTTTATTTTTCAGGGCATGGATAAGCGTAACCATGATACGCGCACCACTGGCACCAATCGGGTGACCCAGTGCACACGCACCACCATTGACGTTCACCTTGGCGTGATCAAGTTGCAACTCTTTAACAGCCAACATGGTCACCATGGCAAACGCTTCGTTAATTTCATATAAATCAACGTCATCTTTACTCCATTCAACTTTGTTGAACAGTTTTTCCATTGCGCCAACTGGAGCAACGGTAAAATCACTAGGTTGTTGGGCATGAGTTGCGTGACCAACCACTTTACAAAGCGGTGTTAAACCACGTTTTTCAGCTTCAGACATACGCATCATGACCATAGCCGCTGCACCATCTGAGATTGAGCTAGAGTTCGCTGCGGTGATTGTTCCGTCGCGTTTAAATGCAGCGCGTAGGCTAGGAATCTTTTCAGGTCGGGCGTTGCCTGGTTGCTCATCGATAGCAAATGTAACGTCGCCTTTGCGAGTTTTGAATGTTACTGGAACAACTTCATTGTTAAAGGCGCCTGATTCAATGGCTGCATTAGCACGTGAAAGTGAGGTTAATGCAAACTCATCCATTTGTTCACGGCTGAACTCAACATCATCGGCAGTATCTTGCGCGAAACAGCCCATCGCCATACCATCGTAAGCATTTTCAAGACCGTCCATCATCATGTGATCTTTGATTTCACCATGGCCCATGCGCATACCACCACGTGCTTTAGGTAAAATGTATGGTGCATTACTCATGCTTTCCATACCACCAGCAACGGCAACATCAATACTACCTGCCGCCAATGAGTCATAAGCAAACATCGCCGCTTTCATACCTGAACCACACACTTTGTTGATCGTGGTACAAACCGTTGATAAAGCCAATTCAGCACCTAATGCTGCTTGACGAGCTGGGGCTTGCTTTAAGCCAGCAGGCAATACACAGCCCATAATTAATTCGTCTACCTGATCGTTACCAATACCGGCATGTTCGACAGCGGCTTTAACCGCTGTGCTGCCAAGTTCGGTTGCGGCAACTGCACTTAAGCCGCCCATAAATCCGCCCATTGGCGTGCGCATTGCGCTAACAATTACGATAGGATCATTTAAAGACATAATTTATTCCTGAAATTAGTGTTGTAATAGAGTGATACCAACTTTATCAGACCATCTCTATATCGAGATGTTCATTGGCATGCTATTAGAGTGTCTCAAGACTACCGCAAAATTTTAGTTTACGCCAACGTAAAGCAATTTTAATCAGAGAAAAATGTAATCTTAAATTGCCACTTCTATTTAGACATCCGTGCTATCGCCTAACGTCAAAGCGCTGCAAGCAGAGCTAGGCTATTATTGAGCTGGTTAATCGTCAGTTTTTGTGTACAGATAGATTCAAGCTTAACACTGCCTCAAACACGCTAGCTTTACCTTTACGTAAACTTCCACTAAAGTGGTAGCATAAAATAATCCATGGTTGGATCGATCTAGCCTAAACAGCGCAACCTTCGAATAGGAAAATAATGGATCAAATACAGCAGCAATTTAGCATTAGCGAGTTGGCAAAAGAGTTTGCTATTACTACCCGCAGTATCCGCTTTTATGAGGATCAAGGGTTGATCACGCCAAAACGTAAAGGCCAAACCCGCATCTACAGTCGCCGCGATCGGGTGCGCTTGAAGCTGATATTGCGTGGCAAACGCTTAGGCTTTTCTCTTGCTGAAACCGGCCGCTTATTTGAGCTATACGATGCTGATAAAACCAGTACCAGTCAGCTAGATACCATCATGCAATTAATCGCTGAAAAGCAAAGCGCCCTGCATCAACAACTTGAAGACATTAAAGTGGTGTTAACCGAGTTAACCACCCTTGAACAACGTTGTGCACAGGCTCGTGACGAGCTAACCCATGCACAACAAATAAACGAATAAACGAATAAACGACTCATTTAAAACAAATTTTAAAGCAAAGGTAATATTATGATTTCTCAATTTTCTTCACTGAACTTTAACCTTGGCGAAACCGTTGACATGATCCGCGATCAAGTAAACGCCTTCGCCCGTGATGAAATTGCGCCTCGCGCAGAGCAAATTGATATCGACAACGAATTCCCAAGTGATTTATGGCGCAAGTTTGGTGACATGGGTTTGCTAGGAATGACCGTAGATGAGCAATACGGCGGTAGCGGTTTAGGTTACTTAGAGCACATGATTGCCATGCAGGAAATCAGCCGTGCTTCGGCATCTGTTGGTTTAAGTTATGGCGCCATGTCGAATCTATGTCTAAACCAATTAAACAAAAACGGTACGCACGAGCAAAAAGCCAAATATTTACCAAAGCTTTGTACTGGTGAACATATCGGTGCGTTGGCAATGAGTGAGCCAAATGCGGGTTCCGATGTTGTAAGCATGAAATTGCGCGCCGACAAACAAGGTGACAAATACATTCTTAATGGCAACAAAATGTGGATCACCAATGGTCCAGATGCCCATGTATACGTGATTTATGCAAAAACCGACACCAGTGCTGGTTCAAAAGGGATTACTGCCTTTATCGTTGAACGTGATTACCCAGGTTTCTCGCGTCATCAAAAACTCGACAAATTAGGTATGCGTGGTTCTAACACCTGTGAATTGGTATTTGAAAACTGCGAAGTACCTGCCGAAAACATTTTAGGTGAAGAAGGCAAAGGCGTGCGCGTTCTAATGTCTGGTTTAGATTACGAACGTTTGGTTCTGTCTGGTGGTCCTCTAGGTATTATGGATGCGTGTATGGACTTAGTTGTTCCGTATATCCATGACCGTAAGCAATTTGGCCAGTCAATCGGTGAGTTCCAATTGGTTCAAGGCAAGATTGCTGACATGTATACACAAATGAATGCTGCAAAATCATACGCTTACATGGCAGCACAGGCCAGTGACCGTGGTGAAACGACTCGTAAAGACGCCGCAGGTGTTATTTTGTACTCTGCCGAACTGGCAACAAAAATGGCATTAGATACCATCCAATTGTTAGGTGGTAACGGTTACATCAATGAGTTCCCAGCAGGCCGTTTATTGCGTGATGCAAAACTGTATGAGATCGGTGCTGGTACATCAGAGATTCGTCGTATGTTGATTGGTCGTGAGTTATTTAACGAGTCAAACTAAGCCGACGTTAAGGGCAGTTTACTGCCCTATTGCTATTGCAAAAAATAACAACTAAATGAATAGAACAACGCAGTAAAAACGTAGCAAAATTGCACAAATAGAGGACATCTTGTGGCGGTTATTAACAGTAAAATCAATACGCGCAGTCAAGAATTCAGTGAAAACGCTGAACATATGCAAGCGCAAGTGGATGATCTGAATAAACTTGTAGAAGAGATTAAATTAGGTGGTGGCGAGAAATCAAGAGAGCGCCACTTATCTCGTGGCAAACTATTACCTCGTGATCGTGTATATCACTTACTTGATCCTGGCTCACCATTTTTAGAAATGTCGCAATTAGCGGCACACGATGTATATAAAGATCATGTTCCTAGTGCCGGCATCATTACCGGTATTGGTCGTGTCAGCGGTCAAGAATGTGTGATTATCGCCAACGATGCGACGGTTAAAGGTGGTACATATTATCCACTAACGGTAAAGAAACACATTCGTGCGCAAACCATTGCAGAAGAAAACAACTTACCTTGTATTTCATTGGTTGATTCCGGCGGTGCAAACCTACCAAATCAAGATGAAGTGTTTCCAGATCGGGAACATTTTGGTCGCATATTCTTTAATCAAGCCAACATGTCAGCGCAAAATATTCCGCAAATTGCCGCGGTTATGGGTTCATGTACCGCAGGCGGTGCGTATGTACCGGCAATGGCAGATGAGTCGATCATCGTTAAAGAGCAAGGTACCATTTTCTTAGCCGGTCCGCCGTTGGTCAAAGCCGCCACAGGTGAAGAAGTATCAGCTGAAGAGCTTGGTGGTGCAGATGTTCATTGTCGTACCTCAGGTGTTGCCGATCATTACGCGCAAAATGACCAACATGCGTTAAAATTGGTGCGTGACTCTGTTGCTAATCTTAACCGCTTAAAGCCTAAACAACTGGCAACCAAAGACGTTGTTGAACCTAAATACGACAGCAAAGACATTTATGGCATTGTGCCAAAAGATTCACGTCAACCTTTTGATGTTCGTGAAATTATTGCTCGCATTGTTGATGGCAGCGAATTCGATGAATTTAAAGCCCTATACGGCACCACTCTTGTCTGTGGTTTCGCTCATATCTTTGGTTACCCGGTGGGTATTGTCGCCAACAATGGTATTTTATTTGCTGAATCTGCGCAAAAAGGTGCTCACTTTATTGAGTTATGTGCACAACGCAAAATCCCTCTAATTTTCTTACAAAACATCACCGGCTTTATGGTTGGTAAGCAATACGAAGCTGGCGGTATCGCCAAGCACGGTGCGAAGATGGTAACCGCCGTTGCGACGGCAAAAGTGCCTAAATTCACGGTATTGATAGGCGGCAGCTTTGGTGCCGGTAACTATGGTATGTGTGGCCGAGCTTATGATCCGCGTTTCTTATTTATGTGGCCAAATTCTCGTATCTCCGTTATGGGCGGTGAACAAGCCGCTGGCGTATTAGCGCAAGTAAAACGTGACCAGAAAGACAAACGTGGCGAGCAATGGAGCAACGAAGAAGAGCAAGCATTCAAGCAACCGATTGTTGATGTTTACGAAAAGCAAGGTCATCCATACTACGCCTCAGCAAGATTGTGGGATGACGGTGTCATCGATCCGGCGCAAACTCGAAATGTGCTAGGCATGGCGATTTCCGCATCACTTAACAAAGACATCGAAGACACCAAGTTCGGTGTGTTTAGAATGTAATGGGAGTGGAAAACATGACGATTGAAATTCCTTTATCTGAACAGTTTGTTGACCTCGCGATTGATGCGCGTGGTGTTGCTACGGTAACCCTAAACAATCCAGAAAAGCACAATGCCTTTGACGATGCGGTGATAGCTCGACTAACGCAAGTATTCACTTACTTGCATGGCCATGACAACGTTCGCGCGGTGATTCTTGCTGCCAATGGCAAAAGCTTCAGTGCCGGTGCTAACCTTGGCTGGATGAAACGCATGGCAGATTACAGCTTTGATGAAAATCTGCACGACGCCAACGCCCTTGCCAACATGCTAAAAGCCCTGAACTTTCTCGATAAACCGACCATCGCCAAAGTACAAGGTGCTGCATTTGGTGGTGCGGTAGGCTTGGTGAGCTGCTGTGATATCGCTATTGCCAGTGACAAAGCCAGTTTTTGTTTATCCGAAGTAAAATTAGGCCTTATTCCAGCAACGATCAGCCCGTATGTGGTTCAAGCTATGGGCGTTAAAGCCGCCCGTCGTTATTTTCAAACTGCTGAGCGCTTTTTTGCCAACAAAGCATTAAGCATCGGCTTAATTGATGAAGTGGTTGCCATTGATGAGCTGGATAATGCAATAGAGGCGATGGTTGATACATTACTAGCCAATAGCCCAGCAGCGGTAGAACAAGCAAAACAGTTGGTGTTTGATGTTGCCTTTAAAGATGTCGATGAGGCATTACTGCAAGATACCAGTGAGCGTATTGCCAGCATTAGGGTAAGCGCTGAAGGTCAGGAAGGATTGCGTTCATTTTTTGAAAAGCGCCAGCCAGCCTGGATCACCAAACAACAATAATTGCCAACACAGGAATACTCATGTTTAAAAAGATACTAATTGCCAACCGAGGTGAAATTGCTTGTAGAGTGATCCGCACGGCAAGAGAAATGGGCATTTTAACGGTTGCAGTATATTCAGACGCCGACCGTGACAGCCTGCACGTAAATATGGCGGATGAAGCCGTTTACATTGGTAAAGCACCATCACGTGAATCGTATTTGCAAGCGGACAAAGTTATTGCCGCAGCAAAACAAACCGGTGCACAAGCAATCCATCCAGGTTATGGGTTCTTGTCTGAAAACAGTGAATTTTGCCGTATGTGTGAAGACAATAACATCACCTTTATCGGCCCACCAGTAGCGGCTATTGAAGCCATGGGCTCTAAGTCAGCGGCTAAGCAAATCATGGAGAAGGCAAACGTGCCTTTAGTGCCAGGTTATCATGGTGACGATCAATCGGAAGCGATAATCAAAGCAGCGTCCGATGATATGGGCTACCCAGTATTACTTAAAGCGACCGCTGGTGGCGGTGGTAAAGGCATGCGCCAAGTCTGGTCTGAGTCAGAGTTTAGTGAAGGGTTAGCCGCAGCAAAACGTGAAGCCATGTCATCGTTTGGTGATGACACTATGTTGGTGGAGAAATACCTAACACAACCAAGACACGTTGAAATCCAGGTGTTCTGTGACAATCACGACAACGCAGTATATTTGTTTGAACGTGATTGTTCAGTACAACGTCGCCATCAAAAAGTCATCGAAGAAGCGCCAGCACCAGGCATGAGCGAAGAATTGCGTGCGCAAATGGGTGACGCTGCGATTCAAGCGGCTAAAGCCATTGGCTACCAAGGCGCCGGTACGGTTGAGTTTCTGCTTGATGTTGATCATTCATTCTATTTTATGGAGATGAATACACGTTTGCAGGTTGAACACCCAGTGACTGAAAAAATCACCGGTCAAGATTTGGTGGAATGGCAATTACGTGTTGCCGCCAATGAACAGCTGCCGCTTACTCAGCAACAACTGCGCATCAACGGTCATTCTTTTGAAGCTCGTATTTATGCCGAAGATGCTGATAACGACTTTTTACCTGCAACGGGTCACTTGAGCTTTTTGCAAACACCATTAGAAAGCGAATACGTGCGTGTTGATACCGGTGTACGTCAAGGTGACGACGTTAGCGTGTTTTATGACCCAATGATCGCTAAGCTAATCGTTTGGGATGAAAACCGTGATAAAGCCCTACAACGTTTGCAAAAAGCGTTGATGGAATACCGCATTAAAGGTGTTACCACTAATATTGATTTCTTGTACAACCTTGCGACATGTAAGCCGTTTGTAGAACAAGATTTAGATACCGGGTTTATCGACAAGCACAGTGAGCTAATTTTTCACAAAAGTGATAAAGCCATTGAAAGCGAATTGCCTGTTGCGGCGTTATTTTTGCAATTACAGCAGCAACAATTAAGTCAGCAAAACAACAACCAAGACGATCCGACCTCACCATGGAATAACAGTAATGGTTGGCGCCTCAATGAAGCCAACATCAATCGTTTCTCGTTAGACTTTAATGAACAAAGTTATCCGGTTACGGTCGACATTCGCGGCGAAGGTCATGCTACACACTATGTAATCAAGGTGGCAGATCAACAAGTTGACGCACAAGGTTATATCGATGGTGACAGCTTACAAGTGATCATTAATGGTCACCAACGTCGCTTTAGCATTGCTGAAAATGACGCGCAATTCAGTCTATACTTTGACGCCGGCGTGATTCACTTTTCTCGCACTCCAGTTGATTATGGCGACGCTGGTGACGATCAAGGTCAAGGCGGTCTAACGGCGCCAATGAATGGCACCATGGTGACATTATTAGTCGAACCTGGTGCCACGGTGAACAAAGATCAACCGTTATTGATTATGGAAGCGATGAAAATGGAACACACCATTAAAGCGCCAAGCGATGGCGTTGTTGATGAGTTCTATTTTACCGCCGGTGATATGGTCGATGGTGGCGCTGAATTATTAGCGTTTAGTGCGACAGAATAAGGAGTAAGGTTATGACACTGGTTGCTAACCTAGGTCACAGCGACTTGCCCAAAGCGGTTAAAATCGTTGAGGTCGGTCCAAGAGATGGGCTGCAAAATGAAAAGCAGTTTATTTCTGCACAGGACAAAATAGCCTTGATCAATAAACTTGCCGAGGCCGGCACAGCTTATATTGAAAGCGGCAGTTTCGTCTCCGCCAAATGGGTGCCGCAGATGGCGACGTCAAGCGAGATATTTGCGCAATTACAGCGCAAATCTGGCGTCACTTACGCAGCCTTAACGCCAAACATGAAAGGCTTTGAAGCAGCCCTTGCCGTTAAAGCTGATGAAGTTGCCATCTTTGGCGCTGCGTCGGAAAGCTTTAGTCAAAAAAATATTAACTGCTCAATTGATGAATCTTTAGCGCGATTTGCGCCGGTTATTGAGGCGGCAAACGCCAATAATCTAAAGGTTCGTGGTTATGTTTCTTGCGTTGTAGGTTGCCCTTATGAAGGTGATATTGCGCCAGAACAAGTCGCCAAGGTTGCCAAGAAGCTGCTCGACATGGGCTGCTATGAAATCTCGTTAGGCGATACCATAGGCGTCGGCACGCCAGAAAGCGTACGACGCATGCTAGCGGCTGTCAGTCAGTACGTGCCTGTGGAAAAATTGGCGGTGCATTTTCATGATACCTATGGCCAAGCACTGGCCAATATATACGCCGCCCTGCAAATGGGCGTTGCGGTGATCGACAGTGCCGTCGCTGGCCTTGGTGGTTGCCCGTATGCTAAAGGTGCTTCTGGTAATGTCGCCAGTGAAGATGTGGTTTATATGCTCAATGGCCTTGGTATTGAACACGGTATTGATCTTGATAAGTTACTGCAAGCGGGTTGGTTTATCAGTGATTTACTTGAACGAGAACCGATCTCTAAAGTATCCAATGCGTTTCGCAGCAAATGCCAATAAACGCTAAATAAGCGCTAACTAAACGCTAAATAAACAAAGATTTAGTCATAAAAAAACACCCTGAAAACGCAAGTTTTTAGGGTGTTTTTGTTGGCGACAACTGTATTCGTTAGTTGTATCGGCTAACCGAATACTACGACGTTGGTAGAATGTTGATCTCTACACGACGATTACATTGACGCCCTTGTTCATTGATGTTGTCACATACCGGTTGGCTTTCCCCTAAACCGACAGCGATCAAGCGGTCACGCGCCACACCGTTTTGAAAAAAGTAATTCAATACCGATGAGGCTCGATTTTCAGACAAGGTTTGGTTTGCATTGACACTACCTATGCTGTCGGTATGCCCTTCAATACGAATTTTTGATTCTGGAAATTCTCGTAGTACCTCGACAACACCGTTAAGGGTTGAGGTAATTTGTGGCTGCAAGTAATACGAGCCAGTATCAAAGCCAATACCATTGGTCATCACTAACTGTAATTGGTTTTCATTGATGCGTTTTACTTGGACACCTGATTGTTGCATTTTATCACGCAACAACGCTTCTTGTTTGTCTAGGTGATTACCCACACCCGCACCGATAACCGCACCACCTACTAGGCCTTGCAAGGCGCCTTTTTTGCGATCACTTTTACTTGATGTCGCCGCGCCAACAATAGCACCACCAATTGCACCGGTGATGGCACCTATCGTTGTTGAGTTGGTTTCAGCTTCACCCGTGTGAGCATTTTCACGTGTGGTTTGACAGCCGCTTAGGAGAATGGAGGCAACAACGAATGCTGATAAAGATTTATTCATGAATATCTTCCCTTATTATTTTTAGGAATGGAAAAGTCATCGCGCATAATAGCGTCACGATGACTAAAAGAAAATGGCGCAAGCAAATTAAACAATTGATTGCGCTAAATTTAATCAAATTTATCGATAGTTAATTCGAAACAACAATGAATACAAGACCGGTACGGCAAGCAAAGTAAGCACAGTTGCAAACGCCAAACCGCCCATAATGGTGACGGACATATCGGCAAAGAAGGCATCACTTAACAACGGCGCCATACCTAAAATGGTGGTGATAGCAGCCAATGACACCGGGCGTAAACGACTGATACTGGCATCAACAATAGCAACTTGATCGGTTTTCCCCTCTTGTCGTTGTAAGTCGATTTCTTCCAACAAAACGATAGCGTTTTTGATCAACATACCAAATAGGCTTAAAAAGCCTAATAACGCCATAAAACCAAATGGTAAACCGGTAAAATATAAGCCGGTGACAACACCAACGACCGCCATTGGCACAATTAACCAGATAATTAATGGCTGACGAGCACGACCAAACAACAACACTGAAATAATAAACATCGCTAAAAAGCCAGCAGGTAAGCCTTTGCCAAGAGCTTGTTGCGCATCTTGCGAGGCTTCAAATTCGCCACCCCACTCAAGTTGGTAACCAGGCGGTAGTTCGATGGCTTCGATTTGCGGTCGAATTCGTGCTAATGCCGCGCCTGCGGTTTCATTAAATCCAGGATCGGCGAATACCGTAATGGTACGTAAACGATCACGACGCTGAATTTGCACCTCTTCGCTGACTAATTCTAAGCCATTTGATACTTGTCTAAATGGCACATATTGGCGCTGCTGTGAAGACCAGACCATGGCATTTTCAATCGCTTCAATAGGGTCATTATTAATGTCGGCCATTTTCGCCATGATGGCATAAGAATAATCACCATCTTGCAAGCGCCCAAGTTCGAGACCTGAGCTGGCATATTGCACCGCGTCGTTAAAGTCACTACGTGAAATACCCGCCACACCGGCGTTAATTTTATCGTAGTGGCCGTTTAACGCTTTGCCTTTTTCACGCCAGTTATGACGAATATCACGCACCCTATTATCGGCATATAAGATGGCTTTAGCCTGCTCAGCTAACGCACGCAATTGCTCGGTGTCAGGGCCAGAGAAGCGCGCCGCCAATTTGGCGCCATTACTTGGTCCAAACTGCATACGTTCAAAATACACATCGGCATTTAAATCTAAAGTCGATAAATCAGCCAATAAGGTCTTACCAAGAGTATCGATGGTCGATGCTTGCTCGGTGCGGATCATTAACAAACCGTAGCTCTCATTCGGCGCTTGTGGGTTGTAGGTTAAGGTGTAACGCGCCGCGCCCTGACCAACGTAACTGGTCACCGACTCGACACCGTCTAGTGCTAACGCTATCTGCTCCGCCTTTTTAATGGTGGCATTGGTACTGCGGATGTCTTGATCTTGAGGCCCCCAATAATGGATAAAGAAAATCGGCGTGTTCGATGGTGGGAAGAACCCTTGTTTTAATTTTCCAAAACTACCATACGCAGTAACAGTCACCACCACCAAAGCCAAAATGGTGATTAAGCGATTACGTAAAACCCAAGCCAGTGCAGCTTGGTATACACGCAATAACACGCCTTTGCTCGGTTGCTGCTCAGCACTGCCCTGCTGATAAAAATAAGAGCCGAACAATGGCGTTACAATAACCGCTAACACCCAACTCAATAACAACGAAATCATAATCACCGCAAACAGTGAATATAAAAACTCGCCAGTGGCATCATCAGATAAGCCAATTCCCGAGAATGCGGCAATACCAATAACCGTCGCACCGAGCAATGGCCACTGCGTACGCTTAACGATAAAGCTGGCTGCCTCAACGGCATTTTTACCTTGGCGCATGCGCAGCATCATGCCTTCAGCAACGACGATAGCGTTATCAACTAACATCCCCATCGCGATCACCATGGCGCCGAGGGAAATGCGCTGCAATTGCAATTCCATCAACCACATGATCAAAATGGTTCCCATAACCGTGATCAACAATATTGAGCCAACAACGATGCCTGAGCGCCAGCCCATAAATAGACACAGTGTTATCACAACCACGGCAACGGACATAAATAAATTATTGATAAAGCCGCCGACCGCTTCATCGACAACGGTGGCTTGGTTATATATTGGTTGTAATTCAATGCCTAAAGGTAACTCGGCAAGAATGGCGTTTATTTTCGTCTCAACACGGCTGCCAACATTAACTATATTAACGTCATTGACTGCGGCAACAGCTAAGGTAATCGCATCACGTCCTTGATGACGAATAATGCTGTTTTGAATATCCACCGGCTCAACCGTAATATGAGCAATATCTTGCAACTTAATGGAGTTATTGGTGCCCGGCACAACCAAGGATAACTGGTTAATTTCATCCAATTGATTGGTTGGTTCTTCTACCAATATACGCACTTTTTTATCGGCAACGCGCAATCTTGCACCAGCGGCGGGTTGCAAGTTATTGGCCAGTAGGTTGACGACATCAGGAAAGGACAAGCCTAATCCAGCAATATGATTGGGATCCATATAAGCGACGATTTGCTCTTGCATCACACCGGAGATATCAACTTTACCAACGCCATCGACGGTTAATAAGTCACGGCGAATAATACGAGCAAATTCACGCATTTCCCGCGGACTAAAATCTGGCGCGGTTAACGCATAGTACATACCATAGACGTCGCCAAAGTCATCATATACTTTTGGTGTGCCACTGCCTTTAGGTAAATTCGGTTTTAAATCAACCAGACGCTTGCGCAACTCATCCCATATCTGTGGTAATTCATTGGAGTCATAGTTCGGTTTGATCTCAACCAGTACTTCAGAAATACCGGGCTTTGAGATCGATGTTAAGCGACGTAATTGCGGCATTTGTTGCAACGCAATCTCGACAGGTTCGGTAATTTCCTGCTCCACTTGCTTTGCACTTGCGCCTTTAAATGGGGTGATCACTTTCACCTGTTTAATGGTAAATGCAGGGTCTTCCAACCGACCAATTTCGTTAAGGCCAATCAAACCACCAAGCATGCAAATGATGATCACCAGCCATACATTGACCGGTGTTTTAATGGCGTATTGAGCAATATTCATTAACGCTCACCTTTGTAAGCGCGTACTTTCATGCCATGACTCAAACGATTCGCACCGGCGGCAACCACCTCGTCATCAACCTGTAACGAGGAATGAATCAAGGCGAAACCGTTAACCACACGAACCACAGTGACGGGCAATCTTGCAACGGTGCCATTTGATTCGAATTTAAATACCGCAAAGCCTTGCTCTGCTCCGCCAACCAGCGCAGAAAACGGTACCATTAAATCACCGCTTTGCAATGTGCTAGAGAACTCGATATCGACATTAGCGCGCGCACCTGGAGTAATGCTTCGCCCTTCGATTGGCTGCATAGCAAACACGACTTTGTATGTCTGGGTGATAGGATCAACGGCAGTGGAATGTTCTACATACTCTATGTCATAAGACTGTTGTTGATTGAGTAAGGTGGCTTTGGCTGACACCACGGGATTACCTTTGTAGTTAGTTAACAGTCGCTCAGGTACATTGAAAGTAAAATACACCTGCGACATGTCTTGCAATGTGGCGATGGTTTGGCCCGCACTAACCAGGTTATTATTGTCGACCAATCGTTCTGATATCTGCGCATCAAAAGGCGCATACAAACGGGTATAGCTTAAATCCTGCTCGGCTTTTAACAGTTCAATATCAGCCAATTCCAAATCGGTCTTGGCGTTATCGAGTACCGATTGTGCGGTCAAGTTTTTAGCAAACAAGGCTTTGATGCGACTTAGCTCTCGAGCGGCTTTATCACGTTTTGCTTTTTGCTCATTGACACGACGTTGAAATGGCACGCTATCGATAGATGCTAGCAAGGTGCCCTTTTCTATCTGACTACCGGTGAGTAACTTTGCACTGGTAAGGCGACCTGAAACTTCAAAGCTAAGCTCCAATGTTTTCACAGCACTGACTTCTGCGGGAAATGAGTAGCGAGTCTTGTTCGGCGTATTAACCACATTGGCTAGCTGCACAACTTTCTCTACAGCCTCGATATTTGCACTGGCCTGTTCATTGTCTGGGGAGCATGCGCTGAGTATGAATGTGCATACAAGTAACAGGTAGATTTGGTGACGGTACATAAGGTTCCCTTTTAATCCGGACGTTGACGTGACAGAACCCATTTGCTGACATTATAGGTTAGGTGCTGAATACGCCATGTTAACTAACGGAACGAATGTTAACACATTTACACAAACTGTAAACATTGATTAATATAACAAATATCGATATGCTATCACTCAAAAGTAATAATCAAGCGCAAACATAGCGCTAGACAGCACGTATTAACACCAATTCACCATGCCAAAAAGTCGACAAACAATTTTAAATGCAGCAAAAACGTGTTTCCTACAACATGGTTATCAGGCGACTAATGTCTCGATGATCAGTCGTTATGCGGATATCTCCAGAGTAACCATCCATAAGCAGTTTGGTTCAAAGGAAGACTTGTTTCGTGCGGTAATAGAAGAACACTGTCATATGGAAAATATGCTCAGTGATGAATTGTTGGCACAAGACAGCAGTTGCTGGCAAAAACTGGCTCAGTTATTAAAAGCCTGGGCAAACCCGTTATTTAACGATATCGAGCAAGAATTGATCCGTAATGAATTATTATTTGCTGGGCGTAAATACTGTGAAGACTTGATCATCAAGCATCGCAATGACAACATTGCGCAAATTAGCGCGCTATTGCATGACGCGGTACAAGGTGATGAAATTCAACTGCAAAGTCTGCAAATGACGATAACCGAGTTTGCCGAGCTGATTGAAATCAACTTTAAAGGCTTGATCATGGCCCATAACCAAGCACCAATTGACCAGCTTATCGATAACAATATTCGTTTATACGCGCGGGCAACCAAGATTAACTAAACGCTAAATAGCTTATAGAGTAACTCACCATTGTAGGCGAATCTTGGTGCCATTTTGGTCCGAATCAATGCCAAGGTCGATATCTAGCTTTTCACATAAACGTTTAACCAAAGACAAGCCAATACCAAACCCTTCGCTGCCACGGCCTTTAACACCTGACTGAAAGATTTTCGGCAGTAATTCACGGTCTATGCCTGGCCCTGAGTCGGCAATAGTAAGACAATTATTAGTAAAATCGATATTGATACCACCTTGCTGACAATGATTAAACGCGTTGCCGATAAGGTTACTTATGATGATTTTTAGCGCTTGTTTATTACTTTTCACCTGCGCCGTGTCATTGACCTGTAATGATAATTCGATGTCCTTTTGCTCTAGCAATTGATGGTGCTCTACAACGCAGGACTCAATTAACGGCATCAAGGTTACCGGCTCCTCACTAAACTCAGTCTCTCGCGCTAATGCCAATAAGCCTTCAATGCATTGTTGCATTTGCAGTTGCGCATCACCGATACGACCGCTCAGCTGTTGTTGTTCCGCGCTTAACGGCGTGTCATTTAGTAAGGTTAATGCCCCTTGGCTAATGGCGATTGGGGTGCGTAATTCATGGGAAACATCACGAGTGAAGTGTTGCTCTCGCTCAATAAATTGGCGCACACGCTGCATAGCGCGCTCTAGCTCTCTAGCAAACACACCGATTTCATCTTTAGCAAAGGGTTTAGAAAAGTTTTCAGGCAGTTCTTGGCCTTTAACAGAGCTAATGACCTGCATCAAATTATCTATTGGCTTTATCAGTCTTTTTGCCAAAGACCAGGACAAAAACGCTACGAACAATGAAATGATAAACATAAATATCAAGGTTGTTTTTGCCATGTTGCCCTTAATTTTACGGACAATCAGGTATTCACTCACTTCCGCCAACAAATAACCTTGTTCACTGCGCTTTAAGTGATAATGCTTACCATCCTCTGCATAAAATTCGTGTCGGTTAGGCTCTTCTGCTAGTGTGTCTTTGACTGATTTAGGTAACTGTTCAGCATGCTGATAAAAACGCACAAATGATAGGTTCGTATCCGGTTGTTGGCCTTGCTCAATTTGCGTTTGCACTTGCGCCATTTCATCGTTGAGCAACTGCGAAAACATCGCATCCTCAATATAATAAGAAAACAGCAAACCTAATGCGGCAAACAACACGCTGATAAACAACGCCATGGCAATAAAGTACGCGACAATACGGGTGCGAATCTGACTAAATATCATAATATTCTTCTTATTTACGGGTACGACATACGTTAAAGCGATAAACTAAAACCAATACCGTGTATGGTTTTTATTATCGGCTCGGCAAACGGTTTATCGAGCACTTTTCTCAGCTGATAAAAATGTGAGCGCAAGGCATCTGATGAGGTCGGTTCGTCACCCCAAATCTTTTCACAGAGCTCACTACGGGTCATTGCCCGTGGATACGCTTCCATCAGCAATTGTAAAATGGCAAAGGGAATCGGCTGTAAATGCACTTGCTGCTCATTGCGCAACACTTGTTTGCTGCTGATATCTAAACTCACCTGCTTTTCGCCTTCCCCCAGTGTTAGCACTTTCGGTTGATTCAAGGTATGACGCTGTGCCAAGGCAACACAGCGAGCATACAACTCCTCAAGAGCAAAGGGTTTGGTTAAGTAATCATCGGCGCCTTGAGAAAAACCAACCAGTTTGTCATCTAGCGTATCTCGAGCGGTGAGCATAATGATGGGGATATGACGTGACGCCTTTTGTCGCAATAGGTCACAGACCTGCAAGCCATCCATTTTAGGCATCGCGATATCAAGGACCACACAATCATAATACTCGCTTAGCGCTAATTCACAGGCTTGTACCCCATCATAAGCAAAATCTAAAATCGTCTGATGTTTTTCAAAGTAGCTGGCGATGTTTTGACTTATCGCCAGGTTATCTTCGACTATCAACAATTTTAATTTAGCTGACTTCACTCGTACCATCCTATCAGTTGCTTAAAATAGCCCTCAGGCAATATATGGCCACCATCAAGTTGAATATGCTTTTTCTGATTTGCCTTAATCAAAGTAAACAAGGTTTCATTGTTTTCGACTGTGGCATACTCATCATCATTGGCCGTCACTAACCATACTTTATCAACATTTAAGCGCTTAGCGACATTTTTTGGTGCCACCATCGCGGTTTTATCATCAAGATGAGGCGGTACGATTGATAACACGTTTTCAATTCGACCATCGATACCCGCCAATAATAAGGCGACTTGGCCGCCAAGACTGTAGCCAGCAACAGAGATATTATCTTGGTCAAACTGCGATTGCTGTTCAATCCAATCAAGCAATACACGATAATCTTTTACGGTATCCGTGACCATGGCTTCATAAGGTTCGCGTTCACCCCATAAATGCAGATCGAGCATCATATCTCTAACCGAGTAGTCCAGATCTTTGCGCTTACCATGATTACGACCATCGATAGCAATAACCGCATACCCAGCTGCTAATGCTTGCTTGGTGATTTCATCGGTTTGCTCTAATGTAGGGCGCTCTTTAAAGCTTTCCATCCACCAACGGTTCTCACTTCGTCCCATCGCATGCACACCAACCAAAACAGGCATACGCGTACTGGCGTTATCAATGGCGTCAATATCATCAGGGTACGCTAAGCGCCCATTAACAGTAGCACCATCAAATGTTTGATAGGTAAACGCAAAGTTACGCGCAGTAACTTGCTCTATTTGCATATTCATCGCCGGCTTTTTATAGGCGTAATGGCTTTGCATCATATACTCATCAACCTGGTATGGCGTGAGTGAAAAAAACGCGTACCATAAGGCGGCTAAGCCTGCGACGATACCAGCTAAACTGATCATGATTTTCTTCCCGTTTTTCTTTAATTTGCTTAATACACTCATTAGTCTGCCAACTTATTTAATAAACCACTGATTTGTTCATTTTCTGGAAATTTCAGCTGTGATGCTTTCAACAATGAAATGGCTTTGTCCTGCTCGTTTTGGACGATAAAGGTTTTTGCCATGGTGATATCCAACATCGGATGATTAATGATGTCTTGGGTTTGCTGCATCACCTGAAGTGCCACGTTTCGCTCTACTTCAGATTGCGCATGCTTAGCTTGATAAACGCCAATCATGGCCAGCAACATCGGGTTATATTGCTCCGGTTGTGCTTTAAAGGTGGCGCTAGCGTTATCGCTATCGGCATAAAATTGTTCCATCAATTTAATGGTGTTGTCGTCTTTAAATCGAGGTAAGTCTTTGCTATCTAAACCAAGTTTTGCAACTACCGCTACGGCGCTATCGGCGGTTGAAAAAGGGTTTTGACCGGTAATGATACGACCATCGATACTGACCTGATTGAGCATTAACCCGTCTTGTTGGTAATTTGCGCCTTGGCCTTGTAATTTATCCTGCAAAGAAAAAGGTAGCTGCCACTTTTTGGTAAACACCGATTCTTCCAAATTGGTAAAGGCAGAGATCCTTTTACCGTCGACTAAATAGCTGTTATCGGATAATTTCACGTCTAACAATGCCGCTGGTCCGTGGCAAACTGCCGCAACGATACCATTATCTTCGTAAACATCTTTGATGATGGTTTTTACTTGTGGGTCGGTGGCCAAATCATACATAGGTCCCTTGCCGCCAACGATATATACCGCATCAAATTCATCGGCGTTAACATCGGTTAATTTAAGGCTTGATGACAAGGCTTTTACCGCACTTTCATCCGCTAAAAACTCGGCGTTATAGGCTTTTTTAGCGTCGTATTGGTCAGTGACCAGTTCACCACCTTTTGGTGAGGCAAAGGTAACGTGCGTGCCTGCCGCTTTAAACACCAAATAAGATTTACTCATCTCATCAAATTCATAGCCAGGTTTAACAAGTTCACCATCGCTATTTTTTTCGCCATAGCTACTTAACACCATAAGTATTTTTGGCGCATCGTTTGCTACTTGGTTGGCGTTAGATATAAATGGTGTCGCCATAACGGCTAACATAGGTAACAGTGTGGTTATTGATTGTTTCATCGTCTTTCTCCTTGTGATTATGACTGCTACTTTATCAACGAGGTTGTGAAGAGGATGTGAAGACAATATGAGAAATTTTCTCAAATTGGCTCGAGCGAACATAGGATATTCACTTTTTGCCGGTTTAATGGGCTTAAATAGCGCTTTACAGCGCGCTAAAGATTGCACATAGTTAACCTATAAAGGACAAACCTACAGGGCGATATGGCGGGTAATAACAAGAAAAGTTACAAGGGTTATAAAAACGGGTTGCTACTAACCGGTGGCGGCGCGACCGCGGCTTATCAAGTTGGCGTATTAAAAGCCATTTCTAAGTTTATGCCGCGTAATCATGGTATTCCTTTTCCAATTATCAGTGGCACCTCAGCTGGTGCCATCAATGCCACGACCATTGCTTGTTATGCATCTTGTTATCATTTAGGAATTCGCAAGCTCGAATATGTTTGGAATAATCTGCATACCTCAAAGATTTACCATTCCAATGCCCGTAAAGTGTTTAGCCATATTATCAGTGGTATTGTCGGCTCCTATCGAGCGGGCTATGCGCCGAAAAAAGCGATGAGTTTGCTTAACAATGAACCCTTGCGACAATTGCTTAATCAAGTGGTCGACTTTCGCCGTATTGACGACAATATTGTCCGTGGCTATCTATCGTCTGTCGCGCTTACCGCATCCAGTTACAGCACAGGCGACTCCATCAGTTTTTATCAGGCCGACAAATCCATTTCACCGTGGACGCGAGCCAAGCGCCGCGGTGTGCAAACGAACTTGCATACCGATCATTTAATGGCCTCAAGTGCGATCCCATTGATATTTCCATCGGTTAAAATTAAAAAGCAACACTATGGTGATGGTTCCATCAGTCAACTATCGCCATTAAGTACGCCTATTCACTTAGGTGCAGAACGCATTTTTATTGTTGGTGTTAGCCAGCCACAGCAAAACATTCATCAAGCGGTTGATTTTAACCAACCACCAACCAGCGCTGAGATTGCCGGTCATTTGATGGATACCGTATTTACCGAAGCGCTTAACAGTGACCTTGAACGGCTACAACGCATCAATCGTACCCTGTCTTTGATCGAAGAAAGTAAGCGCAGTTTGCAGTCACCGTTAAAGCATATTGATACCTTTATGCTCAGCCCAAGTAAAAACTTCCATGTCATTGCCAACGAGCATTACGAAGAACTGAAGTGGGCGTTACGGTTTATTTTGCGTCTGATGGGCAGTGGTAAAGATTCTGATTCGAGTTTGATGTCGTATATCTTATTCGAACAAAATTACTGTAAACGATTGATTCAAGTAGGTTATGAAGATGCCATGATGCAAGAGCAAAACATTCGAGAATTTTTGCAATTGTAACCCCCTTGGCAAGCTGTTAATACGCTAGTGTTGAAACGATAAACGCAATGACGGCAAGGCTGATTATTGCTTATCTGCGCCAAGAGCGCGCGCCTTATTACGGCGCAATAACCAACTGGCGGTTAACACCGCGGCGACTTCAAGAATAAAATAAACATACATAATGATTGCAGCGTCAGGCATTAAGAGTAAACCGATAAGTCGTGTTGCTGCCATTGCCAGCATGAGAGTCAACACGGCAATTAAGGCAATTGGTAACAACTGTTGCTTGGCAAGTAGCCAAAATAACAGTATCGCAATCGCCAGCGATAAACCGCCATAGGTGGCACGCAAGTCAACAATCGCCGTGGCGCTGGTTAATGTTTGCCCAGTTGTCAGCGTTAAGGCGTATTCAGGAGCAAGGATAAAGGCAACAGCAAACAATAAGAATGCCAACGCCATTACCATAACAAACGCTTTATCTAACGCCATAAATCCCTCTTTTATTATTGCTTTTTACTGTCTATTTACGCTGCTTGGACTATTTAGCTGCGTCGTTTTCTTGCTCTAACAGTGACACAATCTCTAATGGATTAAAGCTGTGAGTATAATTGTACCAGCTAGACCAAATACCTATATCGTAACCGTAAGACATGGTCACTCGAATAACGTCTTTGTCTTTCGATTCAGGGTATGATGCAACCAATGACTTTGCCAATTGTTGCGCAATATAATTATCTTCTACGATATTCTTAAACATGTATGCTTGACTATCAATGTAATGACTGGTGCTTTCACCACTTTCTGATGAGGTAAAGGTTGAACTGCCGGAAAAAACACTGGCGTAGCGTACATGTTTATTACTGTTCATTGCATTTTGAGCAGCGGTTAAATTGTCAAACTCTTGCATATCAACCACGCTGGTCACCATCGCAGGCATCAGTAGACTGACTAAGCCAATGCACAGTACCGCAAAATAGTGAGGTCGCCAAACAGCTTGTACTGATGCCTGTTCAACTTGGCAATTTACCACATAACTACCCACCACAAGGTCATGCAGAGTTTGTCGCGTACGACGATTAAATAGATATAAATAGAGGATGGTAAACATGCCACCAATGACGATAAGCGACAATGGATAAACAATGAAAGAGGAGGCATCATCCCCTCCTATCGGTAAACCATTTAAGTAGGCCGGTATGCCCAAAGGTAAATATCTCAACATGGCACGTGGTAACGATAAGGTTTGGTTGTTCTCGTCAACCACGCGAATATTCATCGCTTGCTTGCCTAATGTTTGCCCAGCAAATAGACGTGAATTCATCACCGCAAAATAGCCAAACGAGACAACGAAGCCGAGAAGTTTTGCCCAACTTCCCCACTGCACAAATTGCTCTTCAAAAAACAAACCTAATCCGGCACCGAATATGGCGAGAATGATGGCATCAATAAATAATGCCGCAATGCGGCGCCAGAACCCGGCTATCCATGGTTGTTGTGATGGCTGTTGTGATGGATGTTGCATAGGCTGTTGCATAGGTGGTTGCGAAGAGTGTTCAGGTGCTTGTTCCGCAGGCTGTTCTGAGTTTTGATGAGAAGATTGCAAAATAACTCCTTTGCGGCAACACCTGTGGCACAACAAGTCGTCATTGTTGATTTACACGGCTGGTGTTGCAGTAATTTTTATTATGTTAAATGACAATAAATTATTGCACAGACCAACAATAAAAATAAACGTAGTTTTACATTATTACCGCGAGAGGTTTAGCGCATTAATGCTATAAGCCTTGTTGCAATAATCTTTCTAGGCGTTCAACCCGTCTCGGTTTACCTTGTAATATCAGGGTGTCCTGCGCTTGCATAACAAACTCGCCGTCAAAGTCGGTGATTTCGTCATTACCTCGACGAATGGCAAGGATATCAACGCGACGCCTCGGCAAGTCCAGCTCAGCGACACATTTGCCATTGGCCCAGGCATCATCAAGCAATAACGTTGGGTGAACAAATTCAAGGCGCTCAATAGCGTCAGAGCTCATATTGGTATCGACACCAGGGTAAAACCCGTGCAAGCGATTGTAATGGTTTTTCCGTTCTGTGCGCACACTGCGAACGATTCGAGTAAATGGCACACCAGATAAATTAAGGACTTGGGATACCAACATCAAACTGCCCTCAAGTGATTCAGGGACCACTTCATTCGCGCCGGCGTCTTTAAGCAAGGTTAGCGAATCATCATTGCGTGTTCTTACCAAAATTTGTACATCTTTTGAAATAGAGCGCACCTTGTGCACCACTTCAAGTGATTGGTCAGCCGCACCATAGGAGACAACGACCAATCTAGCTTTATGAATACTGGCAGCTTCAAGTACCTCTGTTTGTCTGGCAGAGCCAAACAAGACATGCTCACCGGATTCCCTTGCCTCATTGACCCGCAAAGGATCGATATCAATGGCAATACACGGTATTTTTTCTTGCTTAAGAAATCGGCTTACGGTTTGACCAACACGGCCGAAACCACAAATAACAACATGATTAGCCATATCTTTGGCATGATGCTTTTGTTGCTCATCCTGATCATCTTGTTTGCCATCATAAGCCAAAGCAACCGACCATTTACGAGCATTTTTGATCATATATGGCGTGATACCCATTGAGATAATACCAGCACCGAGTAAAATCGAAATCTGCTCTTGGCTCAATACGCCATGAGTTGCCGCCAAAGAAATCAACACAAAACCAAACTCGCCCATTTGCGCCAGCATAAACGCCGACGCCCACGCATCTTTTGTGGACTCGCCCGCTTTTGCCGCCAAATAACGGACAATAACGATTTTAACCGCCATAAAGCCAATCACCAGAAACAAAATGGTAAACGGTTGGGTGAGCAACGTTATCGGATTGAGCTTCATACCAACGGTAACGAAAAATAAGCCCATTAATATGTCACGAAACGGCCTAATATCCGCCTCTAATTGGTATTTATACTGACTTTCACCAAGCATCATACCTGCCAAGAACGCGCCCAAGGCCATCGACAAGCCAAAGGCTTGAGTAAGACCTGCGGTAAATAAGGTGACGAATAAGGTGGTCAGTACAAACAATTCATCGGTACGCACCGACGCCACTTGATTGTAAACCCGTGGCAATATCCACTTACCAACAATCATCAATAAGCCGATGACAAATACGCCTTTTAATAAGGCAAACAGTAAAGCGACAATCATCGAGTTGCCACTTTGATCCGATAATAAAGGAATGATGATTAACAATGGCACGACGGCAACATCTTGGAATAACAATACCGCGACGGATATTTGCCCAGACTTGCGCTTAATAGAGCCGGTTTCACTTAACTGACGGATAACGATTGCGGTAGACGATAAGGCGATAATGCCGCCAATGACCATCGCCGCTTCAAAAGAAATGCCGAGCAACAAAGCAATCAGCATGAACACCAACAGCGATAAACCAACTTGCTTGGAACCAACGCCGATTACCAAATGCCGCATGGCCATAAGTTTTGGTAAGGAAAACTCCAAACCCAAGGTAAACAATAAAAAGACGATGCCTATTTCGGCGATGTGGTCGTAATCAATGCTGTTGCCTGTGGCGCCTAAGACATGCTCCCCCACCAAGGTACCGGCAACAAGGTAGGCAAGTATCGCCGGCAAGTTAAGGCGTCTGAATATCCAAACGCAAATCACCGCGGCGACTAAAATAGCTAAGATTTCAGACAAATGCCCCACATTAGTTCCTTTAACAACTGATTAACAAAGCAACTTTACCATTAATCGCTGGCAATTGCAGATCAAAGTTGGCTAGGGCTATTGTTTACCAAAATATAGAGAGAGGCAATGAAGATGAAATAATTTCAATCACTTATAAATTGCAAATCACTAAGCAAATACCATAATTACTTAGTGCCAAACAGAAAATTGCACGGATGAACTAAATAATTGTCTGACGAATTAACGCCATCGAATAAAACTAATACGCCCGATACGTCTGCTGATGTGTCGCAGGATCCTGCGACCGTACAAAAGCTGCATCAAGGTTTTTGCTTGGGCAATGTTATTGTTGAGCCTGACTCAGGGATCATCATCCGCGATGGTGCTCGCTACCATCTTGCACCTAAAGCGATGGAAATATTACTGTTCCTATCAAGCCAGCAGTGCCAAGTAGTAAGCCGTGAAGATATTCTCAACTTTGGCTGGGGTGAAGGCGGGACCACCAGTACCAATGTCACCCATGTGATCAGCGAAATTCGTCATGCATTGGGCGATCATAAAGAATGCCCTACATTTATTCAGACTATTCCTCGTCGTGGTTATCGCATGATGTTACCGGCTGAGGATAAACCGTTAACCAGTCTATTTAACTTAGCAGAAGATAATGAACCCGTAGCCCGCAAACGCAAATGGAGCCTCACCTTTTCGATTCTAAAAAGTAGCCGGTTATTTAAAGCCAGTGTTGCTTACGTTATTTTTAGTTGGGTAATGCTACAGGTATTGTCTATTGTCTTACCTATCTTTCATGCCCCGCAGTGGGCATTAAAATTATCGACTCTTTTACTGATCATTTGTTTTCCAGTACTCATTAGCTTTCATTGGTTTAAAGAGCTGCGAAAACGGCGGCGCAGCGTTGCCGAACAACAACGGCGTACGCGTTTTTTCTATCAACAACTGGCGGTTGACTCATTGTTCGTTGCCATTGTTTTGGTGGTGATCTACTTTCTGTCGACCTATCTCATCGCCTATATCGACTTAGAGCAAGAGAATGAGTCTAAAAAATTAGCCGAGACCATCATAAGTAAACCGTTGACCAACAACGCCATCGCTGTGATGACCTTTCGTATGCCACCGAGTGTTAATAGAGAACACGACTATTTGGTCAACCAAATACAAGATGAGATGATAAACATCATCGCCAACAAACCTGAATTTAAAGTTGCCTCTCTTAGAGCAACCATGGGCATTAAAACCAACGCCTCGATTAACGATATAAAAGATACGTTAGGAGTACGTTATATCGTTGAAGGCCGAGCGCAAATCATCAAACAACAAATCGTTGTTGAAGCACAGTTAATTGATACGGTGTCCGGTTTTCAAGTGTGGGGGGCGAAAATAGAAGCGCAAGTTGATCAAGGTTTAGACTTGTATCAAAAATTGAGCCGAAAAGTGATCAACGCATTACATTTATTACTGCCTAGTCATTATGAGCCGAGTCAGAGTACCAATATACCAACCAAAAATTTCGAAGCGTTTGACGCCTACTTGCAAGGTAAGGATAAACTCAGTACCAGCAAAAGCATTGCTACTTTGGTTGAAGCCATAGCCTTTTTAAAGCAAGCGGTGAATGCCGATCCAAACTTTATCGAAGCCTCAGCATCCTTGTGCCAAGCGTATATGGAAGCCTACTTGCTGAGCAGTGAAATCAGTCATTATCAAAATGGCGTGCAAGTCTGTGAAATGACCGCCAACGTCGAGCGGACTAGTGTCAATTCACATTGGTCATTAGGGAAACTTTATTTGACCGATGGTCGCCTTATGCAAGCCGAGCAAGAACTGCGCAAAGCATTGTCCATTGACCCCGAATCAGCACCCGTTTTGATCACCTTAGCCGGCGTACTGGAACAGCAAAAGCACTTTACTCAAGCGGAAGACGTCTACCAGCAAGCACTGGCATTGGAACCAACATTTTGGAAAAATTATTACGATTATGGTCGCTTTCTCTACAACCATGGTAAATACCAGCAAGCCATCGAACAATTCAAAAAGTCGGTGTTACTTAAGGATGACGTCGCTATTGTCCACAATGCCCTGGGCGGTACCTATTATTTATTAATGGATTGGGAAAATGCCAGCGTCAGTTGGTCAAAAGCCATGGCAATTGAGCCAACGGGTATGTTGTATTCTAATTTGGCGACCAGTTTGTTTTTTAATAAACAATTTGATGATGCTGCTGAATTGTATCAGCAGAGCCTGAAGCTTTCGCCAGAGGACGATTTAATGTGGGCTAACCTTGGCGATGCCTATAAATACTCGCCAACGCAACATAATCGTGCCAAGCCGTCATTTGAGAAGGCTTTGTCACTGGCGAAAAAACAGGAAATCATCAACCCGAAAGACTTATCGTTGCAATCGCAAATTGGCCGTTATCATTCTGAACTTGGCGATTGTCAGGCAGCGAACTCATACCGGGTTAATATTCTCGAGGCGACAGTCTCTGACCCTTATATTTACTACTACTTAGCGCTGTTATCACTTAACTGTCGAGATATTATTTTAGCGGAGCAATATCTCATTAAATCAATAGAATTAGGCTACCCCAAACCGCTTATACTGGCGGATCCGCAATTTATAGCCTATAAAGAACAACTTAGCGAAGTTTTTAATTAACCCAAACTCTGCGGTATCGAGTTTTAATCCCGATAAACTGATACCCTCCACCAGGGAATGGCAACTGTGGCAGTTTATTAATAATAACCCTAGGAAACTGTTATGAGTCATTCATTCGCTGTAATCTTGCGTTTTATCGTCGTTATCGTCAGCATTCTTGGTGCGTCATGGGCGCTGATCAATGTTGCCGATGCTGCCGATGCCAATCAAGCAGAGCAAATCGACAAAATGAAGAGCACAACCATCACCATAAATCTTGATGCCGACAATTGCGTCATCGAACCACTCGAGCCTGATGTTGATAACTGTGCATTGCAATTTGGTGCGGAAAATAGCCCGTGTAAAGGTAAGAAAGATTGCATCTGTTCTAAGAAAGACAAACGCATAGTCTGGAAAACATCACCAGGTAAAGAATTTGAAATACTGTTTACCGCATCCACCAATGACAAACATAAAAAACCATTTCACAATTGTGACTTAAAAGCCGGTGGTGATGATATTGTCGACTGTAAAGTCAAACATAAAGGTACTTATACTTATGATGTTGCGGTTAAGGATTGTGCGGGTTCAAACTACGATCCAGTGATCATCATTCAATAATTTAATCTTGCTGATTCGCGGTAAGTTCATTTAGCAGCTGCTGGCGCTCTTGTGGGGTAAAACCAACACAAGTTCGCGCCAGTCGTATCGCTTTGGCAAATTGCTCGGTACCGATAATGTTAAGCACAGCGAGAATAAACGGGTTATTCAGATCATAAGTCTTAGCGAAAAAATCAACCGCATGGTAGATATCAGGATAAGTCACGCCATCAAATTGAAAGCTCATGCCTTGATAAATACTGTCGATTTGTTGTCCCGATACCACTAACGGCCAGGCTTTAAAATTAACTCTATCGCGAGCCACTTCAAACATAAACCACGCACTTTTGGCAAATCCAGCAAAGTTTCCATCTTCAAAACCGGCGTCAGCTAACTCTTGCTTGGTCCAGTTTTGCCCTATCGCTAAATCTTTTTGATAGGCTTTTAATAACGCTTGTTTAACTTCTTGGCGCACGGAAAAAATAGTATGGCCTTTGGCTTTTTTGGCAAACTTGGCACATTCACCACAAGCGTTAACGTTCAAGTGTGGGTGCGGGCAATTAAGGTGCTCACTATGAGTTGGCGGAAAGGAAAATACTTGCGCATAAGGTTCGCCGCAAAACCAGCATAAATGCCGAAAATGAAACGGTACTTCGATATCTTGGTAGTCCATCGCCAACTTAAATCCGCTTATTTGCTTGAATAACGACTGCGTTTTTTCGGTTTAACCGCTTTTTTCGTGGTCTTTTTGCTTTGCTTTTGCGCAACAGAGCGATTTTTCAATTGCTGTGATTGATAGCGATTCTTGCTCGACTTTTCAGGGGCTTGCGTCTCGGTCTGATAATCCGTTGGATCGAAATCATAGCCAGGTAACTTAACCTGAACAATTTTTTGACCTATGGTCTGTTCTATATTGGCAAGGAATTTATTGTCTTTTGGTGACAATAAAGAAATCGCCGTTCCTGTTTTACCGGCACGCCCTGTACGACCAATACGATGTACATAATCTTCTGGTAAAAACGGTAAGTGGTAGTTGACCACATACTGTAAATCCGCGATATCGATACCACGAGCAGCGACATCCGTAGCCACCATAACTCGCGCTCTACCCTCACTAAAATCCAGCAACGCTTTATTGCGTGCACCCTGTGATTTTTCACCATGACACAGCACCGCTTTGATGCCATCTAACTTGAGCTCTTTGGCGATTTGATTGGCACTTTCTCGAGTCCCGGCAAACACCATCACTTGTTGCCAGTTGTTAACACCAATTAACTCCGCCAGCATTTCACTCTTACGCTTTTCTTCCACCGGATAAACAAAGTGTTTTATCTTGGCGTTCGTTGCATTTTGCTTGGCCGTTTCAACGATACGCGGGTTCTGCAAAATTTGCTTAGTCAGTGTTTTTACTTTATTTGAAAAGGTCGCTGAGAATAAGCAAGTTTGATACTGGTGCTTAAGGGACGCTAATAGCTTTTCAATATCAGCGAAAAAACCCATATCCAACATACGATCGGCTTCATCGAGTACCACATGTTTAACTTGTGCCAGATTAACGTTGCGCATTTGCACATGTTCTAATAAGCGACCCGGTGTGGCGACCAAGATATCTGCGCCAGCCTTAAGTTTTTTCTCTTGTCCTGCAGAGCCAACGCCACCAAAAACCACCAAGGTTTTTAATTGCGTGTAACGACAATAACTTTCAATATTGTCGGCAACTTGCTGCGCAAGTTCACGTGTCGGCGTTAAGATCAAGGCTTTAACCACAGGGGTTGACGATGTATTCGTTTGCAATAGTTGCTCAATGATAGGCAATGCAAAGGCCGCGGTTTTACCGGTACCGGTTTGGGCACTGGCTAACACATCTTGACCACTTCGCACCGCTGGGATCGCCCGTTGTTGCACTGCCGTCATGTTTTTATATCCGCATTCCTTTACCGCTTTTAATACGGGTTCAGGTAAGCCTATGGTATCAAAGCTCATTGAGATCCTTGTCTATCGTCAAATTTCGGGGCAAGCATAGCAAAAACCCCCAATATAATAAAACAATAAAGCCGGCTTCTGACCGGCTTTATTACGATTGTATAGCCTGGCACCTACCTTATTTAGGCAAACGGGTATTTTCTTCGCTCCAGATACCAGCCGTTAGGTTCATGTCTTTAACTTGCTTCTCACTGGCGACAAAGCGCGGTACATCACCTTTATCAATATGTTCATTATAGTCTTTGGCTAAGGTGACTAAATGCTTACTCAAAAACATAATGGCGATAACGTTAATCACCGTCATCAAGGCCATAGCCAAATCAGCGAGACCAAGGACCTCGCCTAACGTGGCCACAGAACCATAAAAAATCATGCCTAAAAACACCGCTAAAAAGATGGCTCGGCCAATCTTATTGTTCATTTTTAAAAACGGCAGCGAATTTTCTGCATAGGCGTAGTTGGCGACCATTGAAGTAAAACCGAAAAAGAATATCGCTAAGGCAATAAAGTCACTCCCCCAAGAACCGACCTGATTTGCCAATGCTTGCTGGGTAAGCTGAATACCAAAGGTTTGGCCTAATTCAATACCGCTCAAAAGAATAATCATCGCCGTACAGGTACACAGTATGATGGTGTCAAAGAATACGCCTGACATTTGCACATAACCTTGCGATGCAGGGTGTGGTGGATACGGCGTTGCTGCAGCGGCAGCATGTGGTACCGAACCCATACCTGCTTCATTTGAATACAAGCCGCGTTTAATGCCTTGCATCATAGCGACACCAAGCATACCGGCACCGGCTTCTTGTAAGCCAAACGCTGAGTAGATGATTTGTTTAAAAACGCCTGGGATTTCAGGCAAACTGGTTAAGATCACCCACAGCGCAACAAGGAAATACGCTACCCCCATAAATGGCACAACCATTTCGGAGAAACGAGCGATTTTTTTCATCCCGCCCATAACAATGACACCCGCCAAAATGGTGATTACCACACCGGTAATATACGGGTCTACGCCATAGGAGTAGTCGAGAGCTTCAGCAATCGAAAACGCTTGCGGAGCTGAGAAAACCATGCCGTAACCGATAAACAAACAGACAGAGAATATCAACGCCATAGCGGGGCTTTTTAGACCTTTAAGCATGTAAAATGCCGGACCACCACGGTAGTTACCGCTGCTATTTTCTTCTTTGTACAATTGACCTAAGGTGCTTTCTGCAAACGCGGTGGCCATGCCGACCAAGGCAATCATCCACATCCAGAATATTGCCCCTGGACCACCTAAGGAAATTGCCACGGCAACGCCCATCAAATTACCGGTACCAACGCGTGCCGCTAAGGACGTACACAAAGCCTGAAAAGATGAGATACCATGACCGTCAGTATTACGACTATGTCGCATAACACTGAACATGTGGCCAAAGTGGCGAAACTGAATTGCTTTTAAGCGGATGGTGAACCACACACCGGCGATTAATAGAAGTGGTACTAAAATCTGCCCCCAAAGTAAGCCATTAAGAAAATTTACAACGTCAGTAAACAAAACCTAGCCCTTATAATTTAACGAGTGCCATAGGGCGTCATTTTGCTACCGACAACCACAGACAAAGCACCTGTCGCTACAGCTCAGGTGCAAGATAATGAGATTTAAACTTTGTTAATGATAGTGGTTGTTAATGTAAAATGATATAAATCAATTGTGCTTTTCTGTTATTAATTTTTGTAAGTCACTGATTTGGTTCTGTAACTGTTCAATTTGTGCACGGGAGGCAGGTTCTCCGCCATCGCCACTTTCGCCGTGTGCGCGAGCCCTTTCTAACTCGTGCTCTTCTGCCATTACTTCTAGAATCGTCCCCACCATCATATTAAGAAAAATAAACGCAGTGAAAAAGATAAAGCTAATATAGAAAATCCAACTTAGCGGGTACACTTCCATTGTTTCGTACATAACGTCGGTCCAATCTTCAAAAGTGGCAACCCGAAACAAGGTAAGCAGCGCGATGCTAACGTCACCCCACAGCACGTCATTAATACTGGCAAACATGATGCTGCCAATCGCCGCATAAATATAAAAGATTACGAACATTAATAAGGCGATGTAGCCCATTTTTGGGATGGCTTTAAGCAGTGCGTTTATCAAGGATCTTAATTCAGGGATCATCGATACCAAGCGCAACACACGGAACACTCGAAGTAAACGCGCCAACAGCACACCAGAACCACCGGCGGGAATTAAGCTGCCAATAACAATCAATGTATCGAAGATGTTCCAGCCATTCTTAAAAAACTCTTTATTTGAGTCCGTTGCTAAATAACGAATAACGATTTCGATAGCAAAGAATACCGTAATCGCCATATCCAGAATCAGTAAAAATGAAATGACTTGGCTTGGTAGGTCATGAGTTTTGGCACCAATCAATAATGCAGACAATACAATGACGGAAATGACAATACCTTGAAACAACTTGCTCGAATCAATGCGTTTTAGTTTGGTTTGTAAAAGGGAAAGACTAATGACCATGAGTTAACTTTGTTTATCGTAATTGAATTTAATTGAGTGTGAATTTAATTGATTGTGAAAATGCATAATGCTCGGCGATGATATAGGTGCTTGAGGTGTTTTTTCAATAGGCAAAATGTAAATAATGTTGTGTACAGGCCTAATAAATCAAAATTGTTGCTTACAAACCTAACCTAGACTCTATAATATCCCCACCCTAACGTTTTATCCTTGGTCAATGCAGGTATCACTTTATAGTGACCAGTGCTTGCCAATGATGACACCATAACATCACCATAATGACGTTTTCATGACTCTCAATCAAACATTGCTGTTGATACTACTGGCCGCCATATGGGGCGCTTCCTTTATGTTTATGAGGGTTGCAACGCCTGAAATGGGCCCGATTGCATTGATTGGTTTTCGAGCACTGATCGGTTTTGCCACGTTATTACCATTTTTATTGTTTCGACGCGGTTTTGCCGATTTACGTCGGCATTGGCAAGGTATATTCATTGTCGGTATGACCAATACTGCCATACCGTTTGTGTTATTGGCTTACGCCACGTTAACTTTATCCGCTGGCTTAACCTCTATTTTAAATGCCACCGCGCCTATCTTTGCCGCTTTGGTCGGCTTTGTTTGGTTAAAACAACGACTGACCATCAACAAGACGACCGGTCTGATGTTGGGCTTTATTGGTATTTTGACCTTATTCGCCGGCAAAGGTGATTTTGCCATTGATGCCACCGCCATCGCTATTTTTGCCGGATTAATTGCCGGCCTTAATTACGGTTTTGCTGCCTGTTATACCGGAAAATACCTTAGTAAGGTAAACTCTATGTCGGTCGCCGTTGGCAGCCAGTTTTTTGCGGCATTGGTGTATTTACCGATTTTGCCCTTTTTCATGCCCGAGCAGGCGATAAGTGAACAAGCGATAGTCGCCACCATAGTACTTGGCGCGATTTGCACCGCCCTTGCCTATATCATCTATTTTTATTTGATCAAAGAAGTTGGCCCAGATAAAAGCATCTCGGTGGCCTACCTTATTCCGGTATTTGGTGTTTTCTGGGGAATGATTTTCCTAGATGAGCAATTGACCATGTCAATGCTTATCGGCGCGGTGTTGATTCTTGCCGGTGTCGGCATGACCACAGGCGTGCTTAAGCGAAAGTCGAAGAAGGTGCTTGATTAAGCACAGCGTTAACCGTCCTTGCGATACGGTAAATATTGTTTAGCGCGCTCGAGTGCCATTTGTATATGACGATTTTGTTGGCTTAGGTGCTCTGTTATTGCCGCAGCAAACGGCTGCTGTGTAAATAAATAATTGCCATAACTTAATTTCGGTTCAAAACCGCGGATTAATTTATGTTCGCCTTGAACACCGGCATCGAAAAACGCTAGCTGGTGCTTAATGGCGTATTCAATGCCTTGGTAATAACAGACTTCAAAGTGCAGAAAATCATCCCCTGCCTCACAGCCCCAATAGCGGCCATACAAGGTATCATCACTGACAACAAATAAGGCCCCTGCGACGAACTCACCGGTTTGATCTGCGACCATCAACAAGCGCACATGTTGACGTAACACGGTCGATAAGCTTTGAAAGAAAGGTAGATTTAAATAGCCATCGTGACCTGAGCGATAACGGTAGGTATTGACGTAAAAACGATAAAACTGCTGCCAAAGGTCATCATTGATTTGCGCCCCATCTAACCATTGAAAGGTGAAATGTTGCTGAGCGATTTTAGCCCGTTCTTTTTTGATGTTTTTGCGTTTACGTGAAGTGAGCTGCGCTAGGAAGCCGTCAAAGTCCTGATAATTTCGATTATGCCAAAGGTAATGCAAATCAATACGTTGCGGGCAAGTCGTTGCCAATATGTCGGAGGTTGGCTTATCAATATACAACCACTGGCTATTGGATAGTTGCAATTTGTCTTGCAGATATTGGCAGCCCTTAATAACCGCCGAAATGATTTGCTCGCTGTGCTGCTGATGACTTGCCGCAATGGCGATGCGACGGCTGCTTACCGGCGTAAATGGAATAGCACTGATGTACTTAGGGTAATAGTCTTGACCAGTTTGTTGATAGGCGTCAGCCCAGTTCCAATCAAACATGTATTCGCCATAGGAGTGCGTTTTGATGTAACCAGGCATGGCAGCGACAATGTCGCTACCATCAAAGACTAAGATATGTTGTGGATACCATCCGCTACCTTGACCTAAACAATGTTGCTCAAGGGACAATAAAAACTCGCAGTGGCAGAACGGATTGTCCGCAAACAAAGCCTGCCACTGTTGTTTATCAACCTTTGTTAGGCTGTCAACAAACTCGAGTTTAAAGGTTGTGTTTGAACACTTTGCCATCTTTCATCACAAAGCTAACACGTTGCAAAGCACTGATATCTTTTAGTGGGTTATCATCCATGGCAATGATATCGGCAAATTTACCTTGCTCTAACGTGCCCAGCTGGCTGCTTTTATCGATTAAGTCAGCGGCATTTATTGTCGCCGATTTCAAAATATCCATAGGCGCCATACCGGCGTTATACATAAGCACCGCTTCATAGGCATTATTGCCATGCGAGGACACGCCAGAATCGGTACCAAAAGCAATGTTTACACCATTCTCATAAGCACGAGAAAAGTTGGCAATCATATCGGCGCCGACCCTACGGGCTTTGGCTCTAATGGCATCAGACATAAAGTCACTGGTCTCTGCCATTTTTAATACGGTGTCGCCCGCCAATAAAGTAGGTACTAAATACGCCCCTGAGTATTTGAATAGCTGAATAGAGTCTTCGTCGGCATAGCTACCATGTTCAATTGAATCAACACCTGCACGCAACGCAGCATTGATACCAGCTGCGGCATGGGCATGACTAGCAACTTTGCGACCGAGCGCGTGAGCGGCATCAACAATTTCTTTGATTTCATCGTCAGCCATTTGTTGTCCGGTTCCGGTATTGGTATCGGACAAGACACCACCCGTTGAGGTAATCTTGATAACGTCAGCACCATACTTAATGGCATTGCGCGTTGCCCCTCGGCAATCGTACGGACCGTCACAGATGGTCTTGCTGGTGTATTTTTCTAACAAATCATGACGCATGCCATCGACATCACCATGCCCCCCCGTCACCGATACACCACCTGAGGCGACAATACGTGGGCCTTCTACCCAACCTTTGTTTATGCCATCACGTAACGCATATAGCGGTTGTGGGTTAGCACCAAGATCGCGTACCGTTGTGAACCCTGATTGCAAGGTTTTCTCAGCAAAATAAACACTGCGCATAGCAACATCTTCGGCAGACAATTTCAAGGTTTCGCTATCGTTATTTGGGCCTAATTCAAATTGAATGTGCACGTGCATATCCATAAGCCCAGGCATAATAAATTTATCTTTTAAGTCAATAACTTCGGCATCTTTATCGACTTCTGACTTGGTGATGTATCCAGGCAGTATAGCGTCAATTTGATTGTCCTTTATGACAATCGATTGCTGACTTAACACCGTTTTCCCTGGCACAGGTAATACCTTACCAGCATGCAGTATCTTATAATCGGCGGCCATTGTTGATAATGGCATTAAAGCGAATAGCGCCAGCAGTTTTTTATTGTTAATTGGCATTGCAGGATTTCTCCAAAGTTGCAGGGGGAATAATTACTCTATTCCATCTTATTGAACTATTATTAACATAACAGCCTAACAAACTCAGTCGTCTAAGTTCAAGGATGCATAACAATGAAAACAGCCAGTGCCGTATTTCTCAAAGTTTTCGTATTTATAATGCTGATCTTTTTAAGCTTTCAAGCGCTTTCATCACAAGGCGACTGGTACTTAAAACCGAAAATAGGCATTACCTACATTGATGACACCGATGCCGAGGGCGAGGCATCAATCGACTTAGAAGATAAAATTCCAATTGAGCCCGACACAGGCTATGTTGCCGGTTTAGGTATCGGTTATTTTGTCTCTGATAATGTCTCTTTAGAACTCAGTTACAGCTACTTCGACAGTGATGCTGATGTCACCTTTGATGAATTCGACACCCTAGACGACCCTAAACTAGATGCTAACTTTAGTGTTTCTGTGATTTCGCTGAATGCCTATTGGCATGTGCAATTTAAAGGCAATATGCGTCCATATCTTGGCATTGGTATAGGTACGACAACCGATACAGAACTGGACATCGAAAACGACAATGACTCGATTACCTTAGAAAATGACTCTGACATTGCCTTTTCGATAATGGCGGGTATGGATTTTCGCATGAGCGAAAACTTATCGTTGTTGGCCGAGCTAAAATATACCAATTTAGAGCTCACCGATTTAGAGCAAAATTCTGCTTCAGTGCGTCTCGACACTATCGACTTTACCCCGGTCAGTGCCGAAATTGGCCTGCAATACAGCTTTTAAATAGGCTATAGCTCAGTCCTTCAAGCCGCATTACCAACCCTTTGTTTGTATGCTAGTGCTGATGTCCGCCTATGCCATGAGCGTGGCCGTGAGATATTTCACTCTCATCTGCTGCTCTAACATCTAGCACGTCAATATCAAAACTCAACGATTGACCAGCATACGGGTGGTTTGTGTCGACGGTAATCATAAAACGGCCTACTTTTAACACCGTGACTTGACGTTGACCCTGGTCTGTTTCGACCACCGCCACCATACCAGGTTTCCACTTCTTGGCACCTTGTAAATGTTTGGCTGGTACTCGTTGCTCAGCGCCGTCAATATACTCACCATAGGCATCTTCCGGCGCTACGGTGACACTAAAGCTTTCGCCAGCTTGCTTACCTAACAAGGCGTTTTCAACACCTTTGATCATATTGCGGTGGCCCATCAAAATGGCAATCGCCTCACTTTTATTTGAGTCTTCAATGACCTCACCTTGTTCATTCTTAAGCACATAGTGAAATTGTACGACGGTATTTTTGTCTATTTTCATAGCCTCTGTCCCTACCCCAAGTTAGATCATTAATAGGTTAGATCATTAATTGGTTAGATAATTAATTGTTTAACTTTAGTTGATTTATTTAATAGCGTTGAGAATATCTGTTCGCCAAAGGCCGCATCGCCGCTGGTTAAGAACACATCTTCAAGCGAATGTGTTTGTGGCGCTAAGCCGTCGACTTGTTGCAATCGACGTTGTAACTGTCGTGCTACTGCCTGTGCGGTATCATAAATATCGATGTGCTCTGGTAATATGTGGCGCAGTTGATGTTTGATAAATGGATAGTGAGTACACCCTAACACCAGAGCATCAATGTTATGTGATAATACCTGTGCGCTAAAATCGTTTAACAGTCGCTGAATGTGATTGTCGTCATGTGGCATGGTTTCGATCGCTTCAACCAAACCGCGACAAGCTACGGTATGAAAACAAGCGAATTGGCTAAGGTCTGCCATCAATTGATTGAAACTACGACTGGCTAATGTCGCCCGCGTAGCAAACACGCCAACGTGACCGGTTTTACTGTGCATAGCCGCAGGCTTTACCGCTGGCTCCACCCCGATAATAGGCAGACTAAATTGTGCTCGCAAACTGTCTATCACTGACACGGTTGCGGTATTACAGGCGACAACAATGGCTTTTACCCCTTGTTGTTGTAAATACTGGCAAATCTTATGGCAGCGCTGAAGAATAAACTCAGCGGACTTTTCCCCATAAGGAGAATGCGCCATATCACCGACATACACCACTCGCTCATTGATAAGTAAGTCTTTGACACCTTGATAAATGGATAAACCGCCAACACCTGAGTCAAAAATGCCAATGCTGCCATTAAGATCAGTTTGCGATTGCGGTGATTGTGTAGCAGGTAATGTAGACAACAATATGCGACATGAATTAGCGATAAGTACAAGGATTATAAACTGGCAAGAGATAAAAACAATCCCCAACAGAATGAATCTGTTGGGGATTGTTTTATTAAATACTCGCACCTATTGCAGTGGGTAGCGACACCTACTGCTACAGTGCTTTAGAAATTTTCTCGACACTGTCTTTAGCATCGCCAAATAACATGTCGGTATTTTCTTTAAAGAACAGTGGGTTTTGTACACCAGCATAGCCGGTATTCATCGAACGCTTAAAGACAATAACTTGCTTTGCGTGCCACACTTCACATACTGGCATCCCGGCTATCGGACTGGTTGGGTCTTCAGCCGCCGCGGGGTTTACCGTATCGTTAGCACCAATAACCAATACCACGTCAGTGTCGGCGAAATCATCGTTAATTTCTTCCATACCCAAGACAATGTCGTAAGGTACTTTAGCCTCAGCCAACAGTACGTTCATATGCCCCGGTAAACGACCAGCCACCGGATGAATCGCAAAGCGAACTTTAATGCCCTTTTGCTGCAGAGCTTGGGTAATTTCATATACAGGATACTGCGCTTGTGCCACAGCCATGCCATAACCCGGCGTGATGATCACAGATTTGGCCTGCGATAATAATTCAGCGGTTGCTTCAGCACTGATCTCTCTGTGCTCACCGTAATCGACATCGCTGCTGGTTTGAACATCGGTTCCGAAACCGCCAGCAATCACGCTAATAAATGAGCGATTCATGGCTTTACACATGATGTAAGACAGAATAGCACCTGAGCTGCCCACCAATGCGCCGGTAATAATCAATAAGTCATTACCTAGCATAAAGCCCGCCGATGCGGCGGCCCAACCCGAGTACGAATTAAGCATGGAGACGACAACCGGCATGTCCGCACCGCCAATAGATGCGACCAAATGATAACCAAACACAAAGGCGATTAACGTCATGACGATAAGTGGGAAAGCGATACCGCCGCCGCCAACAAACTCAACCATCAGGTATATAGAAAATAACACCATGGCAAGGTTTAACTTATGGCGATGTGGAAGCATTAACGCCGCGCTGTTTACAAGACCACGCAATTTCGCAAACGCGACGACAGAGCCGGTAAAGGTTACCGCACCAATAAACACGCCTAAAAACACTTCAACATTATGAATGGTTAAACTTGCGCCTATCATCAACGGGTCATGCTCTAAAAAGCTATTAAAGCCAACAAATACCGCAGCTAGGCCAACAAAGCTGTGCAAAATGGCGACCAATTCCGGCATTTCGGTCATCTCAACCTTTTTGGCAAAGTGCAAACCGATAGCGCCACCTATCACCATACAAACAATGATAATGGCCACACCACTGACCTGCGGTGCAGCAATGGTCGCAACCAGAGCGATGGTCATACCGATAATACCGTACCAGTTACCTGCTTCGGCAGTTTCCTGCTTGCTTAAACCAGCAAGCGATAAAATAAATAATACAGCGGCAATGATATACGCTGCACTGATAATTCCTTCAGACATCGTCATTACCCCTCTTTACGAAACATTTTCAACATACGCTTGGTGACAAAAAATCCACCGGCTATATTGATGGTGGCAATTAACACCGCCACCCCAGCCAGTATTTGCACCAGTAGATTGTCACTGCTGACTTGCAATAATGCGCCGACAATAATAATGCCGGAAATGGCATTGGTGACACTCATTAATGGCGTATGGAGTGCGTGGGTAACGTTCCAAACCAAGTGATAGCCGACCACACAAGCGAGAACAAACACCGTAAAGTGCGATAAAAACTCCGCCGGAGCGACGTTTGCGACCCAGGTAAAACCAACGGCACCTAGCAACATAGCAAGGTATTTGCCAACACCAGGTTTACTTGGTTGCTCAACAACCTCTTTTACCAGTTCGGGTTTTACCACAGGCGGCGCGGCTGAAACTTGAATAGGCGGTGGTGGAAAGGTAACTTCGCCGTCTTTTACCACGGTCATATTGCGTAACACCTGATCGTCAAAATCGATGTCGATATTGCCGTCTTTGTCCTTACATAATAACTTCATCAAATTGACTAAGTTATTGGCATACAATTGACTGGATTGATTCGGTAAGCGAGACACAAAGTCGGTATAACCAATGATTTTCACTTGGTTTATTTCTATCATTTCACCGGGTTTGGTCAATTCACAGTTACCGCCACCGGGTGCGGCTAAATCAACAATAACAGAACCAGGTTTCATCAAATACACCATGTCTTCAAGAATCAACTTAGGTGCAGGACGACCAGGGATCATTGCTGTTGTGATGATAATATCAACGTCTTTCGCTTGTTCACGAAACAATGCCATTTCAGCATCAATAAAGGCTTGGCTCATTTCTTTGGCATAGCCATCGCCTGCACCGGTGTCCTCTTCTTCCTCGTAATCGAGTTCAAGGAATTCGGCACCCATACTTTCTATTTGCTCTTTTACTTCAGGTCGAGTGTCAAAAGCACGAACAATGGCTCCTAAACTTCCTGCCGTACCTATCGCCGCAAGACCTGCGACACCAGCGCCAATAATCATCACTTTCGCCGGTGGAATTTTACCGGCGGCGGTAATTTGGCCAGTAAGAAAACGACCAAAATGGTTGGTTGCTTCGACTACCGCGCGGTAGCCGGCAATATTTGCCATAGAGCTTAATGCATCCATGGATTGCGAGCGAGTCATCCTCGGCACCATTTCCATGGCCAGAGTATCAACCTGTTTATCTTTTAATTTGCTGAGTAATGCGTCGTTTTGTGCTGGCGCTATAAAACTAACTAAAGTGGTGCCATCTTTGAGCATATCGACTTCAGCATCGTTAGGCGGATTCACCTTCAATACTAAATCCGCCTGCCAAGCTGCGTTTGCATCAACAATGCCCGCTCCAGCTTCGCCATATACCGTATCGTTGAAACTTGCTTTATCACCGGCTCCGCTTTCGACAACAACATCAAACCCTAACTTAGCCAGTGCTTGAATAGATGCGGGGGAAACAGCGACTCGGTTTTCACCCTTGAGTGACTCCTTTGGAATGCCAATTTGCATAGAATGAACCTTTATTATTGTTACCCTGAAAGTTCAGGTTTGTTTACTCACATGTCAGGCCGTAACCCTATGTAAGCAAACAATTAAATGGACATAATTGTTGTTTTTCCTGCACAAAAAAACGCTTAAGCGCACAGAGCATTTTGCAGCATCCTCGATAATGCCAAGGTTTAAATCTGTAACCGCTTGAATTTATTAGTAACACTATTTTGTTGAAAAAAGAATCAAAGGCGTTAATTTTTTGTTAATTTAAGGGCATAAATTATGCAAATTTTAAATAAAACTGGCTTTTTAAATAAAAAGTACGTTATCTTTATTAATGTAAGCATATATTGATAACAAAAATATACATCCCTGATACCGGAGAAGTTAAGTAGCACTCGCCATACTGTGACTTGGGAAGTGAACATGGATATTCACTTTGTGCTAATGGATGCGTTTAATGAGCTAGGTATGAGAAAATTTGTTTTATTGCTTATGATAATGGTCAGTTATCCATCTCAGGCGTTTGCCTTAGATGAGTTAACCGAAGACAGTATTAATCATATAGCACAACAGTTTATAGATTTTCACCGCACTGAAGATGAAACCCTACTACAAAGCGTTATGTCTAATGACGTTCAAGTTACGGTTAATCAAGGTTCCAGCGGTTTTGGTTTCGTATTGCAATACGATCGTGGTGAGTATCTTGACTATCTTAAAAAAGGACATCGTAGTAAGACGCGAGTCGGTACCGATGTATCTTTCATTTCCTCTGAATTTTTAGGCAATAGAGAAGCCAAAATAATCATTCGTTACCGTTCTAAAAAGCTAAACAAATACGTTTGGATGGAAGGACTTATCGAATTGATTAATGGTGAACCTAGAGTTATTTCGGTCGACGAATACAACTAGAACACTGAGTATTTTAGCAAAACGACAGAGGCAATAAAGATAGTCAGTAAGACCATTATCGATTTTATCGTTAATGGTCTTTGTCAGTTCTAGACTTTGTCGATTCTCGTAAAGGTTAGCGTAGTATCAGCTTTTCTTAGTGTCAGTAAACCAATTCGACAGAGACAACAGTAAATAACTCACTGCTGCCGTTATCACAAACTGGCCTGCCATCAGCAACACCAGTTTAAGCCCCATATCTAGCTCTTCCGTGAATAACTTCATAAACAAAATACCAGGTGATAGTGCGATTCGATAGCCCGGCATATCGTGGTCAAACACAAACCAACTGAGCGCAAAAAAAACCGCACCAATTAGCATCGCCACAGCGCCTATAACAAGCGCCCAATGCTTTTTACGATAATGATTCATAACAACAGATTTGCGCCTTGTGTTGCTGCCAATTAGACATTAAATACGTTCTCAACAAGCACAAAGAACTCGATTTGATCGCTGTCACCGTCAAACGTCGATAGACGATAACTGTAATCAGACTGCTTGCCTATTTTGATCCAATGCCAACCTGCCGCCGGTATGTTTATATCATGCTCAAACTGGTCTCTACCAATCGCAAATTGGCCGCTTATATGTGCTGATTTTGAGAAATACACCAGCAACATAAAGTCACCGCTTGGTTTGTGAATAAAGCCACCGCCACCAACGCTGTCTCGCATTGATGGAAATACATGAAACGTGCCCAAGCGCAGTACTTTAGTATCTGCTGGGGTGATCATTAAAGCTCCCCCTGTCAACCTTGAGGCGAGCGCATCCATGTCATTGGGTAAGGTTAATTCAAAGGTGAAATCATTATTGACCGAGCTAATATGCACCAACTCTGGTGACGGCATACCAAAAATAGAGCCGGGAATCGCCGGAAACAGCAGATTCAAATCAGCTTCTGCGGGGTAATTGTCAATTTTCTCATAGGTGTAGGAATAGAAGCCGTAATCGAGTTGATAAGATTCGCTTTCCGGTTCGACAGTGTCTTTAGAGTTTGGTTGCACGGTACAAGCCGAAACCAATACACACGCTATTAGCCACAACGTAAATCGCATCTTCTCTCCTGGCGCTTTAATAAAGCTTCTATGGTGCTAACGCGGTTAGCAGTCTTTGTTATGCTTGTTAGGCAGCAAACGTGTCGACATAAATACAAACTATCAATACCTTAATGAAAGCGCAAAGATTGCTGCAAGTAAATATAGCGACTATCAAATAAGTGATAAACATAAAAAAGCGCCACATTGTCAATGACAATATGGCGCTATTACAGCGACTAAAGCTTACTTGCTTGTCTGCTCACCTTTGAGTTTTTCCCTAACGCTTTGTACAACAACGTAACATACAGGAATGATCACCGTACCGACCACTAGGGCCATCGTCATACCACCAAAGATGGTAAAACCAAGGGATTTTTGGCTAAACATACCAGCACCTGTGGCGATAACTAGCGGTATGATACCAACAATGAAAGATACACCTGTCATACATACCGCACGGAATCGGAGAATACCCGCCTGATAACCGGCATTATGAATGGTCTCTCCTTCTTCACGCAGATTCTTCGCAAATTCGACAATCAAAATGGCATTCTTAGCCGCCATACCTATGAGCAATATTAAGCCCACTTGTGCAAACAAGTTTAATGGCAAGCCGACGGCATTGAGCGCCCCTATCGCACCAAGCAGCGCTAGTGGTACAACCAAGATAATCGCAATAGGCACCGACCAACTTTCATATTGGCCGACCAAGAACAGGTAAATAAACACTAACGCTAACGCATAAGCGTAAATCGCCATGTTACCCGCTTCAATCTCTTGATAGGTCATGCCGGTCCATTCATATTGGAAGTTCTGTGGCAGAATATCTTTGGCAACCTGCTCCATCGCCGCGATACCATCACCTGAACTGTAACCCGGTGCTGCTGAGGCACGAATACTCAGTGAATTAAATAAGTTATAACGTTCACTGATGTCCGGTCCGTGAATATCTTCTACATCAGCAATGGTCGACATAGAGACCATCTCACCACGCTGGTTACGCACATACAGATTTCGAATATCGCTGATGTTTTGTCGACTATCTGGCTTGGCTTGCATAATGACTTTGTAAGTTTGGCCAAACTTATTAAAGTCATTGATATAAAAGGAGCCAAGTTGCGATTGCAGTGTCACAAATACTTCATCAAGATTAATACCTAAGGTTTTTGCTTTGGTACGATCTACATCCACCAAGTACTGCGGTACATTGGCTCGATACGTACTGTAAACATTGGTTAGTGCCGGATGTTGGTTCGCTTCAATAATAAACATATTAAGCACACGTGCCATTTCAGCATTTGATGCACCGAGTTTATCCTGAAGAATAAATTCAAGGCCACCAACGGCGCCCATACCCGGTACCGCTGGAGGCGGAATAGCAAACACTTGCGCCTCAGGTATCTCTTTAAATGCGAGGAAGTTCACCTTCTGGGTTATGGCAAAGACGATATCGGATCGCTCCGGTCGTTCATCCCAATGTTTAAGAACAATAAACATAACACCAGCATTATTTTGCGCTGCACCAGATAAGATACTGTAGCCTGCGGCAGAGGTAATACTTTCTACTCGATTATCTTGTTGTAATTGATCTGTGAGTTTATCCAATACTTTTTGCGTTCTTGCCAAAGAGCTGGCGTCAGGCAACTGCACGCTGACAATGAAAATACCTTTATCTTCTGGTGGTACAAACCCCGTCGGCGTCTTGGCAAATCCCCAGCCTAACAGCGCTAACATGGCACCCAAGGCAATCACAACAATAATGCTCTTGCGAATGAAAAATGCGACACCCGCACCGTATTTGTCACGGATAAAGTCGAACATCTTATTAAATTTCTTAAACCAACCTGCCTGTTGCTCTTGGCGCTTTAATAACAATTTACACAAAGCTGGTGACAAGGTAAGTGCATTGAGTGAACTAAACAAAACCGCCACACAAATAGTCAACGCAAACTGACGATACATAATACCCGTTAAACCAGGCAACATGGCGACAGGAATAAACACCGCCAGCAATACCAAGGTCGTCGCAACGATAGGCCCACTGACCTCTTCCATGGTTCGTGTTACCGCCATTTCAGGGGTGATATTAGGATCTTCATCGAGATGCCGTTCGGTATTTTCGACCACTAAGATAGCGTCATCGACCACCACCCCGATGGCGAGTATCAAACCAAATAAGGTTATGGTGTTTATTGTCATCCCAGATAACAACATCACCGAAAACGTCGCGATTAATGAAACCGGGATCGCCACGGTAGGAACCATGGCTGCACGCACGCTGCCAAGGAAAACGTAGGTGATGATGATAACCAAACCAACCGCTTGCAACAAAGAAGAAACCACTTTGGCAATTGAGGTAGCAACATATCGTGTCGTGTCATAACCTATCGAGTAAACCAATCCTTTTGGAAACGATGGCGCTGCTTGGGCCATCATTTCTTTCACTTTTCGACCTGTCTCTAATGCATTAGCACCAGGTAACAGATACAAGGCAACCATACTTGCTGGATTACCGTCCACTTTCGTATCTATCGAGTAGTCTTCCTGACCCAACTCAATTTTAGCGACGTCTTTTAATGTGACTAAAGAGCCATCAGAGTCAGCCCTTAAAATAATGTCCTCAAACTCATCGACTTCAGTCAACTTACCCTTAACTTGTAAGGTATAACTGGTTTGCACGTCTGAATCATAAGGTGGCGAGCCGACGGTACCGGCGGCAACTTGAATATTTTGTTCGCTTAATGCCGCTTTAATATCCGACGGCGTGACTTTTAAACCCGCCATTTTTAGAGGATCCAACCAAATACGCATCGAATAGGCGGCCTCGCCCATGATGGTTGCATCGGAAATACCATCAACCCGCTTTAGCGCGCTGAGGATATTAATTTTTACATAATTGGAAATAAATGGGCGATCGAACTCGCCATTTTCAGAATAAACATTGACCAAAAACAACATATCAGGCGATTGTTTTTTCACTGAGATACCGACCAGACGTACATCTTGCGGCAACTTAGGCTCGGCCATAGCAACCAAGTTTTGTACGCGAACTTGCGCCATATCAGGGTCGGTACCGGTCGCAAACGTCACCGTTAACTGGTAACTACCGTCATTGGAGCTCTTTGACTGCATGTAAATCATGCCTTCAACACCATTGACCTGATCTTCAATGGGTTGTGCTACGGTTTCTTTAACGACAGACGACGAGGCGCCAGTATAGTTAGCATTAACAACCACTTGCGGCGGTGCGACATTTGGGTATTCAGATACAGGTAAGTTGATACCGGCAATGGTACCGCACAGAGTAAGTACGACCGCGATGACAAGCGCAAGCTTGGGGCGGTTAATAAACGTTTTACTAAACATTGAGCACCTTATGATTCAATAACAGATACAGAAGATGCTGCTTGTTCGATGTCATCCATGTGAATGGCTTTAACTTGCAGCCCATCCCTGACACGCTGCACACCACGAATAATCACTTGGGCGCCAATTTCAAGGCCAGTTTCAACAATCACTAAGGTATCGACACGACGCCCTAATTGTACGTTAACACGGTTAACGACACCTTTTTTATCAACCACCAAGACATAATCGCCTTGTTGATCAGACTGCACTGCCATTTGCGATATCATCGGCGTATCAACCGCAACAGGCACCTTAATATTGACCGTTACGTATTGCCCTGGTTTTAAAATGCCATCAGGATTTGGTACCGACGCTCTGACTTCCATTGAGCCTGTTTCAGGGTTTACACGGTTGGAGACAAAATTAATGCTGCCTTGATGTTCGTATATATCGTTTGCTGAAAAGGCGATTTCGACAATAGCTTTTCGCGAGCTTTTGCTTACTTCACCACGTTGCATTTTACGAACCATTCTCCAATACACTTTTTCGCTGACTTGGAACGGAATTTCCATAGTGTCTTCAGCAACAATGGAGGTTAATGACCCCACATCAGGACCAACCAAGTCACCAGAGGTAAATTTAGAGCGGTCAATCTTACCGCCTATTGGTGCGTGAATTTCGGTATAATCAAGGTTTACCTGAGCATTTCGTAAATTCGCTTTGGTCGCCTCTAATTGTGCGTTTGTTTCGGAAACTTTTGATTCTAACTGATCCAATTCGGACCCTGAGATATAACCATCAGGCGCAAGCTCTAAACCGCGATTATAATTCTTGCGAGCGATATCAAGCGCTGATGATGATTTGCCAACTTCTGCCTGTGCTTGGTCGTATTGAGCCTTCAATTCATCTTGATTCAAGGTGTACAGTACTTCGCCTTCGGTGACCATAGCCCCCTGCTTAAAATGTACTTTTTCGATCGGTGCTTTAACACGAGCAATAATTTCAACATCACTGACCGCTTCAAGTCGGCCAACAAACTCTTCGCCGCCTTGATATGGGTAGGTTTTAACGTCTTGCACGACCACCTCAATCTGCTGTTGGGCCCGTTGTTTTTGGTCGCAAGCGGATAATGACAGCACGAGGGATGCAGAAATACATAACACAGAGATAGCTTTCTTCATTGTTATTCCTGATAACTATTGGATTACAATTAATTAGTATAGATGACAATGATACATTGACGAGCATCAAATTCACCTTTGTTTAGTGTAACGTTTTGTTATCAGGAGGAAAATACAATTCAGTAAAGTCGTTAATGTATTTTAACAGGCACAAAAAAAAGGACTTGGGACTAAGCGTTTTTACTTAGCCCAAGCCCTTTTCGAGGGAGGAGGGGGGTTTATTTAGGGGTTACCAGCTACGCATTTTATGGCCTTTTACGGCGTAATAAAGGATAAATAAGTAACACGGTAAGCCTACCCAATAAGCAAACTGCGTACTGCCACCTTCGGCAACAAAGCCAAACAATAATGGTAATAATGCACCACCGGCAATACCCATAATCAACAACGCAGAGCCTTGCGCCGTGTATTTACCAAGACCTTCTAAAGCCAGTGGCCAAATTGACGGCCATACCATGGCGTGCGCCAGTCCCATCAAGGCAACAAAGGTTACGGCATCAGGGATCACTGGAATACCACTCCAGCCCCATAACACATCTGCAATAGCGCTACTTTGAGTGGACGCGGTTGTGGCGCCAATAACACATAAAATACCGGCGATAGACGATACCACTAGAGCCTTTTCTTGAGAGGCATACTTTGGAATAGCGATGATACCTAAGATATAGCCGATAACCATACAGACCATGGTATATGAGGTTAAGCTGGCAAAGTGTTCAACGCCAATGCCAGAGCCAAATAAGCCTATGGTGTCTGCGGCGATTACTTCGATACCCACGTAGGCGAATAAAGCAAGGGCACCAAGAATGGCTTGTGGATATTGTAAAATGCCAGATTTGTCTTCTACGTCATTGTCACTTTCTTCAAACTCAATCTCAGGTAGCGATGAATATTTAACTAGCGCAATCAGACCCGCCAAGACAATAGCCATATAAATGTATGGTGTAATAAGGCGATTTGATAGTGCCTCAATTTGGTCAGCACGAGTTTGTGCGTCGAGACTTGCCATGTACTCTTCGGAAAATTCACCCATGCCTGACAAGATTAATGCGGTGAATAAAATCGGCACGATAACACCAGCGCATTTATTGACAATGCCCATGATTGAAATACGCACTGCTGCGGTCTCTTTCGGGCCGATATGAACGAGATAAGGATTTGATGCGGTTTGCAGTATGGTTAAGCCAGTACCCAAAACGAACAAAGCCGTTAGGAAGATAAAATAATGGCCTGTTTTTGCCGCAGGGATAAATAAAATGGCACCGACAGCCATGATCGCCAGACCAACGGCCATACCATTTTTGTAACCGGTGCGACGCAGTATACCGGACATAGGCAAGGCCATAACGGTATAGGCGATATAGAACGCAAAGGTGACAAATAATGCCTGAAATTCATTTAAATCACAGATGATTTTTAAAAACGGGATAAGTGAGCCGTTAAGCCAGGTAACAAAGCCGAAGATAAAAAACAGCACGCCAATGATTACCATCGGCAGCAAGCTGTTCGCCTGTTGTTGAGTCGCAACTTTTGAAGTCATAGATTCGCCTATTTAAAGTACCGGGATTTTCTGAGCCCTATGCCCTGTCCCTTTTTATTGTTATTAATATGTTTTATTTAAATTCTTTATACGCTGGTTTTGTTTATATCCATGCTCAAGATTGAGCTGCACCGGTGAATACTTGCTCACCCGCAATATATGTTTCTAACACGTTTAAGTTATCATCAAGGATAACCAAGTCAGCTCGCATACCAACTTTCAAGCTGCCGTATTGCGCTGCTTTGCCTAAAAACTCTGCAGGATAACGTGACGCCATATTTAATGCCTCACCAAGCTCTATACCGACGTTATTAACGGTGTTTGCTACCGCTGATGCCATATCAAGACATGAGCCTGCCAATTCGCCAGTCGGCGCATTTAAGCGATCACCGGTACGAATAATATCAACACCGAAGAACGGAAAGCTTTGTTCGTCTGTGCCTACCACCGACATAGCATCGGTAACTAACATCATTTTACCTTGCGCTTTAGCACGGATAGCTATCGCTGCGGACTGATAATGCACATGATGTCCATCGACAATCAGACCGCACCAGGTCGAGTCATTTAGTAATGCAGCGCCAACCATACCTGGTTGACGAGAGGTAAATGCTGACATGGCATTAAACAAATGGGTGAAGCCAGTCGCTCCAGCATCAGTGGCTGCTTGCACCGTGTCAAACTCAGCGTTGGAGTGACCAAGACATACTTTAACGCCTGCCTTCACCAGAGTTTCAATATCACTGGTTGCAACGTTCTCGGGTGCAAGGGTAACGATAACCTGCCCTAAATCCTGACGAGTAAAAATCGCCATTTCTTGCGCGCTAATAGGACGGATAAATTCGGGGCTATGTACCCCTTTTTTAGCAACCGATAAGTGCGGCCCTTCAAAGTGAACGCCTAACACACCTGCCGCTTGAGTGGCGATCGCTTCAGCTATTGCATCGGCGGCATCTGCCATAATCGCCACATCGTCGGTAATTAAGGTCGGTAAAAAGCCCGTGGTGCCATATTGGGCATGGGCTTTGCCTATGGTGATGATGCTGTTAACATCGGTGCTGCTATTAAATAATGCGCCACCGCCACCATTGACTTGCACGTCAATAAAACCAGCCACCATAGTGCCACTCTTAAGCGCTTCGGATTCATTAGCGGCTTCAATAGCGACAATTTGGCCATGTTCGATAACGACAACAACATCTTGATGAAATTGTTCACCGTCGTAGAATTTTTCAATGGCAATACGCTGCATGATGGCTATCCTTTCTTGCGCTACAGAGTTTGGGTAACTTTTTTCAAGCCTTTCGGCTCATCAGGATTAAAACCTTTGCTCACAGCAACGTGCTCTACATCCAAATAAAAACGTTGTAATACTAACAATGGTGCCAGTCTTGGGTGCATATCGGCAACAATCTGGTTTAGGTGAATAACATCGGCCCCACGACTTTTTACTTCAGCAACTTGTTGTTGATGCGCGTCTTTTGATTCATCATTTACCAAACAATCGACAATGGTTAGTTGCTGCTCAACTAAGGTAACTGGACCGTGTAAAAACTCCGCACTTGAGAAGGCTTCGGCATGAATCGAACAAACTTCTTTTAATTTCAGCGCAATCTCTTTAGATACCGCATAACCTAAACCACGCCCCAGCACGACTAAGTTACGAGTGTTTTGCAAAGACTCGGAGGTCAATTGTACTTGGCTATCAACCGCCGCTTGCAAACCGCTTGGTAATTGCTCTAAAGCGTCAACTAAAGATGTATTATCAGTCCAGTGCGCCGTCAGTTGCAATAATGCCGATAAGGTTGCTAAGTAACTTTTCGTGGCCGCGACAGATTTTTCAGGACCGGCTCTAAGCGGTAACACATCGTCGACCAACGCCGCCAATGGTGAGCTTTCATCATTAACTAAAGCAACAACATAAGCACCGGCGTCTTTGGCCATTTGTGCTTGTGAAAGAATGTCAGGGCTGCGACCTGATTGAGAGATAACGATGACAAATGCGTTGGCGAGCTGTAACGTTTTGCCATATACAGAGGCAACCGATGGCGCCGCTGCAAATGTTGGAATACCGGCTTCAATTTCAATCAAATACTTGGCGAATACACCGGCATGATCTGACGAGCCACGACCTATGATCATCACCATCTTCGGCGCAAATTCAGTTAATTTGGCACCTATTTTTGCAGCGATAGGCGCGTTTTCATGAATCTGTTGCTTTATAACGTCTGGTGCTTGTTTTGCTTCTTGTTGCATTAAAGAGATCATAGTGTCTTCCATAAAGTAATGAAATTGATTAGCTGTTAACTTGTTTAATCGCAAACAAAACGGCGCCGTATTCCGGAGGATTGACAGGTTCTATAACTTGCTCATGAATACGCTTTGGTAAATAAGGCATTAGGCGAGTTTTGATGCCGCCTATCAAGGCAACTTTGCCTTGTTGAAAAGCAATAAGTCGATCAAATACTTGGCAGAAATATGCGGCGCCTTGTTCTATGATTTGCAGTGCTATGGCGTCACCCGCTTCAGCACAATCAAATACATCGATAGCAAACTGACCATAAAAGGTCGCACCTTGACCAGCAATCGCTTCAATTAACGTATTCGCGTCCTTCACCGCCAGCTTTTTGAACAACTTATCGGTTAATAATGTGTCTTCAATAAGCTTATCGTCACTTAGTAACACTTGCTCAACAGCACGAAAACCTAACCATGCACCAGAGCAAATGTCGCCGTGTGGGAAGCCATGACCACCGATAACCAGTGATTCAACACCACTTGTTACATAACCGACTGAGCCCGTACCATTGATCATGATTGCGCCTTTCGCTTCACCATGAGCACCAAGGCAGGCAATATGCAGATCGGTTGCCAAATGCATTTGCTTAAATGGGTGTTGCCATTCTTGCATTAACTGAAAGTATTTCGGCAGATTAACACCAGCCAAGCCAACACCTGCAATGAGGCTGTGCATAGCGCTGCGTTCTAAACCGGCGTCAGATAATGCCAATACACAGGCATCGATTATCGACTGTTGGGCACGCTCTAAATTATGAAACGGGTTTGCTGCCCCTGCGATCCCCTCGCCTAGAATCTGCATATCGGTATTCATGATCACAGCTTTACACTTGCTGCCACCACCATCGATACCCAAATATAATTGTTGATTCTTGCTATCCATTCTTGCCTCATTCTACAAAGTGCCAAACCATCTGTGATCAGCAGTTTGCGATTTTGTTATTAGAATATTAACGGTAAATGACAGCGCTGTCATTTACTTTTTTCATTTTTTTGAAATTAATTGCTAAACCATTGACCTAACTAGCCTTTAGGCACTTTAACAAGCAACTTGCGCCCAGCTCTATCGCCATTTACCGACAACAACCTAACTTCGACATCGGAGTCTATCGCCACCGGTGCTGTCCATTGTTGCCATTGCTCATTATAACGATATTGCATGGTTAACCCTGGGTAAGGGCTGTTCATATGCAATTGTCCGTCAACCACTTTAGCACCAGGCGTCGGTAGTCGATAAAAAATATCCGCTAGCTCTAATTTAGCAAGCTCTTTATTGGCTATCGTATCGGCAAAATTTGCCCACAGTTGATCTCGTTGTTGGCGCTTTTCAGCGCTAAAGCGACCACTGTTCTGATCAAAGGTAGCGCCATTGTAATCGTAAGCTACCGCCCATTCTGGGCTGTGCCATGCGCGCTCTGCTAAAGCAAATAGGCGCGGAAAGATTTTGTACTCGGCTAAATCGTCGTTACGGGTATTCTCGCTCCACAATTGACCTTGAATACCGGCAAAACGAACACCTGCCTTTAATGGTCCTGAAACCACCTTGCCCTGCTCATCTTTTTGCAATGTGTCATCGGTTTGGTACGGTAAATCTTGGCGGTCTAACCAAAACTCGGCGTGAACCGGCAGATTATCTGGCATAAATTGAAACAGTTTTTCGGTGTTGCTGTGGCGTGACGCCCAATAATAGCCGTGCTCCTTAGGATCCGCCTCATAAGGAAAATCAAAATAAGTCACATCTGGGCTCGACACCACAAGATCCCAACCATTGTTGGCTAACTTATGAGCAACTTGATGGCCTTGCCAGTAGGTCAATCCCCAACTGTTGGCTTGAGCAAAACTCGGCATTTTTTCAAAGCGGGTATGGCTCATGCCATCACTCCAGCCAGCGGTTTCGATGCCACGTTCAGATAATATCTTGGCAACGCGCTCAACAAAGTAACCACCCAATTGTTCGGCTTTGGTGATGCCTTCATCATTATTGGCAAGAAATGCCTGACAAATTGGAGACTCGACCCAAGCACCGGCGGTTTCATCGGCACCAATGTGATAGCGTGTTAATGGCTGGCCCGCTTCTGCGTGTAGCGCTTTGACTTCATCCATGACTTTAGCGACAAACGCATACGATGATTCCATACAGGCGTTAATGGTATTGTCGTTGTAATACTGAATTGAAGAGTACACCGTGGTATCGTTTTCATCGTGCAATAAGTATTGTTTTGCTGCTTGCTCATCCCCTTCTGCCATAAGGCGCTTATAGCGAGCTTTCATCGCTACAATAGATGAACGAGAGTGGCCTGGCATATCCAGTGATGGAATCACTTGGATCTGATGTTGATCGGCATATTGCAATATCTCAATGTAATCTTCGCGGCTGTAATAACCGTTAACAACTGACGTTGGGTCTACGCCCGCACCTAATTGCGGCAATAAACAACGTTGTTCGGTCAAATCAAAGCATCGTTTTGAGCCAATATCGGTCAGCTCAGGTAAATCGTTAATTTCTAAGCGCCAACCTTCGTCATCACCAAGATGAAGGTGCAATTTATTCAGCTTATAAGCAGCCATTTGCTCAATTAAATCAAGCACAAACTGTTTCGAATGGAAGTTTCGAGCAACATCCACCATCATGCCACGAAAACCATAATGCGGCGCATCATCAATATTGACATGCGGCATGGTCAATTTCGTCACATCAACAAGCCCGGCGATTGATTGCACACCATAAAATAGACCGCCGATTGAACTTGCTGCAATGGCAATGCCCTGCTCTGAGCTTTTTAATTGATAGCCTTCATTGGCGATGGCTAATGACGCATCAAGTGTTAGGTTAAGCTCAACACCTGAATCGCTTTCGCTAATGCCCAATTGCTGCAAGCGCTTAATTGCCATGGCTAATTGCGTTTTATCAACGCCAGTAACGTTCAGCTTAATGCCTTGTTGCAAGTCAATACTGCCGGTAGAGACGATAACTTGCGATGGTGTCGGAATAAGTGCCGTGGCCAACTGGTGATCACTGGCGCTTAATTTTTCGTTACGTTGATACAGACGTTCTGCGGTGGCCCATTGTGTGGCATCGTCTTTGGTTCGCTTAAACTGGGTCGTTTCATCGGCAAAACTTTTTACGAACGGGTATCGCTCCAGGCCTGTTTCCGCATCGATTTGGGTTTGTGTACTGACAATAACACGCGCCTCGGTACCATCAAGATGGGCAATGTAATTTGGTAGAGCATCGGTTTCAGACAAGGTCCAAAAATCAACCCAGTAATCTATGGTGTAGGTTTGTCCCGCTTGCAAGCCGTTAAAATCAGCCTTTGTTTGCAGACGATGCAAGTCGCCATTGATGTGTTCAATAGTAAAGTGCTCTGATGCAACACTTTGCACAGGGTTTATTTGGGAAAAGTAAATATGTAAGTCATCGGCGGCGTAATCCGCGGCCGGAGTTATATGTAATCGACCATGAAAACAATTGCCATCGGTGCGTGCCGAGTCACATTTATCGCTTGGCACATTGCTTACCAATTCGAATTCAATCTTGGCGCTATCAGCAAATTTGTCGACTTCAGCTTGTTTGTCTATTTTGACATTGCTTACCGGCTCAGAGCAGCCAAACAGCAAAGACGAAGCAAGCAAACTTAGTGCAAAAGCGTTTTTCATCATGGTATCTCTTTTGTTGTCGTTATTATGTGAAAAGGCTAGCTAGTGAGCCTTCGAGGTTATCGGGTCTGCAACCCGAATTTATTTATTTTGTTCAGCAATTCTGCGTGATCAGGCATTTGCGCTGTTAATGTGTTGCCATGCTCAGCAACACGGGCAAAAAAGGCTTGCGCCTGCGCCTTATTTTGCTCTAGGTCAGAATTGTTAGGCACTTGGCTGTCGAATTCCATGCCATACAGTACATACAAATAATTTTCTAGATTGAATATCTCGAATCGACTGGCAAAGTCGTAGGCGCTAGGTGCTTGATGACGCCACAATGCTAACCTGTCTTGTAGTGATTGTGGGCAGCTGCTTGGGTCTCGATTGGCTCGCCAAAATTCACTGTCGTCGCGGCGACTTAGACAGTAATGTAACTTGATAAAATCGATGACTCTTAACCAGCTTTCGTTTACTCGGCTATTAAACTGTTTAGCGACAATATCCATATGGCTGCGATTGGCTGGAAATTGACTCGCCAATAGTTTTGCGGTGGCATCAAATACCAGTAGTCCGGTCGCTTCAAGTGGCTCGACAAAGCCCTGAGATAAACCTATCGCCGCACAATTGCGTGACCAAAATTTTTCTCGATAGCCTATTTTCATATCTATAGTGCGCAGCTTAATCTCGGTTTGTGCGTCATGCTCACCGGCATTTATATAATCAATTAACGTCGCCTTGGCCTCTTGCTCGCTGCAATAGCGCGAGCTGTAGACATGGCCGACACCGCGACGTGATTGCAAACCGATATCCCATATCCAGCCATGTTTTTGTGCAGTAGATAAGGTGTAAGATGGTATGTCTGGTTGCCCTTCAGGGTAAGCAATTTGCGCAACAACGGCTTTATCAACAAACAACACATCGCTTTTATCAATAAAATCGACGCCAAGCGCTTGGCCTAATAATAATGAGCGAAAGCCACTGCAATCGACAAAAAATTGCGCTGAGATAACACCCGCACAATCGGTTTCAAGTGCCTCAATATCACCGTTGTTAGCCAGTTTGACGTCAGTCACATTGGCTTTAACATGATGCACACCTTGTTTAATGGCATGCTCTTTTAATAGTTCTGAAAATTTTCCGGCATCTAGGTGATAGGCGTAATGCAATTGGCCCTGATATTCTGGCGTGGTTATGTCTTTTGGCGCACGATGTTGGTCACACACCTTACCTTGGAACGCAACCGCATCAACAAAACTGGTTTGCTTTGGTGCATGCCCTGAGAGGTAATGTTCGGTTAAATCGTTAAACTCATGGATTAATGGGTAATCAAATATATGGTGATAATAAGGCTTGTCAGCATTGGCTAGGCTGTCATCAGGGTTATCCAACCAGTCGATGAACTTAATGCCTTGTTTAAAGGTGACGTCACATCGTTGAATAAATTCGGTTTCACGAATTCCTAATTCTTGCAGGGTTTGGCGCATCATCGGCACTGTGCCTTCACCAACACCTACCGTGGCTATGTCTGGCGATTCGATTAGCGTAATGCGTATATTGCGCTTACCAAGTTGCTTTAGCAAATGATTGGCGCTCAGCCAGCCTGCGGTGCCACCACCAACAACGACTATATGTTCGATGGCGCCATCAGCACCATGATTTGCTTGCTTGTTTTCCACAATCGTCCCTTAATAACCGTTAGTTTGCACTGACGGTGCGCTCACCATGCATCATTTGTAACCAGTCGTAGTTGGAATACACTACCGACTGAGCTCGTGTTGCCATCATCTGCAACCTGGCAAACATTTGCTGGCATTCTTGCTCATCAAACGGCATGTGCAATTGCGGTAAATAGTCCATGCCATATAAAATGAAACGATAGTTTTCGTCGGTAAACGTCGTTGCAAAACCACCACTTAAGTCCATAAATTCACAGGTTTTATGGCGCCAAATCTGCAATTGACGTTGCAGGTCATCGCTGTATTGCGCGGTCGTTTGTGCATAACGCCAAAATTCGCTATCATCACGATCCGTCAAACAATAATGCAAGACAATAAAGCGTTTGAGATCATCATAAACACCATTCATCAATCGGTTATATGAATCACGAGTCGATTGCTGAGTATGTTTTTCATTGAGATGGGTCGCCAATAATTTGGCGCCGATATTGATGATATGCAGTCCAGTTGACTCTAACGGCTCAATAAAGCCGCCCGATAAGCCGATGCTAATGCAATTGCCAACCCAAAACTCTTTACGACAGCCAACTTTCATATCAAGGTGCAGGGTTTTTACCACTTCTATATCACCGCTTTGCTGCAAAAACTGTTTCAGTTCCTGCTCAGCTTGTTCAGCACTGATTCGGTCGCCATCATAGACATAGCCGGTGCCACGGCGATTATTAAGATCGATTTCCCATACCCAGCCATTGGTCAATGCCGTGGCCGTGGTATAGCTACGTGGAATTTGCTTATCGGCAAACTTAAGTTGCATCGCCACCGCTTTAGTGCACGGCAATTCTTTTTTGAAGCTCTGCCAGTTATTATCTTTTAAACGCTCAATCAACAAGCCCTTAAAGCCACTGCAATCAATGAACAGATCTGCTGAAAATTCGCCCTGCTCAGTGATAACACGCTCGATGTTGTTACCAACAGTTATTACATCGGTTACTGTCGCTTCAACGTGTTCGACGCCACGTTGCTTCGCTTTATCACGTAGAAAGCGTGCCATCATAGTGGCATCTAAATGGTAGCCGTAAGGGACAACGCCTTGATAAGGTTTAGATTGCGCCATTTTTGGCGTCAGGTTATTTTTCATCAAATGCGCCGACACACTAACGCCTTGATCATAGCGTTCAAATAGTTGGCGCGAACTCAAGATCCACGCAGATGATATATCGGTAATGCTACCAAGAGCTTGATGCTCAAAAGGATGGAAATATTCGTGGCTATTGCCTTGTTTTGGCTTCATCCAGTTACGAAACATAATGCCCGTTTTAAGCGTCGCATTTGTTGCTTGGATTAACTCGTTTTCATCGATGCCCATGGCGGCAAAGAAGAATCGAATTGAATGAACCGTGGCTTCACCAACACCGAGGATACCAATGTCTTTGGACTCGATAACGCGAATAGCTACGCGTTGTTGTTTGTGATTATAAAGCTGGTTTAAATAAAGGGCCGTCATCCAGCCCGATGAACCACCACCTACTATGGTGATAGATTGCACGGATTCGTTCATAAAGCATCCCTGGAAGGAGTCAGGTTATAAGCCTGACTCCTATGTCAGTTAACTGCTTAATGACACTTTCTTTTTAACCAGACGATGTATTTGGTTAACAGAGTTCAGGTGTGCGTAGATTGGGCCAATCATGCCGCGTTTACGCAACGTCAGAAACTCTTCATCTGAAAGTTCATTAAGTTTCTTTTCATCGACGATGTACAAACCGTTAATTTGAATCTTCTCGCCATTTGCTTGGATATCCAAGTTTTGCGGGATAAGCAGCTCACGATCAACCAATTCTTTGGTGAAAGCTTTGGTAATATGAGAGTTTTCAAAAAACTTACCAAGTGCTTGCTTACGACGAGCTAGATATTCGGTTTCTTCGCCATTGTCTTGGAACAGGGCATTACCCTCTTCTTCATTTACAACACTGTTTTCAGTAGCAATAACTACCATAAACTTGTCAGATTCCTGGCTTTCAGGAACCAACGCCAGAGGAAAATGGGTCAATGCTGCTGGTACATAGGTACCTTGCCAGTTTTCTTCGGCGGTATATAAGTTTTCACCGGGCTTAACACCAAATAGTGCTACCGGTTGGAATTCACCTGATTCAGAGTTTTTAACAAACACTACTGGGAATTCAGCACCTGCACGTGAGAACTCCTGTACAACAACAGGCGCCAAATGCTGGCCGCTTACGTGAGGGAAATTAGTTTGGTTTTTAATCTTTGTTTTGCCGTGAACATTTTTGTTCAAAGGCTGAATATTTGCTTGGCTCATTTTACTACTCCCAAAATGCTGCCTGATTTCGAATTTATAATTATGCGTCGATAAGACTAAACCGGTTAAACAAGCCAATACAAGTGATATTTACAAATTTTCTAAACAAAGGGGAGAAATCTCCCCTTTTTTAACGTGTGATTAACGCGTTTGTGTTTAGAAACGTACGCTAGCGCCTACATTTACACGACGTGCCATCTCATATTCATATAATGGGAAGCCACGTGTGAAGCCGCTGTATGACGTTGGGTAGTTGTTATTACCGAACTGTTTAGCGTCTTCTTCAGTCAAGTTAACTGCATCTAGACGGATGTCTAGGTAATCAGTAACATGCCAAGTTGCACTCAAATCAAGTGAACCGAAGTCATCGTGTAAACGGTTACCGTATGAACCTGTTTCGCGAATCATGTACTCACTACGCCAGTTATATGATAAACGCACTGAAATCGTGTCATTTTCGTAGTAACCAGTGATGTTGTACTGATCTTTCGAGCTGTCGCTCAAGAACGGGTTACCATCAACGTAGGTGTCTTCATCGGTATTCGTATCTGTGTAGGTATAGTTGATAAGGGTACCAAAACCATTACCAAAGTCCTGTTGATACTGAAGTTCAAGACCTTCGATTTGCGCATCTTTACCGTTAGACTTCTCTTGTACAGTCCAACCGTTTGCCGCTTCATCACCTTCTAGTGGGAAGTCGATGTCTGCTGCATCAGCGTGATACTCGTTAAAGGTTACGAAGTTCTTAACGTCTTTCATAAACAACGTCGCACTTAGTAATGAACTTTCGTTGAAGTACCATTCGATACCGATATCAAACATATCAGCGATGAACGGGTCTAGACCAACGTTACCAACAACCCAGAACTGGTTATCAGGCAAGTCATCGTTGGTACCAACAACATTTGGGTTTACGTACATATCGACGTACTGTGGACGAGCCATCGCACGAGATGCAGCAACACGCATGATTACGTCATCGGCTAGGTCCATCTTCAAGTTAAAGCTTGGTAAGAATTCAGCGTAATCAGAATCAGTGTTTGTTTTCTCGCCATCTACATAGTAGATAGACTTCGCATCTGTCGCGGCATAACGTACACCAAAGTTACCGGCAAAACCGTCACCTTGGAATTCAGCCATAACGTAAGCTGCCCAGTTATCTTCTTCAATGTGGCTGTAAGAACCTAGGTCTTCCGTCTCACCAACGATGCTGGCTTTTGCCCAATCTTTCAATGCATCGGCATCAAACTTCTTGATTTGGTAGTTACCTGCGCCAACATCAATAGTGCCATCTTGGATACCATCGGTGCTGATCACATTGTTGAAATCATCTGATTGAATGTACTCATAACGACGTGAGGTAGTTTCATGCTCAGCGAACTTAAAACCGGTCTTAATCGCAGTAACCAAACCATAGTCAACGTCGAACGTTACGTCAGCTTGAAAGTAGCTTTCTTCGTCGGTTTTCGGTGTACGGTTAAAGTTAGGACCTGTACCCATTGCCAATGAACCTGGATCATAGGTTTTCATATCAAACCCAGCAGGGAGGTCCCAGGTTTGATTGCCACCAGTAAAATCGTAAGAACCACCGGCAAGGGAAGGTACAAGACCGTCGTCTAGAACCATTTCAAAGTCAGTACCACCAGTTGATTCGGTCGTACCTGCTTGGAATTTAAATGTGTAACCATCGCCTTGATAGTTGAAGGTTAGATCAACAACGTCAGAGTCCATGGTCGCTTCACGTGGACGCATTTGATAAAACGCTACGTTTAGAGGACCTGCTACTTGCGTACCTTGGTTAGTAATATTACCTTCGGCATCCGTTTCTTGACCTAACCATGTTGTGTTAGACGAATCGCCCCAACTGGTATCAGCTTGCGTTAACCATAACGCGTAGTTGGTGTTATCCGCTTCCATTTCCATGTCGATGTAGTTCAACACGAAATCCATGTTATCTGTTGGTGCGTACTGTAATGTCGCAGTGATAGCGGTACGTTTACGTTCTTGTTCGAACGCAACAGGGCCTGCACCCCACTCCCAGAATGCTTCATTACCTTGACGTTGTAGTGAGCGTTCTTGAGCAACACCGGATAGTAAGAAACCGATGCTTTCAGATTCATTCTTCCAGCTGTACATAGCTGACGCTTGTGGGTCAGTTTCTTCTGAATCTTCTTGATAAGACGCTTCAGCAGATGCGAAAATTGTATTGGCGTCAAGATCAAGCGGCTTACGGGTGTGAACGATTACCGTACCACCGATACCACCTTCGGCCAAATCGGCGCGAGATGTCTTATGAACTTCCAAATCACCAACGATTTCCGAAGGCAACAACTCATAGTTAAAACTACGTTTTGCTGGCTCAAGTACAAACCAACCGGTTGAGGCGACGTTTTGACCATTTAGTGTGGTGAGTGTCAAATCTTGGCCTGCACCACGAATCGATACTGCGGCACCTTCACCAAATTGACGCTGAATAGTTACACCAGGAATACGTTGCAATGACTCAGCAACGTTTTTATCTGGAAACTTACCGATATCTTCTGCAGAGATGACATCAACAATTGAATTTGAGAAACGCTTAGCGTTTAGGTTTTTCTTGTTCGAGCCACGGATACCCGTAACCTCAATAACTTCGATATTCTCATCAGCGTTTGCCTGTGCATCATCAGCAGCAATTGCTTGTGCTGAAGCACCAGCTAAGACCATAGCTATAGAGCTGGCCAAAACGTGCTTTTGGAATTTCATAGACATTTTCTTTCCCTTACTTTTTTTTAGTTTTTACTTTTAATCAGGGCCGATTTTGAGAAGCAATGATCACTAACTTCCTATCTTGTCCACCAAAATGACAGCGCTGTCAAAAGACTTGAAATAACCATACAATGAAATTAACGTTTTGGCTACAAAAAATTACACATTTTTGTAATATTTGCCCTTAACCAATTAACAATTGATTTACAACAAACTAAATTTAAACAACAATATCAACGACATATAAAACACCTGAAAATTTTTAACTTAACAAAAGTTTTCACTTACAAAATCAAAAAACGGCGCTAAAACTCATATTTTATGACCGATATTAAAAATTTATTGACGAATTTAAGGAAACTTTTTCAATGTCCGACTAAATTTATTAAGGACAAAGGTAAACAACTGAAAACAAATGATTTATCTTTGCTATAAAGTTCTTAATACGATGTTTTCGCGAACGTCATAGTCATGCGTGCCATGCCACTGTCATGACAAACATAAAGGTCAATATTTTGCTGAAGCTTTAACCAAGGCAAAACCTAACTTGGCAGATGCGGACATAATCAAATTATGTCGCAAGCCGTTAAACAATAAGGAAAACAAGATGACTTTAACGAACAAATTAGCCGCCGAATTCTTTGGCACGTTTTGGCTCGTTCTTGGCGGTTGCGGCAGCGCGGTTTTAGCTGCGGGTTACCCAGAACTGGGCATTGGATTCGTTGGTGTTTCATTGGCATTTGGTTTGACCGTGCTAACTATGGCTTTTGCTATTGGCCATGTATCAGGTTGCCACTTAAACCCAGCGGTATCTTTTGGTTTATGGTCAGGTGGCCGTTTTCCAGCGAATGAGTTAGTCCCCTATATCATCGCCCAAGTCGCCGGTGGTATTGTTGGCGCAGCCATTTTGTATGTCATTGCCTCAGGCGCTCCTGGTTTTGATGTCGCCGGTGGATTTGCATCCAACGGTTACGGTCAGCATTCTCCAGGCGGTTACTCGATGGTCTCTGTTTTAGTTGCCGAAGTGGTTATGACGTTTATGTTCTTAATGGTTATTCTTGGCGCAACCGATAAACGCGCTCCGGCGGGTTTCGCTCCTATTGCTATCGGCCTATGTCTGACTTTGATTCACCTTATCACCATTCCTGTCAGTAATACCTCAGTAAACCCGGCACGAAGCACTGGTGTCGCGGTATTTGTTGGTGATTGGGCGACAGCGCAATTATGGCTATTTTGGGTCGCGCCTATTGTAGGTGCCGTGCTTGCCGGTAAAGTCTATGGTTGGGTAAGCGCTGAAAAAGACAGTTAAACTCTGTTATATACATCTAAATGCAGGCTAATTCCCTTTTAGCCTGCATTCCCCTTCTCCGCTCGTTGGCTTTGCTGTCATTGATTTTTCTCCTAGGCCGATTTTCTTGGTTAACTGTAATCCACATTTATCGTTGTTCTACGCCTATCAAGTTTGATTTTTTGGCAAAATAAACAATGCTTTATGTATAGCAATTTATAATTTTTTTTGCGATATCTTTGGAGTAAGCGCATATGCTTGAATACGTCGCCCTATTTTTAGTGTTTTTTGTATTTCTTGTGCTTTTTTACGGCATTATTGTCATCCATGACATACCTTATGAAATCGCCGAGAAACGCAATCACCCGCATCAAGATGCCATTCATGTAGCGGGTTGGGTGAGTCTATTTACCTTGCACGCCATTTGGCCGTTTTTGTGGATTTGGGCGACTTTGTATAAAGAAGACGTTGGTTGGGGTGTAGGCTCTAAGCAAAATGATATTCAACAGCAGTTAAGCGATCTCAAAGACGAACTAAACGCGCTTAAACAACAGATTGATAAGGATAAATAATTATGGATATGCTGATTATTTTAACCTATACCGCGATCTGTGTTTTTATCTTCAAAGTATTTAAAATCCCATTAAATAAATGGTCTGTACCGACCGCTGTGCTCGGTGGTGTATTGGTGTTATCAGCCATTATGGTGATCATGAATTACAACCACCCGTATGCGAAATACGCCAAAGAAGTGTTTGCCAGTGTGCCAATCGTGCCACAAATAGCGGGCACAGTTAAAACAGTAGAAGTACAACCTAATCAACACGTTAAACAAGGTGATGTGTTATTTACTTTGGTCAATGATGAGCAAGTTATTGCCCTGCGTAAAGCCGAAGCGGCACTCGCCGATGCGCGCAGCGGCGCGTTTCAAAAAGACGAAGCATTGCAAGTTGCTATGGCCTCGACTGACGAAGCGAAAGCCAATCGAGATCGCGCTAAAACCACCTATTTACGCTATAAAGAAGGCTTTGATAATGGTGGCGAGAATTCACCTTTCACACCGCAAGAGATGGATCAGCGCTTAAAGCTTTACGAAGCAAGTGAAGCCAAACTAAAAGCAGCATTAGCGGATCAACGCCGACTGGAATTTGCTGCTGAGTCTTTAATTGCCGGTGAAGATACCGAAGTAGCGCAACTTATTGAAGCACGAAATAAAGCGCAATTAGACTTAGAAAGAACGACCGTAAGAGCTCCTACCGACGGCATGGCGACACAAATAGCACTGCGACCTGGCGTTAGAGCGACCAAACTGCCATTGCGACCAGCAATGACATTCATCCCTAAAGAAAAACGCCGCATTGCCGCCATGTTTTGGCAAAATTCATTACAGCGCATGGAAGTTGGCTTAGAAGCCGAGGTGATTCTAGACTCTATTCCTGGCAAAGTATTTACTGGCAAATTAGTTTCCATTGTGCCGGCAATGCAAGAAGGTGAGATTCAAGCCACTGGTGCTTTGATCCAGGCAAACGTCATTTCTCGTCATGGCTTTGTTATAGGCCTAATTGAGCTAGATGAAGATCTGAACGATTATAACTTACCGCTAGGCATACAAGGGCAAGCTGTAGCGTTGAATCACGATGGCGACTTTTTGCATACCTCCATTGTCAGACGAATTTTATTACGCATGATGGCGTGGTTGAAATACATTTACCCCATCAAATAATGTGCTAAAAACATCATAAAAAAAGCCGCTTTATAGCGGCTTTTTCAAACTAGAATTAATCATTATATAGGCGGCTTAATCGACGTCCCAAACAATGTCTTTGACAACCCCATTGCGCAGGAACTTAAACGACACTTTCTCTCCTTTTTTGAACTTGCCAAACTTATTGCGCACTGAGATTATATTTTCAATGCTATCGAGTTTGACACCGTCAATTTCAAGGATAATGTCGCCACCTAATAATACATTTTGCCGACCGATAACAACATTGATATAACCGCCTTTAAAGCCGAGCTTGTCAGCAAGGGTTGCCGGAATAACATTTTGAATCAACAAACCATAGCCAAATGGATTGTTTAGTGCTTTAGCCTGCTTTTCTTTTAGCATATAAGGGATAAAGCCTAAAAATTCTGGCGGCTCTGATTCGATCACGCTGTGAATGGTATCAACTGAGACTACGAAACCTAAACCATTGCTACCACCTGAACGCGACAGAATATGACTGACAATACCTATGATATCGCCATCTAAATTAAACAATGGGCCGCCCGAGTTACCTTGGTTAATCGAGGCATCAGTCTGCAAGAACTTTGCCTTGATATTTGAGCCTTGCAAAAATTCACGTTCACGCACCGCACTTAAATAACCAACCGATAAACTGTGGCTGGCACCATAAGGCGCACCAATGGCGATAACCTGCTCACCGATATTGTAACTACCTGGGGCAGCGAGTTTTAATGGCTCCACATCATCAGGTACTTTTCTAGCACGAATCATTGCTAAATCAAGAGTCTTATCGACCCAAACAACGTGCCCTGACGATTTGCTGCCATTAGCAAATAGCACTTCAATTTTTACCGAACGACCAACCACATGCGCGGCGGTTAAAATATTACCGTTTTTATTGATTAAGGCACCTGATCCTAACGTTTTCTCTTTGGTTTCTTTATAAAGCACTTGTCCGGTTTTAGGAGCTGCGATGGCTATAACATGTAACTCTACAACACCATTGTTAACCTTTTTAAACAGGTCTTTAACGGCACTTTCGGCCCTAGCCGTAAAACTCATCATAAGAGTTAAAATAGTGATAGTAAGTATTTGTCGTTTAAGCATTAATCCCCCAAATATAAGTATGCTTTCTATTAAGGAGGATAGTTGAAATAACGCAGACAACAAACAAAACCCACTTACAAAGAGAATAAATAGGTTACCAACATTCGACGTTAAGTGTGTTTCGCGGCTCACATATTCGCCAATATTGCGCTCCTCTTGGCGATAACTTAATTAATGACAAGAAAATAATTATTAACATCAAGGTAAATGCGATATAGTTGCCCTAGCAATGACGCGTGAAATATAACAATAAGCATGAAAGTAACCATTAATGACGTCGCCAAGTTATGCGGCGTTTCTATGAAAACAGTCTCTAGAGTCATCAATAACGAATCATCGGTACGACAAGCGACCCGTGATAAAGTGATGACTGCGGTTCGTGAGTTAAATTATCAACCCAATCTGGCTGCTCGCTCTCTAGCGGGAACCAATTCATATACTATCGCTTATATATACGACAACCCGAATGCTTATTATATTATCGACATGCAAAACGGTATTCTTAATGAGTGTCGCAAGAAAAACTTTGAATTGCTGATTCACCCTTGTAACGCAAAATCAGCCGGTATCATCGAAGAAATCACGGATATGATCCGCTCATCTCGCATTGCGGGTGTGGTATTAACACCGCCTTTTTCAGAAATGCCTGAAGTCACCTCGGCATTAAATGACATGGATGTTAAATTTGTTCGTATTGTCTCTGGTCATGAAAAGACCGATGACGTTTCCCCTAGCATCATGGTCAATGACTTTGTTGCTGCATATGATATTACCCAGCATTTAATCGATTTAGGTCATAGCGATATCGGATTTATCAGCGGTGGCAAAGAGCATAAATCAACCACTGAACGTATCGATGGCTATAAAGCAGCCCTTAATGATAATAACATCAAGGTGCAAGCGAATTTGATTATAGATGGCGAATACGATTTTGAATCAGGGGTACAAGGCGCCAATAAGTTACTGAAACAAAAACAGGCACCGAGCGCGATATTTGCTTGTAACGATGAAATAGCGGCAGGCGCCCTATTTGCTTCTCGCCTACAAAATGTGCAAATCCCCGATAAGCTGTCAATTGTTGGTTTTGAGAATTCACCGTTTTCAAGACAAACTTGGCCGAAAATTACCACCGCAGACCAGCCAAACCAAACCATCGCTGAACGAGCAACTAACTTGCTGATAAACACCATTCAAGGTCAGGAAATAGACGAGTTGTGCGAACAATTTACGCCATCGTTACTGGTTAGAGATTCGAGCGGTAAAATCAGTTAAACACAGCTTCACTAAACACTGCTTTGTAAAACACTGCTTGGTTAAAATTAACTGGTTTTGAATCCGTAGCCACTTAGAAACAAGGCGACCGATGCTTCAATGTAATCGCGAGTTTGTTGTTGTGTGGGTTGCCATTGGGTGTTGTATTCTCGGCGCATAACCGCTTCACCTTTAACCAAAGATAAAAACTGTAACGACGCTAGATGTGTATCCTCAATATCGAGAAGATTTTGTTGCTTATAACCTTGCAGTAATTCAGACAAGCCTTTAATGACTGGCTCAGGTCCCGCCTGATAAAACAGTTGCGATACTTTTGGGTTTGCTTGCGATTCAGACACACACAATCTGTGTACAGACATGCCTTCGTCAGATAGCAACAAGCGAATAAATTCAACCGCGAAATTAACCAAGGCACCGCTTACATCGATATCTTTGTCGGTATCAAATGCCGCTTGGCGAAATTCTTGACACTTTTTACTGACCGAGGCCATAAACAAATCGTCTTTGCTGCCAAAGTGACTGTACACCGTTTGTTTAGAAACGCCGGCTTGCTTGGCGATATAATCCATACTCGTATTAGCAAAGCCTTTTTCACAAAAACAGTTTACCGCTGCTATTAATATGCTTTCACGCTTTTCTTCACTCTTACTACGTGTGCGAATCTTTTGCGTCAAAAGGACCCCCAAAGTCATTGGTTGGCAGTTAATATTGTGCATATTACCTGATCCCAACCTGTCATTTCTATATATAGTGTAACAAATCAAACTGGACAGTCTAGTTTAACTTAACTAAACTGGACTTATTAGTCTATTTTAATAATTTATCGTCAATAACTATGAAGTATTTAACTGCCCTTATTAGTAAGCAGAAAAAGTTAACATGTCGCAAACCGCCTTTCGCTTTGTTCGCCGCCTGTATACTGGCTTTTACCAGCAGTGCCTGCTCAGAGCAACAAGCCATTGCTGAGGTGGAGCACCCGTATCATCACGCGGTTGTCGCCGCCACACTAAAGAAAACGGATCATTACGTTGTCAGCCGCAAATTTGCGGGTCGAGTGGTAAGTAAGCAACAAGCAAGTTTAAATTTTGAAGTGTCTGGGCGTGTCGCCAGTATTGCGGTTGATGATGGTGATAAAGTGGCTGCAGGTCAGTTATTAGCGAGTCTTGACAATAAACTGCTGCATATCGAATACAAGCAATTGCAAGCGCAACTGCAACAAGTCAAAGCCGAAAGCGAACTCAACCAAGCAAATATTAATCGCATCAGTAAATTGCTGGCAGAAGGTTATGCCTCAGAGCAAAACATTGATGAATTGGCGGCACAACAAAAAGTATTGCAAGCCAATGAACAACAACTTAACGCGACCATTGAAGCTAAACAATATCAAATTGATCGTTCGCAAATTTACGCCCCATTTGCCGGTACGGTGAATCAACGTTTGATCAACATGGGCGAAGTGGTATCGCCATCGCAAGTGGCGTTCGAACTTAATCAAGATCAAAGCATGGAAGTTAAAGTCGGTGTACCGATACATATGGCACAGCAATTATTGCAATTGCAGCAGCAACAACATCAAAAATTCACTTTAAAAATCGATACTAAAACCATTGAAGTCGATAACGTCAATATCAACAGCGACATCAATCAAATGTCTCGCACGGTGCAAGCTCGCTTTACCATACCGCCAAACACCATCGCTTATAACAATCAACTGGCGTATTTGGTGCTCGAACAACAATACCAACAAGACGGTTATTGGGTACCACTAAGTGCTCTAACCGATGGTGTGCGTGGTACTTGGAATGTCTATACCCTTGAGCCACAACAAGATCAACTATTTATGGTTAAGCATCACAGCGTTGAGGTCATTCATACAGAACAAGACAAGGCGTATATTCGTGGTGACTTGCCAGCGACACAACAAATTCTTGCGGCGGGTTTGCACCGCATCGTTCCAGGCCAAGTGGTACGGGTTGAGCAACAACACTCTATCAACACAGGTAATTAGTGATGATTGAAGTATTTGTTCGCAATGGTCGTATGATGGCACTGCTGATGGCCATCATTATCGTCTCAGGTTTGGCGTCTCTTAGTGTATTGCCGCGCAGTGAAGATCCGACATTAGAAAACCGTTTTGCCATTGTCGTGACCAACTACCCTGGCGCCAGTGCAGAGCGTGTTGAGTCGTTAGTGACCGAAAAGATAGAGCAACGTCTGCGCCGCATTGCCGAAATTGATTACATTGAATCAACCTCTAGACCAGAAATTTCCGTCTTAAAGATCAAGCTAAAAGGCTCAGTCACCAATGGTGAACCGATATTTAGTCGTGTACGTGACCAACTTGGTGATATTCAAGGCGAGTTACCGGCTGAAGCCAGCCAACCCATCCTCGATGAAGAGCGCAGTTTTGCTTACACCCAATTAATCGCCTTAAATTGGGTTGCCAGTGAGCAGCCAGATTTATTATTGCTAGGCCGTTATGCCCAAGAGTTAAAATCAGAGCTGCTGCTGGTTGCCAATACTGATATTGTTTTGATCCACGGCCAAAACCAAGAACAAATTTTGGTAGAGCTCGATCAAGACAAAGCTGCGCTGGCGGGCATTTCAATGCAGCAATTGATTCAATCGATCAATAAAGCCGATGTAAAAGTACCAGCTGGCAAGCTGGTGAATGCCAGTAATCAACTGCAGATAGAGTTGACGGGTGCGCTGGACTCCTTAGATAGAATTCGCAACATCCCTATAATTTCTGATCAATACAGTCCTTTACTTTTGGGTGATATTGCGAGCGTCAAACGCGACTTGGTCGCGCCACTTAAACGACTGGCGATCGTCAATGGCAAACCGGCCATCGTCATTGGCAATCGTATGCTCACCGATGTGCGCATTGATAAATGGACCAAAGCTGTTGAACAGCAATTAGCGACTTTTGAACAGGCGCTTCCCGACAGCATCGAATTGGAAATGTTGTTTAGCCAAAACGATTATACCAATGAACGTTTAAGTGATTTGGTGAACAACATATTTATTGGTTTTGCTCTGATTGCCATCGTGCTGCTGTTTACCTTAGGTATACGCGCAGCCACCATAGTCACCCTATCTCTACCGCTAACCGTGTTCTTTACTCTGGCGGTAATGAATTTTTATGGTTTGCCTATTCATCAAATGTCAGTAACTGGCTTAGTCGTCGCTTTAGGTATCATGGTCGACAACGCCATCGTTATGACCGATACCGTGCTACAAAAGAAGAAACAAGGCATTAACGGTCGCCAAGCTGTTATTGAGTCTGTACGTCATTTATGGATGCCGTTACTTGGCTCGACCATGACCACAGTGTTGGCGTTTATGCCAATCGCCTTAACCCCAGGAGATGCCGGTGAGTTTATTGGCGGCATTGCCCTTAGTGTTATTTTTGCCTTAATTGGCTCGTATCTTATTTCCCACACAGTCGTGGCAGGTATGGCGGGACGCTTTTTGAAAGTGCAAAACGAGTCCAGATTACCATCTTGGCTGGCGCAAGGTGTTCATCTGCCACGCTTGCATGCCGCCTTTAACAAAAGCCTAAGCCTAGGTCTTGCCAAACCACGATTTACCATAGCCTTGATATTGGTGTTACCTATTGCCGGATTCTTTAGTGCGAAATTCCTCGATGAACAATTCTTCCCGCCATCAGACAGGGATATGTTCCACATTGAAGTGTATCTACCTGCACAAAGCAGTTTAGCTGCGAGTCGCGACTTAACTGAACAAATCAGTGAATTTTTAGCCCCTTACGATGAGATAGAACAGGTGCGTTGGTTTATTGGTGAAAGTTCGCCTTCATTTTATTACAACCTCACCGGCGCCAAAGATGGCATGCAAAACTATGCTCAAGCTATGATCACAGCACAAGACTTTGCTGCAGCCAATGCGTTAATTCCGCAACTGCAAATTGCTCTGGATGATGCATACCCACAAGCCAAGATACTGGTGCGCAAGTTAGAACAAGGCCCACCATTTAACGCACCGATTGAGATCCGATTGTATGGCCCTAACCTAGATACCCTGAAAGAATTGGGCGATGAGTTACGTTTGGTGTTTAACAACACCGAAGACATGATTCACTCACGAGCAACGTTATCTGCTGGTACACCAAAAGTGTGGGTCAAAGCCGATGAAGAAGTGCTTAATAGCCAAAATATTACCCTCGCTGATATCGCCGCACAATTACAAGCAGGTCTTGATGGTCAAGTGGCGGGTTCGGTTATCGAGGCGACAGAGTCTATCCCGGTGCGTGTGCGCCGCCCAATTGAGCTGACGCAAAGCGCCAACGACTTATACAGTTTTCCGGTGATCAACGCCCAAGAACAGAATTTTTTGCCGTTGTCGGCGATATCGCAAGTATCGATTGCGCCAAGCAGAGGCGCCATTCCACATCGTGATGGACGCCGAGTCAATGTTATTGAAGGCTATCTTCGCGCAGGTGTGTTGCCATCGGTAGCGTTAAGCAAAATTAAAGACAGTATTGAACAGAATGGCTTTACCCTGCCAGCGGGTTATAGCATGGAAATTGGTGGGGAATCTGGTGCCAGAGACGATGCGATAACCGACCTTATGAGTAGCATAGGCATCATTGTTGTTTTACTCATTACCACAGTAGTGTTGTCGTTTAACTCGTTCAGGATCTCCAGCATTATTTTTATCTCGGCATTTATGTCGGCTGGATTAGGCCTGTTAAGTATCTGGGTGTTTAATTATCCGTTTGGTTTTACCGTTATTGTTGGCCTGCTCGGCTTATCGGGTTTGGCGATCAATTCAGCCATCGTTATATTGGCTGAACTCAAAGCCGATGCCGATGCGATACAAGGCGATAAACAAGCCATTATCATTGGCGTCACCAGTTGTACTCGACACATTGTGTCGACCACTATAACCACGGTAGGTGGCTTTTTACCGTTAATTATTGCTGGCGGCGGGTTCTGGCCTCCCTTTGCAATTGCCATCGCTGGTGGCACGGTATTAACCACAATGTTGTCTTTTTACTTGGTGCCGGTCGCTTTTTATAGCATGAGTCGCCGTAAAGCGTTTGAACAGACCAGTGCTGATCGTCGTTAGCCGACTCAGCATTGCCTATACAAAGTGCAATTAAATGTAACTTTCACGCTGCAAAGCGTCGATATATAAAGCAATATGACCACTCTTTGTACAAACGAAAAAAAAGTATCACTTTTTTTCAAAAAACAGTTGACGAGTCCAAGGCAGATTTGCATAATACGCCGCACTTGTCGAGGGCAACCAAGACAAGCGATGGAATGGCTACGTAGCTCAGCTGGTTAGAGCACATCACTCATAATGATGGGGTCCCCTGTTCAAATCAGGGCGTAGCCACCATATCATCGCGGGAGTGGCGGAATTGGTAGACGCGCTGGATTTAGGTTCCAGTATCCTAGGATGTGAGAGTTCAAGTCTCTCCTCCCGCACCATGATATGGCAAGCATAGTTTTGCATTTCCATGAAATTACATTGTAGGGGTATAGCCAAGCGGTAAGGCAGCGGGTTTTGATCCCGTCATTCAGAGGTTCAAATCCTCTTACCCCTGCCAATTTCATTTGAGATTGGCGGAGAACACAATGTAATAAGAAGCCTTTGCAGGGGTATAGCCAAGCGGTAAGGCAGCGGGTTTTGATCCCGTCATTCAGAGGTTCAAATCCTCTTACCCCTGCCAACTTCTTCTTTGTCTACTAAAGAAGAAGGGGGAACAAAAGACTTCTAGCTTTTATTAGCTGACAAGTAACTTTGATGGCTACGTAGCTCAGCTGGTTAGAGCACATCACTCATAATGATGGGGTCCCCTGTTCAAATCAGGGCGTAGCCACCATAATTGCGGGAGTGGCGGAATTGGTAGACGCGCTGGATTTAGGTTCCAGTATCCTAGGATGTGAGAGTTCAAGTCTCTCCTCCCGCACCATTTGTGAAGTTTGCAAAGCAATAAGAAAACTCTGAAAAGGTCATACTTTTTCAGAGTTTTTTTTCGTCTTAAATTTGTCGTTAAAACAGCGAACAAGAAAATAGTTAGCATGCCAAAGTGCGGATAGACTTGAGAGTTCAAGTCTCTACTAAACCTCAAGCGCACCACTTGTGACGTTTGCAATGCAATAACAAAGCTCTGAAAAGGTCATACTTTTTCAGAGTTTTTTTTCGTCTTAAATTTAATAGTTAAAATCAGAAACAGGTAATCAAGTTAAACTTACTTGGTATCAATGCACGAAAAAAGGTGCGGATAGACTTGAGAGTTCAAGTCTCTACTAAACCTCAAGCGCACCATTTGTGAAGCTTATAAAGAAAGCTCTGAAAAGGTTATACTTTTTCAGAGCTTTTTTTCGTCTTAAATTTAATAGTTAAAACCAGAAACAGGTAATCAAGTTAAACTTACTTGGTATCAATGCACGAAAAAAGGTACGGATAGGCTTGAGAGTTCAAGTCAAATACCAAGGTCAGTCTTGCTTTTCTGGATCAATCTCGCCTCTTTTATTTACCATTAAATTCCATTATCATGTTCGCTCTTTTGGAAGTAAGGACGACCTTACCACTCCACCTCATAGGGGACGGCCCCATAATTCTATTTTTTAATGGAGGCCGACTTGCTAGCTTACACCTATTTAATTATTGCATCTTTATTTGAAGTACTTTGGGTACTTTTTCTTGGAAAATCCATCGGATTTACTGCGTGGCGACCATCTGCCTTGGCCGTTTTCTGTATGATGTTAAGTCTATTTTTTCTTGCCAAAGCAACCAAAGATCTGCCCTTAGCCACCGCCTATGGCACTTGGGTGGGACTCGGTATATTAGGTACCGCATTACTGCAGCACAGCTATTCGAACAATCAATTAACAACTCAGAGTTGGTTTTGCCTGATTATGTTGGTACTCAGCATCATTGGCTTACACATCAGCATGCAACGCTAACAAGCAAAGGAAAGATCATGAAACAACTAACAACGATATTTTTGAGCTTATTACTGATACTAACCTCTAGCTACGCTACGGCACAGACACAACAGTTAGAACAGACTAAGCAAACAAAACCGACAGAAGCTACGCTTCACCATAAGCAGCGCCAAGGGTTACACGGCATGTTACTGTTCTCCAATGGTGCAGAGCTTTTCGCATCGCATCTACCTATGTTCCACGCACCTCATGACATGCAGGTTATTTTTAGCCTAACGGTGCAGGACAAACAGTTGCAACACAGCCTAATAAGTCAATTGGCACAACAAAATACTATTTGGAGCATTGAGCCAGAAGCCTTTGATTTATCTAATCTCGGTAGTGCTCAGCAGCTATCCATTAGTCAGTTTACGGCTAATATTTATCAAGGTCATTTTGAGCGAGGTGGTGTAAAGCGTTACACGCAACAAATCACCGTTAATAGGCTCATTGTCAAACAGGTATTATCTAAATCTTTACCATCACAAAGACATTATCAAAAAATCACCCCGGATAATCAGCCGATTCAATATTATGCTTTGCGTATTGAAGGCCGTCCTGGTATCGATCATATTATAAAAGTTGAGAGCGAACCGACGGCCAATAATCAGCGTAACTTGGCAGATGACTTTTCTTTTCCTTTCGCCCCGCAAGCACCATCTGACCATGCGATTGCAGAAAAATTGGCAATCAAACCCGAAAAGGTTAACACCCTATATTTAGAAACCGGGGATTTAAAATGAGTGCAGATATTTTAATTATTCAGCATCATATCGCCGAAGGGGCTGGCAATATAGCTAAATGGCTTGCTTTAAATAATCTGAGCTACCATATCAACTTATTACCTGCCGCATTGCCAGAGAATATTGATGATTATCAAGGAGTAATTGTATTGGGCGGTCCAATGCATGTAGATAAAGACAACCCAAGACTCGCGCAAGAATTAAAGATAATTAAGCAGTTTATCGACCTTGATAAAGCCGTCCTGGGTATCTGCCTCGGTGGCCAATTAGTCGCTAGCGCCTTAGGTGCCAAAATCGTTGCAATGCCGACACCAGAGCATGGTTGGCTAAATGTGACAACTCACAATACAGAGCAATTGATGGAACATTTGGATGAGCAATTGGAGGCGCGACTTGGAGAACAATTATTAGTACCGCAATGGCACCAACAACAGTTCACCTTACCTGAAGGGGCAACGTTATTGGGCAGTTCTGAGCAATGCCGAAATCAAATGTTTCGCTATAAACAACATGTACTGGCTTTACAGTTTCATCCCGAATGGAACAACAGCTCGATTCAGGAACTGCAAGAGTATTTTGTCGAACAATGCCCATTACAGACCGTATCAAACACCCATATCGATGGGTTAGAGGTTTGGTGGTTTAAAGTCCTCGATACATGGTGGCAAGATGCATCAGTAAGCAATGTATAAGCATTGCTGAAACAATCTTGTTTAGCCTATGAAGCGCAGCGAGTCGTTATCTACAACTCGCATGCTTTATCGGTTTCTTTCCACACCACTGGCTGCCAATAGTCATTTTCATAGACTTTGTATTTTTTATCACGGAAAAACTCCGCCCCTAAGTAATAAGACGTATTCGCTTTGACATCGATAACGATAGATTTTGCTTCTTTCGCGCGAGTCGGACGAACATTAAATGAAAAGTCATTCAGGTTTATGTGATCTATAACCTCAACTGTATACTGGCCAACAGGCAAAGTGACTTGATTGCGGTCACGAATTCGGTGCTCGCCATTTATCTTGTCAAACCTAACCGTATAAATTTCTTTTGCTTCAGGTGGTTTAAGAAAAATACTGACATAACCGCATTCGATGATGCCATCTTCGGCAGGAAAGTAGCTCGAAGAGCAACTCATCAGTGCCGTCAACGAACAAAGCAGTAGCGCTTTGGGAAATCTTGAATGTTGCATAAACATACCCTCTTCACATTTCATTTCGTTAGAATTAAGTCTAATTCATTATCTTTGTTTTACTGACCAAGAGACTTTTTGGCTCAATGACGAGACAAAAATAGGCCGGCGATGAACAAATAAACAAGCCATGGTAAAATTTTCTACTTTGCCAAAAAAACGCTTGCGCTTTAACAAACGATCTCTATAATGCAACTCCACATCGCGGGAGTGGCGGAATTGGTAGACGCGCTGGATTTAGGTTCCAGTATCCTAGGATGTGAGAGTTCAAGTCTCTCCTCCCGCACCATTTTAATTAATGACGATGTATAGAAAACTCTGAAAAGGTTCTGCTTTTTCAGAGTTTTTTTATGTCTGAAAATCAGTACGGATAGACTTGAACTTTCAAGTCTCTGCTAAACCTCACGCGCACCATTTTAATTAATGACGATGTATAGAAAGCTTTAAAGCGTGTTTCATTAGAAATATCCTTTAAAGCTTTTTTTATGCCTGAAAATCAGTGCGGATAGACTTGAACTTTCAAGTCTCTGCTAAACCTCACGCGCACCACTTTAATTAATGATGATGTATAGAAAGCTTTAAAGCGTGTTTCATTAGAAATATCCTTTAAAGCTTTTTTTATGCCTGAAAATCAGTACGGATAGACTTGAACTTTCAAGTCTCTGCTAAACCTCACGCGCACCACTTTAATTAATGATGATGTATAGAAAGCTTTAAAGCGTGTTTCATTAGAAATATCCTTTAAAGCTTTTTTTATGCCTCAAAATCAGTGCGGATAGACTTCGCTAAATCCTAGCCCCTAGTCCCTAGTCCCTAGAACCTTCGCTCTTAGTCCTTAGCCCCTAGTCCCTAGAACCTTAGCCCTTAGCCCTTAGTCCTTAGCTCTTAGCCCTTAGCCCTTAGTCCTTAGCTCTTAACCCTTAGCCCTTAGCCCTTAGTCCTTAGCTCTTAGCCCCTAATCCAATTCACACTCTTTCTCAGACTGCTTCCAAATCACCGGTTGCCAGTATTCATTACTGCTAACCTTGTACTTTTTATCTCTAAAGAACTCTGCCCCAAGGTGATAAACCGTATTTGCTTTAACATCGATAATGATCTTTTTAGGCTTTTTGTTCGGTGTCGAACGCACATTAAAGCTATTGATATCAATTGCTTCGAGTACATAAATTTCATGGAGGCCAACGGCTAGCTTTACACTGGTTCGATCGCGTATACGATGATCGCCATCGACCTTAGTAAAAATTGCAGGATGATATTCTTTACTGCTAGGTGGCTTAAAAAATACCGATACGACACCACATTGATTACTGTTTACAAGTTGAGCAGGCTCTGCGGGTTGTGCCGCTAAAACGTTTGGCCCTAACGCCAGAGTAAACTCTGGTACATACTGACCAGATAACTTGGTCGACACGGTTTTACGCTCATTGCCGCTAACAATGTCTAGCGCCAAGGTTTGCCCTGGCTTTACCGATAAAAATTCGCTCATCGCCTGTTGATGATTAGCACTGTTCACAGGCTGCCCGTTTATTGCCAGCACGTGGTCATTACTTTTGATGGCCAAAGACTGCGCGGCACTGCCTGGGGTTACCGACAGCACTCGAAAACCATTATCGGCATTACTTAAATCAACGGTTAAACCAAGGTTAGTAAATTCTTGTCTCGGTTTAGTGATCACGTATTGAAATTCTTCAACGTTATTTCCTGCCGCTTTTTCTTTCTCAGCCACTAATCTCAATGTTGCTTGTATATCGGTTGCAAGTTGCTCAAGCAAAACTTTAGATTCTGTGCTCACAGGGTAGTTATCTGATGCCAAGACGTTCGATGAACAGACCAAGGCAACCATACTCGCGACTATTATTTTTGCACTGCTAAGCATGCTCAGCTCCTACTTTATATTTTTCCAACTTTGTTTTCCTTTTTACTGGATAACGTTTTGTTAATTAACTGTTTGCGCTTTTCCCACAAGGCGGTTTTTTCATCCTTCGCACCTTGTTGCGAATATAAAAATTGTAAGCTTCTGTCGATTTCATCGAGTTTGAAATAGAGCATTTGTAATTGCACATCAGACAGACTTTTCTCTTCCACAGCCAATTGCAATTGGCTTTGCAACAACTGGTTTTGCTCAATCAACTGAGTAAGGGTAAGTTCAACTGGGTCTTGCTGCGGAGTCGAGTCCATTACTTGCGGCACCATAACAACCAGCACTAAACTGGCTGCTAATGCTAAAGCTAAATTACGCCATCCGTTTGTGGCTTTATTGTTAGGTTGTTGCTCTGTCGATGCTGACTGTTGTGGCTGCTCAATCGCCTGTTTAATGTTTTGCCATATCGGCTCTGGCAATGCGTCTTGGTCAAAGCTTGTCGCCAATGATTGGCGAATACCTCGCAAATGTTGCTGCCTTTGCAGACAAACATCACAATGTTCTAAATGACGCAACTCCAGCGCATTCGGTTCAATAATTTGATCATCACTCAAATGCATTATTTAGACTCCTCATTGACGACCATGGCTTGTAACTTTTTATAGGCTCTAAGCAAGGTAACTTTAGAAAAGCTCACGGATTTATCTAACATTTCAGCAATTTCCTGATGGGTAAACCCTTCTACTTCGTGCAAAATAAGAACACTGCGATAATTATCCGGAAGGTTAGAAAGTAACGAGGTAAGATCACGTTGCGCTAAGACCCATTCACTATTAAATAAGTCATCACTGCGAATTGATTCTTCTTCAAGTGGTGACTCGTCCTTTTTAACTCGCAAGCGATTCAAACTTTCTCGAACCGCTATTTGTCTAAGCCAGCCGGCAAAAGAACCGTTACCGTGATAGGTGGATAATTTTCGAAACACTTTAACAAAAACTTCCTGAGTAATATCTTGAGCTAGTGCCCTATTTGCACACATACGTAAGGCAAGCTGAAAACAGGCTTGTGAATATTGTCGATATATGACCTCAAAGGCCGATACATCACCTGCTTTGGCTTTTTCAATTACCTGTATTTCAATGCAATCTGAAAATCCACCCACTCTTGCCATGTCTTCTTTTTCTTTCCTGATACTTAACTAGACGGTGACTTAAAGAAAAGGGTTACACATTGACTGGTTATTTTTGTCAATAATTACCCACCTCTCTTTATATTACACTTAAATCTAGAAATATCAGCACGTTATAAAATATCACTTACCAACGCCTGCAGGTAACCGTGGCACTTGTGTGCCTCGATTACCTAACATACCCGCGCCTTGCATACCTCGTAGGCGAATCAACTCTTCTTTCGACATCTCATAACAAGATAGGGTTAATGAACACGGTCTTCGCAAAATGTGATGCCCAGTTTGCTGACGGCGTTTTTCGGCGACATAAAATTTCATTGACGCTAAGTCTTGATCAAATAGCTCAGGCAACGAACCTGGATTCACCTCAATCACTTCCATATCGCCGTGATTGCTAGGCGCTTGATAGGGACTCGATTGAGTCTGTTGATTGTTTGAAATTAAAGTTATCGATATGGTTTGTGGCTCTGTTGGCGCTGTTGACTGTGTACTGGCATAACTACTGGTAGGCTGTGCTCGAGATATTTCATTGCTAGGGCACAATGCAAATGAGTCAGGGAAGTTTTGCTCAGTTAATACGTTTTCAACCGTTAGTGTTTGGCAATATTCCATCGAACGTTGATGATTCGCCGACAGTGCATAAGAAAGCCAGTGATCTGCTTGGGAAAAGTCGGTATCAATATACTGCCCTTGACTGTAGATTAACGCCAAAATGTAGTTCGCGTTAGAATACTGTCTGCGACCCGCTTTTTTTAAATATTTTATCGCCTGCTCGGTATCTAAGAAGTCTTGTTCGGTTAGCATAAACAAGCCTGCTTTGTAGGCACCAACCACGCTATGATATTTTGCCGCTCGTTTGTACCACTTTAACGCCAGCGTTAGGTTACGCTCGGTGCCATAACCAACATGATAAAAGCTCGCCAAGGTTTCCATGGCATCAGCATAACCTTCACGTGTGCGACGCTTATATTCACTAAAGTAGTACTTACATCGCTCAGTATCACATGCCGGAATGGTTGCTAACTTGTTCGTTGATTGCGCACAAGAAGGTGCACTCATGCCCATTACCAACGCGCCCAGCAATAACAACATTAATGCGCTTAGCAACTTACTTTTCATCGTTAACTCCTTGTCCGCTTTCATTGTCAGCCACGACTTGTGGTGTTAATTAGCTAGACAACAAATACAGCAAAAGAGTTACACCTAACAAAAATGTATTCTGAGAAAGTAGGCTAATTTCCATTTAGCATACCGGCACCAGACGTATTGCGAATTCGAGTAAATTCATCCTTTTGCATTTCACTACAAGACAGGGTGAGTGCGCATGGACGGCGGTAGATACGAGAGCCTGTGGTCATCCGGCGCTTTTCGGCGATAACGTTTTTGAGATACGCCAGATCCGCTTCAAACATTTCAGGCAATGACATTGGCGTTACTTCAATCACCTCCATCTCACCTTGCGGTGCCGCGTTGTCAGAATCAACTTGTGCGATGACGCTTGCAGAACTCGAAGAACTCTCGTTTATCGACTCGGATTGCTGCGTAGTAGCAATTTTTTCGCTGGTAGTCGTTACTGGTTTTATTTGCGCTTGTTGACACAACTCATAAGCAGCCGAGAATCGTTGTTCGGTCATCACATTATTGGCAAGCATGTATTTGCAATAGGCGATGGATTTTTCATGCTTGCCCTGCAAAGCATATGTTAGCCACTTATCTGCTTTTTGATAATCGGCATCAATAAATTCCTCACTGGTATAAATTACCGTCAAAAGATAGTTGGCGTCACCATACTTTGCTCGACCGGCTTTTTTCAGATAGGAAATCCCTTGCTCAAAATCGTAATAATCAGGCTCGGTTAATAAAAACACGCCGGCTTTATAAGAACCGACAACACTAAAATATTTTGCCGCGCGTTTATACCATTTAAGCGCCAATTCCAAATTTGCTTCAGTGCCATAACCAACGTGATAAAAACTGGCTAAGGTTTCCATGGCATCAGCATAACCCTCTCGGGTTTTACGTTTATATTCTTTAAAGTAATACTGGCATTCTTCGCTGTCACAGCTTGGGATGTTGACAAAGTGCTTATTGGCAAAGGCATCGCTACTCATCGCTATAGCACTGACGATTAAAAATAGCATTGTATTGTATACAACAGCTTTCATGCTTCATCTCCTAATCCGTTTCATTACATTGCCGTTAGCAGCAACCATAAAGTGCGGGCTTTTTTAGCTAGACAAGCGTATTCAACAAAAGGTTACAAATAATTCAAATAAAACAATCACTTCCACTAACTTGCTAGTTTTTTTGCTCAGTAAGAGTGAACCTTGCCTATTTAAAATTTAGAAAATAATGCACGAAAGCGCAAAGCGGGTATGTATTTATGCCAGACCACAAGCATATTTTAAGGCACGAGATTTCAACAATGGAGCCCTATGGGCAGCAAACAAACCAAGGTTTCTTAGCAGTTTGATAGGCAGGGATGGGTTTGAAAAAGTGCTATAAATGGCATCCATTCCAGACATCATCATTAGGTTGTCAGCACGACGAGATTTTTCGTATCGTTGCAACACTTGTTGGCTGTGATAATTCTCACCAGAGCCGATCGCCTTGGCGATAACCATTTGCAGTGCTGCAACATCTTTAAAGCCCAAATTAACCCCTTGGCCAGCTAATGGGTTAATGGTGTGGGCAGCGTCGCCGAGTAACACCACATTACCTTTGACATATTGATTGGCATGACGGCGAGTGAGCGGGAACGCGCCCTTATCTATCACGGTCACTTTGCCCAGTCGATTAGGAAACTGTCGTCCAATTTCTTGTTCAAGCTGGACATTAGACAACGCTGATAATCGCTTAATTTCATCTTTTTGTTGATACCAAACTAATGACGCGCAGTTACCAGGCATAGGCAAAAATGCCAGAGGTCCGCTAGGCAAGAATTTTTGCCAGGTAATATCTTGTTGGCCAAGTTCGGTTTCAACATTGATCAACATAGCACTTTGCTGATAATCCCAACCTGTGATACCGATACCAGCTAATTGCCTAACTTGTGAATTTGCACCATCGGCAGCTATTAGTAACGAACAGTTAAGACGCGATTTCTCAAGCTCAACACGAATGCCATCTTCGTGTTGTTGGTAGCCGATAAGCGTTTCTGGGCATAATACGGTGATGTTGTCGTTGTGCAGCATTTGTTGCCACAACGATAATTGAATAACACGGTTTTCGATAATATGACCAAGATGGCTTTGGCTTATTTCATCGGCATTAAATTCGGCATAAGATAGCTCATCTTCCCAAACACCGAGACGCTTATAGACACAGCTGCGCATGCGCTCAATACCTTGCCAAGCGCCAAGCTGTTGTAGTAATTGCTCAGAGGCTAATGAAATAGCGGAAACACGAAGATCAAAAGATTGGCTTTGCTCATAAGTTTTGGCAGCAAAGCGCTCGATAATGGTCACTTTCAAGCCCAGCTCGGCCAACGCCAGTGCCGTACTTGCACCAATCATGCCTGCGCCAACAATCAAACAGTCGGTATGTGATACTTGTTGCTCGTTCAAGATATTATCTCTTATGCCCATGTTTAGCTGTTATGCACACAGCCTAACCTGTCGTTATCTATCGATTGTAACCAAGCAGGCATTTTTCGCCAAGGGAATAATCATTTAATTGCATTAAATGATGTCAGTAAACTGACAATCATACGGACAAGTAAACCGGCGAAAAACCCAGTCTACAAGGTGATAAATTTACAAGTTCACCGTAAAACGCTAAAGTGTTGAAACTTTTTATAATTAATTGATCATAATGACCCTTCCAACCAGCATATATAAGCTTATTGCCTTCACCTTAAAAATTGCCGGCAAGTTGCTAAACATCCCTAAACCATTATTGTTTTGCGGTGCAGATAGCGCACAAAAGTTGCTCGATTTAATCATTGCGCAAGGCAGCAAACGAGTGCTCATTGTCACCGATAGTGGCTTAGCTAAGCTGGGCATGATTGATCCGATTGAACAGCAACTCAAAGACAAGGGTATCGATGTCGTCACCTTTGCTGAGATCATGCCTGATCCCGACGAAAAAGTGATTGTTAAAGGGATCAAAGCACTACAACACAACGACTGTGAATTGGTACTCGCCATTGGCGGTGGTTCGGTTATTGATGCCTCCAAAATGATTGCCGCATTGGCCAAGCAAAAGCGTGTTGACTCTTTCACCATCCGAGCATGTCGTGGCATGTTAAAAATTTGGCGCAAAGGTTTGCCTCTGTATGTTATCCCAACGACGGCAGGTACAGGCTCAGAAGCGACCATGATTGCGGTAGTAAGTAACCATAAAGATGGGCAAAAGTACCCGATTATATCGCCAGCAATTTGCTGTGATGTTGCCGCACTAGATGCCAAGCTAATGACAGGTTTACCTAAGGCGATGACTGCTGCAACCGGTATGGATGCGCTTACTCACGCGATTGAAGCTTACACCTCAAATAACGCCAGTGCCGAAACCGACCGCTATGCACTAGCTGCTGTGCGTCTTATTTTTGCCAATTTAACCACCTGTGCGGAAACACCTGATGATATTAGCGCTCGCGAAAATATGGCTTTGGCATCTTATTATGCCGGTCTGGCATTCAATAAAGCAGGTGTTGGTTATGTTCACGCGGTCGCCCACCAATTAGGTGCGTACTACCATATCCCCCATGGCCTAGCCAATGCCATGGTATTAACTCGGGTGTTGCGCCTTAATCAACAGGCCTGCCAACAACGATTCGCACATTTAGCCAACGTGATAGGTATTGAAGAATACGACCAACGCAAAGGTGCGGAACAATTTATCGGTCAAGTTGACACCTTGTGCCAACAACTCGATATTCCCGCTCATGTTGCCGAACTGCAACGCCATGACTGTAAAGATATCGCCAAAGCGGCGTTAAAAGAGGCCCATTTTTTATATGCCCTACCTCGCTATTTAGACGAGCAAGAAGCATGTGATTTGGTCAAGAGTTTGTTGGCTAACAGCGAACAAGGCGGCTCAAAGCCCGATGTTAACGAAATAGTTACAAATTAATACGTGGCCAATGCTGGCAGATCATGTGAAGAAAGAGTAAAATACGCCCCCTTTAGATTAAAGTTGGCGTAGTGTTTATTGCTTAATATCACTTGCAACTTTAATTAATGATTAACTTAGCAATAGATATTTGGGCAAAATTTCGAATGAGTAAGAAGCTTTACATTAAAACCTGGGGCTGTCAGATGAACGAGTATGACTCGCAAAAGATGGCCGATTTACTAGATTCTACCCACGGTTTCGTAGAAGTAAGCGAGCCGGAAGACGCAGATGTATTACTACTGAATACCTGCTCTATCCGTGAAAAAGCTCAAGAAAAAGTATTTCATCAGCTTGGTCGTTGGAAAACCATGAAAAACGACAAGCCTGATTTGATCATTGGTGTTGGCGGCTGTGTTGCTTCACAAGAAGGTGATGCGATTCGCCAACGTGCGCCATTTGTAGACATCGTGTTTGGTCCTCAAACCTTGCACCGTTTACCAGAGATGATCAACACCGTAAACAGCGACGAAAAGTCCGTTGTTGACGTAAGTTTCCCTGAAATTGAAAAATTCGATCGCCTGCCAGAGCCAAAAGCAGAAGGCCCAACTGCCTTTGTCTCTATTATGGAAGGCTGTTCTAAATACTGTACTTTCTGTGTTGTGCCGTATACCCGCGGTGAAGAAGTGTCACGTCCTCTAGACGATGTGTTGTACGAAATCGCTCAATTAGCCGAGCAAGGTGTACGTGAAGTAAACCTATTAGGTCAAAACGTTAACGCATTTCGTGGCGAAACTCACGATGGCGGTGTTTGTCGTTTCTCTGATCTATTGCGTTTGGTTGCAACCATTGATGGTATTGACCGTGTTCGTTACACCACGTCACATCCTGTTGAATTTACTGACGATATCATCGACGCCTATGCAGACATACCTGAATTGGTAAGTCATTTGCACTTGCCAGTACAAAGTGGTTCCGATCGCATTTTAACCATGATGAAGCGCGGCCATACAGCATTAGAATACAAATCTAAGATTCGTGCATTACGTCGTGTTCGCCCTGACATTGCTATGTCATCTGACTTTATCATCGGCTACCCAGGCGAAAGCAACGATGACTTTGAAGCAACCATGAACTTAATCAAAGCCATTGATTTTGATTTAAGCTTTAGCTTTATATACAGCGCTCGTCCGGGCACGCCTGCGGCGGATGCCGTAGATGATGTTTCTGAAAACGAGAAGAAGCAACGCCTGCAAATTTTACAAGATCGTATTAATTCACAAGCCATACAACACGCGCGTCGCATGTTAGGTAGCGAACAACGCATCTTGGTTGAAGGTCCTTCGAAAAAGAACCCAATGGAGTTGCGTGGTCGTACTGAAAACAACCGTATCGTCAACTTCGAAGCACCACATACGGTCATTGGCCAATTTGTTGACGTTGAAATTACCGACGTATATGCCAACTCATTACGTGGTAAACTGGTTCGCACCGAAGATGAAATGGGTTTACGTATCGCCCATTCTCCGGCCGATATTTTGGCAAACCAACATCACAACACGACACGTCACGGCGTTGACGATCTAGGTGTTGCGACGTTCACCCCTTAATCAGCATCACTTGACTGAAAAGAGACTATTTTGAGCACAACGGGCAACGACACCAAGCACAGCCACGAAGTTAATATGGAACCGCTGGACAATAATCGTCTGGCGAATCTATGCGGTCCTTTAGATGACAACCTTCGTAAAATCGAACGCCGTTTTGGTGTTGAAGTCAACTATCGTGGCAATAAGTTTAAAGTGCACGGTAAAGAACAAGTCTGTATCGCTGTGGTCAAACTGCTTAAAGATTTGTATGTGATGACGTCACCGGTAAAAGGTAAAGTTGGCAGCATTTCTGCTGAAGATCTGCACTTGGCGATGACAGAAATTAACGTGCTTGAACAAGAAAACAGTGAAAACGCTGAGCAATACGAGCAAATGGTCACCATCAAAACCAAACGTGGCATCATCAAACCTCGTAATGATAATCAGTCGGAATATGTGCAAAACGTACTGACCAATGACATCAGCTTTGGTGTTGGTGTTGCGGGTACCGGTAAAACATACTTAGCGGTTGCCTGTGCGGTTGATGCCCTAGAGCGTCAAGAAATTCGTCGTATTTTACTGACACGACCAGCGGTTGAAGCCGGTGAAAAACTCGGCTTCTTACCAGGCGATTTAAGTCAAAAAGTTGACCCATACTTACGTCCTCTGTATGACGCATTATTTGAAATGCTTGGGTTTGAAAAAGTTGAAAAACTGATCGAACGCAACGTTATCGAAGTTGCGCCACTGGCGTATATGCGAGGCCGAACCTTAAACGATGCCTTTATTATTCTTGATGAAAGCCAAAATACTACGGTTGAACAAATGAAAATGTTCCTTACCCGTATCGGCTTTAACTCGAAAGCCGTGATCACCGGTGATATTACGCAAGTAGATTTACCGCGCGGTCAACGCAGCGGTTTGCGTCACGCGATTGAAGTGCTTGATAACATCAAAGGTGTTAGCTTTAACTATTTCCAAGCCAAAGACGTGGTTCGCCACGCCGTTGTTGCGCGCATCGTTGAAGCATACGAACGCCACGACAGCCAACACAGTTAATACCTGCCATGCCTTCTGAACATATATGTATTGATATTCAGGTCGCTTGCGATAATAGCGAGCTGCCTAATGCCGAACAATTGCAACGCTGGGCTGACGCAGCACTGGCGAGCTATAACAAACCATTTGAGCTAACCATTCGTATGGTTAGCAGTGAAGAATCACAACAACTCAACCACGAATACCGAGGCAAAGACAAGCCAACCAATGTATTGTCGTTCCCATTTGAGGTGCCAGAAGGCATTGAACTGGACTTACTCGGTGACCTAGTGGTGTGTGCTGATGTGGTGGAACACGAAGCCAAACAACAAAACAAACCCCTATTTGCTCACTGGGCGCATATGATCATTCACGGATGCTTGCATTTATTAGGCTTTGATCATATAAACGAAGATGACGCAAATGAGATGGAAGCGATTGAAATAAAATTATTGGCCGAACTCGGTATCTCTAATCCATATATCGCTTCTGATGATTAACTTAAACAGGATATACAACTGCTCTATGAGCGACGACAACTCCCAGTCTACCAACGGCTCTTCGAAAACCTTAATGGAAAAACTTGTTCAGGTTTTTACCGGGGAGCCGCAAAGCAAAGAAGAATTGGTCGATGTACTCGTTGATGCTACCGACCGAGATCTAATCAAACCTTCTACCAAGCAAATGCTTGAAGGCGTTCTAGAAGTCAGTGATATGCGCGTACGCGACATCATGATCCCACGTTCGCACATGGTTACTGTCGATATTTCGCAGACCGTTGAAGAGTTTTTGCCAACCATGATTGATTCGGCGCATTCGCGTTTTCCGGTAACCAATGAAGACATCGATCATATTGAAGGCATGTTGCTTGCCAAAGATCTACTGCCTTATGCGTTCAGCAAAGAAGCCAGTGAACTTTGCATTGCCGATTTGTTGCGACCAGCAATGATCATTCCTGAAAGCAAGAAGGTTGAACCGCTGCTAAAAGAGTTTCGTCAAGAACGTTACCATATGGCCATCGTTGTCGATGAATACGGCGGCGTGTCAGGTTTGGTAACCATTGAAGATATCCTTGAGCTTATCGTTGGTGAAATTGAAGACGAGCATGACGATATGCTCGAGCGTGAAATTCGCCACTTAAGCGGCAACGTCTATCAAGTTAAAGCCCTTACTGAACTCGAAGATTTTAACGAGTACTTCAATTCTGGCTTTAATGAAGAAGAAGCAGATACCATTGGTGGTATTGTTATTCACGGTTTTGGTCATATGCCAAAACGAGGTGAGAGTACCTCACTTGATAAATTCAAATTTAAAGTGGTCAGTTGTGACCGTCGTCGCATACAGCAAATGCAAGTAACCGTGCCGGAAGGACACACCATAAACGGTAAACTAGCCGATTAACGCTTATTCATTAACCCCATAAAAATAACCATAAATGATAATAGCAGAGCAAATAACTCGTTTTCAGATAAACCATAAACTCTTGGCTCTGCTGTTTTGTTATCTAAGTGGCGCGCTCGCCACCTTGGCATTTGCGCCATATGGTTATTGGCCACTGGCTCTGCTGTCAGTGGTATTATGGTTTTCACAAGTACATCAACAAAGTGCCCGTCGAGCCAGCCAATTAAGCTTCGCTTGGGGCTTTGGTTATTTCTCTTTTGGCATCAGTTGGGTGCATGTATCGATTGAGCAATTTGGCGGTATGCCCTTGCTCGCCTCATTATTCTTAATGCTGTTATTGTGCGGCTATTTAGCTATTTACCCAGCGCTGAGTGGTTGGTTGGCAGCCAAGTTGACCGGACAAAACAAAGTTAATCTGATGGTCTTAGCCATCAGCTGGTTAGTGACTGAATACCTACGCAGTTTTGTATTAACTGGGTTTCCGTGGTTATCCATTGGTTACAGTCAAATAGACAGCCCCTTTGCAGCCCTCGCGCCGATAATGGGAGAGGTCGGCATCAGTGTGATGGTGATGCTTAGCTGCGCCAGCCTATGTGTATTGATAGCCAAACCAACACACAAACTCGCCATCATCAGCCTAGTACTCATTGCAACAAGCCTGATAGTCAGCCCGCAATTTAGCTTCACGCAAAGTACCGGCGACAGCTTCACCACGGCCTTAGTGCAAGGTAACATCAAGCAAGAATTGCGTTGGGATGACGAAGCAGAGCAAAACATCATTGACCTGTATATCAACAACAGCAGCGATTTATATAAAGATCATGATGTCGTCATTTGGCCTGAAGCGGCGATCCCTCGGGTTGAGCCACTGGCACAAGAAACATTGCGATACGTGAATGAACAAGCGCACCTTAATGACAGCAGTTTGATCACTGGTATCATCAATTACAATTTAGAAAACCGCCAATTTTATAACAGCATTATTGTTATGGGTAATAAGTCGCAAGGCGATGACAAAGGCGGTTATTACTTCGGTAACAGTAACCAATACAGCAAGCACCATTTATTACCGATTGGTGAGTTTGTGCCCTTTGGCGATTTATTAAGACCGATTGCACCATTTTTTAATTTGCCAATGTCTTCCTTTAGCCGAGGCGATTTTGTGCAAGCCAACTTGCAAGCCAATGATATTCGCTTACTGCCATTGATTTGTTTTGAAATTGTGTTTCCAAATCAGCTGTCGGCCAACCTTAGAGAGCACACCGATGCCATACTTACCATCAGCAATGATGCTTGGTTTGGTGACTCACATGGCCCACATCAACACTTAGAAATTGCCCGCATGCGTGCCCTTGAATTTGCAAAGCCGGTCATTCGAGCGACCAATAATGGCCTCACTGCGGTGATTGATCATCACGGTCAAATCATTGCCGACGTGCCGCAATTCACCGAAAGTATTTTGTCGACTAGCGTCAACAAAGTCAGCGGTCAAACCTTATATGGCGAGTATGGCAAAACCATTCATAAGATTTTGGTATGGTTGCTGATGCTTGGTTTTGTTGCCCGTTTGTGGCAATTAAAGCGCCGCAGCAATAAACAGACATCAGGAAATTCCTAAGTAAAAACAAACCTTTATTATCATTTTTAACCTACCTGTTAAATTTTTGTAAAAAAAACTCAACCTTTTTCGATTTCCCTGCGACTAAATAAATAATGTTCACTATCCAGTGATATTTGTCGTTGTCAGACAGACATGTGCTCTGCTGACAAGGATTCAGGGGGAAATATGAAACTAGCTGATACCAGCTCGCAAGACGAGGTCCTGGCGACCTCAAACTCAATGCACCGACGATGGCTTATTGCCACCGGTGTGATCATGACATTTGTCGCAATGTTTTATCTGCTTAGCCCTGCTGTGGCCAAGTGGAGCCAAACCGATCGCTCGATCCCATTAAAACGGGTACGACTTGCCAGTGTTGAAATAACCGACTTTGTGCGCGATGTGTCGGTACAAGGTCGCGTTGTCGCCGCTGTTAGTCCGACGCTTTATGCTCCGGCAGAGGGCACCATAACCTTTGCGATTGATGCCGGTAGCGAAGTCAAACAAGGCGATATATTGGCCGAGATTGATAGCCCAGAACTGACCAGTCGCTTTGATCAAGAACAAGCCAGTTTGCAAAATTTACAAACCGGTTTAAAACGTCAAACCATCCAAAGTAAAAAACAACAATTGTTTGACAAAAAGGCCGTTGATTTAGCTCAGGTCGCGTTAACCACCGCCACCCGGGAAAAACGTCGCGCCGATCAAGCCTATTCTAAACACGCCATTAGCCAAATCGACTTTGAAAAAGCCCAAGATGATCTCGCCAATGCCAAGTTGCAATTTGATCATGCGGTCAGCGATGCGCAATTAGCAAAAGAATCGATGGATTTTGATTTACAAAGTTTGCGCCTCGATATTCAGCGCCAAACCTTGTTGGTCAATGATTTGCAGCGCCAAGTCAATGCGTTGAAAGTCGCCTCCCCGGTCAATGGTATTGTCGGTAACCTTAATGTCGAAAACAAAACCTATTTAGCCAAGAATCAAGCGATTTTAATGGTCGTTGATTTAAGCCAGTTTGAAGTTGAAGTCGCAGTTCCAGAATCTTACGCCGATGATTTGCTGCTGGGAATGGACGTTGAAGTGCAGTTTTCACAGCAACCTTATCGTGCTCGCTTGGTAACAATTTCCCCCGAAATACTGGATAACCAGGTTACCGGGCGAGTGCGTTTTGAGGAGCAAGTACCTCGCGGCTTGCGCCAAAACCAACGCCTTAACACCCGCATCCTGCTTGAACGTCGCGATGATGTATTGCAGGTACGTCGCGGCCAGTTCTTAGACAGCTCCAACGGGCGTTTTGCCTATGTCGTTAAAGATGGCATCGCCATTAAACGCCCAATTAAAACCGGCGCTCGCAGTTTGAGCAAAGTAGAGATTGTTGAGGGCCTGACCATTGGTGACCAAATAGTCATCTCGGGTACCGATATATTTGAAAATGCTGAGCAAGTAATGCTCACCCAATAAGCTATGCGTACGAGCACGATAACAACAAGACGGCTCAGTAATAATAAACGAGGAAAGACTATGTTAACCATGAAAGACATCAACAAGGTGTTTCGCACCAACGAGGTTCAAACCCACGCCCTGCGCGATTTTCACCTGCAGGTTAATGAAGGCGACTTTATCAGTGTGACCGGCCCGTCGGGTTCAGGGAAAACCACGTTTTTAAACATCGCTGGTATGCTCGAACAATTTAGCTCTGGTCAATACTCTCTTGATGACATTGATATTGGCAGCTTGAACGACAACCAACGTTCACGCATTCGTAATGAAAAAATAGGCTTTATTTTTCAGAGCTTTAATTTGATTCCTGATCTTAACCTGTTTGATAACGTTGATGTGCCATTGCGCTATCAGTCATTGAGTAGCAAAGAACGCAAACAGCGTATTGAGCATTATTTAGAAATGGTTGGCTTAAGTAACCGTATGAAGCATTTGCCAAGCCAACTATCTGGTGGTCAACAGCAACGTGTTGCCATTGCCCGCGCCCTTGCCACGCACCCGCGCTTTTTATTGGCGGATGAGCCAACCGGTAACTTAGATACGCAAATGGCACAAGGTGTTATGGAATTGCTCGAAGACATTAACGCCCAAGGCACCACCATTATTATGGTGACTCATGACAATGAATTGGCCAATCGTGCCAAGCGTAAAATCCAAATTAAAGATGGCCGCGTCAGCGAATTAGACGTGGTTGTTAGCCAATCTGCTGCCAGCGCTTAGGAGAAGATGATGTTTCTCTATTATTTAAAGCTGGCTCGCATCAGCATCATCAAACATTGGGGCATGAGTGCCTTAATGATTGTTGCCATTGCTCTGGGCATTGGTGCCTCAATGACCACAGTGACCGTTACCTATTTAATGTCGGCGAATCCTATTCCCCATAAGTCTGACAATTTGTATTACGTGCAATTGGACAGCTGGGATGTCAATAACCCCGCCAATGACGACGGTACTCCACCGGATCAGGTAACGTATCGGGATGGTTTATATCTGTTTATGCAGCAAAAAGCCTATCGTCAAAGCATTCAAGCGCAAGCTAATGCGGTGATTGAGCCAGAAGGTAAAGACGCCCTACCATTTCAGGTCAGTGCTCGTGCTAATTCGGCAGACTTTTTTAGCATGTTTGACGTGCCATTTATTTATGGCAGTGGCTGGGATCATCAAGCCGACATAAGCAAAGAGCAAGTGGTGGTATTGAGCCGCGAAACCAACGACCGGGTATTTGGTGGTGAAAACTCCGTTGGCCGCAGTATCAAAGTCGCTGGCAACTTTTTTAAAGTCGTTGGGGTTATTGATACTTGGCAACCGGTGCCACGCTTTTATGACATCACCACCGGTGCCTTTAACGAAAGTGAAGAAATCTTTGTGCCGTTTTCGATGATTGCAGAAGAAAAAATTGGTCGCAGTGGTAATACCAATTGCTGGAAAAATGTCGGCGATGGCTTCCAAGCATTCCTTGATTCAGAGTGTGTTTGGCTGCAATTTTGGGTGGAGTTAAACAACGAGCAGGAAAAACAGGAATACCAGAGCTTCTTAAACGCCTATGTTGAGCAACAAAAATCCTTCGGCCGTTTTGAACGTCCGCTGAATAACCGTTTAAGCAATGTAATGGAATGGTTAGAGCAACGACAAGTTGTTGCCGATGATGCGTTGATGATGACGGCAATGTCATTGATGTTCTTAATTGTGTGTTTGCTCAATACCGTCGGCTTATTGTTAGCAAAATTCTTGTCCAAATCGTCAGAAATTGGTCTGCGCCAAGCGCTCGGAGCCAGCCGACGTACTTTGTTCGCACAGTACTTAGTGGAGTCAGGCTGTATCGGCTTAGCCGGTGGTTTACTCGGTTTATTCTTTGCGTGGCTTGGCTTAAAAGGTATTGATGTCTTGTATGGCGATATGCTGCGCAACCTAACCAGCTTAGATACCACCATGGTAGTCGCCGCCATTAGCTTGGCCATTGTCACCAGTTTACTGGCTGGACTATACCCAACGTGGCGCGCATGTAATGTGCAACCGTCGACACAACTGAAAGCGCAATAGGAGGTCACATGAAGGAATTTTCATTAATACTAAAATCACTTATGCGCAATAAAATTGGTGCTCTGTTAATCGGCCTGCAAATTGCCTTAACCTTAACCATTATGGTTAATGCGGTGTTTATGATGCAGGTTCGTAGTGAACAAATGAGCCGTCCAAGCGGTCTCGATGAAGACAATATCTTTTACTTGTCGAATACCATATTCAGTAACGACTATAACCAACCGGTCAATCTGAAACGCGATTTAGACATCATTCGCAACATCGATGGTGTGGTTGATGCCACGCAAATCAATGCCATTCCCCTCAGTGGTGGCGGTTGGTCGATGGGCTTGCAAACCGAAACAGGTGAAGAGCAAGACTCGGTTGGCGTTGCCGTTTATATGGTTGATGATCATGGTGTTAACACCCTAGGCGTAGACATCATCCATGGTGAAAACTTTTCATTAAGTGATGTTGAATGGCGTCCGAGTTCAAAAACCTCGTGGCCTGCGAAAATTATCCTCACCCAAGCGATGGCGGAGTCACTATTTGCCGAAACATGGCAAGACAGTGTTGGCAAAACCGTGTATATCAATCGTGATGAGCCGATGCAGATCATCGGCATCATGAAAACATTGCAAGCACCGTGGAATGGTTGGAATGGGGTTGAGCGTTCAATTTTGGTGCCGTATCAAATGGAAACCAAAGGTGGTCGCTATATCGTTCGCACCGAGCCTGGACGCCGCGATGAGATCATGCCACTGGTTGAAAAAGCGCTTAGTGATGCCGACAAAGGCCGAATTATTCGCCGTGTAACGTCAATGGAAGAAACCCGCGAGCGCAGTTACCGCAATCATGATGCCATTAATAAAATATTAACCGTGGTGATTGCCGTACTAACCCTTATTACCGGATTTGGTATCGTTGGTTTAGCGATGTTTTCGATTAACCGTCGTACCAAACAAATCGGTACTCGACGCGCGCTTGGTGCCAGCCGTTGGCAGGTGATGAGTTATTTTATGTTGGAGAACTTGATCATCTCAACCTTTGGTATCGCCTTGGGCTTAGCCGGTGCGATCGCGTTAAATATGTGGTTGGTAAGTAGCTTTGCTATGAAGCCAATCAACAGTGAACTGTTGTTCGCTGGCGTGTTGGTATTGTATGCCGTCGGTCAATTAGCGGTGTTGTACCCGGCACGTAAAGCCGCCAGTATTTCGCCGGCAATTGCCACCCGTACCGCCTAGTCAAAGTTACTAAGGCTTTATTAAAGCGTTATCAATGTTTTTTTAAAGCCCCTGTTAAACCGTGTATATTAAGTCATAAGCTGTTGAACAGCTTATGACTTTTTTGTTTCCCTAATTAGGGTTTGTTGCTAACATAATTAAAAACCACAAGGGAAATGACCATGAAATTATCACCTCTAGTATTGGCCAGCGCGTGTTTGTTTAGCGCCAATCTATTCGCGCAAACCACGCTCATTAAAAACGTCAATGGCTACACCATGGAAGCTGGTGAGTTGGTACAATTTCACGCCGTTAAGTACAAAGATGACATCATCAAAACGGTATACAAACAAGGCGATGTGTTACCTGCCAAAGGTGATATGACGGTCATTGATGGTCAACAAAAAACCATGTTACCAGGGTTAATTGATGCACATGGTCATGTCCTAAATTACGGTTTAAGTTTGCTGCGTGCTGATTTGATGAGCAGCAAATCAGAACAAGATGCTGTCGCAATTATCAGCAAATACGCAAATGAAAACAAAGCCTTATCATGGCTACAAGGCCGTGGCTGGAACCAAGTACAATGGCCCAACAAACAATTCCCTACTGCAGCTAGCCTAGATAAAGTTATAGACGATAAACCTGTGGTGTTAGGTCGCGTTGATGGCCATGCTATTTGGGTTAACTCTCAAGCAATGGAGTTGGCAGGTATAGATAAAGACACCAAAGAAATAGAAGGTGGTGAAATCGTTCGTGATAGCGACGGTAATCCAACCGGTGTCTTTATTGATAATGCAATGTCGCTTATCTACAGCAAAATCCCAACACTGAACGATGAAGAAGTGCAACATGCCTTAAAAATTGCCATGCGTTCTCTTGCCTCGGTCGGATTAACCAGTGTTCACGATGCCGGTATTTACAGTGATAATTTAGATGCCTTTAAAGCCCTTACCGATGACAATGAAATGGTTATCCGCATCAATGCCATGTTGGATGTTACCGACCCACAGTGGCGCCAACAAATCGCCAAAGGTCATTATCGCAGCGACGATGACATGTTGGTAGTACACAGCGTTAAAATCAGTGCTGATGGTGCCTTGGGCAGTCGCGGTGCCGCGTTAATTGAAGATTATAGCGATAAGCCGCATCACAAAGGTTTATTACTGCACGATCCAGCCGACCTAACAAAACTTATCAAAGCGTCCATGGAAGCCGGCTTTCAAGTAAATACCCATGCCATTGGCGATAACGCCAACAAGCTGGTGCTAGATAACTATGAAACCTTGATCAAGCAAACTAAAACGTCGGCATTACGCCACCGTGTTGAACATGCACAAGTGTTGCAGCTCGACGATATAAAACGCTTTGCAGATAATAATATCATCGCTTCTATGCAAGCCACTCACGCCACATCTGATAAGAATATGGCAGAAGACAGAGTCGGCAGTGAACGCATCAAAGGCGCCTATGCATGGCGCACGTTAATCGATAATGGCGTTGTTATTGCCGCAGGTTCGGATTTTCCAGTTGAATACCCTAACCCATTCTTTGGCTTACACGCGTCAGTGACTCGCCAAGACCAACAAAATCAACCCGAAAATGGCTGGTACATCAACGAAGGCATGACCTTAACTGAAGCCTTTAACAGTTTTACCATAGGTGCTGCCTATGCCGGTCATCAAGAAACCCTACTTGGCAGTATTGAAGCGGGTAAAAAAGCAGACTTCATTTTAATTGACCAAGATATCTTTAAGGTCGCGCCAGAAAAAATATGGCAAACCAAGGTGATTGATACCTACGTAAATGGTCAAAAAGTATCGTTTTAAGCGCCATTACCGTGTTTGTACTGGCATTAACTGATTGATGCCATTACCATTGATAAAAAAGCTAACAGGCAGAATTATGAAAAAACTATTATCTCTTATTCTTGGTGGCGCTATCGTCGCTTCATCGGCTATGGCCTTTGAACAAAAAGAAACCGTCGGCTTAGTTGTCGCCGGTGGTAAGCCAATCACATTGCTCGGCAAACAACTCTATACCGGTTACGATGCACCAAATTTTGACGTGGTAGATGAACGATTCAATAAGATTTCACTTACCGATTTTAAAGGTCGTACGGTATTAATTTCCGCGGTCCCAAGCCTAGATACCGGCGTTTGCTCATTGCAAACCAAACGCTTTAATGAAGAAGTTGGCAATTTACCAGAAAACGTTGTGGTTCTAACCATCAGCGCTGATTTGCCTTTCGCACAAAAACGTTTTTGTAATACCGAAGGCGTTGACGCATTGAAGGTAGTGTCGGACTCTGTATGGCATGATTTTGGTGAAAAATACGGTTTGATCATCAAAGATATGGGCTTATTAAGCCGCTCGATATTCGTGATCAACGGTCGCGGTAAAATTGTTTATAAAGAGCTTGTGCCAGATATCTCTAAACACCCGGATTACGATAAAGCGTTGCGCGCGGCAAAAGAGTCGGCGCAAAGTGACTTACCTATCTAGTCACCTGATGCCTTAACCGGCTCGCCAAACTATGAAGCGCCATTATCGACAAAGGCCATTATCTGCAAAGGCCACTACCTGCAAAGATAGTGGCCTTTTTTATCGCTATTAGTAACAGCCTAAATGACTCAATAATCGCAGGAAGTCATTATTGACCAAAGCTTGGCCCATGTTTTAGGTATTCCAGCTCCGCCGCACTAGAATCCCGTTGTAACACTTTATTGCGGTGTGGAAAACGGCCAAACTCGGCGATGATATCGCGATGTTTCATGGCAAAATCGAGACCATTGCGAATAAACATTTGTTGCGCCTGCCCCTGATAAACCTGATGCAATCGCTCAAACTCAACCACACATAACTCTTGGTGTTTAAGCTCTTCACTGTGCTCTAGCGGATGATAAAAAAAGCAACGCTCTACCAACTGCAGTTCTCGGTCAAAGCCCTGCTCTAGACCATGTAGGCAAACTTTTAATGCCACATGGTCACTCATAAACGCTTGTTTACTGCCGCGATACATATTGCGTGGCATTTGATCCAATAAAATGATCAACGCCATACAACCTTTGGCGGTTCGTTGCCAAGCATCCAGTGCTCCCTGACAGGCTTGCTCATACAAATGCTCAAATTGCTGACGTATTTGCTCGTCTTGTTGTGGCGTCGATTGATACCACAATTGTTGCTTTTCAGCGGCGGACAATTGGTCTTTTATTTCGCCAAACCAGAACTCTATGACTTTTTCTATGTTTGCTGACATAACTTTTTCACATTTATTTTTATATATTTAACAATAACTTAATTAAAAATATCAAATTATTTTCATGTTTTCACTTGAAAACAAAATTGCTGACCTTATTAATTAATTGTAGTCGCCATAAAGGGACTGCAAACCAGACCGCTAAATAGATTAGGGTCTACATTAAGCGCCTGTTCAATTGTGAAAGGCAAACTCAACATTCGTAAAACGCTCGAATGTTTTAACTACATATTGCTATAAGAGGATATGATTATGCGAACTATTTCTAATGATTTCAGCCCACTTTATCGTTCATTCATCGGTGCCGAGCGCCTAGCCAGTTTAATGGATAAAGCCAGCCGAGCTGAAAAACAACCTTCTTATCCACCGTACAACATCGAATCAATTGCCGACGATAAATATCGTATTACCATGGCCGTTGCTGGATTTGTTGAAACCGAGTTGGACTTAGAATCACACGAAAATTCATTAACGGTAACCGGTACCAAAGAAAGTAAAGATGACGAAAAACGAACTTTCTTATACCAGGGTATCGCCGAGCGCAACTTTGAACGCAAATTCCAATTAGCGGATCATGTAAAAGTGGTTAACGCCTTTATGGAAAACGGCTTGTTGCACATCGACCTTGTGCGTGAAGTACCAGAAGCACTTAAGCCTCGTAAAATTGCCATCAACGGCAAAAGCTTACTGGAAGCCAACGCTGAATAAGGTCTGATCTGCTCGCAAAAGTCCTCACGTTTTCATAGTGCGTGAGGCCATTAAATCTCCCATTTATTGTTTTTGCCCCGCTTAACGCGGGGCTTTTTTGTGCAGTTTACTCCGCAATTAATCAACAACACATCGTCATAATGCATTGAAACTCATAGCGTTTTCACGTTATTCTGATACTTCAATGAAGAAATGGAATTATTCCCTCGTCAAACATGGAGTTGTTCCGTCTAATAAGCTGTTTGTGTTGCGTAAGTAGGGAGTATGTATTGAAGCATTTAAGCCTTTTTCTGATTTCATGTTTAGCCACTGGTTGTGTTGTACACATTCCTGTGAATAAGATGCCTTCTGATAATGAGATTATTCAACTATCAAAGTCGCAACTTAACTGTAGTGAAAATGAAGTTAGTATCGTCCATAAAGGTAACAATCCTTTGATCGACTCTCGTAACTGGACTTTAGCTTGTCCAAATGCCAAATATGAGTGTGAATTAGAAGAAAACGGTAAAGCTGCTTGTGAAGAAGTGGAAAACACATAACAAGTTACTTAAGTTCGTTGGTAAACTCATTGGCACAATTAACCGTTGGCCTGGCGCTTCGCGCAAGTATGGCCACATGTCAATCTCCCCTTAGCAAAGCGTTACACAAAGGATTGTTCTATGAAAGTTTTAACCTCTATTTTTCTCTTTTTGGTTTTAACGTCTTGCTCTACTCATAGCGTTAAAAACAGTTATAACTCCGAGGACTTAGTTGGTGTTTGGGAATTAAAATATGATGGCGTTCCGCCGTATTGGTTCAGTCAAATAGGTTTTACCAAGACTGGTAAAAAATGCGTGCTAAGTTACGAGTTTAATTCTCGTGGAGAAGTTGAAATGACCTATTATGATAACCGCTACCAAGTAAAAGACGGTCACTTATATACTTATGTCGACTACAGTTCAACGCCATATCTTCGCAAAGGCGAAGTGATTAAAGATCGTATTGATATTTTAAAACCGGATTACTTTGAAGTTCTCATGGTGTTACCTTTTAAGGGTGATACGCAAGAAAAGCATCTGCGCTTAGATGATATTTCCCCTGAGGAGCTTTGCAAAATTGTTGATGATTTTCGTAAGATAAACGCAATAAGTTAACAATTAAAACGGGCTATGCTGTTCTATAATTTTGGTCTGCAAATTTAAGCGTCTAAAGGGCGCCTTACAGGGCGTTAGTTCTTTCTAGGTTGGTGGTAATGGCTAAATTTTTAACGTGTTATGACTATGGCAATGGCGGAATCTGGCGGTTTATTGTTGCAGACTCCGCAAGGCAAATAGTAACTCAGTATCCAGAGCTTATGGTTGTAGATTCGCCGCCACAATGGATGACTCAAAAAATAATAAATCGTATTCATGAATTAATAATCAATATTGAAGACCATGAAAACGAATTTTTAACTGCGCTTATTGCAGAGCGTGAGAAAACCTAACTAAGCTTTAGTGTTGTATCTCATATATTGGAGAAACATATGAGCCTATCAGAAATGACTTTTTTTGAGCGATTTGAAGCTGATATTTTGTCCGGTAAAAAGACCATTACCATACGTGATGAAGCAGAAAAAGACTACCAAACAAACTCTATTGTTCAAGTATCTACCCATGAAGATGGCCGCTGGTTTTGCGCCTTAAAAATCATTTCCGTCTGCCCTATCCACTTTGACCAGCTAAGCGATTTTCACGCCCACCAAGAAAACATGACATTAGCGGAATTAAAGTCCGTGATTCGTGACATATACGGTAATAACAATAACTTATTTGTCATCTCATATAGCTTAGTCAAATAACGTCAGCACAAAATAACAACACTCGATGTGAATGTTGTTTATCAAATTTCTATCTAAGGTTTATTTGTAGTCGACGTTAATTTTGAGCGACTTTCACTCTAATTTTATTCTTTGCCACTCTGCTTTCATGCAAGGCAGAAAGCGCGGCTTTGGCCTCACTATCATCTGGCATTTCAACAAAGGCAAAACCTTTTGATTTTCCGGTTTCTTGATCGAGTACTAAGTCACACTGGGTGACTGTGCCATGAGTAGAAAACAAAATACGAATTTCTTGTTCTGTTGTTGTGCGTGCGAGGTTACGAACTAAAAGTTTCATAATGAGCCATGTAGGATAAGGTTACAGCCCGTATTGTCTCATACTTTTTGATTAGCAAGGCATATTTTTGTGAAAAGAAGTCGTCGTTTATGATAAAAAACCTTACTAACGAGCTGTTAAATAACGCTATTTATCATTATTAGCTTTCGTTTGATGACACCTTTTGGCACACTGAAGTGGTACGCAAGGGGACAGAATTTCAAACTGCCCTGCACTGCTTTGGCACTGCTTATAAGACGGCCATAATGTGGTTTTTAAAACGACGTGATTTGTACATTCAAATGGGTTTACAAAAAAACGGCTAAATCTGTTCAGCAACAAGAGTCAACGAAATGAGTATTACCCTAAGCCCCCTGTCAAAATTAGATGCCAATTATTCAGAGGTTATAGATCTTTATAAAAGCGCGTTTCCTGAAGCACAGCATATACCTGCCTGGTTTTTGCGTTATAAGCTGAGAAACGGCAAGCAAGGCTTTAGCACTCTTTATTCGAATGAGACTTGGGTTGGCTTGATTTATTTTACCGAATATAAAGACATTATATTTGTGCAGTTTATTGCCATATCAGCAGCTTGTCGTTCTAACGGTTATGGCAGCCAAGTTATGGACGAATTAAAACAAACATACCCACAAAAGCGCATCGTATTAAATATTCAACCGCTTGATGAGCACGCAAACAACTATCAACAACGCCTCAAGCGTCGAGCTTTTTATCAAAAAAACGGCTTTGACTCCTCAGGGTTTATCGTTAAAGAACCAGGAGAGAAGCTGGAAATGTTGATATACGGCGGTAGCATTAGTAAAGATGAGGTAGACGACATGTATAGCCATCTATTTGGCAGTATATTAAGTCGCTTTGTTAAGCCTCAAGTTATAAAGATATAAGCGATGCTGCCGCGGGCTGTTAAAACAAAAAGCAGCGGTTTAAGCTGATGAGCAGGTATTAAATATTATTCGCCAATGATTAAGCGCCGATGACTAAGTGCCAATGACTAAGCGAAAATGAGCTAAGGAGAATGCCAAACAATGTCAGATATCGAATTTACTAGCGACGAAAAGCAGGCGATGGTTGATAAACTGCAACGCTACTTTGAAACGGAATTAGACCAAGACCTTGGTCAGTTCGATGCGGAATTTCTTATCGACTTTATCTCAAAAGAGATGGGTGGCTATTATTATAATCGCGGTTTACATGACGCCAGAGTGATTTTTGAAGAACGAGTGCAATCCATTGATGATGATCTCTATGCCATAGAAAAGCAGACCGATTAACTTATGCAATACATCTAGTCATTTAATCTGCCCCTAGGATTGTTAAAAGGAATTTGTTAATGGAATCACTCGCGCTAAAAGATTATCTGCACCCAAGGCCTACACCTGCAGGACTTGATGTGCTTTGCAAATTACAGCACTTTGCGATCATCACCTATGCTGTCGATCCCTCACGGTTTGAAGGGCTTTTTCCTAGCCGTTTTAAACTCGATACCATACACATAGATGGTGAAGACAAGGCGCTGATTTCAGTGGTGCCATTTATCGATGTAGATTTTACTTCTGCGGTTTACCCTTTTCCCAAATTTACCATGGGGCAAACCAACTATCGCATTTATATTATCGACACCGTCACAAATGAACGTTGCGTTTGGTTTCTCGGCACAACATTAGATTCATGGACTCTATGCGTGCCTCGATTTGTTTGGAATCTACCATGGTACAGCGGTAAGGTTAGTTTTGATTGTGACTATGATGAATCGCATCAAATATACCGCAAATACAAAATGACCACAGAGGCTGACTGGGCACCTGCCGATGTCGAATTATCGCAAACTAAAGATGCAGAAATTGAACTGCCTGGGTTTCCGGATTTGCAAACAGGGCTTGTCTATTTAACCCATCCCCTTGCCGGTTTTTATCATCGGCGCGATGGCAAACTTGGCACATACAGAGTGTGGCATAAGCAACTTGAGGTCTCAGCAGCTATATTAAAATCTGCCAATTTTGGCTTACTCTCTAAACTTGGCTTAGTGCGCCTAGAGGAGCAACAAAAAACTCATAGTGTGCTTATTGAGCCGATAAATGAATTTACTATATATCTGCCACCAAAAGTGTTGAAATAGTCTGCATAATCACTTTCTATTAGCGATTAATATTCAATTAAAAAATCAGAGTACAAAATGCTCAAGCGTTTTATAAGAAGCAAGGATTTTGATTTATTGGTGAGCACGATTTTTAAATGGAATCAGAATCGCACAACGATCATATCTTTGAGTTGGCTATTCATTGAACGAGCTAACATGCCATGCACTACCATGTATGACCATATAGGTTGGAGTAAGCTTTGAATACACGAAAATGCGCAAGATTAATGATCGTTAATGAGCTAGGTGAGCTGTTATTATTTCAATATAAAGATGAACATAATCCCGAACCTTTTTGGGCCACTGCCGGTGGTGAACTATTGCCCGGTGAATCATACCGCGATGCCGCTCAAAGAGAGCTTTATGAAGAAACAGGTCTCAGCAATACCATTGGCAAACGAGTAAAACAAAACCAAGACATTTTTGCCGTTGCGCAATCGGTTCCTGCCAAATGGTTGGAGCAATATTTTTTGGTGTGTTGCTCATCTTCCAGTGAGGTTTTTGCCGCGCAATGGACAGCAGAAGAAAAAAGTACCATACAAAAATGGCAATGGTGGTCATTAACAGACATGCAACGCCAGCAAAGGCAATGCTTTAAACCGGAATGGCTACCTAATTTACTCAGCAGTATTCTCGACACCGAGACACTTGGCTAACGCACAATAAGGAATGTATCGCAATGAACATAAGACAATACACGGACGCTGATTTACAGGCTGTTTTAGATTCTTGGGAGGTAGCAACACGCCTTGCCCATGAGTTCATGAGCGACGAATTTATCGCCCAAGAGCGCAGTAATGTTGCCAACATTTATCTACCAAATACGGACACTTGGGTGGTCGAAATTGATTCTAACGTTGTTGGCTTTATCGCACTTATGGGCAATGAAGTCGGCGCCATATTTTTGCAGCCCAGCTTTCATGGTAACGGGTTAGGCAAAGCATTAATGGATAAAGCCCGCGAGCTTCATGAAGAGCTTGAAGTCGAGGTATTTACAAAAAATGTCATCGGCCGAAAATTTTACGCTGACTATGGCTTTAAACAAATCGAAGAGAAACATCACCAGCCAACAGGCCAGAAAGTACTGCGTCTCAAGTTTCCTGGTTAGGCCACAATCATAGCCACATTAAACTGACGTTATAAAAGACATCGCATTAAGGGCACCGTTTATGAATGATAATCATCGACAACAACTGTTCGCCAACAGTTGGCACATGCACGACATCATCGAAAGCAAATAATAAAATAAAATGAATAGTTTCCCGATAATAAAAACCGACAGACTTTTGTTAAACGAACAGCAATTGCAAGACGCTGATTCAATATTTGCCTTATTTAGTGATGCAGCGGTCACTGAATATTATGATCTGCATTTTAGCGACCTTAGTGAAGCGGTCGACCTTATTAAAGCTGACACCAAGCGATTTACGCAACAGCAAGGCGTACGCTGGGCTATTCGCGATAAAGTCAGCAATGAATTTATCGGTGGCTGCGGTATTAACCGCTTTGAAGAGAGCAGTGATATCGCGGTAATTGGCTATGAATTTAAACTAAGCTCTTGGGGCAAAGGCTTTGCTAGCGAAGCGGTACAAGCGGTGATTAACTATGCGTTCTCAACCGACTGCGTCAATTACGTCAATAAAATTGAAGCTTACGTAATGCTCGGTAACCGCGCATCTGAGGTGGTATTAGAAAAACTTGGCTTTCGTTGTGATGGCATACTCAGAGAACATGGTAAATGGCGAGGTAAATACCATGATCTTAAAGTATTTTCCCTTTTGCGCAGCGATACCGCTAAGATATAAACAAGTCTAATTAATTTTCAACCAACACGACTTTGATATGAATCGATATTACAAACCTATTTTCTGCGTGATCATTGTTTTAATCACCTTGTATTACGCCAGCTTTTCTATCATGCCTAAGATCACCATCATTAATCAGTCAGGCGAGACATTAGAGCGTGCTGAAGTAAAACTGCCAAATAGCCGCTTGGATTTTGCCCCTGTCGCCATAGATGGCAACAATGCCTTGTACTACGATATCAAGCAACAGGACGGTACCTATAAATACCGTTTCAAAGCTGCCGGTTTTAAACATAAGGGCTCCTGTGGTTACGTTACCAGCAATGAAATTACCAAGCGTGTGGTGATTACCGTTAGCAAAGAAAAGGTGCACTGTGATGAGACACAATAATGGTCATAGATAAGATGATTAAGCCAAGCGCGGTACAAATAGATGCGTAAGTCTGATAAAAAAATCGATAACAGCTTGCGCCTTGTGCTCACTGAGGTGTGTGAGCACGCGTTAAAGAAACTTGATGGTTTTCAATGGCTAACTCATATTGTTAACTATAATAATTTCCCTAAGAGTCTAAAAGTTTTTTGCGTGTTTGACACTAATGATAATCTTCAGCGGTATTTGCAATCCGATGAAAATCAAGCCTTGCTCACACATATCGAACAACAGCTTAAAGGCTTAAACATTCAAGTAAAAAACATCAAGCAGCATGTATTTTACGACACCGAACAAAACTGTGATGCACAGCATAATGGTAATTGGGCGTCTCGCTTAAACTAGCTTTTTCTCTGAAAAGCTTAGCAATAACACCGAATAGGTTGAGATGATATGAGCACTTTGATTGAACATGCGTTGTCCGTATTTATGGCCTTTTTTGCCATCATGAACCCTATTGCCAACACCGCAGTATTTGCCGGCTTAACCGGCGGTATGAACAAGCAGCAGCAAAGCGCCACCGCGTTAAAATCACTGTTTATCACTTTTAGCATCATCCTAATGTTTTGCTTATTGGGTAAATCTATTTTTCACCTGTTTGGCATTACCATTCCGGCGTTACGCATTGCCGGTGGTATTTTGGTGTTTCTGGTGGGCTATCACATGTTGCAAGGCAAAAGCTCAAGTATGCACACCTCCGATGAAAGTGCTGACTCGGATATCTCGGTCTCGCCATTGGCTGTGCCTTTACTTGCCGGTCCTGGCACCATTGCCACGGCAATGAACTACTCCGCGTCTGGCGGCTGGTTGGAAATATCCATTACCGTTTTGGTGTTTTTGGCGTTATGCGTGATTACCTTTTTTTGTTTTATTTTCAGTTCAAAAATCATTTTGCTCGTCGGAGAAAACGGGCTTGGCATCGTCACTCGATTGATGGGGTTAATTTTAACGGTCATTGGCGTGCAAATGCTCATAACTGGCGTCACCGCAGTGGTGAATACGCCCATGGCAGCATAAGTAGCCGAGTAATTTATTAAACGATTATCGAAGGGATTATTAGTGAATTTAAATCAAGTAACATTGCCGGTAAACGATATGGTGCGGGCAACAGACTTTTATCGCACTTTGGGCTTCACGCAGATCGTTGATACGCCCCACTATGCGCGCTTTCAATGCCCAGATGGTGACGCAACGTTTTCTTTATCGTTAGAAGAATCACCAGAGCAATCTTCTGAGCAATCCTCAGAGCTCTCTTCAGAGCAACCATTACAACAAGCGTCTGCAGGCTGTGGTGCGGTTATCTATTTTGAGCACGAACAATTAGACCAATGGGTCGCACAACTGCAACAACGCGATATTGTTTTTGCACAACTACCAACAGATCAACGCTACCTTTGGCGTGAAGCGATATTATATGATCCGTCGGGTAATAAAATTAAGCTGTATTGGGCGGGTGAAAATCGTCTTAATCCGCCTTGGCGGGTAGATATCCGCGAATAAATCGAGCATAAGCAATGGAATACAACGTCTGGCAAAGTGTGGTTTGGCTAATATGTGGCGCTATGATCATGCTGTGTGCCATATCGGCGATATTGCCCAAGGTATTATTGACGCTGATGCCAACATTGCTAAATTCCACACTCGCCCGTTACGCAGATATCGCGATACGGGTACTATTTGGCCTGTCGCTGTTGATGTCGGCAGATTTGGCAAGCTATCCAACAGTGTTTACCTTACTCGGCTGGCTGTCGCTTATTGCCGCGCTGTTACTTTTGCTGTTATCACAACAAAGGTTGCAAGGTATTATCAAACAAATCGCCGATAATTTATCACTTTCCGCCGTTAGAATGGTGTGTGTATTTGGCGTTGCGCTATTCGCGTTTTTATTGATTAATATTACTGAGCATTAATTCAGCAACAAGTTCAGGCTTGGTCACCGGTCCCATATGCCCAGCGTCAATAACAACCTTGTTTACGTTAGTTAATGATGCGTCAAGAATTTCAACTATTCTATGAGCTTTAATTGGTGAGTGACGACCACAAATCAGCAGAGTCTGGGCGTTAATAGCACCGTAATCAGCGGCTTGATAACGCTCGCCAATCAAACCAATAAAATCTAAGTTGACCTTATCAATATTGGCAGCCATGAGCGCCTGCATTTTTTGCGGTAAGCTTTTGAAAAAGCCGGGACTATTCCAAACATCGGTAAAATGCTCTGCCCCTTTATAGTGATCCAGTTGCGACACTTGTTGGGCAAATTCATCAACCATGGCTCTGGCCTCAGTACCTGGCTTCAACAAATGAAATGCCACCGGCTCATACAAAGACAAACTTAAAATTCTGCTGTGGTTTTCTAAGGCAATTTTTAACGCGATTGCGCCACCAAATGAATGACCGACTAAATGAAATGGCTGGTCACCAATTAGCTGTTCGACAACATCTAAGATGCGGGAGGTTTCCGTTGCCAATGAATAAGCAGCCTTATTATCAACCTCTGGTGCGGCTCCATACCCGAGCAAATCAAAATTGATGCACGTATAATTAACCGCTAGTGCTTGTTCTAACACGCGCCATTGCCTAGCTGAACTCAACGAGCTATGCAGCATCACCACCGCAGGACCATTTCCGGATATATATACACCAGGAAATTTGTGGTGATTTTGCTTTTCAAGTTGTGGTTTTGCAGGTTGCATTTAACACTCGGTAATGTGGTCAATATTAAGATAGAATGCATAGTATAAATCTTTGTCTGTGGTTTGGATATGGCAAAACCGAATAAGAAACTGCCTAGCAAAAGTGTCGATATTCTCTGTAATAAATGCAAAACCTTGCTGTATAAATACAAGAAAGGCGGCAAAGGTGGTTTAGTGAAATGCTTCAAAGAACGTATCGTCGACGACCATACGCAAGAACCTGGTATATGCCCAAACTGTCACACTCAATTTGCCCGAGACACATTGGTCAGAGGCACGCCAGCGTTTAAGATCATTGGTAACAAAGCCATTTGCAAATAATAAAAAAGCCCGCATTGGCGGGCTTTTTTTGCGTACTCATTTTCGTTTTAGCTTTAGCTTAATCACATCATCAGATAGATACTATCGAGTGATAGCAATTTCGCTTTCCGCATGATGAACATAGCTAATGTATTCATCTAAAATTTCTTTGGCTTTTTCTTCACTGCCAGCAATTTCATTTAACGCGGCGCGCCATTGTTTTTGCTCAGGGTTAGTTTCCCAGGTCATATCATTGATACCACCTTTCATGTGCCAAACCACAAGCAAGTCATAATCACCGGTTTGCAACTCAAGAATCATTTCTGGCGCATTGGTACCAGCCTTCTCTGTCGCTGGACGATAATACTCTTTGATGATTTTCAGCGCTGCACCACGTTTGCCAGGCTTATAATCAATTTTAACAATGTTCTTCCAGCTAACAGCTTTATCGTAGCGCTTGCCTTCAGCATTTACCGCACCGGTCATTAATACCGCAACTGCAGCTAGCATAGTTATTATGGACTTAATTTTCATTACACTTTCCTTTAATGGTTTTGCAAGAGCTTCCCTACAACATGCTACTACCTTGCGTTGAACAAATTAAACCATAGTACAAAAAACTAAATAGTCGAGTCTTTTGCTTTAGAATCATAAGCAAAAAAGGTATAAAGATTAGGTAATTAACTGTTTTATAGAATTAATGAAAATAGGCAAAATCATGAAAGTATATGGCGATAAACAATCCGGTAACTGTTATAAAATTCAGCTTTTGTGTGCCAACCTTAACATCGACTACCAATGGTGTGATGTGGATATTTTAGCTGGTGATACCCAATCCGAGGCGTTTCTTGGCAAAAATGCCAATGGAAAAATTCCGCTACTTGAGATAGCGCCCGGTGAGTATTTGAGCGAATCTAACGCCATATTGAACTACTTAGCCGCCAATAGCCGATTATTACCTAACGCCCGCTTGGGCAAAGCACAAGTGCTGCAGTGGCAATTCTTCGAGCAATATTCACACGAACCCTACATCGCTGTGGCGCGCTTTATTGAGAAATATTTAGGTTTGCCGAACGAGCGAAAACGAGAATATCGAGAAAAGCAATCAGGTGGTTATAAAGCTTTAACGGCTATGGAAAAGCACTTATCGAACAATGTTTTTTTTGTTGATAACCAATATTCTATCGCTGATATTGCTTTATTCGCGTATACCCACGTTGCCCATGAAGGTGGTTTTGATTTAACCAACTTCCCGAAAATTCGCGCTTGGATATCTCGAGTGCAACAACAACCGGGTTTTGTCGCTATGGGTTAAAGGAGGGTTAAAAGCGGATTAAACTTAAGCTTAAAACTAAGCCTAAAATTTAAGATTGAACAGCAGTTCACTGAGATCAGGTTGCCAGGCAAAGTCTTTAAGCTTAATACGGCCATTAAGCACCACCACACCTTCATCTATCAGTAAGTTTTTTTGTCGCTCAAAGCCTTCGCTGCCTTTGGGAAGAGATATTTTACCTTGTGAGTTGATGATGCGATACCACGGCACATTCATCGCTTTGGGTGCATGACCTAGGGCTTTACCGACCAGACGGGCACGCCCCGGTAAGCCAGCTAAATCGGCTATTTGCCCATAACTGGCGACCTTTCCTTTGGGTACAGCCAGCACGGTTTGCCAAATACGTTGGTAGTTATCAGCGGACATCAATCAATCTACTTATCTACAGCGGTTATTTTAGGTGCAACACCAATAAACGGTTTTGACGATTTTCACCATCGTCATTGTCCTCACTGCTATAGCGTACCAAAAGTTCAGAGCGACCATCCATATTGATGTCATCAGAACTTAGTAGAACGCCATTTTTGGGTAAATGGATTTTCACTGTTTGATAGGAATCTGTCAGTAACTTGCCCTGTTTGCTACCAGCAAAAATTTTCAGCTGATGATCTTCTTCAGAGAGGATCAGTTCTTTGGCACCATCACCATCTAAATCAGCCAACTCAATGACAGGTGAGCCACTTTTGCCCGATGACAGGCTGAATTTTAATTCCACTTCGTCTTCAAATTGTTGTTGATATTTAAGGTTTTTGTCGAGGGCAAAAATCAACACTTGTTGGTCAACACTGCCGGTCAATAATGCACTAACCACTTGCGATACGGAAATATCAAAACTGGATGCCATAACCTCTTGGCGTTCATCATTATCAACATCGATAAAGTCCAACTGCGCCAGCGTACCGTCTGATTTAATCGCGGTATCGGCTTTTTGTTGGTAAATCACTTGTTGGTCTTTTTGACGGCCAAGATAGACTTCATAGTCGTTGCTTTTATCGAGCACGCCAGCGCTTTGCGTATAACGTACAATCAAATCGGCAACACCGTCATTATCGATATCGCGTAAATCATCTATGGTGCGATGGGCAAAGTCACTTTGGTCAAGGTTTTTGCCGTCGGCACCACGGGCATCCCACCAATTGATGGCAGTAATGCTTGGGTGAAGGGTAATGGGTGTGGCACTGTCAGCAAAACTGCCCTGCTGGTTTTGGCTATAGACATCGAGAACGCCTTCGCCTGGCAAGACCACATCTTTACGACCGTCAAAGTTCATGTCGACTAAATAATACGGTTTCTCGGTATAGCTCACTGAGCTTTCAAAAATTTCGACAGTAGGTGTAATCGTCAATTGTTGCGAGACAAACTGCTGATCCGCTTGTTGTAAGTAGATATTCAGGTTGGTAAAGTCCATTAAAACCACATCGTCTAAACCATCGTCGTTGATATCTTTAACAAAGTCAGATTGTTTTAAATATTTGGCATCGTGATTTATGTAAATCGAGCTGACCTTGGCAACATCAACAAACTGTGGCTCTTTGGCTAACACAAAACGCGAGACTTTATTGCTGGCAAGAAAATACAAAGACTGCATTTTTTCCGCAGATGTTTGCTCATCACTGACATCGTAAGCAAAATAGGCCTTATCCAGAGCAATATCAAATTGCATCACGTAGTTTTCAATGGTGTCATTGAAGACAAACATAGCAAGGCGAGATTCACCGTCTTTCTCACCCACCAATAACAACTCTTTACCGGGGTTGTCGGTTAAATTGGCACGAATTGGATCTTGCGATATATTAAACGGCGCATTGATTTGGTATTGGCCGAAGCTAAAAGAATCCCTTGCCGCCAACTCGCCCGAAAACAATGTTGCCGTCGCCATTACCCATAAAATTCGACGAAAATGCATAGTTAAGCTCTCTCTATTATTTGCTTATTCTGTAATTACCAAGGCAAAACGTCACCATTGGAATGATAAAACACACCGCTATTGTTCATATCTAAGCTCGCAATCAGCCCTGCGATTCGTTCAGCTGCTTGCTCTGGCACAATATCACCGCGCCCTGCTGTCATATCTGTTTGTACATAACCCGGGTGATAAATCCCCACTGCGATACCGTCAGCGGCTAAATCTTTCGCCAGTGACACCGCTCCAGCGTTTAACGCCGCTTTACTCATGCGATAGCCGTAACGACCACCCGAGCCATTATCGGCTATAGAGCCCATACGCGAAGTGACAAGCGCAATCTTGCTGCCTGATGACAAGTTAGCCAACAAGTGTTGGCATACATTTAACGGTGCTAAGGCATTAACCAAAAACTGCTCAACAATGGTTTGATTATTAAAATCCGTTAAGGTTTCATTACGTAAAATACCGGCATTATTGATCAATACATCAATAGCGATGCCTCGTAATGCAGCGGCTAAATCGGTCAGGCAGGCGCTATCGGTGACATCGATACCACTAATGACTTCGACATTGGTCAGCTGATTTAGTTCGTCGCTTGCTTGCCGGCAAACCGCGTATACATGACAGCCTTGGTTGACGTATTGTTTGGTCAATTGCAAACCAATACCACGATTGGCACCCGTAATAACTATATTTTTCGGCACATTAATATCCTTGTTTGTTCCATTATGCAGTAAAGTTTACGTGAGATCATAAAACAAATGTAATATCTTATTAACAAATCACCAAGCTAATTTAATTATGGAAAATTATAAGTTAATCACATTGGAAACCGAGCGTTTGCTGATCCGTACCACGTGCAACAGCGACTGGCCATTTGTCTATAGTATGCAATCTGATCCAGAGCAGATGTTGCACATTAAAGAACCGCAAACCGATGAACAGATCAAATCCTGGTTTGTTGAGTTCCTTGAACCCTTTCGTGGTGAAGAAATGAAATGGTCATCGATGATTGGCATTGATAAAACCAGCGGCGAGCCGATTGGTTGTTTTTCGGTGCGCATGATTTGTAAAAACAGTCAAAATGCCGAACTTGGTTACATGATTTCAAAACACCATAAACGCCAAGGGTATGCCAGCGAAGGTGCGAAAGCCATTAAGCAGTACTTGTTTGAACGATTGAATTTGCGACGGGTTACCGCCTATTGCAATGAAACCAATACTGGCAGTTGGAAAGTGATGGAAAATATCGGCTTACAACGTGAAGGCATGATGTTGCAGGAATACCGCATTAACGATGTCTGGCACAACACCTTAATATACGGTGAAGTAAATCCAAATTATCGACACGATGCGTAACTGTAATGGCGTTCACCGCTAGCTGGTTGGCGACACCTGCTGTGATAAGTCAGCGCTAAGCTTACTGAGCACGACCAATAACCGCCGCTAATGAAAGCCGCGAAATAGAGCGCTTAATTATAGTAAAAAACCATCGTCCTAAAACAAAAAAGCCAGAGCATTGCTCTGGCTTTTTATATCTCTGTATCAATTAGTTAGATGTTTTTAGCATGTATTCTGCAACAGCTAAACGGGTACCTTCATCAAGGTAGTTTTGCGGTGGCATTTCAGGGTAATCTTCGCGCTTTTTGGTTGGATTGGCAATGTAGTCCGCCAAACCTTGCGGGTTATCCATATATAATGCCTGAATGATATTTACTGGAGGGCCAATCATACGGTCAGTATAAGTATGACAGCCAGTACAAATACCAAGGTAAGCGATTTTACCGCGTTCACTTGGATCAATGTCACGTGGTGCAACAGGCTTGTCTAACAGGTAGGTTTCAATATTCTTGGTGTTGGTAAAGTCACACTCTTTCCAATCGCTAACACCGGCTGTGGTATAACGATGACGGTTAATGATACAGCTGTCTACACCACCACCAACCTTGATGATATCGGCACTATCAGAGCCTTTAAGCTCAATAGCCAATAACGCTTTGACTTCATCAATGGTGTCATAGCCGTTATTCATCATAAAGTTATCCAAAATCATGGTGCGATCTGGATTTGGTTCAGACTCAGGATCGTTAGAGCCGGCGCCAAACGAGTTATGATCGGAGACCAAGATACCACCGGTTTTGTTATTACTGATGATATTACCTTCAATAATCACGTCATCACCAGCCCAAACGATAATGCCAGAGCCTGCTGGGATCATCGCAACCGTTGAACCCGGTATAGCGAAGTTCTCGGTATTATTGTTAACCACAAAGTTATTACGAATGATCACGTCATAGGTGGTTTTAATCGGTAGTCCTGGGGTAATAAATGCCAGAATACCGCCGGTGTTGTCATGCACGTAGTTGTTTTCAACGATGGCATGACGCGAGTTTTCAATTTCAATACCGGCAACCGAGTCAAACACTTCGTTATGAGCAACATGAATGTTATCACTCATACCGACATAGATGGCCGCGTCTTCGATACCCGAAATGACATTGTGCTCAACGATACCGTTTTTACCCAATTGTGGGAAAATACCATAGACACCGGTATCTACAATCAAGTTATTACGGATGATAAAGTTATTACCAGCTTGGCCCATAATACCGTTGCCTTTGTAACCAGTGATGGTCATGTTTTCAACGACAAAGTTATTTCCTGAGTACAATATGGCGTCATTAAGCTTGCCTTGACCATCCATCGTCGCACGCGCGCCTTCTTTGATCACACCGACAATTTTGATGTCTTCTTTATCGACATACACGGTTTCGTGATATTTGCCCGGCATTACTTGAATGGTATCACCCGGATTCGCCGCTTTAACCGCTGCCATAATGGATTCACCATCATTAACGACACGGACTTCACCTTGCACTTGTTGCACGGCTTCAGCGCTTGCATCTTGATCTTGTGATTTATCGTAGCCACCGCCAAAGCTTGCGCCACCACTTGAGGAAGTGATCACTGGGCTGGAATTTAAACCGCCATAATAATTACCGACACCGAATGCCGCGGCAATTAATACAACAGATAATATTTTGCCTTTACTCATCGTCTTCTTCACCCTCTATTGTTTGCTGTTCTTGTTGTTGTAATTGTTGCTGTAACTGCTTATTTGCAGCGTATTTTTGATCCACAACTGGTAGTCCCGAAGGTAGGCTTTCGGGCAACTGTGGGGTTAAACTTTCGTCGTTGAGGCTATGTAAAAACTCAACGATTAAATCTATTTCTTCTGGACGCAGGTTTGGTTCCCAAATGTGCCAGTGAATTAATAGCTCTTCATCTTCTGGCACCGCATGACCACGACCTTTATTGTAGAAGTCGGTCGCTTCATTCAATGAGTCAAATTTTCCGGAATGCATATATGGCGCGGTTTTAGCGATATTGCGTAATGTTGGCACTTTAAAACCACCGCGATTACGTTTGTCATTAAAGGTTGCTTCTGCGCCAACATCAAAGGCCATGCCTTCAGGATCTGGTGTGCCAATAACAGCAATTTGGTTATTGGTGAACAATGGCGGTTGATGGCATTCGGCGCAACGAGCGACAAAGGAGCGGAAAATATTAAGACCTTTAATTTCGTTTTCACTAAGTGCCTGATGATAACCATGGGCGTATTGATCATAGCGAGAATTAAGCGAAATTAAGCTGGTTTGAAATGCCGCCAAGGCTTCTGAGATGTTGGCAACGGACACTTTTTTGTCGTCAAACACCTTAGTGAACATTGCTTTGTAAACCGGGTTAGCGCTGATGTCAGCCACCAGCTTTTCCGGTGTGTTGCCCATCTCCTTGGGATCAAACAATGGTCCCATGGCTTGTTGTTCTAAGGTGGTTGCGCGACCATCCCAAAAAAATCGATCGAGAAAGGCTACATTCCAAAGGCTTGGCGCACTGCGCGATACTTTCTCACCGGTTATGCCAATACTGCGATCCATGCCATCGGCGAACCCTTTGTCTGGTTGATGACAACTGGCACACGACACGCTGCCATCTTTGGATAACAGCGGATCAAAAAATAAGTAGCGACCTAAGTCAATTTTCTCTGGGCTGAAACCATCTCGAGCCTCAGGTAGGCTGGTTTGTGTGCCGCCTAAGCCTCGCCCTTGTACTGAATCATAAAATTGATACATGGTACGTAACTTACAAACACCAGCGCTGGTTTTCTCAAAGCTTGGTGGGCATTGACTGCGTAACTTAAAGTCACTGGCAACGCTGCTTATTGAATACAGGCTAAACCATGTAAGCGATAACGGTAGCCATATCGCTGCTAACAAACGCGACAGCATGACTTATTTGCCTTGCTGCTTAATGAACGCAACGATGTCTTTTAAATCGGCTTCGGTTTTGACCATGCCAGCCATCATCTTCATTTGTTTGCCGTATTTATCGTTGGCATCATAGCCACGCTGGTTTTGCTGAAACTTTTTAGTTTGCGCCAATAAATACTGACTCGACAATATGGCCAAATTTGGCGCATTCAAGCCCTCATTGCCTTGTGCCGTTGCGCCATGACAGGCACCGCAAATGGCATTGTATTTGTTGTCACCATTTTTCAGGTCGCTATCTGCAATCTCTTCGCTCGTGGTTTGCGACGGTAATGCCGCCAAGTAAGCACTGACATCGGCGATTGCAGCATCATCGCTTAAGGTATTTGCCATGGCTTGCATTTGCATACCGGTAACGTCATTTTCAGCGGTACCTCGAGTCTTTGTTTTGAATTGTTTGATTTGTCGCTGCAAATACCAATCGTATTGACCAGCCAGTGCTGGGGCATTTAATTGATCATTGCCTTGACCTTTATCACCATGACACATTACGCAGGTCTGATATAACGCTTTGCCGTTTTCGCTATCGCCGGCAACGGATGAAAATGCGATAGATAATAACGCGGTAAACAATAAAGATGAGCGGATACGTGAATGCATATTAATTTCTAATCAACAATGACAATAATTGAGTTACTACCTTATCAAGCGTAGGCAAAAAAGCTTATGTATTTTTGAAAAAAGCTGACGGATTCTAAAATTTACCCTGATTTATTTGTTAAAACGTCTACTAATCAACCGATTAACAGGTATTAATCAGTATTTTGTGTTTTTCGATATTCTGACGGTGTCATCTGATAAGTCGCTTTAAATACTTTATTAAACGAACTCAATGAGCGAAACCCAGCGTCTAATGCCATGGTTAAAATAGGCGTTTTTGCCTCTTCGGCCAACAGTAAACGCAGGCTCACTTCTTTGACACGGTAACCGTTTAAAAAGTCATTAAAATTACGATAGCCGAGTTGACCGTTGATTAATTGTCGAAGTTTGTATTCTACGATTTGGCAATGACTGGCTAAACTGGCAATGGTCAACCCTTCCTGTCGATACAATTTATCGTCACTCATGGCTCGCTCAATCACTGCGATATCTTCGCTGTCAATGGCACTTGGTATCGGCTGACTTTGTTGCTGCGGCGGTTCGAATAAGCTCGACACATTGGCTTTAAACAAAAAGTAATGAATTGATAATAACAAGGCGCACAGTAATAACATTTGCAAGCTGGTTAGCCAGGCACCATGCACCGCAAACACCTGCCCTGGCACGATCACTAAAAACATATATAAACCGGTGGCGCTGATCACCGCGACGCGAATCATACGTCGTGCTTGTACTAAATCATTACGCCAATTGCTCATCGCCACATACAAGGCGTAGGTTACTAAGCCAATGTCAGCGATAAGCGCAGCAATACGGGCGCTAAAATACAGCGATGATGTATCTTCAATGCTGTTACTAACACCGGCAATTTGCGCTGGTAATAATATAATCGCAGGCAATACGGCAATGCCAAGATGCCAGTATTTAATTTCTTGTCGGTCTGAAAATAGGCTCAGTGAAGTTAATAAAAATATGCCGGGGATTAAATTGCTAACGGTGGCGATAAAGAACGCCAACGTTGGATACTCGCTAATCGGCGAAAAGGCAGGCAATAGGTACAATGCTGCCGATAACATCAGCAAGGCATACCAGCGAACCTGCTGGCTGTCGCGCATCGAAGGCGTCAGTATCACCAATGCCATGATCATTAATGCAAACGCGCTGATAGCGAGAAAAGTTGGAAAATCAGTCATCTAAGAATACATCGTTGTGGCTATACAACCATCTTACTTGTCCAGTAGTAAACAGACAATAAAAAACGGCTAAGCAAGCTTAGCCGTTATCTTCAATTCTAATTGTTTAGAATGTGTACTTGATATCTACGCCAGATTCAAGACCGCGATTTACGCGACCAAACGGTGTACCCAATACCGATGCGGTACGGCCGCCTGCGCCTTCAATGTAGCGATTATCTAACAGGTTTTTACCCCATATACCAATTTCTAACGAACCACTGCTGTTCATCCAAGACGCGCGCGCATTTAAGTCTTCGCGATCATCAAAGTAGTTAGGCAAGGCACGTTCCCAATCAGGTGTACCCGGGAAGAAACCACGTTCATTCTCAACAAATACATAATCAATATGTAATTTGGTATCACCTAAACCAAGATCAGGCATCCAATCAAACGTTAAGGTGTAAGAGGTGTTTGACTCATTATCAACCTTCATCGCCGGGATCAAATCACCCGAAGAGTTATAGAACTCTTCAGTATCGACTTCGTTTTCACGATAATCGGTTACTACACCAAAGGTCATTGTGTCGGTAATATCCCAAATAACACCTAGCTCAATACCATCGATAACCAAGTCTTCGTTAACAACCGTTGGCAATGCTTGCGCTTGACCAGGAGGTTTTGATTCGATGTTACGTTGACGATCGTCAAGTTCGGTATGATAAAACGCCGCGGTAATACGCACGCTGTCAGCAAACACACCTTTATAACCAATCTCAAGGTTAGCAGACTCTTCAGGCTCAAATGGTTCGTTACCGTTGTCATCGGTAATTGGGTTTAGTGAGTCATAACCACCAGCTTTATAACCGGTAGCAAATGATGCAAACACCATGTGATCATCATTTAACTGATAACCGGTACCAATACGACCGGTAACCTTATCCCAAGAATCTGAGGCGTAGGTTTTCTCTAACGGTGCAAATAACACGTTGCTTACACCTGGAATGATTTGGGCAAACGGTGTCTCTAAAATTTCCCACGTAAAGTCTTTTTCATCTTTCGAATAACGTAAGCCGGCAAACACGTTCCAAGCGTCCGTTAACTGAAAATCAAAGTCAGAATAAATACCGTAACTGGTAAACTCACCTGAGTTTAAAAAGTTTTCCGACCAGAACATACCTGTTGGACCGGTAGAAAAACTTGGCCCAAAGATCAGCGGCTCATTAAACATCGCCGACGCCATCATGTAAGTTAAATCACCGGTCGCTGCGACAAACTCAGGTGTTAGAGAACTATCACCGGTCAATGCAACTAATACATCAGACCATTCATCAGAGTTCCACATATGGTCCATTTCTAGACCAGATGCTGCATAAGTTTCGTCAACCACATCATCAAAGCTGATTTGACCGATACACACGGTTGGATCCGGCGCACCTTGCTGCACACATGCGGCATATGCCGCGGCAGCGTCTAAATCACCTTCAAAGGCATCGACTAAACCTTGATCTATTAAAGTTTGCTCAACTTGATTACCCACTTCGCCACGTACCTGACCATTCAATTCGCCAGTGACAAGGCGAGCAACGGTATCGGTTGTTAGGAAGATTTCAGTCTCTTGAAATACGTCCTCTTTCGAGTAGGTGATACCGCCAACGTAATTTAAACGGTCGGTGTTGTAGTTGATTTGCAACTCGTTATAGAAGATGTCTGAGTCTTCATTATTTGAGGTATCAAGGTAACGGGTGATGTTCGCGGTACCGTCTTCATCTTCACGGTTAACCGTATCCCAATCGCGATAACTTGATACAAACATCATTGACCACTCGTCGTTAAACTCGTGGTTTAATTTGAACGTTACGGCGTACATATCACGGCTCTCAACACCTTTACGTACATCGTTTTCTTGTTTCGAACCAAATGGGTCAGAGCCGCCTTTATAAGCATACTCACTAAAACCAACCGCCATTGGTGGCGCTTGCTCTAACTCATCCCAATCATATGAAACTTGTACATTGGTTCGGTCTGAGACATCCCACTTTATCGCCACACGAGCAGCATTATGGTCGCGAGCGCCTAAATCCCAAGTTTTAGTGCCTTCGTTCCAGTCGGCGCGGGTAATATTATCAATAAAGCCGTCTTGCTCGTTGGTTAGAACATTGGCGCGAAGATAGATATTATCGGTTAGTGAAAAGTTCACCATACCTTCCAATCGCATCAGATTGTCGGTACCGAACGTGCCTTTTACGAATGCATCGAACTCTTCCTGAGGTGCATTAGGCACCATGTTAACCACACCCATCGCCGCATTTTTACCAAATAACGTACCTTGAGGACCTTTTAGTACTTCAATGCGTTGCATATCTGAAAACAATACGTTTTGCGCTGCACGTGGCATGTAGACGTTATCGAAGAATGTTGCTGATGATGGATCACCACCAACACTGATGTTCGGGCTGGAGACACCACGCATGGTTACACCAGCCTGGGTCATATTACCGTCTGAAAAATCAAAACCCGGAATAAACTTATCAACATCACTTAATAAGATAGAGCCGGACTCTTTAATGGTTTCCGCCGATACCGTGTCTACGGTAACAGGTACCTTCATCACATTTTGCGAACGTTTTTGTGCGGTAACGACGATAACATCATCTATAGCCTCTTCTTCCGTTTGCTCTTGAGCGATAGCTTGAGACGATGACAACACCATGGCGGCAGCGACTGTATTGGCAAGCACTGATTTTCTAAATAGTGCATTGCCTGCTGCGGATTTAGTTTTCACAGACACGATAATTCCCCAGAAATTATTTTTTATTGTTGTTGAAAATTTTATTATTTTTATACACTTGAGTAAGCATTTTGAATTGTTGTTTTTGCCACTCTTATAGGCTTATAATCCAGAAATGTTAATTGATTGTAAAGTGTTTTCTGTTGAAAAAATGACTAATATTGCACAAAAGTACAGTAAAGTATTTATTCTATTAATTCTGTTTGTTGTAAGCGCTTGCAGTGATGCTCGTCTAAAGCCGCTTGGTTATGGCGCAACCATCTTAGCTTTTGGCGATAGCTTAACGTCAGGTGTAGGCGTTAAGACGCAATACAGTTATCCATCGGTATTAAGTGAATTAACCGGCCGAGACGTGATTAATGCCGGTGTGTCTGGCGAATTAACCGAGCAAGGCGTGGCACGATTGCCCAGTTTATTGCAATCACACGCGGTTGATGTGTTAGTGCTGATTGAAGGTGGCAATGATATATTGCGCAATAAAAACCTAAAGCAAACCAAGCAAAACCTTGCGGCAATGATTGAAATGGCTCAGGCCAAAAATATCGATGTGATTTTGGTAGGTGTGCCGCTTAAAAAACTATTTTCTAAATCGGCACCGTTATATGGTGAGTTAGCCGAACAATATCAGTTAACCTACGACGGCGAAATAATTCGCGATTTAATGACCGATACCGATATGAAATCCGATTCGGTGCACTTTAATAAACAAGGTTATCAAGCATTAGCGAACGCCATTTACCAGCTTATGCAAGATAATGGCGCGCTATAAAACCAATCGCTATTAACCGTATTATAAGTTAGCGTGAGGGCCAAAAACCTCATAATGAATCCGCTCTTCGCTTACGCCTAGGTTTAATAATTGCTGTTTCGCAAACTCCATAAACCCAAGTGGACCACATAGGTAAAAATCGCCCTGGCTCAACGGTAAGCTGACTTGGCTAAAGTCCATAAATCCAGTAGCGATATTCTCGCCTAACGTGTCGCCTGCTGGCACATCTTGGTTATACCAAGTGAAATGTTGCCAGCCATGCTGCTGACAAATCGATTGTGTATGGCTGTTAAAGGAATGTTGTTGGGCATTTTCACACGCATGTAAATAGCTCACTTGTTGCTGATAACCTTGTGCTGCCAAGGTATCTAACATCGCCTGCATTGGCGTCACACCAACGCCAGCAGAAATCAACACCACCGGTTGTTGTTTGTCGATGAAAAAGAAGTCGCCTGCTGGCGGATGTAAATCAAGCAAATCGCCAACCTGAATATGATCATGCAAATAGTTAGACATTAAGCCTTGAATCTGACCTTGTTCACGCTTCACTGAAATGCGGTATTGTTTGCCATTTGCCGCTGTCGATAGCGAATATTGACGTATTTCAATATGGTTAGACGTGTTAGGTTTGAGTTCGATACCAATATATTGCCCTGGCTGATAGTCCATGACCGCTTGTTGATCTACCGGCTCAAATACAAAGCTGGTTACCAGCTCTGATTCTTGTATCTTGTCCACCACCGCGAATGCGCGTTTGCCACGCCAGCCGCCTTTGCTGTTTTCCCTGTCTTGGTATAGCTGCTCTTCTCGATCAATAAACACATTGGCTAGCACACCGTATGCCTTGGTCCAAGCGGATTCCACTTCCTCGGTAAATTGCTCTGGCAACAGTTCACGCAGGGTTTCAATTAAATGATGACCAACAATGTCATAATCTTTCGGTTGAATGTGAAAACTGGTGTGCTTGTTTGCAATGCGCTCAACCGCATGTTTTAGCACCGCGATATTATCAATGTTTTTAGCGTAAGCAGCGATCGCTTCAAACAAGGCGAGCTTTTGCCGACCGGTATGCTGGTTACTCATGTTAAAGATATCTTGCAGTTCAGGATTATGGTTGAACATACGTTGGTAAAAATGGTCGGTAATCGCGGTTCCGCCCGCTTCTAATAATGGCACCGTGCTCTTTACAATACGGATATCTTGGGTTGTTAACATCGAAACACTCTCCTGATTTTTATTCGATAAGGTGTGTTAGGTCTTGGTCGATACATTACACAGTATATTGCTAACTGGCGATATGTTGGCGCTGACGTAACATTTAATACAATAAAATGATGTTTTAGGCTCAATGATTGAGCTAAAAACTTGCTTGAAAACTTGCTTGAAAACCTACTTGCAAAAAGGCCTCGTGTCTGACTTAAAATACTTTGTAGCCTAATCCGTGAACGCCAACACAACGGATGACATAACCAATCTTAAATAACCCGGCGAACAATACCGTGCTGATATGGGCTGCTACTTGCGAGGCAATGGAAAAATATTGATCAACACCATAAGAGATAAATAAACAGGCCAAGGTGATCACCAGCGACACTAGCATTAACCAGTTACCACCAATTATACAATTTTGATAATTCGCTTGGTTTGCGGTAAATGAAAAATCTGAGCTGTTGAAAAATTGTGCGTACATATTATGGCCTTTAGGTTTTATATTTGTGGTGCTTGGATTATGACTAATGCAATGACTGCTTTAATTAATGTATTACAACTACTGTGCCAACATGTACAAACCATTACATTACAACAACTTACAAAAAAATCTGTCATTTTAATCGTCACTACAGCTCAAAAAGTGTCAAAATGACACACTGTATTTTTGAGTCATTTTGACTACAATATATAAAAACGACTCACATTAGTGTTCTATGCATATATCGCAAACCGCATTACTTGAACTGTCATTGGACTTGGCACGCAGCCTAGATGCCAAAGATCGCTTTGATCAACTGCTTAGCACCATACGTAAAGTCATCGCCTGTGAAGCCGTCGCACTACTGGCGGTTAAGGGAGAGGTGTTAGTGCCGTTAGCACAGCAAGGTTTGAGTAAAGATGTGTTGGGCAGGCGCTTTCTAACCTCGGAGCACCCTCGCCTGCAACAAATCAGCCAGTCAGATAAAGTGGTTCGATTTAGCCGCGATTGCCCTCTACCAGACCCATATGATGGCTTGTTACTCGATCGCGATGGCGACTTACCCGTGCATGCATGTATGGGTATTCCACTGAGCTTTAATGAACGTCTGATTGGCGTATTAACCCTAGACTCGTTAACGCCGAATGTATTTGATGACATTCCAGAACGCACGTTGGAAATCATCGCGATTATGGCAGCGGTCAGTCTCAATAATGCCTTGAATATTGAATTGCTTGAAAGCAGATACCAGCACTCACAACAAGTCATGGCTGAACTCAACGTACACAATGACGCCAAACATCAATATGAGCTGATTGGTAACAGCGAAGCAATGGTTAAATTGAAACAGGAAATACAACTTGTCGCGCCGTCTGATTTTTCGGTGTTAATTGAAGGGGCAAGTGGTACGGGTAAGGAGCTGGTTGCACACAATATTCATTTGCAGTCAAAACGAGCCGAGCACACCATGGTGTACGTTAATTGTGCCGCACTACCAGAAAATCTTATTGAAAGTGAATTATTCGGTCACGTCAAAGGCGCATTTACTGGTGCTGATAAAGATCGTGCCGGTAAATTTGTGGTCGCCGATGGCGGTACCTTATTTCTTGATGAAGTAGGCGAATTACCTCTGGCGGCACAGAGCAAATTACTGCGTGCATTGCAAAGCAATGAAATTCAAAAGGTTGGACAGGACAGCATCATCAATGTTGATGTAAGAGTTATCGCCGCCACTAACCGTGATTTGAAAACCGAAGTCGAACACGGCCGCTTTAGAAGCGACTTGTTTCACCGATTGAACGTTTATCCGATCCACGTTCCGGCATTGCAGCACAGGTTATCGGATATTGATTTACTGGCGGGTTACTTTATTGAGTCACTCAAGCGCAAACTTGGCATCAACCAACTGCGCATTGATAGCGAGGTTATTGCCATGATGGGCAATTACGACTGGCCAGGTAATATTCGCGAACTGGAGCATTTCATTAATCGTGCTGCCTTATCAGCCAGTGCTCGTGCAACCGGCAAGATAACCACCATCATAAGCACTGATTGCCAACAGTTGCTCAATGTCGCGGGCAATACCGTTGCGCAAAATACTGTTTCGCAAAATACGGTCATCGACTCGGCACCTAACCCTGCCACTGAGTCGATAAACCTAAAACAACACCTTGATGGCTACCAGCGACAACTTATTAAGCAGGTGTTAGAGCAAGAGCAAGGTAACTGGAGTAAAGCAGCAAAACGTTTGCAGATTGATAGAGCGAATTTGCAGCGACTTGCCAAGCGACTCAATATCGTGATCAGCAAGCAAGTCAGCTAAAGCTTATTTAGCTAGCTTGAACACAGGCGTTTATTGCCAATACGGTTGGCTTGTGTAATGGTCACTCAAATAGTCGACAAAGACTCTGACTTTGGGGGCCAATAAACGACTGCTTGGATACAAAGCCCAAATTGCCGTGTCATTGACTAACGGGTAGTCTTTTAACACCTGTACCAAGGTGCCAGAGCGTAATTGCTGATAAGCACACCATTTTGAACAAATGGTAATGCCGATGCCTTGTTCACACGCATCTCGTATCGCCTCACCGTTATCGATGCGCAAGGCGCCACTGTGTTTAAAACGTTTTGTCCCCTGCGGCGTAACGAAATCCCAATGATGGATCCCCGCCAAATTGATACATTGGTGTTGCGTTAATTGCTGTGGAGTTTGCGGTTCGCCAAACTCGGCGATATAGTCCGGCGAGGCACACAATATTCGCGTATCGCTTGCTAATTTTTTCGCATTAAATGACGAGTCATCAAGATTGGCATTACGAATTGCCACATCAAAACCACCTTCGACCATATCAATGATGCTGTCACTCATACGAATATCAATTATGAGATCTGGGTGCAGCTGCATAAAGCCCTTTAACGCTGGGATCAAATGCATTCGCGCAAACGATGCCGACGCAGTAACTCGCAAAGTGCCTTGCGGCGAGTCCTTCGCAGATCCTACCGAGGCACGAGCACCACGCACCGCCTCAACCACTTCTTCTGCATGTGGCAAGAAAGTCTTGCCTTCTTCTGTTAAAGAAACTTGTCTTGTGGTGCGATGGATTAGCTTGATCCCCAAGCTTTGCTCAAGCTTATTCAAATAGGTACTGGCTACCGCAGGCGATAAACTAAGCTCTTTACCTGCCAAACTAATATTATTCAAACTGGCAACGCGGATGAATAACTTTAAATGCTCAATATTCATTATCAATAAAATCTAAAAACTGATTCTTCAAATACACCAATTATAAAAATAACAGATAAAAACTATACTGCAATCCTAGTTTCAATTAAGGGGATAAATAAATGAGAGCTATGGTTATTCGCCAGTTTGGTGAAAGTGATGTATTCGAATCGGCCGAACTGGCAACACCACAAGTAAAATCAGGACATGTACTGGTCAATGTTGCTGCGACCAGTGTTAACACCGTCGATAATATGATTCGTCAAATGGGCAGTGATTTGCCATTTTCTCCCGCCCTGCCCGCGGTATTGGGTATGGATTTTGCCGGCACAGTTACCGCAGTAGGCGATGGTGTTGATAATTTTGCGGTTGGCGATGAGGTCTATGGTTGTGCTGGCGGGCTTGCGGATTTGCCCGGTGCCATGGCGGAATATATGTTGGCAGATGCCGATTTAATTGCTCATAAACCGAAAAGTCTCTCTATGCGAGAAGCCGCTGCAATGCCACTAGTGGGCATTACCGCCTATGAGGGCCTCAGTCGCGCAAATGTCAGTGCTGGACAAAAGGTGTTGGTTCATGGTGGTGCGGGTGGTGTAGGCCATATCGCGTTGCAAATAGCAAAATACCTAGGTGCCGATGTGTACTCAACCGGTGGTGGTGATACCCAGCTCAAACTGATCGAAACACTTGGTGCAACAGGCATCAACTACCGTGATGAAACCGTTACCGACTATGTCGAAAAACATACCAATGGCCATGGCTTTGATGCAATTTTTGATTCTGTCGGCGGCGCTAACCTGTTGAACTCATTTGACGCTGCTGCACTTAATGCCCAGATAGCCACTACGGTATCTTTATTAGAATTAGATTTGAGTCTGGCACACATGAAAGGATTGTCATTGCACGTGGTGTTTATGTTGATCCCTATGATTCATAATCATAAACGTGCAGAGCATGGCGCTATTTTGACGAAACTGGCAGAGATTATTGATGCAGGTCATATGCAGGTGATTGTCGATGAGCAGCGCTACACATTAGAACAAGCCGGTGCAGCACAAGATAGATTAACCAGTGGCAAAGGCATGGGCAAAGTGGTTATCGAGATCTAACGACCTCGGCTCAGTTATTTTATAACGGCCATGCGCAATTCAAACGAAAAGCAGTCACAGTGACTGCTTTTTTAATGTCTAAAAATCAATGAATTAGTGAAGGAATCAGCAAAATATCTATATTGTTCTAGACTCTTTACTAGGGATAACGCCTTCCTGCTGACAGTTAACGTCATAGCGCAACAATAATAGACGAGATCACATGAATAGAACGCTGCCGATTATTTTCCTCACCTTGTTGGCACTGATCTGTTCGTTTTCATCGACGGCTATTGCTGCAAGCTCCGAACCAAATGAGCAAGCGCAACAAACGGCAAAGTCCGCACCTCAATCTACATCAAAGCAAGACACAAGCGAGGCCAATAAAAAGTCCGACAAAGAACTGAGTGAAAGCCAAAAACTCTCGCAAAAAATAGACACCATAAATGCCGAAATCAAAGCATTGGTCAAGACCCTAGAAGATGCCAAAGGTGAAGACTCCGGTGCGATACAATTGCAGTTATTTTACAAAAACATTGAGCTGCGCCGAGACATCGATAATGCCATCGACAATAAAAACGTCGATACTCAGCTTGCTAAAGGCCTTATCGATGGTCAAATTGGCTATGCCAAAAACGCCTCAGACTTTCTTAACAGCCGACTCGAAGCATTAACAGAGGAACTGTCGACGCAAACGCCAGAACAAAAGCTGGTTATCCTTAATTATTTTCGTGAATTGAACTCCTATCTTGACTTGATATACAAATGGCGAATAGAAAACCTTAACTGGCTGAACAAACTTGGCCAATCTATTGAAAGCGAGCAAAAAGTGTTACAGGCCGACGTAACACAGCGCTTAAGACTATTATCGGCGTCGATAAATTACTACAACCGCCAGCAAGCTATTATCGACGAACAAATATCGGTTAGCCCGGATTCAGAAAAAGCTAAATTACAAGTTGCCGAGCTTATCATTGCCCAACGGCTAGGCATCGCCATTAGCGGTATGCAAGCGATTATCGACATTGCCGATGATTTACAGATTGAGACCAGCGAATATCAACAATTGGTTTTTGAAACGACTGGCGAATTTACTTACGAGTTATTAAATCTAGAAGTATTGTTTTCGTTACTGAAAAGCCTCCTCAATTCAACCGTGGACTGGTTGGTCAATAATGGCATGGCTTACTTATTTAAATTGCTGATGTTTGTACTGATTCTTTTTGTCGCCAGAAAATTATCAAAATTGGCCGCCATTGTGGTTCGTCGCGCGACCGACAGCACCCAGCTAAAAGTATCGACATTGATGAAAGACTTCATCGTATCCATGTCAGGTAAAATCGTCATGTTGATCGGTATATTGTTTGGTTTATCGCAATTAGGTTTAGACATGACACCGGTGCTCGCCGGTTTTGGTATTGCCAGTATTATTATTGGTTTTGCCTTACAAGATACCTTATCGAACTTGGCATCCGGCATGATGCTACTGATATACAAGCCATTTGATGTTGGTGACTTTGTATTTGCCGGTGGTGTTGATGGTAAAGTCAGTCATATGAGTTTAGTAAACACCACCATTCGTACGTTTGATAATCAGGTGATAATGATCCCTAACAGTAAAATTTGGGGCGATGTGATTAAGAATGTAACCCATGAGCGCATTCGCAGAGTCGACATGGTGTTTGGCATTGGTTATGACGATGATGTATTGCATGCCGAGAAAATTTTAACCGAGATTGTAACCAATCACCCTGACACCTTAAGAATGCCGGAAGCGTTAATTAAGTTACACGTTCTCAATACCTCTTCGGTTGATTTTATCGTCAGACCTTGGGTCAAAACCGATAACTATTGGGATGTCTATTGGGATATCACCAAAGCGGTGAAGCTACGATTCGATGAAGAAGGTATAACCATTCCATACCCACAACAAGACGTTTATATCCACAAACTGGGTGCTGACAAGCCAGACTCAGAGCCTACTTAAACCGCCCGTAAGCTCCAGTCGAGCGCCCCCTTTACAGGCTGAATATCCGACTGTAATCGCCCTTTAAGGCGGCGTTTAACAGCTTATAGTGTCGCATTTAATAGCGCTTTTTGGCTGCTGATACAATATTGGTACAATTTATTCGGTATCTATCAATAGCTAAAATTGTTAAGTAGGGTAATAAGTTAGCCTTGATTACCTTTGGTAACACTTTACTGTACAAAGATTACACTATTGCTTTTATCTCAGCCTTTGCTTAATCTAGCCGAAAATTTAAACACATAATAATGCGCTATAGAACTGAGAGGTAGTATGAGCTTAGTTTGTTCACAACGTCGTCAATTTTTTAAGAAAGCCAGTGGCATGATTGCCCTTGGTGCTACGGTACCTTTGTTTTCAGGTAAAGCCTATGCATCGTTACCGGTAACCAATGAAGTTAAACGTTTGTCTTTATACAACCGTCATACCGGCGAACGTGTGCAAGGCATTTTTTATGCTAATGGCAGTTATCAGAGTGATGTGATGACCGCCTTCAATCATAATTTGCGTGATCACCGTCAAGATGAAAGTGCCAGAATGGATCCTAAGTTGTTTGAATTCTTGCACAAGATACAAGAGTATTTAGCCACGGATAAAGAAATCCATATTATTTCCGGTTACCGTTCGCCAAAAACCAATGCCATGCTTGCCAAGCGCAGCGGTGGTGTTGCGAAGAAAAGCTTTCATATGAAAGGCAAAGCCATTGATTTTGCCATTCCTGGCATCGAACTAAGCCGAGTACGAGATGCCGCTAAGGCATTAAAACTAGGTGGCGTTGGTTACTATCCAGGCTCAGGGTTCGTGCATATCGATACCGCATGGGTGCGCAGTTGGTAATCGCAAAACAAGCGCTCTGCTCATACATTGAGTGGGCGCTTGATTAGTGTTGACGAAACACGAATCAAGCACGAATCAAAAGCTTATCAAAACCCAATTCAGCACCACATAAAGTCTTCTCAACGAATAGCAATTAATTACAGCTAATGTCGCATTTTCGCGAGCATGGCCAACGTAATTGATTTATGATCGAGTCAATATCATTAATAAAGGCTCGAGCATGCAACTTGATCGCAACATCTGCCAACAAGCACGATTATCAAAAGATCGTCGCTTTGATGGCAAGTTTTACACCGCCGTGATCACCACCGGCATATACTGCCGACCGACATGTCCAGCAGGCCCAGCGCTCGAACAAAATGTGCGCTATTTCCATACTGCCGTACAAGCTGAGGTGAATGGCTTTAATGCCTGCAAACGATGTCGACCAGAACTTGCACCGAATCAACCATTGCCAAGTCATATTGAACAAGCCATTGAGTTATTGCGAGTACAGCCGAATTTAACCGTCGCACAGCTCGCCAAGACAATGAGTTTGAGTGAACGCCAACTGCAACGTTTATTTGAACAAAATCTTTCCGTTTCACCAAAGCAATTTATCAATCACCAACGACTGATCACCGCGCGCACCTTGTTATTGCACACGGGATTGGCGATAAGTGATATAGCCACTATCGCCGGTTTTGGTTCATTGCGCAGCTTTAATGACAACGTTAAACAGCATTATCAACTCAGCCCTACGCAAGTTCGCAAACAAGGCAAAGCGAGTGGTAATGATGTGTACTCGATAAAGCTTGCCTATCAAGGCCAGTACAATTGGCCTTTGATGCTTAATTTCTTTAAAGCCCGTATCATTCCCGGCGTCGAGTTGATTGATGATGCCTATCACCGTACCCTGCAATTATTTGATGACCATGAACAACGTGTTTGCCACGGTTGGTTTAAAGTCAGTTTTCATGATCAGGATTATTTGCAAGTAGATTTGCAACTCAGTGATTATCAGTATTTAGGCCAAGTACTCAAACGCATCAGAGTGATGTTCGATCTTGATTGCGATATTGATACCGTTAATGAGCATTTAGGCCAGGACAGACAACTTGCTCAGGTGATTAGCGATTGCCCTGGCTTGCGTCTGCCAGGTTGTTTCGATGTATTTGAGTTTTCAATTCGCGCCATACTGGGGCAGCAAATCACAGTGAAAGCTGCGACCACACTTGCCAGTCGTATCAACGAGCGATATGGTCAAGCATTTACCGCTTCTGAGTCTTCACCCACAGGGCTTAGCCATTACTTCCCAAGCCCGACTGCCTTAGCCGATGCTGAATTTAATGATATGGGCATTACCACGACGCGAATGGCAACATTGCAGCGTTGGGTGAGCTTTTATCGGGATAATAAACGCTTATTTGTGGCACCTCAGTCTGCGGAGCAGTTAGAACGACAGTTATGTGAATTAAAAGGTATTGGCCCTTGGACTGCAAATTATCTGGCGATGCGCGGCTTGAGTATGAATGATGCGTTCCCTGCGGCCGATTTAGGCATCATAAAAGCCTTAGGCGGCGAGTTAAAGCCAAAACAGATATTGCAAAAAGCCGAGGCATGGCGTCCTTGGCGTGCCTATGCAGCCATTTATTTATGGCACTCGCTAGCACATTAATAGACACACAAACCAATAGGTTAATAGCGATAGAAATCAACCCACTTAGGTTGTCAGCGAAACAGGAATAACATGCTCTACTATCAAATCATACAAAGCCCATGCGGTGAGGTTATCGTTGTCGCTAATGAGCACGGCATTGTCGAAGTTGCGTTTCAACAAGGCGCCGCTGCGGTTAAGTTGACAGCTGATTATCAGTTGGCAAACGATGACGCACCAAAACATTTAGCGAATGCTGTGCAGCAACTAGATGAATATTTCCAAGGCAAACGTCGCTTATTTGATCTGCCACTCGCGCAAGCGGGCACGGCATTTCAACAAAATGTATGGCATGCGCTTACCAAGATACAATTTGGCGCCACCTGCAGTTATGGCCAGCTTGCCGATGCGATTGCCAACCCAAAAGCGGTGCGCGCGGTAGGCAGCGCCAACGGTAATAATAAAATCGCCATTATTGTGCCCTGCCATCGAGTTATCGGCAGCAATAAAAAGCTAACCGGTTATGCCGGCGGAATGGGTATAAAAGCGAAATTGCTGATGCATGAAGGGGCTGATTTTAAGCCGTAAGCAACGTATACTGCTTAGCTCAATATTAATGAGTGATATGAATGGACTTGATTTTACCGTTACTGGCGTTGGCATTATTGGTTTGGATGAGTTGGCGACTGGTTCAAGCAAAGCGCTATAACCGATTTATCGACTGGCTGATGACCGATATCAAGCCACAATTGCTTAGCCATGTACAACAAGAATTGGTTGAGCAACGTTGCCAGCAATATCCTAATAACGACTGCCACATCGAGGCGAGCTGTCATTACTATGGCCAATATCCAGTACGGGTATTAGAAGCGGCGTTACAGCGCGATATTATTACCAGTGACTGGATACAGCAACGCCAAAATAAGCGTCACCTACAACATCTGTTATTTATCCAAGCCGCCTATCGAATCACTCCTGCCCCAGTGGCAAAAGATCAGTCACCACAAGAGCAACATCAACAAGATTAGTCTACGTTATCGATCGTTATTTGTGTTTATTTATGGTTATTTGTTCGGGCTGGTATTGCGATCGCTAAGGCTGTCAATCAACAGCTGCGCCATTTGCTCAGGCTTGATGCGATAAACCACATGATCGCCAGCAAACACACGAATGGTCCAGCCACGCTTTTCTGCGAGCTGCCATGATTTATCATTACGTTTGCGCTCGGTTACCGAATTGCCTTGAGGCACAAAGCCAATATAGCTAGTGTTGATATCAGCCAGTTTAGGATTATTGAATGTTACCGGCTGCGATAATGTTTTAGCGGGGTGCGGTACGTCTTTTGGATACGGCGCATCAGCAGATAACCAAGGAAAATAGGTTAAACCATCTTTAATCGGCAAGTCTTCATATTTCATCGACAAAATTTGCAACGCATTCATTCCATGCGCCGGCACCAAGGCATCAAGAAATATCGCGTGGCTGACTTTGTCAGGTATTTCATTCATCACGCCACTGATCACCATGCCACCGTAGCTGTGGCCGACGAGAACAACCTTGTCGAGCTGTTCAAAGGTAATTGTATTTACCACATCATTTATGTGGGTGGTCAAATTGACTGAGTCATTGGCTAAATGGTAGCGCTCGCCTAAGCCGGTTAAGGTGACGCGATACACGTCATGGCCTTTTGCCCGTAATTGCTTGGCCACCTGTTTCCAATCCCAACCACCACCGGTCGCACCGTGCACGACAACAAAAGTTTGTTGCTGGTGTTGAGGTTGCTGTTGATTTTGATGTTGATTTACTGCTGGCTGCGGCGAGGCTGCCATCAGTGCATTAGATAACATTGCCATGCTCAGAATGACCGCCTGAATGAGTTGAAGGGCAAACACTTTCATGGTGACGCTCTCGTAGGTTAAAGGGATAATATGATGCCAACTGTGGCAAATTATCAGCCAAGAAGCAAAGTCAGTGTAATCAAATATTACCGCGACAAGATCAAATTAAAGCGAACACCATAAGCCAGACATAAAAAAAGCGTACTGCTTAGGTACGCTTTTAACTGTGATATAAATCAATTTGTTACAGATATTATCTGCGTTTGCGTCGTGATTGTGTCTGACTTTGTGCACGACGTTGTTGATGTTTTTTGACGTTCTTACGAATTTTTCGGCTCTTATTGTGGTCAATGCGTTTTTCATCTACCGCCACTTTCGATTGAGTTTCCACTGTTAATGAAACCAATTTGCGATAGTAGTTGACGTCTTTGAGGCCTAATTCAACCCAACCGCCCATAGGTAAGCGACGATCCATTTGCAAATCACCGTAGCGAACTCGAATCAGACGGCTGACTTGTACATCTTGGCTTTCCCAAAGACGACGTACTTCACGGTTACGTCCTTCGGTAAGCACAACATGGAACCAATGATTACGACCTTCACCACCTTTGTAGGTGATTTTGTTAAACTTAGCCATGCCATCTTCAAGCTTTACGCCATGACGCAGACGTTGCAACATGGCTTCGTCTATTTCACCAAAGACACGAACCGCGTATTCACGCTCGACTTCATGGGATGGGTGCATCAATCGATTCGCCAATTCGCCATCATTAGTGAAAATCAACATACCTGAGGTGTTGATATCCAAGCGACCGACGGCAACCCAACGACTGCCATCAATTTTCGGCAAACGATCAAAGACAGTTGGACGACCTTCAGGATCCTTACGAGTACACATTTCCCCTTCGGGTTTGTTGTACACTAATACTCGACAAGGTTGGCTTTCGGCATCGGCAATTTTAACGGCGTGACCATCAATACGTATTTGCTCAGTACCATCAACTCGATCGCCTAAATACGCGACCTTACCATCGACACTGACTCGGCCTTGGCTGATAACACCTTCCATTTCACGGCGTGAACCTTTACCAGCGCGTGCCAGCACCTTTTGTAATTTTTCAGACATTTAATCTTCTCATTCATGTGCGTTGCCTTCGCGGCAAGTTATGCGTCCTCTGTCACTGCTTGCGATTGCTTATCATCGACGTCGATGTCGCTAATATCCAACAATGGCGGTAATTGTTGCAGTGATTTTAAGGAAAAATAATCCAGAAACTCTTTGGTCGTAGCAAATAATGCTGGGCGCCCTGGGACCTCTTTATGGCCAACCACGCGTATCCAATCTCGTTCTTGTAACGTTCTAATTATATAACTACTTACCGATACTCCGCGAATATCTTCTATTTCGCCTCGTGTAATCGGTTGTCGATACGCAATTAACGCCAGAGTTTCTAGTAAGGCGCGTGAATATTTCGGTGCTTTTTCTTTATAAAGCAAAGCGATATAGTCACTAAATTGCTGCCTAGCTTGGAATCTATAGCCAGAGGCAACTTCGACCAATTCAATTGCGCGTGCATCATAATCGTTTTGCAGCTGTTGTAAAATAGTTTGCAGCCGTTTTTTTGAAATACTGGCTTGTTGTTGCAAGGTTTCTTGCATGGTTTTAATCGATAACGGTACTGCCGAGACGAATAACATCGACTCAACCACAGATTTTAAAAATTCATCTTCAATTTTTGCCATTATTGTTATTACCTTAAACGCACCTGTATCTGACCAAAGGCATTGGCTTGAATGCATTCAATCATAGATTCTTTTATCAATTCTAAAATCGCCAAAAATGTTACTACAACGCCGGCCTTGCCTTCTTCTGGCTGAAACAATTGACTGAATTCGCTGTAGCGCTGTCTATCAAGACTGGCTAGGATCAGACTCATTCGTTCGCGAGTCGATAGACTTTCCCGTTCGATATGGTGATGTTCGAATGCCGCGGCGCGTTTTATCACCCCTTGCATCGCCAATACCAATTCTTGTAAATCGACGTCAGCTTCCACCAATCTTGGTTTAAAGCCCTCAGGTAACTTGGCACTGGCTTCAAAGTGATCACGTTCCATTCGCGGCAGTAAATCCATTTGTTCAGCGGCCTGCTTAATCACCTCGTATTCCTGCAAGCGTCGTATCAGTTCAGCACGGGGATCATCATCTTCGTCTTCGATATCTGTTTTTGGTAACAATAATCGCGATTTAATTTCTGCCAAAATCGCCGCCATCACCAAATACTCAGCCGCCAATTCAAGCTTTAAGTCTTTCATGAGCTCAACGTAGTCCATGTATTGGCGAGTAATTTCGGCTATTGGCAGCTCAACAATATCGAACTTTTGTTTGCGGATCAGATACAACAGCAGATCCAATGGCCCTTCAAATGCTTCTAAAATAATTTCCAAGGCATCCGGCGGAATGAATAGGTCTTGCGGTTTCTCGACAACGGCTTCGCCATGTACCACAGCCAACGGCAACAACTGTTGCAGCATTTCACCTTTGTTATTATCTAGTGCTACCGAGGTCTTATCCATAGTTAATGACGATCAGCCAAATGGCTCAGGATCCCCTTCACCAACACGTAAAATTATCGGGTAGTCTTCAGTAAAGTCGATTACCGTTGTCGGTTTCTCACCGAGATAACCACCGTTAAGGATCAAATCGACATGTCGCTCTAAGTTATCGCGGATAAGCTCAGGGTCAAATTCAGCCATTTCATTACCGGGCAAGATCAATGTCGTCGACATCAAAGGCTCACCAAGCTCTTCCAGTAAGTCTTGGGCGATTTTATTTTCCGGTATGCGAATACCGATGGTTTTCTTTTTGGCATTAAGTAAACGCCTTGGTACTTCTTTGGTGCCCTTAAAAATAAAGGTATATGGACCAGGGGTATTGTTTTTCAATATGCGAAAGTTAGCGTTATCGACTCGTGCGTATTCCGCCAACTGGGATAAGTCGCGACACACTAGGGTAAAATTATGTTCACGGCTGATGTCGCGAATGCGGCAAATGCGATCTAAGGCCTTTTTATCACCAATGTGGCAACCCAACGCATAGCCAGAATCTGTAGGGTAAACGATTACGCCACCTTGCTGAATAATTGCCACCGCTTGACGTATTAGTCGTACCTGCGGATTATCAGGGTGCATGTAAAAAAACTGACTCATTAAATTTCCTTAATTCCAGTGACGCCAGATACCGCTCACATCACTTTTTAACTGCAGATTACGCCCTAACTCACTCCATCGGTTAGGGTAATGAAAATCGGAACCTACAGACGCTTCTAGTCCATACTCATTACAGAGTGTGACCAACAACTGACGTTGCTGCTCATTCATTTGTGGCGAAGCCACTTCCATAGCATCGCCATTTGCGGCTTTAAAATCAACAATTAGTCGACGTAACCACTTGGTTGATAAGCTATATTTCATTGGATGCGCAATAACGCTATGACCACCAGCGAGATTAATCACTTCGATTGCTTGTTCTATTGAACACCACAGAGGCTTAACAAACGCGCGTTGACCTTTACCGATATATTTATCAAATGCCTTTTGCATGGTGCTGACATCGCCGCGATCAAACAGCACCCGCGCAAAGTGAGCCCGCGTTATGGTGCCATCTCCTGCGTATTGCTTCGCTTGTTGGTAGCAATCAGCAAAGCCAGCCTTAGCCAGTTTTTCAGCCATTAACGTCGCCCTTTGTTCGCGAGCTTGTTGCTGTTGTTCAATCAAAGCGGTTAATGCCGGATGTTGGGTATCAACATTAAGGCCAACAATGTGAATTTCAAAATTTTGCCACATCGTTGATATTTCAATACCACTGATCAGGCGCAACTTTAATCCTTTTTGCTCGATATAATCTTGCGCTAGCGCAAATGCCTGTACGGTATCATGATCGGTGATGGCCAATTGCTCGATTTGGAAGGTCGTCGCGCGCTCGACAAGTTCAGCGGGTGTTAAACGTCCATCAGAGCAGGTTGTATGCGAATGCAAATCAACGCGTATTAATTTGTAATCATCTGACATATTTTCTGCGCTTTGTATTGACTTCATGGTCGTTTTACGTTTTCCTATAAATAATCAAGCACTTTAGGTGTTTATCAATTAAGATAAGTATCTAAGCATTTTACGTGTTTACAGTTGAAATTAACAGGCAACGTACGCTATTTAACCGAGAATACGCTGCTCTGAACAACAAACGAATTGAAATAATGATGACAAACGCAGCAACAATGACAAATATCTGGTGGTGGCATAACCTTGACTAGTGGGTTATGAGTCTTGCTGCATGCAGTTTTTCTAAAGCCCGCTCTTATAGCGGGCTTTTTTGTATTTGCTTACTGATCACCCGAGTGGGCATATTCGTAAATCTGATTTGATATAAAAAACGACACTTTCTGAAATTAAACGGAATTCTATAAGATGTTAACAAATAAAGTAAAAACGTGGTTTATCTGGTGGCTTCAGCCACTTTACGCCGGATAAATAATCTCGAATTACACATTAAGGTAAACCATGAATACCAACACTGAACAAAACAATCTATCTGCGGTTTGCGACTCATTACGAGTTTGCACGCAAACGCTGGCTGCACCGTATCAGTCAGACCCATTAGCGCTATATCAAAAACTCAGCCAACAAAGTGAGCATTCGCTATTGCTCGAGTCGGCCGAAATAAGTGATAAGCGCGCATTAAAGTCTCTTATTCTTGTCGACGCGCATTTAAAAATCGTATGCAATGGCAATCAAGTAACCATCACTGCGTTGCAACAACAAGGCCACTTATTGTTAAGCTACTTGCAATCAACATTGGCACAACAATCGCAAATAAGCCTTGAATTAAGCAACGATACTTTAGTGGTCGAATTTGCAGACAATGTCCAGCAACTCGATGAAATGTCGCGATTATTGGCCACCAACCCAATGCAAGTTATTCGCCAAATTCAACAAGTTAAAAGTGACGACCACCCATTTTCGGTGTTTTTAGGCGGTTGCTTTTCATTTGATTTAATTACCATGAGCGAAACCCTGCCAACGGTTCAAGACGGAGAAAACAGCTGCCCTGATTATGTATTTTATTTTGCCGAATCTTTGATTGTTATCGATCATCAACAACAAAGCAGTGAAATCATCGTCAATAGCTTGATAACCGATGACAGCCGTCATGATGACTACATCTTAAAAAGTAAATTACGATTGGCAGAATTGCAGTTTCGTTGTGAAAAAGCTTACATCGGCGCTGATCTGGATTTGCAACGTAAAACCACGCAACACGCCGATGTCGATATTGGTGATGAGCAATTTTGCCAACAAGTAGAAACCTTGAAAGAAAACATCAGAGCCGGTGATATTTTTCAGGTCGTGCCATCCCGTGGTTTTAGCTTACCATGCCCAGACTCACTACTTGCATATAAGGCGTTGAAGAAAACCAACCCAAGCCCTTATATGTTTTACTTAAAAGATCAGGACTATTGTTTATTTGGTGCCAGCCCAGAATCGGCATTAAAGTTTTCCAGTGAATCACGCCAAGTTGAGCTATACCCGATTGCCGGTACTCGTCCACGCGGCTTTCGCAGCGATGGCCGTTATTGTGACGATCTTGATGGTCGTATTGAATTGGAATTACGTAACGATGAAAAAGAAAAAGCTGAGCATTTGATGTTGGTGGATTTAGCCCGCAATGATATTGCCCGAGTTAGCGAAGGCGGTACGCGCTTTGTCGCCGAATTATTGAAAGTGGACCGCTATTCACACGTTATGCATTTAGTGTCTCGCGTCGTCGGCACCTTACAGCCGCAACTTGACGCCCTGCATGCCTATCAAGCCTGTATGAATATGGGTACGTTGTCCGGCGCACCTAAAGTGATGGCAACCAAACTTATCCGCCAAATAGAAGGCAAACGCCGTGGCAGTTATGGTGGCGCCGTTGGTTACCTTACCGGCCAAGGTGAAATGGACACGTGTATCGTGATTCGTTCTGCCTTTGTCCAAAACGGCCGCGCCTTAGTGCAAGCCGGAGCAGGTGTCGTTTATGACTCACAGCCCCAAGCGGAAGCCGACGAAACCAGACAAAAAGCGCAAGCGGTGCTAAATGCGATTCGCATCGCTAATGCCAACGTAGACGCTGTGCACGAGCAAGGAGCTTAAAATGACCAAATTATATATGCTCGATAATCTTGACTCGTTCACTTACAACCTGGTCGATGAGTTTAAGCGCTTAGGTTATGAGCCGGTGATATATCGTAACAACCTAGATGCGCAGTTTATTTACGACAAAATGCAACAAGAATCAGACGATGTCATATTGGTATTGTCACCTGGCCCCGGTAATCCGCAAAACGCTGGTTGCTTAATGGCATTGATCGATTTGTGTCGAGGACAATACCCCATATTAGGTATTTGCCTAGGTCATCAAGCCTTGGTTGAGCATTACGGTGGCAAAGTTGACCGTGCTGGCGAGATTGTCCACGGCAAAGCGTCGAGTATTGTCCATGATGGTTTTGGCCCTTTTAAAGGACTACCGTCGCCGTTACCTGTGGCCCGATATCATTCATTAGTTGCGACAAAAATGCCCGATAGCTTAGAGGTCATCGCTGAATATAATGAGCTGGTGATGGCACTCGCGCACCAAGACGACAAAGTTCTTGGTTTTCAATTTCACCCGGAATCGTTACTGACCTCAAAAGGCAGTGTGTTATTGGCGCAAAGTTTTGCCTACTTAACCGGTGAATTAACATCAACAGAACGGCTAACAAGCCAAACTGACAAGGAATGATGATGAGTATTTTACAAACATTGATCGACGGTAATGATTTAACTCAGCAGCAAAGCCAACAATTTTTTGCTGAGGTCATTCACGGTGACGTTGACGCTAACTTGCTTGCCAGCGTATTAACCGCTTTGCGCATCAAAGGGGAAACGCCAGAAGAGATTGCCGGCGCTGCGTTAGCGATTCGCGCCGCAGCAACGCCATTTCCACAGAACAACCGCAAATTAGTCGATTGTGTCGGCACCGGCGGTGATGGGCACAACACCATAAACATATCCACCACAGCGGCACTGGTCGCTGGCGCCTGTGGTCTTGATGTCGCCAAACATGGTAACCGCAGTGTCTCAAGCAAATCCGGTTCAGCCGACCTACTTGAAGCGTTTGGTGTGAAACTGGACATGGCACCATCAACAGCGCTGGATTGCATTGAGCACGCAGGTACTTGCTTCTTGTTTGCGCCGCGCTATCACATGGGCTTTAAACATGCCGCACCTGTACGAGCGGCAATGGGCGTTAGAACCTTATTTAATATCCTTGGCCCATTAGTCAACCCTGCCGCTCCCAAAGTGATGTTGCTTGGCGTATACGATAATGCGTTATTGATGCCAATGGCTAAAGCGTTGCAATTAACCGGTGTCGAACGGGCATGGGTCGTGCATGGTAGTGGTTTAGATGAAGTGGCGATACATGGCGAGACGGAGGTGGTCGAAATCAACGGCGCGCAAATTACTCAACATATCGTATCACCGAGCGATTTTGGCTTGGCCACTCACCCGCTAGAACAAATCAAAGGCGGCACACCTGAAGAAAACGCAACTTATAGCATGGCCATTCTTGAAGGTCATGGCGCCCCTGCTCATACCGCAGCGGTGATCATCAATGCGGCGGCCCTACTTTACTTAGCGGGCAAAGCCGATGATTTACAACAAGCGGCAGAAAAAGTGACCGAGATCATTGGCCAAGGCTTGCCCGCAAAAACTCTTAAAGCGTTGGTTGAGGTAAGTAATGGCTAACATACTAGAAAAAATTGTCGCCGATAAACGTACCGAAGTTGACGCCTTAAAGCAGCAAATGCCATTGGCTGAGTTTATAGACGATTTAATGCCAACAGATCGCGATATGTACGCGGCGTTGTCACAAGACAATGCCGGTTTTATTCTTGAGTGCAAAAAGGCCTCACCATCAAAAGGGTTGATTCGCGATATCTTTGACCCCGTTGAAATCGCCTCGGTATACCAACAATATGCGGCGGCGATATCGGTGTTGACCGACTATAAATATTTTCAGGGTAAACACGATTATTTACAGCAAGTTCGCCAAACAGTGCAATGCCCGGTTCTTAATAAAGACTTTTTTATCGATGAATACCAGATTCATTTGGGCCGTTACTATGGTGCCGACGCCATACTATTGATGTTAAGCGTATTGGACGATCAACAATACAAAGCACTGGCCAAGGTCGCTGAACACTACAATATGGCGATATTAACGGAAGTATCAAATGTAGAAGAAACCCAGCGCGCAATCGATTTAAATGCCAAGCTCATCGGTATTAACAATCGTAATTTACGTGATTTAAGTACCGATTTAAGCACCACCTTTGAGCTTGCGACGATGATCCCTGATGACCGATTAATAATCTCTGAATCAGGTATTTACAACAATAAACAAGTACGAGAGCTGGCGCCGTTAGCGAATGGCTTTTTAGTCGGTAGCTCAATAATGGCAGAAGAGGATATCGATCTTGCCTGTCGTCGCTTAATCTATGGCAACAACAAAGTGTGCGGCCTAAGCAGAGCTGACGATGTTATCGCTGCCGCTAAAAACGGCGCCGTGATGGCTGGAATGATCTTTGTTGAACAGTCACCTCGTTATATATCTGTTGAGCAAGCCATTGACGTGCAACAACAAGTCGCCGAACGCTTTGAACACGGCATCGATTACGTTGCAGTGTTTAAAGATCAACACATCGACGATGTCACCGCCATTTGCAAACAATTGCACATCAACGCAGTGCAACTGCATGGCAACGAAGATAGCGAATACATTAACACTTTAAAACAACGACTTGATGATAAAATACGCATCATTAAAGCATTGCCTGTGGACGCGGAGATAGCGCCATTTACGCAAGGTGCCGATCTGTACTTATTGGACAACAAACAAGGCGGTTCAGGACAAGCTTTTGACTGGTCAATAGTGCAAACAAGCAATAACGACTTTAGTCAATGCCTGTTAGCCGGTGGACTCAATTGCGACAATTTAAACTGCGCGATAAGACTGCTAAACGATCAAGATATGCAAGGTGTTGATTTAAATTCCGGCTTGGAACTGGCACCAGGTGTTAAAGATGCCGACAAAATACAGCAGGCCTTTGCTCTGCTGAGACAGTATTAATATTTATTAGGTAACCAACGATGACCAACCTAAGTAACAAGAAAGACAAAACCATGGATGCCTACTTTGGCGAGTTCGGCGGCATGTTTGTCAGTGAATTACTGGTACCCGCACTAGAGCAACTTGAACGAGCTTTTGTCGACAGCCAAACCGATGAAGATTTTCAACAGCAATTTAATGAATTACTGGAAAAATTTGCCGGTAGACCCACGCCATTATCCTTGTGTCGTAATTTGGTGAAAAACCCGAATTCGAAGATTTATTTGAAGCGAGAAGATTTATTACACGGTGGTGCGCACAAAACCAATCAGGTTTTAGGTCAGGCGCTACTGGCAAAACGCATGGGCAAAACCGAAATAATCGCCGAAACCGGCGCCGGTCAACACGGTGTTGCAACAGCAATTGCTTGCTCATTATTAGGTCTAAAATGCCGCGTTTACATGGGTAAAGTTGACTGTGACCGTCAACAACCGAATGTGTTTCGAATGGAATTAATGGGCGCAAAAGTAATCCCGGTAACAGCCGGCTCTGGCACCTTAAAAGATGCGGTTAATGAAGCGCTTCGAGATTGGTCGGCAAATTACGATACCGCGCACTATTTACTTGGCACGGCAGCAGGCCCGCATCCGTTTCCAACCATCGTCCGTGAATTTCAAAAGATGATCGGTATCGAAGCCAAACAACAGATATTGCAAGAGCAAGGTCGTTTGCCCGATTACGTTGTCGCTTGTGTCGGTGGCGGCTCAAATGCGATTGGCATGTTCCACGACTTTATCAATGAAGACAAGGTTAAACTTGTTGGTGTTGAGGCCGGTGGTAAAGGCGTTCAGACTCACCATCATGGCGCCACACTGGTTGCTGGTAGCAAAGGTATGTTACACGGTGCCTATACCTACATAATGCAAGACAAGTATGGTCAGATAGAAGAGTCTTACTCGGTATCTGCGGGCTTGGATTACCCAGGTGTTGGACCACAACATGCAATGTTAAAAGAAACAGGACGTGCCCAGTACGTACCGATTAACGATGATGAAGCACTAGAAGCGTTTCAAGCTCTATCACGCAATGAAGGTATTATTCCAGCCTTAGAATCATCTCATGCGCTAGCGCATGCGTTAAAAATAGCCGAAAGCGCCGAACAGGAAACGGTGATATTGGTTAATTTATCCGGTCGAGGTGACAAAGATTTGAGTCACGTTATGGGGATTTTGTCTGGTGAAAATTATCGGGAGAAAAGCTAATGACTGAAGTAAGTCAGTTAGGTCAACGCTATCAAGATATGTTCGACAAGCTTGAACAGCAACAACAAGGGGCCTTTATCCCATTCGTTACTATTGGCGATCCTAATAAAGAGCAATCTATTGCCATCATTAAAACCCTTATTGATAACGGTGCCGATGCGTTGGAGCTGGGTATCCCCTATTCGGACCCAAGTGCCGATGGATTAACCATTCAGCTGGCGGCAAAGCGTGCGCTTGATGCGGGTATTAATACCGATATCTGTATTGATATTTTACAACAAGTTCGCGCTTATGCACCGCATATACCAATAGGTTTGCTTCTATACACTAATTTAGTCTTTGCCCGCGGTATTGATAGCTTTTACGCCGATATGAAACACGCTGGGGTCGACTCAGTATTAATCGCCGATGTGCCAATGCGAGAAAGTAAACCGTTTGAGACGGCTGCTGCTAAGCATGGTATTGCACCAATCTTTATCGCCCCGCCAAACGCCAGTGACGAGACGTTGCAGCAAGTTGCCGCGCATTGTAAGGGCTATACCTATGTATTAAGCCGAGCTGGTGTTACCGGTACGGAAGTTAAAGCCAATATGCCCGGTAAAGAGTTGATCGATACCTTACGTCAATATCATGCTCCGGCACCGGTATTAGGGTTTGGTATTTCTAAACCTCAGCAAGTATCTGAAGCAATGAACAATGGTGCCGATGGCGCCATAAGTGGCAGTGCGGTGGTCAATATTATCGCCGAAAACCTTGATGACAACCCTATGATGCTAGACGCATTAAGTCGCTTTGTTAAAGACATGAAAGCGGCGAGCTAGCTTAGGTTTTCATTTTAATATCGACATAGAAAAGGGAATGCACTGCATTCCCTTTTTTTGTATAGTGTAAGCACAGCAAGGAGAACGTATGTCTACTTTTTGGATCATCACCCTGATCATTGCCTTTATCATCAGTGGTATCTATGTCGTCTATAAAAGCGCGAAAAAATTTAATCTCAGTGATGAGCAACTTAAACGCATTAAAGAACGCAACAAGCAACTCGATGCGCAAGATAACAGCAACAAATAATTGCTGTTAACTGCGATAAATGGTTTGAATCAGATGAAAACCAAACTGGGTTTTCACTGGGCCATGCACTTTAAGCACTTCTTTTTTAAACACCACATCGTCAAATGGTTTTACCATCTGGCCTTTGCGAAACTCCCCTAAATCACCACCCTTCTTACCAGATGGGCAGGTTGAATGCTTTTTCGCTAACTTACCGAAATCTTCGCCCTTTTCGATTTGTTTTTTTAGCTTTTCAGCCATTGCTTTATCTTTTACCAAAATATGTCGGGCACATGCTGTGGCCATAGAAACCTCACTAAAATTGTGAAAATTAGAATATACAAAAAACCTGTCGGTTATTATAACTCAGACCAGTTGCATCTTTACAGCTGCATTATAATTCTGGACAATAGCGCAAATCACTGTGGAGATATTAACTATGGCAAACCTAGATAATCTATTTGAAAATAACAAAGCCTGGTCGGAAAAAATAAAACAAGAGCAACCAGATTTTTTTGAAAAGTTATCAAAACAACAATCACCTGAATACTTATGGATTGGCTGTGCTGACTCTCGAGTGTCTGCTGACCAATTAATGGGGTTAATGCCAGGAGAAGTGTTTGTACATCGCAATATCGCCAACCAGGTAATCCATACAGACCTTAATTGCCTATCAGTAATCCAATATGCCGTTGAAGTGCTAAAAGTTAAGCACGTTATCGTATGTGGCCATTATGGCTGTGGTGGCGTTGCCGCGTCATTAGATCAAAACCAATACGGTTTAATTGATAACTGGTTACGTCACATCAGTGATGTTTACCGTTTCAATAAAGAACAAATGGAACACTTAGAAGGTGAAGAGCGTGTCAATCGCTTGTGTGAATTAAACGTTGTTGAACAAGTCGCTAACGTAGCCAACACAACAACCTTAATCAATGCGTGGGAAAGTGGTCAAAAAGTCACTATTCATGGTTTTATCTACAACCTTAAAGATGGTGTATTGCAAGACCTTGATGTCAGCGTAAACGCGCCGCTTTAACCGCTGCACACCTCAGCTAACAAATACAAAAGCCAGAGTTCCCTCTGGCTTTTTTTATGCTTTATTAACAACGATAGCGTCATACAAGATGCCCCATGCCTAATGCTTAATGCTTAATGCTTACGCTGATGACTATGGCGAGACGCTCTGTTAGCAACCGTAATTTGACACTTGGTCATCAAATAACAGACATAAAAAAACCAGCCGAAGCTGGTTTTTTCATCGCAGAAACTGGGATTAGCCAAGTTTCTTCTTACGATCTGCTGTATCGCGGATGTAAGATGCCCAAGCACGAGCGGCTTTACGAGTTTTAGGATCTTTTTGCGCTTCTTTAATCATCTTGGTCGCTTCAGAGTACTTCTCTTGATAGAAGTATGCTTCAGCTAGAGTCATATAGACAGAGCCTGTGTTTTCGATACCTAACTCAATAGCTTTTTTAAGAGCTACAGTCGCTTCGTCAAATCGCTCAGACTGCTGTAGTAGCATGCCTTGACGACGATAGTGTTTAGGGTTATTTGATAATTTCGCAGTTTCACCGAAGTATTTTGCTGCTGTATCAATTTGCTGCGCTGCATGGAATGCGTTTGCCATAGTAAACAAGTTCGCATCTGTGCGCTGGATTAACCCACTATCAATGTACTTTTCCATCAGCATTGCTGCTTTGTATGGAACATCACCTTGTTGGTAAAGGTTCGCAAGCATCTTGATTTCAGACTCTTTAGTAAGGAAGCCTTGTTGATACGCAATATCTAGCGTATACAATGCTTTCTTATAGTCTTCAACCAAGGTGTAGAACATACCTAGTTGAGTCCACCATTGCTTGTTCTCTGGGAACAATTGCAATACTTCTTCCAATACACCTACTGCAGGCTTGTATTGTTTACGCTCGTAGTAAGACGTTAACTTCAAAATGTACGGGTTTTGATTAGGCTCTTTGAATAAAGCAATTGCTTTATCCGCTGGCTCAATCATTTTATCCAATTGCTTAAGTTCATAGTGAGCTTGGGCAATTTTAACGTACGTGTTAGCGTCTTCTTCACAGGTAAAGTCCATCCAAGCTGCATAGTTAGTTAATGCGTCTTGATACTTCTTTTCTTGCATTTGCAAGTCAGCAAGTAGTTTGATGGTATCAGCATGCTCTTTTTCATTAAGCACCTGGTCTTTTACAGAGCTTTCAAGGAAAGGCAACGCTTTTTTAGAGCTATCGCCACCTTTGGTTGCATACATGTTAGCGATGAAGCGATCAATATACGCACGATCGTACGGTTTGCTTGCTTCAACGGCTAACAAGATATCTAAAGCGTCGTCAATACGATCTTCAGAGTATGCTTCGAAAGCTTTCTGTACTTTTTTACCTATGCTCGGACCAACAATCTTGGTACGAGGTTTTTTAGCGTTTGGGTCCTTTGGACAATTCGCGTATGCATGCGCTGTACCGGATAAAGTAGACGTTGCTACCAATGCGATTACAGCAGAAGTGCTAAGTAGTTTTTTCAACATTACTGTGCCCCTCCTTCTTGGTTCATCTTGAAGTCAAGCTGAACTGTCATACCGGTTTGTTTAATCGGCTTACCATCAACAACTTTAGGCTTATATTTCCACTTACGAAGCGCTCGTTTGGCTTCTTTGTTGAATATACGCTTTGGTTGTGCGGCAATAATTTCTACATCTTCTACACCACCAACTTCATTGATAGTGAAACGTAGCTGTACCCAACCTTCTTTACCGTCACGCGCTGCCTGGATAGGATATTTAGGTTCGATACGAACGATTGGTGTAGCTTCACCATCGCGACCAAAACCTGCACCTGGTGCATCCATACCCGCACTCGTACCTGACAACTCAACACCAGGAACATTAAACGATACACCTGAGTTATCGTTACTTGTCTCTGGCTCCGGAGCTTGTGGCTTCGGCGGAGTCTTAGGTGGCGGCGGCGGCGGTGGTGGTACTCGTCTGCGTTCCTGGACTTTCGACTCAGGAGGAGCTGAAACGATATCGATAATTACAGAATCCTGATTATCGGCATTACGTTTGGCGCCACCTGAAATCAAATATGCCATGAAGACAAATAAACCAAAGGTTACAGCAACGCCTAGTAGTATTGATACTAAAAAGCGAACCATAATTAACCACCCGATGCTGCAGCAATGGAGATCTTATCGATTCCTGCATCCTTGATTGCATCCATAACCTTAACAACTACGCCGTGTTTAGCGCCTTTGTCAGCTTGGATAATTACGATATCGGTTGGTTGTTCAGCAAGTAGTTTTTCGATGTTAGCGGAAACTCGCTCTACATCAACTACACGCTTGTCCATCCAGATTTCACCATTCTCACGAACAGCAATAAAGATGTTCGCAGATGGTTTTTTACTTGCATTGGCCGCTTTCGGCTTTTGCACATCAATACCAGCTTCTTTAACAAATGAAGTGGTTACGATGAAGAATATAAGCATAATGAATACGATGTCTAGCATCGGCGTCATATCTACTGCAGCTTCGTCGTCTTCACGAATGCGTTTACGTGCCATGTGAAAATCTCTCTAGTGATGAGGCAAGCTATCAACTAGCTTAGCCTTCGCCATTTTTACTTTTGCGTCTAATCTGGTACTGAAGAATACACCAGATAGAGCCGCTACCATTCCCGCCATTGTCGGGATTGTTGCCATTGAGATACCATCCGCCATAAGGCGAGGGTTACCTGTCCCTTGTGTAGCCATTGTTTCGAAAACTGCAATCATACCGGTTACAGTTCCTAACAGACCAATAAGTGGACACATGGCTACAAGAGTTTTGATAGTCAGCATACGCGCATCTAATATCTCTGTCGCTTCAGAAATCCATGTATCTCTAATTCTATGAGCATACCATGAAGTCGTATCAGTTCGAGCATCCCACTTGGCAACAATGTCGCCTTTCATTTTCGGGTAAACTGCTGTTAAGAACCAATACTTCTCAATCATTAATATCCACATTAAGAAGAGTGCCACGGCAACGAAGTATAGAACCCCACCACCGGTGGCTATAAATTCCCTGACAGATTCCCAAAGCTCTATCAGGTATAACATTACTGTTTCTCCTTCTCGGCGATCTCAGCGATGATACCAGCGCTTTGCTCGTCAAGGATGTGGAAGATTTGCTTACCACGACCTGCCACAATAGAGTGGATTAGGATTAGTGGTAGTGCAGCGATTAGACCCATAGCAGTTGTTACAAGTGCCATAGAGATATCACCAGCCATGATTTTCGGGTCACCAGTACCGTATAGTGTGATTGATTGGAAAGTACCAATCATACCAACAACTGTACCAAGTAGACCTAGTAGCGGAGCGATAGCTGCGAAGATTTTGATGATATTAATACCACGTTCTACCTTCGGAGTTTCACGTAAAATTGCTTCATCAAGTTTAAGTTCTAGAGACTCGGCATCAACACCTTTGTTCTCGTTGTAAACTTGTAGCATGCGACCTAATGGGTTGTTAGGGTTAGGTTGCGCTGTGTTCTTAAGCTGTGCACGGATTTTCGCGCCCATAGCACCTAGGTAGATTAGACGCTCAAGAGCGATTAATAGACCTAATACAAGAACAACAGTGATTACGTAACCAACCGTACCACCTTGGTGGTAACGCTCTTCGTAAGTCGCTTTTTGCGTTTCTAGGTTAAGGATTGTACCTTTTGACGGATCAAGGTATAGAGCAGCATAGCCTGAAGTGTTTTCAGTGAATGGTGCTACAGTACCAACGATAGAACCGCCTGGTTGCTTACCTAGAGGTTGAATTAGTGATTGCTCATCGTTGTAGTTCAAGTAACCAACATCTGCAGAGATAAGGTTGAAAGAACCAATACGAGTAATTGATGAAGGGCTCTTAGAACCGTCTAAGTTAGTAATTTCTGCTTCAAAAGTAGCAACTTTACCAGACTCAGTCATCTCAGTTTGAAGAGCAAACCAAAGTTCTTCTAATTCAGAAAGAACTGGAATTTCTTTTGCGTTAGCTAGTTTCTCAAGTACTTGCTCACGACCTGGGTATTGAGCGCTAACTACTGAAGTAGCGATACGACCGTAGGCGTTACCTGATGCACGACGTACAACACCAAACATCTCACCTAAGTCACCTTTAGCTGCTTCAAGCTCGGCTTCTTTATTAGTAAGAGTGGTTTCGTTGTCAGCAAATTGCTTAGTCAAACGTTGGTTACGTTCGTTTTCAGCATTACGCTCAGCTTTCGCTTTATTTAAAAGCGCTTGCTTGTCAGAACGCTCAGACAAGAATTCTTGCTCACGTTTTTTGTCAAGTTTTGCTTCTGATACACGATCAGCTTTGATCTGTTTTAGTAGGTCGTCTAACTGGTTAGCGTTTGCAGTAGTCGCCATGCCAGCTGTAAGAGCCATAGTCGCAGCAATTGCTGCGTTTTTAATAAACTTATTCATTATTCACCCGCTGCATATACTGGTAGTTTAACTAAGTCAGGCGCAGACTGCTTACGAGCCATACGAATTGCTTTAGTGATTGGGCTTAGGTATTCGTCTTCCAAAGACTTCCAGTTGCGCTCGCTGTGATCCCAGATCCAAGCGTTTTTCAAATCTAGTGATTGAGCAACTAATACAGTACGACCCATGTGTACGAAGTCGACGGTGATAGTTTGACCTTCAAATTGTAGATCGCCTTGGTACGCAGAGAACATTGAACCGTAATCGGTTTCAATTTCGTATGCTTCTAGAACTAAGCGGAATTGCTCAGCTACAGAGATACCTTGACGGGTCATCACGTCGTTAAGGCGTGCTAGACGCTCTTCACGATCTTGAAGGTTTACAGGGATATCAGCAGCTACAAATTTCTCTAATGATTCAATCATCTTGTACATTAGAGGAACAACACCTTTTTTGGTGTCTTGAATAGTACCGATTTGACGCTCTAGCGAATCAATACCTGCTTGCTGATCATCAACCAAACGCTGAATGTGATTGTTATACACTTTCAAGTTTTCGGTTTCATCGACAACATTACGGTACTCAGCTAGAAGCTCTTGAGTTTGCTCGTAGATGTTGTTGATTTTATCTTGTGACTTAGCTGATGCGTTTACTTTAACCGCTTCAGCCTTCTGAAGTTCGTTTAGGCTGCTAGCAGAAGCAACGTTGCTGCCTGCTAAAGCCAAAGCGCCGATAATCGTAGACGCGATTAGGCTTTTCTTGCTCATTTTGGACATAGTTCCCAACCAATTGCTATTTAACTTTGTTCCATTAAATCCTATATATGGATTTCCGGATCTGAAAGAGGCTACAGATTATAACCCAATCAGTGCTCTCAAGTTGTAATAAAACAGAAACACAACAGTGTTAACCTAATGTGTCGTAAACAACACGTTACGTTAGCAAAATTATGGTTCCTGCTCTGTTTCTCATAAAAAGACAGCTCTATATAAGACAATAGCTAGCCGCTAATGTCAAACATTTTGCATTAATCGACAAGAATGTGTGTAAAAAGCACAAGATACGTACTTTTTTTAACCTTTTTATGGAAAGCAACAACGAAATTGCATTCGGGTAACATTCTTACTAAGGTCAGAGCGATAGTCAAATATAAAATTTTGATCAATTTGTAACATATCGGCTGCCTTGGCTTACAATAGTAAAGTTTGGCTATTTTAACAACACCTTAGGTTAAAAAGTAAACGATAACCATTGCTTAATCTGATTAATGTTTCGCCACCCACCTCTCTTATTTTAGCGGTTTTACCAGCTGAATTTGCCATGCTAACGGCAGGTTTTGCTCATTAGAAACCACATCAAACAGCTCTAATTTAAGACCATTAACGGCAATTAGCTGTGTTATTTTACGCTTTTGTTTGTCATCAACAGCGGCGTTAATAAGATCAGATAGTCGCTCTACACTGCCCTTTCGCTCACTTTCAAAGGCAGAAAACAACGAACTAACTTGCTCAATTTGGCTAATTGACTGCATACAAGACCTTGCCAACAAGTGAAAATTGGTTGCTTTGAAGGCATATTCGTCCTGTTGGACAAGTTTATTCATGATCTTGTTCAATTTATTACGATGTTTTTCCGCAAGCGGTGCGCCTTTACCTTGTTTTTGCAGCGTCTGGCATAAAGATTTCAAGGTATCTATTGGCCCACCTTTCTTTGCAAGTTCGATATTCATTTTCAAAATTGCAGAGTTAGGCTTAACGATAGTCGATTCGCTATTGTGGACGACAAACTGAGCTTTGCCACCAGGCTTTAAACAACGAGCCACGTGCACTAAGGTTTTGTTCCAATTAGCATACTCAATACCAAATTGAGAGACGATTAAGTCAAAACAATCATCGGTAAATGGTAATTCTTCGGCATTAACATGATCATGAAACTTGGTTGTCTCAGACCGTGTTAACAAGGATGATTCGATTTGTAGTTTGGCTAAGTCAATGGCATCAACAGCCGGCAACGAATTTTGTATATTGTCATCATACAATAAGGAGACAAGCGCGCCGTTACCGGTCGCAATATCCAACACTCTATGCGATTCATTAAGTGGTGCAAACAATGCCTGCCAGACTTGCTTTAAAGGCCCCGAATAATTGCCCTTGATGTCTTCGCCAAATGACGTTAAGTGACCTTGTTGCCAATATTGGCTCCAATAATTACTCATTTTTTATTCCGTTTTTTTTCGATGCCTAGATTATGCCCTGTTGTGACGTATTGGCAAGGAAATTTAAAGGCGAAATGGTGATATCTCGGGTCAAATCTTTACCAATAAAGCCAGATTCATTAGTAAACAGATAGGCGTCAGCTAAAGGCTATTGCTTTATTGTCTTTTTAACAGGCCAGAGCCGATAGATGGCAATAAAGCTAATGCCTATTGGCAATGGCGGTAAAGTTCAAAATAACGCTTGTATCGCATTGATATGGCAAGAGATAGTTTAGAGTCGCGCTGATTTGCTTTAGATAGCGCTGAATTGGTTTGATTAAATTGGATTAGTGTAAATAGACCCGTAGTGACAAAAGCCGGCGTTACAGCAAGCCAATGAGCTGTTAAATCCATCCATGCACAAGTCCTCCCTATCCTCCATCCATGGCTCGGCAGAATATGCACAAGGATGTGAGGTATGCAGCGGTGGCAGGAAGCCAATGAGCTGTTAAATACATCCATGTACAAACCCTCCCTATCCTCCATCCATGGCTCGGCAGGATAAATACATCCATAGCTCGGCAGAATATGCACAAGGATGTGAGGTATGCAGCGGTGGCAGGAAGCCAATGAGCTGTTAAATACATCCATGTACAAACCCTCCCTATCCTCCATCCATGGCTCGGCAGGATAAATACATCCATAGCTCGGCAGAATATGCACAAGGATGTGAGGTATGCAGCGGTGGCAGGAAGCCAATGAGCTGTTAAATACATCCATGTACAAACCCTCCCTATCCTCCATCCATGGCTCGGCAGGATAAATACATCCATGTACAAAAAAAGGTCGCCGAAGCGACCTTTTTCAATTTGTAACTACTATCAGTTCTTAGAACTTGATGTTGTAGCTTACACGGTAGTCACGACCAAAGTTGTTGTACAAGTTTTGATCGGTCCATTGACCTAGAGAGTTCAATACTGGGTCTTCGTCAGTTAAGTTGTTAACTTGGAAAGTAAGTGCACCCCAGTTACCTGCATCATAAGTTGCAGTTACGTGGTGAACAGTCCAGTCATCCAACTTACCGTCTTCTTCTAGCTTGCCATCAACAACACGTGAAGATTCTGAAGTAGAAGCAGTGTAGTTAGTAGTCCAAGCTAGGCTGAAGTCGTTCATTGACCAAGCGATAGTAGCAACCGCTTTGTGATCAGGAGCGCCTGCAGTACCAGCGTAATCGATGTCTGAACCCCATTCGAATACGAAAGAGTTAACCATGTTGAAACGGAAGTCACCGAAACCAGTTTCGAAGTTAGCATTGAAAGTTAAATCAAGACCTTCGATATCTAGAGTATCTTCAGTGTTGAAGTAACCAGTACCAGCTTCAAGAAGACCACCACCTGGAGAACGGATTAGGTAGAAAGTCTCGTCAGAAACGTCAGTACCTGGAAGAACTGCAGTGATTTCACCTTGGTCTTCATCAGTCAATAGTGATTGAACAGTCTTAGTAGAGATTGCGTTATCAATTGATAGCATGAAGTAGTCAGCTTTAACACCCATGTCATCAGTGATATCCCAAGCGATACCTAAGTTAGTGTATTCAGATTCTTCAGCACCTAGGTCTGGGTTAGACTTGTAGTACGTGTCGAATTGACGCTCTGGACAATCTTCAGGAGCAACACCTTGTGACTCACACTGACGGTAATCAGTCGCTGCTTCAGCAGAGAAAGTTGTTGCAGCGTTAAGCTCATCTAGACCTGGAGCACGGAAAGACTCTGAGTAAGATGCACGAACTACTAGACCGTCAAGTGGTTCCCAACGAAGAGCAGCCATTGGCGCAGTGTTGTCACCGAAATCTGAGTAATCATCGTAACGAGCAGCAAAGTTCAACTCTAAGTTGTCAGTTACTGGCATTTGTGCTTCGTAGAAGAAAGCAGTAATGTCACGCTCACCGGCAGCAGAGTTACCTGCAGAACCACCGATTAGACCAGCTTCAGACTGACCGTCGTATAGATCTGAGTAAGTTTGTTCCATGTACTCAGCACCGAAGTAGTGAGCAATGTCGCCACCTGGTAGCTCTAGGAAGTCAAAACCTAGACCAGCGAAGTATTGGTCAAACGTTGAAGAAGAATCTTGAAGAGTAGTTGCTTTCATGTTTGCAACACCTTCTTCAGAACCTAAGTCGATACCGTTAGCTTCGTTGTATGCTAAACCACCGTATGAAAGGTAGTAACGACCAACTGATTTGTTATCAGCGATGTTTCTGTGGTAGTAAACTTCCCAAGAAGCATTGTTCCAGTCTAGTTCACCACGAAGACCCGTTAGGTAATCTTGGTTGTAATCGTCAACGATACCGTCACGAGTACCGATACCAACCCAACGGAATAGACCGTATGCACCATCAACACCGTAAGGGTTGTTAGGGTTGTCAGCAGAAATGTTAGCCCATGGAGCAGCTGGTGGAGCGTAACGACCGAAAGATTCATTTTGTACGAACATCGCACGACCGAACCATTCTACGTCTTCAGCTACTTCATAGTTTGCATCTAGGAATAACGTGTTACGGTCAACAGAAGCGGTGTTGTATGAAACGTTTGCGTATGCGAATGCACAAACTTCACCTGGGTAACCTGTACCAGCTTGAGCATTCATTTTCATGAATACGTCAGAACCGTACTCTGCAGCTAAGTCATCACAAAGTGGAGATGCTTGTACTTCTGAGAAATCAGGAGCAAATACAGAAGCACCGTACCAAGACCAACCATCTGCTTCACCAGTGTAGATGTCAATCGCACCGTCACCGTTTAGATCGTTAGTTTTAGCAGCTGTGTAAGGACGGTCGCCGTCAGCGATACCTTCACGACGTTGGTGATCGAATGAGAACGTGATGTTACCTTTATCAGTAGAGTAACCACCGATTACAGAGAATTCGTTCGAAGTCGTACCTTCGTCTTGGTCACGTTGACCAGCACCGATGTTGAACTCTAAACCTTCGTAGTTCTTCTTAAGGATGATGTTAACAACACCAGCCATTGCGTCAGAACCGTAGGTAGAAGAAGCACCGTTAGTTAGGATTTCAATACGCTCAACAGCAGCCATTGGGATGGCGTTAAGGTTAGCAGATTGACCACCTAGAGTTGGTGAACCAGGTAAACGCTTACCGTCTAGTAGAACTAGAGTACGGTTAGAACCTGCACCACGTAGGTTGATGGTTGCTTGTGACTGAGCTGATGAACCTGAACGCTCAGAGAAAGAACCGAATGAGTTGAAAGATGAACCACGTAGCGCATCAGCTACGGTGAAGTTACCTTCTACTTTGATGTCTTCTGCAGTCATTACTGTAACTGGAGAAGCACCTTCAAGGTCGGTACGCTTGATGCGTGAACCGGTTACTTCGATACGTTCTACGTCTTCTTCAGCTGAAGCTTCGTCTGCAGCAAATGCGTTTGCAGAGATGCCAGCTGTAGCGCTTGCACCGAACATAAGGGCAAGACGAACTGCCTTAGCAAGTTTGTTATTGCTATACATGTTTACTCCCTGGACCACTTTAAGTGATTCGTTTGTTTTGATTTCAAAGCTATGTTGCTTTGTTAGTTTTCTTTTTATTAGGTCGGTTAGACCTGATCTGTCGACAGTGATAATAAAACGATTTTCTTTAACAGGTCAACAACATATAGGTCACAAAATTAAACTTTTTTAACAGTTGATTACATTTGGTTACCTTTGGTCGCACTAATTTGCGCATAAAATCGACACTTATCTGACTATTTATTCAACCAAAGTAGATTAAACAACACCCTAACCGGTTATAAAATACACCACACAACAACCAATAAACCCAACAATTACAGCAACTTAACCAAAAGCATTCACATATCTTCATTGTGTTTGGCATTTATTGTTTACAAATACAACAACAAAACTTATGCGTGAACATTTTTCATCCATTAAAAAAATAAGAAATAGTTTCACATATCACTCTGGCTATTGAATAATGTCGATTCACACGCAAATGCGGGCAAAAAACGCTAATGTTTATTGATGATCGAAATATTTAACGACCCTTATCTTTTATTATTGCTGTCCTTAATTGGTTTTATTGCTGGCTTTATTGATGCTGTTGCCGGTGGTGGTGGTTTGCTTACCGTACCTGCATTGTTAACAACGGGATTACCGCCACACTTAACCTTGGGAACCAATAAATTGGCGGCTTGTTTTGGCTCATTTACCTCAAGCATCACCTTTTACCGCAAGAAACTATTCGATCCTTTATTTTGGCTTTATTCGGCTATCGCCACAGCCGTTGGTGCAGCCATCGGTACCATCGCCGTCAACTTGATGAGCAGCGCGATGTTAAATAAAGTGCTGCCGATAATCATACTACTTTGTGCTGTTTATACCTTGTTTACCAAAACCGCGGTAACCGAATGTTGCGACCTGCCCGCAAAGAATTCATCGCTGAACATAAAGCAAAAAATTCAGGGCTTTGTGTTAGGGTTTTATGACGGCATCGCAGGACCTGGGACAGGCACCTTTTGGGTTGTTTCTAACCTTGCTTTATATAAGATGAACATATTACTAAGTTCTGCCATGGCAAAAAGCATGAACTTTATTAGTAACTTTGTATCCTTGATAGTGTTCTTGTATCTAGGCCAAGTAAATATTATTTATGGCTTAGCAATGGGCTTGTTTATGATTGTTGGCTCGTGGCTTGGTGCCCATTCAGCGATTCGTTACGGCAGTAAATTTATCAGACCAATCTTTATAACGGTGGTGGTGATCATGGCTTTAAAACTAGCCTATTCGGCATGGATAGCGTAATGGCTGCAAATAATAAACAGTTGTATATGCGCCTGCAATCAATGGTTAAACAATTGCATAGTGATGCAAAAGCGACCGACAAACTTAATAAGGACCGTAAAAGTCATTATTATATAAAAGAGCAAGCGCTGTTTTCTGAAACGCTTTTTCCCGTCAGCAGTACCGAATTTAGTCACTATGTTAGTTACGTCGACAAGCAACTGAATCATCTAATTGCATTACAAAATGCAGGCCATAAACAATTGGCTGATTCTTTGTTAGAGCAACTTGAGCAACAAATCAGTGCCATTATCGTTGCCTTAAAATCAGATCCTAATCGCCATAAAGACAGTGATTATCGCCTGCAAATTAACAAACGACGTTATAACCAGCGCCAATCGGATAATCGTCAGCACAGTCAAGCTAAGTCGGTAATGATGAATGCACACCAGATGCATAGCAAGTTGGTTGAATACCGCGGCTTTGAAAGTCGTTTAGAATTGATGATCCGCGAAGAAGAACAAAAACTCAAACGCTCTAACGGCGCAAATCAAAACGCATTGCAGCAGTCGATTTTTGCCCTACATCAGCGGTTGGGACGTTGCCGTCGTGCCATTGCCGATCTTGAACGTAAAATAGAAGACAGTGAGAAGCGTGGTTAGAAGCTAGGGACTAGGGACTAGGGACTTGGGACTAGGGATGATTAATAGTATTCTGGTTTATCGATTTTAATGATACAAAAAAAGCGCCTTCAGGCGCTTTTTTATTAACGGTATTATTTTGTCGAACTATGGCTGATAACCGTATAGTTCGATAAAAGGTTTTAATGTGTCGGCTACTGGTGCCAATTGCTGTTCATAGTTTTTATGACGAGCCACGGCTTTGTCGCTGATCTTATTGGTAACATCACGATAGCTTGGTGTTGCGATGTTTCGCGCCAAAGCTTTTTGACGATATTGCTGCATGTCGTCATGCCAATCTAACCCGGTAAACGCCAGCACCTGTTCGACGGTGCCATTAAAATCTGTGACCAAGTCTTCGTAGCGATATTCAATATAATCATCTGTCGACAACTGTTGTTTATAGTCTTGCCACAACGTCATGACTTGTTGATACATGTCCGCAGCTTTGTTCAAGTCCAGAAAGTTAACCATTGCCGCATTCAAGTCAAACTTTTGCATAAAGCAGCTCAATACCACATCTCGTGGATCGCGCACCGCGACAATAAACTTAGCCTGACTAAACAAACTGCGAATAAGTGGCAGATGAACAATATTTAACGGCAATTTGTCAATCAATTGACGTTGCTCGATGTCGGCATACAATGATTTTACATGTTGCCAAAACATGCTGCGAAAACGCTGTTTATCATCATCAGTTAAGCGCGTTAATGATGCCGGGTAATCGCCAAACTCATTGGAGATTTGGTTGATGATTAAGGTGATTGGTGAGCGTTCGTCTGTGGTGGCGATACTTGGGTGGGCTTTTAATACCTGCTCCATAAGCGTGGTTCCGGAGCGCGGAAAGGCAACAAAAAATATCGGTGCTGAGGTATCATCAGTATGGGCGTTATCTTGGCTAACGAGATTGGTCACTTGTTTATAATCCGCCAGCATAGCAAAGTAATTGTCACCCTGCTCTGCTGCTCGAGTCATGCGCGACATTAACTGATTACTTTGTGTAAATGCCGTAAAGGCTTGTGGGTATTGAGCTGATTCATCACAAGCTAAGCCGAGTTGATGATTGGCCTCGATGGCGGTTTGTTCATCCAAGCCATACTTCAGTGCTTTGGCTAAGGTTTTACTTGCTTTTTCAGGCTCTCCTTGACGACGCAAGAGTATCCCTTGAAACATAATTACCTTAGGGTTACCTGGTTGCAGCGACACTGCTTTTTGCAAGTATTGATTTGCCTTAGCCACATTATTTTGTAATTCGTAACAGCTGATCAATTGCAATAATAAATCGATACTGCTTGGTTCTATCGCATAGGCAGATTCTAATTCGTCGATGGCGGCCAAGGTGTTCTTTTCCGCCAGCAAGACACTGGACATCAAACGATAGCCATCGATAGAGTTAGGTACTACCTGTTTTAACTTGGCGATCACTTGCTTGGCGTTATCGAATTGAAACGCATCTAAATACGCCGATGCGCTATTGGCCAATGCCGATTCATTGTCTGGTTCAAGGTTCAGCGCAGCATCAAAGCAGACTAAAGCAGGTTCAAGTTGCGACATGCCCGCTAAACAGATACCTAAATTAACGTGATAATTTGCAACCTTTGCATCGCGTTCAATTGCGCCTTCAAACCAATGCTTGGCTTTGCTTAAATCACCTTCTTGTAAGGCGACGATACCAAGCATATGCCATGCATCGGCAAATTGTGGGAATTGCTGCTGTAACCGTTGATACACTGGTAATGCAATATCAATGCGACCTTGGCGGTGCACATCTTTGGCTTTTTCGATTTCAGCAAGCGCCGTTTCAAGTGACGGCGTTGTTGCCTCGTCGCTATTGTTCTCTATGCCGCCTTTCTCTGCGCTACTTTTCTCTGCGCCGCTTATGTCAGTGTCTTGTGCGTTAGCCGCAGTGTGCGTTTGAGTTTGGCTTATGGCATCAGTCGCTTTTTCAATGTCCGATGATGGCTCTGCTTGTAGCTTCGGTGAGTCACGTTCGGTCTCATTCGATTGCCCATGCGCAGATTGCGGCTTGTCGGTTGCTTTTGCTGTGGTGTCTTTTGCTGGTTTTGTATCACCAGCGAATAGCTTTTTGATCCAGTTAATCATAGCGGGTAATTCATCGTTATCGTTATAAAGAAATCGCCTCAGATTAAAAGAATTAACCATCTACTGCAATGGATTCACTCATCTTTTTACCTTGACGGTTGCAATGCTGAACAGAGTTATACAAATTCGCTTGCAGGTTCATATCGATTACCGCTAAAAATAGCTAGCAAAAAACGCTTAAAAACAAGCAATATCAGATAAGCTGATGGCGATAAAAATTGAGGAATACGTGGTGTTTAATAGATTGGGTGGCGCCTCTCAGCCACATCCCGGCACATGAGTCGTCTGCTGCGGTTGCTTCCTTCCGGACCTGGCCGAGTTCACAGAGTATCATTGCGGGAGGACCGAGAGGTACCATAATGATCTCAGGTTGCCCTGAGTGCTGCGCAATTATGAATAAATGTTGCAAACCATGCAAGCGATTATTTTAAAAAAAGTGTGATTGATTGTGTCGCCGGCAAGGTATTTAAAATAGTTGCGGATTTTTTGCACAGTCGGCGTTAAACAAGGCTTTAAAATCCGTTAGTTCCGCATCAATGTCATCGCCTATGTAACGAATCGGCATAAATTCAATTTGTTTTTTTACATAATTAAACTGAATCGGAAATACCGGTACCCCAGCTTGTCGTGCCATTTGCAAAAAACCGGACTTCCAGTTTGGCACTTTTGAACGCGTCCCTTCTGGCGCTATTGCCAAAATCAATTGCTCACTGCGATTAAACTGCTCAACCATATCACCGACTACACCATGCGGACTGCGCCTATCTATGGCAATACCACCGATAGATCTTAACCAAACCCCTAAAGGTCCAACAAAGATGGTGTGCTTACCAAGGAAGTTTAACCTTAGATCGAGCGCCATTTTGGTCATCAAACCGACTAAAAAGTCCCAATTAGAGGTGTGCGGTGCAACCGCCATGATCATCTTCTTTTCTTCTGGAAACTCACCAACTACCGTCCAACCAGTCATTTTCAGTAGCCAACGTCCTAACTTTTGTGTGGTCGGCGCATTCGTTCGTGGAATAGATTGCGGGACTTTAGGCAGAGCCTGCACCGTTATGGCTCCTTACTCTTCATTGCTCTATCGAGCTCCAATGCAACTGCTTTTAGTTTAAGTAAGTTTTCACGGCCAAGGCGCATCAGCAATTTATCCGCTTCATTCATGTTTTCAATTTGTTGATCTTGGTATTCATAAACCACTTTTGGTTGTACCAAGACTTCATCACCAGTCGCCACTTTAGCATCGAGAATGCGTTGTAAACACGATTCAATAACGTCATCGAATGTTTGTTCAGGAAAGCCTAATTCTTCATAAGCTTGTTCAAATAGAGGCTGCATTTGTTGATAGGCAGCGACCAATTGTTGTGGCTCAAACGATTGCAATAAATCGACATACTGTTGATATCGTTGCCAGTTATCTTCATCAACTTGAAAACCGTCTTCAACCAGACCAGACTCTGTTACTTGATATTTCTGTTGCAGTGGTTTCAATGGTAGATGGCTGTACGCCAATTCACCTCGAGAAAAATTTTCGGCAAACACCACGGTGCGACGTATTAGATCATCACTGATCACCAAATCCAGCATAGATTTATCGAAGCTCAATTGCTCAAGCGTAGACTTGGCAAAAACATCACTTTGACTTAGCTCTGGTAAGGCGACTTTCTCTTCGACCGGTTCTGGGGCAACGGGTTCAGGCTCAGGTTCTGGGGTAGGTTCGGGTTCAACAATCGGCGCTACAGGTTCAGGCTCTATTGGCTCGACCTTTGCCTCAGGTGCGACGGTGACAGGCGCTTGTTCCGGTTCACCACTAAACATATACAAAATAATTGCCAAGACAATCACTATGATTATGAGAAAAACCTTTTTGCCCGCGGAATTATCCGGTTGATTATGTTGTTCTGATTGATTTGACAAAATGTTCTCCACCTAACGTCGAACCGTCCTTTAAAGATAGACAAATGCGCTCTATCGGTAAAGTAACAAATTGTTTTTAATCAACACCTTGTTGTTTCAAGGTGTTGATCATTAGCAAACTAACTTGCGTCGTCTTGGTTTTCCGGTAAGGCGTCGATAAAAGCATTTAGTTTCGCGCATTCTTGTTCAATGCGATTTATGGTTGGGTACGGTGACATATCAATATTGAAGCGTTTCGCGTTATATATCTGCGGGATCAAACATAAATCAGCGACACTTGGTTGATCTTTATAACAAAATTTACCGGCACATTGCTGTAAACGAGTTTCTAATGCAGCGAAGCCTTGGCTGATCCAGTGCTTATACCACTCAGACTTTTGTGCATCGCTGACCGCTAAAGGACCACTTAGATATTGCAATACGCGCAAGTTATTTAATGGATGCACATCACAGGCGATATCATAAGCCAGCGCTTTAACCTGAGTTTTGTCTTTTAAATCCTGTGGATACAATGGCGATTGTGGGTACTTTTCGTCTAAGTAATCGATAATCGCCAACGATTGATTAACGACAAAATCGCCATCAACCAAGGTTGGTACCAATTCATTTGGGTTTAACGTTACATAACTGTCACTGTGCTGTTGGCCACCATCTTTGACCAAATGCACACTCTTATGTTGATGCGCAATGTTTTTCAAATTTAGGGCAATGCGCACTCGATAAGCGGCAGATGAGCGCCAATAACCGTACAAGGTAATCATCAACTATTCCTTAAATTTTCACTGTTTTTTTGTTGATATTATATTCACGCAATTTATTAGCAATTGCGGTGTGACTTAACCCCAGCTTTTTCGCTAACTGGCGAGTACTTGGGTATGCGGGATATAACTTTCGCAACAGCTGCGCTTCAAAGCCTTTGACTGCATCTTCTAGCGTGCCATCAAACTCTTGCTCAAGATAGCCACTGTCCTGGCTGTAGGTTGGCAGTTGCAAATGAGCAATATTTATCACCTCACCTTCCAGCAAGGAAACCGCACGCAAAATCACATTTTCCAATTGGCGCACATTACCTGGCCATGGGTAATTCTCCATAAACTCAGCACATTTATCGTCTATTTTAACCGTCGTTCTATGGTTGGTTTGGCACGCCTTTTTACAAAAATAATCGGCTAATGGCAGGATATCCTGACGTCGCTCGCGCAGGGCTGGCACATTTAAACCCAATACATTAAGACGATAATACAAGTCTTCTCTAAATTGACCTGTTTCAACCATAGATAACAGATCAGCGTTGGTCGAGCTGATCACTCGCACATCCACTTCAACTTCGTTTTCATCGTCGATACGACGAAAACGTCGGTCATCTAATACACGCAGTAATTTTGATTGCAGCTTACCCGACATCTGGGCAACTTCATCAAGGAAAATGGTACCGCCTTCGGCTAATTCAAAGATGCCCTTTTTCACCTCACCATTGCTAAGTAGGCGACCAAATAATTCCGTCTCACAGGCATCATCCGGCATTGAGGCACAATTGACCACAACAAATGGTTTCTCACCGCGTTCACTGGCCAAATGGCAGGAACGAGCAAGCAATTCTTTACCGGTACCGGTTTCACCCATCAGTAAAATAGACGAGTCCAATAACGACATACGACGGGCTTCACGCACAACCTTTCGCATCAATGCGGAAAATACTAATACATCGGAAAAGTCATTATCTTTAGGCTGGTTAAAGGCATTAATCTGCTGGCCAAGACGGGCTTCAGATTTCAGCATAACCACCGCACCAGCGACGACCTTAATGTTATTTTCTGACGGCAGACTTACAGGTAAAATATCAGCAACAAAGTCTTCATCCATAAACTTCAAACGGCGAGTGTGTGGCAACACTTCTTCGCCTTCCAAGTAACGGTTAAAGTTAAAGCCTTTGATCCAGTTACTCAATTGCTGACCAACGACTTCGGTCAGGGGGCAATTAATTTTCTGTTGAGCAACGTCATTAATGGCGTAAATAGCCGCTCGTGAATCAATGGAAATAATCGGGTCAGGTAAGGTTCGCACCAACGTATCGAGAACAATACGCTCACGTTCTGATGGCATGTAATTGGTGGTTTTTACATCTTTTACGCCATCAATCAAGCGTAATTGCGGCATAAAATCCTGCAACTGGCTAAAGTCCAAATCCGGCATGTGCATGAAAATCTGTCCGGATTCTGTGATTGCATCGATACCTTTGATATTGATCTCGCGGTCGACGAAAATCGCCAACACTTCTTGCGCAATACCGACACGATCTTCACACGTTATTTCTAATCGCACCTAGCGTTCCTACCCCTAAATTTATGTAAACAATATTTTACAACAAAAAAGACGAAAAATACTAAAGTATTTTTCGTCTTCTAATGAGGTATTACCAGTGCAAGAAGCAGAGAATAGGTTTAGACGCCTATTATTGCTCCAGCAATGCGTCGGTTTTCGCCGCGCAGATAAAGTCATTACGGTGTAAACCGTTAATCGCATGGGTCCACCATGTGATGGTAACTTTGCCCCACTCGGTCAAAATTGACGGGTGGTGAAATTCAGCTTCCGCTAGTTCTGCAACCTTATTGGTAAAGGCTAACGCTAGCTTAAAGTTTTTAAATTTAAATTCACGCTCTAGCATCATCACGCCATCACGAACTTCTGGTACCCAATCTGGGATTTCACGAATAAGCTCAGCTAATTCTTGTTCAGATACTTTTGGTGCGTCTGCACGGCATGCTTCACATTCTTGTTTTACTAAGTCGCTCATATTTATCTCTTTCAATACTCTTGTTTAACTAGCGATTTTTACATCTTTAGGTGGAAATAACGGTTCATGCATGCCCATAGCTTTGGCTTCTTCAAGCAAGGCTAATAGGTCAAGCTCTGCGATATCATCTAACTGTTTTATTTGCTCTAGCATAAAATAAACAGGCTGCATGATATCGATACGATATGGTGTACGGAAAACGTCAACAACATCCAATGGTTTGCGAATCACATTTTCATCGTGCATGGCATATTGGGTTTCACCAGGAGATGACAATATACCACCACCATAAATGCGCAAACCGTCTTCGGTGTTAAGTAAACCAAACTCAATGGTAAACCAGTATAGACGAGCCAGAAAAACGCGATCTTGTTTACTGGCGTTAAGGCCTAATTTGCCATACATTTGGGTAAAATTAGCAAATGCAGGGTTGGTTAATAATGGGCAATGGCCGAAAATTTCGTGGAATATGTCTGGCTCTTGCAGGTAATCGAAATCTTCCTCACGACGAATGAAGGTCGCGACTGGAAACTTCTTCTCTGATAACAAACGGAAGAACTCACCAAAACCAATTAACGCTGGTACTTGCTGGCATTGCCAACCGGTCGCTTCTCTTAACACACAGCTGACTTCTTCCAACTGCGGGATACGGTCTTGTGGTAGGTTTAATTTTTCAAGGCCAAGGATGAATTCATCACACGCTTTACCCTTAATACATTCAAGCTGACGCTTGTATAGCTTTTCCCAACTGGCATTCTCTTGTTCTGTCCAGTCAATAAAGCCGTTCTCATCACCCTGCTTTGATACATAGGAGGTTGACTTGCTCATAATAACTTTCCTCTCCAACTTCTGGAAATGCGGGCGTGTTTTATTGATTTAATTTATTGCTCATGAGTATGGCAACGCCCGTATATTTTGACCTAAGACTATAAGAAGTGGTTCCGAAAAGACAAATCTGGCGCAGATTTTATCTGCGCCTTGCTGTACTTTTATGTTTACAAGAAATTTGCAAGCAACAGGCTGTGCTTGCGTTAATCTTTGGACTTGTTAGACAGTAGACTCTTAACCTGAGTAATGACCTTGCCACGGACTAAGGCTATACCCGGTCTTTTTTGTGTTTCTGCGAAAGGAATGGGACGACATAAGTACAAAGCCTTTAAGCCTAATCGCGTGGTTAGCATACCCGCTCCGAGTCCTTGTGCAGCGCGCGTTGAAAAACGCCCAAGCGCATCAACACCGAGCATATCTAGGCCAACATCGGCGACTATCTCACTCGCGCCAGCGTAGGCCATATTGGTTATGACCTGACGCAATAAGCGGACACGACTCCAATAGCCCAGTCTAACGCCATATAATCCAGCGATTTTGTCGACCATTTTTAAATTACGCCACAGCAGTAACAACATATCCATAACGGCTAACGGGCTTAATGCGACCATCAACACCGCTTCACTTGAGAATTTAGCGATTTGCTTAACGGCTTGATCATCAACCTGATGCAAGACTTGTTTGCTGTACAGCTCTAGTACTTCCTTGTCACTCAGGCTGTCATCTAAGGTATCAAAAAACTGCTGATGACCGTCATTGAGCGTATCCAATGGCAAGTTGCCTGTTAACTTCTGACAAAACGACTTCGCGTCAAATACAGTTTCATCATGCAACAATGCATCTGCTTGCTGGTATTGGTGTTGCTGTTTATTAAACTGACGAAGCCCAGTTAATTCTTTTACCACGTACTTGCCGGCGACAACGCCGATACACCCTAATAACGCCGCATAAATACTGGTTATTATCGGTGACTCAACAAAACCTGTGGCAAAAAAATCCACCAGCTCATAGCCCATAATGGTCACACACAACACCCCGACGGTGCGCCATAACCAATTTGGTTTAGAGCGCTGCTGTTGCTCACTCACTTGCACTATATCTTCTTCAACCGCCTGCCAAGCCTGTTCAGGCAACACCAACTGACTTTCCGGTAAATCGCTATCGTCACTGGCTTGTTTTATCTCTGGTTCGGAAAACAAAATATGCTGCTGATATTTGTCATCTTGGCTCATTTTAATTTGTCTCCCAATAAAAATTGCAATACCTGATCAAGGCGAATATGCGCTAAAGCGATATGCTCATCCGCCGCAGTTATCGGCTTGAACGCAATAAAATTAAAGCCTTTGTCGGGCCAGTTGTTGGCGTCTGGTAACTTAGTAGGAACCGCACCTGGGTATAATGTAATGACCTGCCCAGTATCTGCTCGCTTACCTTTTACGACACTCAATTGCTGGCCTTGATATTCACTTTTGCCTTGCTCGGTTGTTTTCACTGAGGCTATTGCCAATGATTTCATTTTAATGGCATCAAAACTCAATGTTTTCTTGGCTTTGTGAACGACTTGTTCAAGCAAGGACAATAATCGACTATGTTGATCGGCCGTAATGTGATCGGCTTTGGTTGCCGCAAACATAAGTTTATCTATTTTCGGCGAAAACAAGCGCGACAGGAGACTTGATTGACCGTAGCTAAAGCTTTCCATAATTAAACTAATGGCGTGCTGCAAATCATTAAAGGCATCACTACCATTGTTCAGTGGTGTCAGGGTGTCTATCAAAATAATTTGCCGATCAAATCGAGCGAAATGTTTCTTATAAAAGCGGCGTACGATGCGCTCTCGGTATTCAAGATAACGAGCTCGTAGCATGCCTATCATTGAATCTTGGTCTGCACTGCGATATTTAGCCATATCAAGCTGCTCAAAGTGTACAAACGGCACAAATTGCAAAATTGGCGCGCCTTCATGTTCACCGGGTAAAATAAAACGCCCAGGTTGAATCACCGACATCCCCAATTGATAACGAAATTTATGTAGCAGCTGCGTATATTCTGCAGATAACGCCGCCAACACTTTCTCATCGACAGGCGCAAATGGGTCGAGTTGCTCTAATTTTTGCAGAAACTCTTGGCTTAATTGATAACGAGGCTCGGCGAATAACAGCTCTTTCATTTGTTCCGACCATTGCTGAAAATCCAGTTCAAGCATAGGTAAGTCGAGTAGCCATTCTCCAGGGTAATCGGTGATATCTAAATATACCGTGGCCATATCAGTGGCATATTTGAGCATGCCTTCGTTTGGGTAGTAACGCATGGCTAAGCGCAATTCACTGATGCTTCTCGTCGCATCCGGCCACATCGGCTCCTCGCTTGATAAATTGGCCATCGCCGCTTCGTAATCAAATCGAGGTATGTGCAAGTGTTTTTGTCTGACGCGTTTAGCACCAATAAAACGACCTTGATGAACAACATCAAAAAAGGCGAGAGGTTGGCCAGAACCTTCATTAATCAATTGATTAACAACCGAGGTTATAAAGGCTGTTTTACCACTTTGCGATAACCCAGTGACCGCTAATGAGACATGCTTATCGAGACTGCGATTAAACAGTTCGTTGGCGCTGTCACCAAGCTTACGAGTTATTTTTTTGACACTTTTACCACTAAATAAAGCCATAAGAACAGGTTGTGTTAACTCCGCTAAGTTTCTAATGTAAAACAAAAAAGGCTGCAAAGCAGCCTTTTTTTCATGCCTTGTCAGGCGCTATAGTCTATTGATTTCTCTTGATACCGTAAATTCCGGTGAGGTCACATAGCGTTCCATAGCACGCAATTCTTGCTCAAGGGTTTTAAACTTAATGTTAATATCATAAACCGCTTGTTTGGGTGGCTCACCCGCTTGCCAAATTTTTGACTTTACCTTAATCGGTTCACTAAAAATTTCTTCTTCGTGCAGTTTCTCACGAACGTTTTTAGCAACTTCTTTCGGTGAAAAGCGGTTAGGCTTTTTATCAAGAATAAACCAGCCTGCTATATACAATAGTACAAACCAACCCATTCCCAACAATACCCCGGAAACAACCAGGATTCGAACTAACCAGGCTTCCCAGCCAAAGTACTCGGCAATACCGGCGCAAACCCCGGCAATTTTGCCTTTTTGTGGGTCACGAAATAAATCGCCTTTGGTCTTGCTCATGCTCTGTTTCTCCAATCCGGAGCTTCAGCATCAAGGATCGCTTCTAGAGTTTTGATGCGTTCAGCCATCTTATCTGCCGTTTCTGATAAATCAGATAATTGACGGTACTCTTCTTCCGTTAGCCCTTGACTGATTTGGCGCTTAGAACGGTAATGCAAAATCAACCAAATTGGCGCAACAATTACTAAAAACACAATTATAGGTGCCATAATAATTTCCATAATTTCTCTCCTTAGGGCCTATGATAATTTAGATTATTTCTTTTTAGTCGTTGCTTTTGCAGCAGTCTTTTTGGGCTTTTGCATTTTCGATTTTAATGCTTCAAGCTCCTGATCTATATTATCATCGCTTTCTAAATCAGCAATCTCATCCGCTAATGATTTTTTGCCTAAGTCGTATGAATCCACTTGCGCTTCCAAATCATCAATCTTACGCTCATAGCTATCGAAACGTGATAAGGCGTCATCAACTTTGCCACTGTCCAGTTTGCTTTTTACTTTCAAACGAGAACTGGCGGTTTTACCACGCATAACGATGGCTTTTTGACGCGCTTTCGCATCCGCAAGCTTTTCTTGCAATTGCACAATCTCATCTTGAAGTTTAGCAATATGGTCATCAAAGCTAGACAATTCTTGTTGCATTGATTCTGCCGCTTCACTGCATTTGTTCTTTTCAACAAGTGCTGAACGGGCCAAATCATCACGACCTTTGCTTAGTGCTAGCTCGGCTTTTTGCTGCCAATTGTCGGCTTCAGCTTGCATACGTGCCACTTGGCGAGTTAATTCTTTTTTATCAGCAAGGCTACGAGCTGATGAAGAACGTACTTCAACAAGGGTGTCTTCCATCTCCTGGATGATCAGACGAACCATTTTTTCAGGGTCTTCTGCTTTATCCAGCAAGCTGTTAATGTTTGAGTTGATAATATCTGTAAATCTAGAAAAAATACCCATGGTTACATCCTCACGTTAATCTTATCGTTATTAAAACTAATTCTACTTACATGCCAAATACTATTCACTATTGATGCCAACTTTACAAAACATTAACAAGCCACTGTTTTATATAGTTTTTATTAATTTATCAAAAAACACTTCTCAGTTCACGAGTAATGAAATACACTATTTATTAGTGAAATAAACCAATAACTTAAAAAATGAGTCGATTTCAACAACAAGATAACCTAATAGGTCAATCAAATAGCTTTCTCGAGGTGCTCGAACACATCTCACAAGTTGCACCTTTGTCTAAACCTGTGCTGTTAATTGGTGAACGAGGTACGGGTAAAGAGTTAGTCGCTGCGCGTTTACATTATTTATCACAGCGCTGGGACCAAAGCTATGTAAAACTCAATTGTGCGGCACTTAATGAAAACTTATTAGAAAGTGAATTATTCGGTCACGAAGGTGGCGCATTTACCGGCGCCAGCAAGCGTCACGAGGGTCGCTTTGAGCGAGCCAATGGTGGTACCTTATTTCTCGATGAATTGGCGAATACCTCTGGATTGATTCAGGAAAAGTTATTGCGTGTTGTTGAATATGGCGAGTTTGAACGGGTTGGTGGTTCGCGCACAGTAAAGTCCGATGTTCGTTTGATTGCGGCAACCAATGAAGATTTACCGGAATTGGCTGAACGCGGTGAATTTCGCGCAGATTTACTCGACCGCTTAGCATTTGACGTTATCACCCTGCCACCACTTAGAGAACGTAAAGAAGATATTTTATTATTAGCTGAGCATTTTGCCATCACCATGGCACGTGAATTGGAATTTGAATTATTCAGTGGTTTCACTGAAAAAGTGAAAAACCATATGCTTGAATACCAATGGCCAGGTAATATTCGAGAACTCAAAAACGTTGTTGAGCGCAGTGTTTATCGCCATAACAACCCACATTTACCCGTCAATGAATTGATTATCGATCCTTTTGAATCACCATTTAGACCAAAGCGTCGAATTAAAACCGCCGATCGCCAAAGCCAACATGACAACACCAACGCAAGCAGCAATAACACGATAACCAACAGTGACGCCGCTGTTGAAGATGTTAAAGAAACTGTGCAAGAAATATTGGAGTACCCTGTTTCATTAAAAGATATGTCACAGGATTATGAGATTAAATTATTAAAAGATGCCCTTGCTTCCTGTCAATTTAATCAGAAGAAAACAGCAGATGCGCTGCAGTTAACCTATCATCAGTTACGTGGTTACCTGAAAAAATATAATTTGCTTGATTCAAACGAGGCGAGTTAATGCAATTCTCTCCTAAGCGCATCATCGCTGAGCCTGTGGCTCGGCAGTTGCTCTATGTACTGTTCAGTGTTGTGCTGTTCTGTAGCGTATCTGCGTGTGGAAAAATAGAGGAAGACCCAGTACTCACTGAAGGGGTTATCTATTGTAGCGAGGGGTCGCCTGACTCATTTAACCCGCAGCTAGTTACCTCTGGTACAACTATTGACGCCACATCAAAGCAGTTATACAACCGTTTACTTGACTTTAATACAGAGAACTTTGATAAGGTGCCGGCACTGGCCAAATCATGGCATGTAACGAAAGACGGTAAATTCATTACCTTTTATTTGCGTACCGATGTCGCTTTTCATAGTACCGACTATTTTACACCGACCCGCACTTTAACGGCGGATGATGTGATCTTTAGTTATCAACGCATTCTCGATAAAAACAACCCCTTTTATCAATCTGCAAAGGGTCAGTTTCCATTTTTTCAAAGCGTCGACTTTTCAAAGATGGTTAATAAAATAGAAAAGATTAATGATTATACGGTTCGCTTTCATCTTAATTACCCACAAAGCTCATTTTTAGCCAACCTCGCAGCGCCGTTCTCAGTAATATTATCGAAAGAATACGCTGACAGCTTAATCGCCAATAATTTACCTCTGAGTCGTCTTGATTCACAGCCAATTGGTACCGGGCCTTTTAAATTTAAAAGCTATCAAATTGGTTCTCTAATACGTTATTTGCGCCACGAAGATTACTGGCGACAAAAAGTGAATATCGAGCAATTACTGTTTAACATCACACCAAGAAATACCGGCCGACTTACCAAACTGCTGACTCATGAATGTGACGTTATTTCTTACCCTATTGCGTTACAGGAAATTAGCTCTCGTGCGGATTTAGAGTTGGAGCAAGTCACTTCTTTTAATGTCGCGTTTATGGCTTTTAACACCCAAAAGCCGCCATTTGATAACCCATTAGTGCGTCAAGCGGTTGCTCATGCGATCAATAAAAGAGCGATTATTAACGCGGTTTACTTTGAACAAGCGGATGTCGCTGACTCCCTGCTACCAAAAGCCTCATGGGCCTACGACGGCGATATCGCCGGGATCGAGTATTCGGTTTCCATGGCGAAAACATTATTAACCGATGCGGGCCTAGGCGATGGCTTTAGTCTCGACCTTTGGGCCATGCCGGTACAACGCGCTTATAATCCCGATGCATTGAAAATGGCAAAGTTGATCCAAGCGGATTTGGCGCAAGTCGGTATCGACGTCAATATCATTAGTTTTGAATGGTCTACGTTTTTGAAAAAGCTCGACAAAGGTGAACATCAATCGGTATTAATCGGTTGGCAAGCGGATCATCCAGATCCCGATAACTTCTTTTCACCATTGCTAAGCTGTGCGGCGGTTGAAACCGGCAGCAACCGTGCCTTTTGGTGTAACCCGCAATTTGATGAGCTACTCAAAGAGTCGTTGCTAACCAATGATTTGAATAAACGTAAGGCATTGTACACCAAAGCACAAAGGATGCTGATGCAAGATATCCCATTGCTGCCTATCGCTCATGCAAGACGTTCGCAAGCGCGTTTGGCTCATATCGATGGTGATATATTAACGCCGATAGGTGGTATCAGCTTTGAAAACATCGATAAAAAGGCGCAGGACTGAGTATGTTAAACTTTACCCTTCGCCGCCTTAACCTATTGCTATTTACCTTACTGATGCTGTCTATCGTCAGTTTCAGTCTTAACTATCTATTCCCTGGTGATGTGTTAGTCAACATGTCAGGGGAAACGGCAATGAGTGATGCCAGAGAGCAAGAGTTGAGCCTGATTTATCATACCGATGGCAACATCTTACAGCAGTATATTGCCTATATGGGGCAAATTTTTTCCGGTAACTTTGGTGTATCAATGGCCAGCTCTGCCAGTATCAGCAATGAACTGCTAATACATTTACCAGCTACCATTGAACTGTGTTTAGCGGCCTTGTTTATCGCCCTACTGATTGGCATGCCTTTAGGTTTTCTCGCCGCGATATTTCATAACAAACCGGTCGATAAAATTATTCTCGCGTTTGCCATGTTGGGTTATTCGATTCCCGTATTTTGGCTGGCGCTGATCCTTATTATGATCTTTTCCATTACCTTGTCGTTATTACCTTCATCTGGGCAGCTAAATTTGCTGTTTGATATCGAGATGGTCACCGGCTTAAAGCTTATTGATATCATGCTCAGTGATAGTCCCTATAAAGCAGCGGCAATGAAAGACGCACTATTGCACCTTATTTTGCCAGCCATTACTGTCGCACTCGCGCCGATGACGATCTTTATTCGTTTGGCACGAACTTCGATGCTGGAAGTGCTCGATTCAAATTACATTAAGGCAGCGCGAGCCAAAGGCTTGTCGAAAGCGATGATTATCTATCGTCACGGCATTCGTAATGCGTTGGTTGGTATTGTCCGGCAAATCGGATTACAGTTTGCCAATATCGTCACCCTAGCGATGATTGCCGAAGTTATCTTTGCTTGGCAAGGTGCTGGCGGCTGGCTTATTGAAAGCATTGAAGCGCGGGATTATACGGCGATCCAAGGTGGTTTGATTGCCTTGGCAACATTTACCTTCTTTATTAATATTTTAGCGGACTTTTTGTACGTAGCGATTAACCCTCTGGAACGGTATAAAAAACATGGCGCGTAATCACATTTATTTGGAAGAAGAGTTTCCATCGCCAATAAAGCAACTCTGGCTGACGTTTAAAAGCACGCCTGTGGCCATTATTGGTTTCGGTGTTTATGCTTTTTTAGCGGCGTTGGCGCTGGTGGGCAACTTTATTGCACCGCACGATGCGCTGGAAAATAACCTAGATAAACTGTTACTGCCGCCCGCTTGGAGCGAAAATGGCGATTTAGCCCATTTACTCGGCACCGACGATCTCGGTCGAGATATGTTATCAAGATTGATAAATGGCGCGTCTCTAACCTTTGGCTTAAGCTTTTTGGTGGTCTTATTTGCGATGAGCGTTGGTGTCATTATTGGCTCATTTTCGGCAATCACGCGCGGTGTTAAATCGAGTTTTCTCACCCATTTTCTCGATGTTATTTTATCGATACCATCGTTATTATTGGCCATCATCATTGTCGCCATCTTAGGTCCTGGCCTCGAAAACGTATTATGGGCAATCGCATTAGTGTCGATACCACAGTTTGTGCATGTGACGCGCAATGCAATTAAAGAAGAGCAAACCAAAGATTACGTCTTGATCCCCATCCTTGATGGTGCCAGTGAAATACGCGTTTTGATCACCTCTATATACCCGAATATCATCGATAAAATTATCATTCAGGCTACCTTGGCTCAGTCCGCTGCCATTCTTGAGATTGCCGCATTAGGTTTTCTTGGTTTAGGCGCGCCTATTCCGATGCCTGAATGGGGCTCTATGTTGGCGAACTCTTTGGATCTGTTTTACATTGCACCTTGGACTACCTATTTGCCGGGTTTAGCAATATTAACCACGGTGATGGCCACCAACTTGGTTGGTGAAGGTTTGCGTCATTCATTAAAAATACAAAAAGAAAGCTAATGAATTTACTGGATATAAAAAACCTGAGCATCGAATTAACCGGCCACAATGAAAACATTGTCGCGGTTGACCGAGTCTCTTTGGTGTTAAAAGATGGCGATTTTCGCGGTCTAGTCGGTGAATCTGGCTCAGGAAAGTCAATTTTAGCGCAAGCTATCATTGGTGTTCTCGATGATAAATGGCATGTCAGCGCCGATCGTTTCCATTGGCAAGGCGTTGATATATTGCGCCTGCCTATCGAAGAAAGACAGCAGATCATCAATCGCGATGTGGCAATGATTTTTCAAGAGCCAATCAGCTGTCTCGATCCAACCAATACGATTGCCGAAGAAATTGAAGAAGCACTTGATAACAGTCAGTTCAGTGGCTTTTTTTGGCAACGTGCAGCACAACGGAAAGAAGAAATAGCTAGGCTATTACACAAAGTCGGTATTAAGAATCATCAAAACTGTGCGAAAAGTTATCCGCATCAACTCAATAACGCCTTGTGTCAACGGGTTATGATTGCCATAGCACTAGCGAAAAAACCGAAACTGTTAATCGCTGATGAGCCTACCGCGTCAATGGAAGCGGTTAATCAAAATCAAATATTCCGCTTGTTGGCGAGTCTAAATCAGCTTAAAAACATGTCGGTACTGCTGATCAGTCACGAATTAGAAAAGATAAGTTATTGGACCAAATATTTAACGGTAATGTACTCAGGACAGTTTGTAGAAGCCGGTACAACAACGCAAATATTGAAAAGCCCGTTTCATCCCTACACTCGAGCATTGGTGGCGAGCACACCAACCGCACGCAAGCACTTTGAAAAAAAACAACTATTAGAAACTCTGCCAGGGAGTATTCCCAGTTTGAGTCATTTACCGACAGGCTGTCGACTTGGTCCAAGATGCCCTAATGCGCAAAAGAAGTGTGTAAAAGCGCCGACATTGGAATCCTATCAAGGCCATCAAGTCAGTTGTCATTTTCCCCATCGAGGAAATAAATAATGACCAGCCTGATTGAAGTCAAAGATCTCAGTAAAAAGTACAAGGTTAAGAAAGGTTGGTTTCGTACCGAAAAGAAAACCGTGCTTGAACCATTGTCGTTTAAACTGGAAGCGCAAGAAACGCTGGCGGTTGTTGGCGAAATCGGCTCAGGCAAGTCGACACTGGCGAAATTACTGGTTGGTGCTGCACGACCAAGCACCGGCAGCATTTGTCTCAATGGCCAACAACTGCAAGCCGGTAACTTTAAACAACGCTGCCAACACGTCAGAATGATTTTTCAAAATGCCGGTAGTACGTTAAACCCAAGTTTGACCATACGCCAGCAATTAGAAGAGCCATTGAAATTGAACACCCAATTGGACGAAGAGCAACGAATCGAGATGATTCGTGCAACGTTACATAAAGTGGGTTTGCTTGCGGATCATATGCACTTTTACCCGCACATGTTTTCTGGTGGTCAAAAACAACGTATTTCATTGGCTAGAGCCATTATATTGCAACCGCAATTGGTGATATTAGACGAAGCGCTGGCAGCGTTAGATTTATCGTTACGAGCTCAATTGATCAATTTGTTATTGGAATTACAACAAACCATGGGGCTAGCGTATATTTTAGTGTCGCATGATATTGATGTGATTCAACACTTTAGTGATAAGTTAATGGTACTTAGGGAAGGACGTGTGGTTGAGTATGGTAATACCAGCGACGTGCTTGCAAACCCCAAGGACATCTTTACTCGCAATCTGATGCTGTCACAACGTAAAAGCAAAATAATGGCTTAAAATCGCATATAGAACGCTTTAAGCACAAATAAAAACGCCAGGCTAAGCCTGGCGTTTTGTTTTAATGTTTGTTGCTGATAGGCGTTACTCTGCGCCTTCGTTGTGAAGATCTAGAATTGAATCAGCTTCTTTATCGGATTGCTCTTTACTTTCGTTATTGCGTAAAGCATCCAATTGCACCAAGTAATCGTTATCGATGTCATTGGTAATGTATTGACCGTCAAACACAGACGTATCGAATGTTTTGATATCTGGGTTTGCTTTGCCAACAGAACTGATTAAATCAGGTAGGTCTTGATAAATAAGTTTATCTGCACCAATTAATTCACAAATATCTTCTAACTCACGACCGTGAGCGATAAGCTCGGTGGCACTTGGCATGTCAATACCATAAACGTTCGGGAAACGAACTTCTGGTGCAGCGGAAGCGAAATAGACTTTCTTTGCGCCCGCTTGACGAGCCATCTCAATGATCTGACCTGATGTCGTACCACGCACGATTGAATCATCAACCAGTAAAACGTTTTTACCTTTAAATTCTCGATGAATCGCATTCAACTTGCGACGCACTGATTTTTTACGTTCTGCTTGACCCGGCATGATAAAGGTACGACCTACATAACGGTTTTTCACGAAACCTTGACGATATGGTAAATCCAATTCGTGAGCGATTTGCAAGGCAATATCACATGAGGTTTCAGGAATAGGAATGACGACATCAATTTCAACGTCTTCCCATTCACGAGCAAGTTTTTTACCTAAAGCGACACCCATTTCAACGCGACTGCCGTATACCGACATTTTATCGATGGTTGAGTCTGGACGGGCAAAATATACAAATTCAAAAATACATGGGTTGTAACTTGGGTTATCCGCACACTGGAATGAGTGTAATTGACCGTCTTCGGTGATGTAGATAGCTTCACCTGGGGCAACATCGCGGATAAAATCAAAATCACATGCATCTAATGCTACTGATTCTGATGCCACCATGTACTCAGTACCTTTTGCGGTTTCACGCTTACCAAATACCAAAGGACGAATGCCGTTAGGGTCACGAAATGCAACCATGCCATGGCCAACTATCAAAGCAACACTCGCGTATGCACCGCGAACAACTTTATGCATGTTAGCAACCGCAGCAAAAATATCTTCTGGGGTAAGTTGTAAGTTGTCACTCTTGTTTAATTCATGCGCAAGCACGTTAAGCAACAACTCTGAATCCGACGTCGTATTTACGTGGCGACGAGCATTGCTGAACAACCATTGTGATAATTCATCGGCATTGGTCAAGTTGCCATTATGGGCAAGAGATATACCAAACGGTGAGTTTGAGAAAAATGGTTGAGCTTCTGACGAGCTAGACGTACCGGCCGTAGGGTAACGAACGTGGCCAATACCTATGTTGCCTTGCAACCTAAGCATATGGCGGGTATGGAATACATCCTTTACCAAGCCATTAGCTTTTCTTAAGCGAAATTTGTTATCGCTTATGGTAACAATACCTGCGGCGTCTTGGCCACGATGCTGAATAACTGTTAAACCATCATATAAAGCTTGGCTTACCGGTGAAGTACCTACTATGCCAACAATACCACACATGAATCTTCTCTCCGCAAGAATGCCCGGTTAGGTTAGAAAGCTTGATGATGCTTTGATGTAATCAAAGAACCATTCAATTACTATTCTGAACTCCGGAATTAAAACTGCCTGTTGCCACCACGTTGCACTTGGCGCTGGGGTAAATGCATCCATGAAGAACAGTAATGCACTAACAACCAGTACACCACGTAATGCCCCAAAAGCTAAACCCAGTACTCGATCGGTTCCTGACAGCCCAGTTTTCGTTACCAGTTGCCCGATTAAATAATTAACCAGAGCCCCTAATATCAAAGTTACTACAAATAATATGGCAATCGCCGCTGCATTTCGCAGCATCGGGTCGCCAATATTGGTTAAATATGCAGCCAAGTCTTGGTAAAAAGAACTTGCTACAAAGAAGGCACAAACCCAGATAACAAGAGAAACGGCTTCTTTAACGAAACCTCGAATTAAACTGATTAAGGTTGAGATGCCTATTATCGCTAAAATGGCGTAGTCAATCCAAATCATTATTAGCCTTCCCTATTTTATGGCGCGCATTCTAACAGAATCGACACCCTTGTTACTACTGATTTATTGTTTTTATATTACGACGCAGCAATTGCTATATACGCTTGCCGAGTTAGCTATCGATCGGTTCAAACTTGGCTATCTTCCCTCTTACGCCGGTAAGTTTTTTTAATTTGGGAATTTTCGCTTCAAGTGACGCTTTATTGATTTCTGGTCCGATAAATACTTTGGTCAGATCGCCGGCCTTGGTCTTTATTGGTTTAGTAAATACCGTATAGCCCGAGCTCTTCAATTTTTTCAATAATTGCTCAACATTTTTCTTGTTGGCAAAACTGCCTAATTGAATAACAAAGCCCTGAGATTTTTTCACCTCAGGCTTGGTGACCGTCAACACAGCTGGTTTGGCAGGCGTTGCTTGCACCACGTTATCGGCGTTATCTATATTTTTCTGTTTAATCGCGGGTTTAGCCGGCGTTGCTTGCTCGTCTGACGGGCTAGGCTCGGTTTGGCTATTATCGCTATTGGTTGCTTGGTTAGCCAGTGCTAGCTGCGCATCAACCGCCTGTTCATCAACCGGCTCTGCGGGCTGCTCTAACTGATCAAAAGATTGCTGATCAAAGTCTTTGATAGCGATAGGTTTAACCGGTTCTTGATGTTGCGAGATTTGTTCAAACTGGGCTTGATACGCTTTCTTTTCGCCGTCAAAAAAACTAGGGAGAAAAATCACTGCTGCAGCGGCAACAATTACGGTGCCGACTAATCGATTTTGTAAAGGCGTTGACAAGACGACTCCTATAGGCCTAATTCAGGCAGGTTTTTATTGATTTCGGTGAGTGTAAAAAATGATCCAAACACCAAAACCATATCATTATTATTTGCGTGTCCTAAGGCTATTCTAAAGGCATCTGTGACATTGTCAAAACTATTCACAGCTTGATTGCCATTCGTTAAAACATCAGACAACATTTGGCCATCTGCACCTCTAGGTAAATGCAGCGGCGCCACATACCAGTGATCGACAACAGAGAACAGTTCCTGCAAGGTCGAGGCGATATCTTTGTCCTTCAGCATCGCCGTAACCGCTAACACTCGGCCTTTCTTATTGGCTTTAACATATCGACTTAAATATCTTGCTGCATGTGGGTTGTGGGCAACATCAATAAGCACATGCGGCGATTGCTTTAATGTTTGCAAGCGGCCTTCGAGCTGACAATCATTGATCCATTGATTGACCATAGTCGCGTCTAATGGCAAACCAAGCAAACGCAATACTTGCAATGCGGTGGCGACATTATCACGAGGGATTTTTGCAGGTTGCAGTTCGTTCAACTGGCATTGCTGATCTCGCCATTGCCACGCCTGCAGCAACTGCTCACCTGCAACAGAGAAATGCTGCTGACGAATAAAGCAATTGGCATTAATGCGATCAGCGTGTTCGATAACGCTAGCAGGTACCTGCAAATCACCAATAACTAACGGTTTATTGGCGCGGGCGATTCCGGCTTTTTCATAGCCTATGGCGTCACGGGTATCACCAAGAAAGGCTTGGTGATCAAGGTCAATACTGGTGATTACGGCAATATCACAATCGATGATATTGGTGGCATCTAAACGACCACCTAAGCCGACCTCGAGTAACACATACTCTGGCGTTGTTTGCTGGCATATGATTAATGCCGCCAACGTGGTGAACTCATAGTAGGTCAATGATATTTCAGCGCGCGCTTGTTCTATTGCTGCAAACGCTTTTATCAACGGCTGATCGGCAACTAACTTTTTATTTAGTCGTAATCGTTCGTTAAAACGCTGAATATGCGGCGAACTGTATACCGCAACACTATGCCCCATATCGAGCAAGGCATGCTCAAGAAAGGCGCAGGTAGTGCCTTTGCCATTGGTGCCCGAAACGGTAATGACGGTTGAAGAAGATAGGTCTATATCGAGACGCTTGGCCACCTTGGAAATTCTCTCCAGCCCCATATCAATTTCTGTGGCATGGATAGACTCCAAATAAAAAAGCCATTCACCCAGGTTGGCCAAGGATGAATGACTAGTTTTTTTATTCATAACCGGTGTCTTAAATGCTTGGTTCCGGGTGTCCCATAAACTTGGCAATTTGACGTGCCAACGTTGAACGCATTTGACGACGATCGACAATCATGTCGATAGCACCGTGATCAAGCAAAAACTCAGAACGTTGGAAACCTTCTGGAAGCTTCTCACGTACGGTTTGCTCAATAACGCGAGGACCAGCAAAACCAATCAATGCTTTCGGTTCACCGACATTGATATCACCTAGCATGGCTAAACTGGCGGATACACCACCCATGGTAGGATCGGTTAATACTGAAATAAACGGTAAGCCTTTTTCACTCATTTTAGCAAGGGCTGCACTTGTTTTCGCCATTTGCATCAATGACATCAAGGCTTCTTGCATACGAGCACCACCACTGGCGGAAAAACAAATCAATGGTAGGTCATGCTTAAGACACTCTTCAGCGGCTTTTACAAAACGCGCACCAACAACAGATGCCATTGAACCACCTAAGAATGAGAATTCAAAGGCGACGGCAACAACAGGCATACCTGCTAGTTCACCGCGCATTGCTACTAGCGCGTCTTTTTCGCCTGTCGCTTTTTGAGCAGCAGCGATACGATCTTTGTAGCGTTTTGAATCTTTAAACTTCAATTTGTCCTGAGGTTCAAACTCAGCACCAAGCTCAACTTTTTCACCGTGATCAAGGAAAGAGTCAAGACGCTTTCGTGCTGACAAACGCATGTGATGATCACATTTAGGACAAACGCCTAATACTCTTTCTAGCTCAGCTTTATATAAAACTGCGCCACATGAAGTACATTTCGTCCAAACACCTTCTGGAATATTGCGTTTGGCTGACGATGATTGTTTCGGTTTTGGTAGAATTTTTTCAATCCAACTCATAATTTCGCTATACCTAGTTATTGGTAATTCAATTGACCGCTAAAGCTAAAATGCAAGCCATCAATTTTTGTATATTTGGTAACCTATTGCCGCTATTGTAAAACAACAATGCCACAATTGTAAAAATTAGCGCCAATTTAACCACAAATCACTAGCCAATTTACAGCAAAAACTGGTCTGTTTTCTCGAAGTTTAATTCAAATGTACGCATTTTAACCAATTTTTACCAGATTAATATTCGACCTAAACAGATAAAAACAGCGGTCCTGGCTCTGGTTTTGGAATATTAAAATGCTCTGGATAATCAACGTCGACAAAATACAATCCGCCGGAAGGGGCAGTAATACCGGCCATACAGCGATTCCGTTGTGCAAGCACTTCTGAGATCCATTCGATAGACTCGACTCTTCGCCCGACTCGCATTAAGCTGCCAACAATGTTTCTCACCATATGATGTAAGAACGCATTGGCCTTTATGTCAACGATGACATAGGAACCCACTCGACTGACATTACAGTGCAATACGGTACGCAAAGGTGAGTTTGCTTGGCAATGAACGGTGCGATAAGAGGTAAAGTCGTGGGTACCCACCAATTGCTGTGCTGCTTGATGCATTAACTTTTCATCGAGCGGGTAATAACAAAAGCTCAAACCTTTGTGGAAAATTGCAGGACGACACGGGCTATTGTAGATAATGTACTTATATTGTCTCGCGGTCGCACTAAAGCGCGCGTGAAAGTCGTCATCGACGCGTTTGCCCCACTTAACCACGATGTCTTTAGGTAAGTTGGTATTGACCCCTAAGGTCCATGCACGCTCTTGACGGTCGACTGGTGATTCAAAATGGATGACCTGCCCTGTACCATGGACACCGGTATCGGTACGGCCTGCACATATGACTTCGGTCGGTTGATTAACAACCTTTGATAAAGCTTTTTCAAGCTCTTGTTGAACACTATTGACGTGATTCTGTCTTTGCCAACCACAATAATTACTGCCGTCGTATTCAATACCAAGTGCGAAACGCATACAAATACCTCTTAAAAAAATCGCGCGTACTATAGCAAGTAACGGCAATAAATACCACGTAGCAAATGAATCCAGCAATTATAGCAAGTGTGCGTTCTAAGAGTGTTAATGGACAAGGTATGGTCGCCACAAAACAGGCTGGTTTGTCATTTTTTTCAGTGTATGGCTTGCTTTATAAACACGATATCAATCGGGCCAGAAAACAAAAATGCCGACGATTGTCGGCATTTAATCAACATAACAAGGCAGACTATTTCATTGAATACAATAACTGCTGAGCTTGTTGTTGTTGCGCGGAATTGCCCAGCTTCATCACACTTTTAAGGATGACTGCGGCATTGTCTAAATCACCAATTTCAATGTATACCTGAGCAAGATCGAGCTTGGCATTAACGCCATGGCGATCATCATCAACATTGACTTTATTGACATTGCTAGTGAATTCTTGGAACTCGTCTAGGCCAACATCAATTTTATGATTGGCAAGCACTGCTTCATCAAGTTCTTCAGCAGCTTCCGACTCTTGAATCAGTTGTTCTACTGGCACAAAGTCGCGTTTTTCAACCGGTTCAGGTTTTTCGTCCTTGACAGTTACCGGTTCTTTTTTGTCGACCACGCGACGAAGTTGGGTAACATTACCAGCACTTGGTGCTTCTACCGTCTCAGCGGATATCTCTTCCAATAATTTATCAAACTCTACGTCATCGTAATCATTGATTTCTTTTACCGTCGCTTCTGCAGAGGCTTTTGATTCAGGCGTTTGTAATTGATTAAGAGGTTCTCGTGCCGAACGTAACTTCGCAGGCTTGGACTCTTCATCAAGCATGTCATCGATAATTTGCTCAATATCCAAATCATCTTCGCTCGCAGACATTTCCAGTTTAGGCTCTTCTTTAACTGTTTCTTTGGTCGAGTTAGGTACCAAAGACTTAAGCAATTCTTGATCGCTTAAAATAGGCTTACCTTGATCGCTGTTATTGCTAAAGTCCATATTAGAAAAGGCATTAGCGACATTGCTGTTTTCAGTATTTGCTTCTCCCGAATTGTCAGCAACATCTTCAACAACGTCTTCAACAACAGATAGTTTGACGCTGTCAGCAATACCTTGGGCAGGTACTTTTGCTACCGGCTCAGACACTTCTTTTGGTTGCGCAACTGATTTTTTAGGCGCTGGTTTATGGTCCTTGCCAGTCTTAGCAGTAACCTTGGCCTGAGCGTTAGCTGGTTTGGCTACTGGTTTGCTGATACTTGGTACGCTAGATGATTTACTAAGTGGTTTAACACTTTGCTTTTCACTTTCTAGCTTTTTACGGCGCGAGACCAATACAAACAAAATAACCACTAACGTGGCCAATATTAGATTACTGGTCCAAATAACAATAGGGTTAGAAAAGAAACCTTGTTGTTCAGCAGCAAGCTTTTTCTGCTCCGCTAATAACGCTTTATTACGTTGTTGGGTTTGTTCAATAATTTGCTGTTGTTGCTCTAACTGGCGTTCAATGCGTTCATTTTTTTCGACAGTTTGTGCTATTTCATACTGCAACGAAGAAATTCGATCATCAACGGCGCTTAAGCTTTCATTAATTTCGGCGCTTTCTTCACCTTGTTGCTCGTCATTCGCCGCAAACTGTTGTTCACTTTCTTGCGTTGTTGTTAATGGTTGTGCAATGGCAATGTCAGCTTCACTTGATTCAGCGCTTTGTTGTTGAGCAACGGCGACCGCGGTTGATTCTGCTGGCACCTGCGCATCGTTGTTTAAGTCTTCGGTAGCGCTTACATTTTCGCTCACTACGGCATCTTCAATAGCCACGATCTCATCTCTAAGATCTACATCACCGCTTACACCTGTGGCGGCATTTTCAGCAAGTTCGACATCATTAACTGCGCTGTCGGCATTGTCTACAAGACTAGCATCGCTTGGCGCGGCTTGTTGTGAGCGTTTTTGTTTGGCGATGTCATCGTATGGGTATGGTGGCACCTCACGAATCTCTGCTAATGTCGGGATTCGTAAAAACTGACCCGCTACCATAGTATTTATGTCATCACGTAAAAATGCGTTCGGGTTGTTTTTAAACAACGCCATCATCACCTGATAGTTTGAAACTGAGGTGTCAGGTCGGTGTTCAACGGCTATTTTCCATAGCGTATCAGTTTTTAAAATTGGCCCGTATACGGTTTTTTTATCAGCAACTAAGCCCTGTTCATTGGACACGACTTGACCCTTGCCATTAGCAAGAGCAGTAGTTTCAACTGAGGTGTCATTAGCCAATACAGTATTGGCAAACATAATAGCTAGCGCGGCAGGTATAGTGCAAAAACGAATGCGACCTGACTTCTTATTATTGGCCACCATGAATGAGATCCTTCCTTATTCGGCAGTGTCTTTATTGTTTGTCTGTCAATAGAAAAAGATACGGTTTCATAGATGTTATGAAGACGTTATCTGATTGGATACTATAAACCAGAACAGGGCGAGTTACTACAGATAATTTCGCCCTGTTTGGATTGCAAGGAGGGTCGTGGTTAAAGGTAGTCGCGGATTAAAACTTCAGCGATCTGTACACTGTTGGTCGCAGCGCCTTTACGCACGTTATCGGCAACAACCCACATATTAATGCCGTTAGGATGAGAGATATCTTCACGGATACGACCGACGAATGTATCGTCTTTACCACTTGCATCACTTACTTGTGTCGGAAAATCTTCGTCATTGTGTGCAACAACCACACCAGGTGCGTTGGCGAGGATTTCTTTCACTTCTTCGGCAGACGTTTGTTGACGAGTTTCGATATGAATCGCTTCACCATGACCATAAAATGCCGGCACACGAACCGCTGTTGGGTTAACTAGCACATTCTCGTCACCAAGAATTTTTTTCGTCTCCCAAACCATTTTCATTTCTTCTTTGGTATAGCCATTGTCCATAAACTTGTCGATTTGTGGAATCGAGTTAAAGGCGATTTGACGACTGAAGCTTTCGACTTTTACCGGCTTACCAGACAATAAATCAGCACATTGCTTAGCCAACTCTTCTATCGCTTCTTTACCTGCGCCAGATACCGATTGATAGGTACTGACATTGATACGGTCAATACCGACGGCATCATAAATTGGTTTTAGCGCCACCATCATTTGAATGGTTGAACAATTCGGGTTGGCAATGATGTTACGATTACGATACTCAGCCAATGCTTCTGGGTTTACTTCTGGCACCACCAACGGAATGTCTGGTTCATAACGAAACTCAGAGGTATTATCGATAACCACACAGCCTGCATCAGCCGCTATCGGGGCAAATTTTGCTGAAATGGCACCACCAGCTGAAAAGAACGCGATTTGTGCTTGGCTAAAATCGAAAGTGTCAGCATCAAGTACTTCAACGCTCTCACCGTTAAATTCAACCAATTCGCCCGCACTACGAGCACTAGCAAGAGGGTACAGCTTGTTGACAGGAAATTTTCGTTCTTCAAGAATCTCCATCATGTGCTTACCAACTAGGCCGGTCGCCCCTAATACTACAACATCAAATTTCTGTGCCATCGTTCTTCTCTGTTAATCCATCTCGTTAGTTATTGGTTTGGTGTTATTTAAACCCCAATTTGCGATATATTTCTGAACTATCGTGCAGTTCGGCGGTTAATTCTAGCGCACTAAATTCCCTTCTAACAGGGTAATTTTTACGTAAATAGTCAAAAGTTGTTAAAATCAGTTGTTGACGAAAAATTTTATCATCACGACGCACATCATATACTCGAAATATGGTGTCTTGCAGCATATTGCTTGAATCGACTTTATCTGACGCCGTAAACGCATGTTCGGGCAAAAAATCCGACAAGGTTTTGCGCGCTTCGCTATTAACTAATCTTGATAATGCCTGATACAACATTTCTGTGCCACGAGCTTTTCCTTCTAAGCTATAACCGGCGATATGAGCGGTAGCCAATTCGGTAAATTCTATTAAAGGCAGCAATGGATTAGGTTCATTTTCCCATACATCCAAAACCAAATGAGGCCCCTTGCCTTGTTGCTTTAAAGTCAACAGCGCTTGGTTATCGATAACCTCACCACGACAGGCATTGATAAGAATTTGCGATTCGCCTAGTCCAGCTAATCGCTTAGCATCAAACAAGTGCATAGTCGGGTATGGGCCTTGCACCGTTTTTGGTACATGCAAGGTAATGATGTCACACTGACATATCTCATCTAAGCTGACAAAACTGCGTTGATCGCCCTGCTCTTCGGCGATTGGGTCATGCAACACATAAGATACGCCTAACGCATCCAGTTTATTGGCAACAGCGGAGCCAGTATTACCCGCACCAAGAATACCGACGCGTTTGTCAGATAAATCGAAATCTTGCCTTTCGCTCATCACCATCATGGCACTGAGCACGTATTCGGCAACCGATATAGCGTTACAGCCCGGCGCATTGGTAAAGGGGATATTTCGAGAAGCCAAATACGCTTGGTCGATATGGTCAAAACCTATGGTTGCAGTGCCAACAAATTTAAGGCTGTTATTTAGACACAGTAATTGTTCATTGACCTGAGTGATGGATCTTACCAACAGCACATCGGCATCTTGCAGTTGCTCAGCCGTAACGTCGCGACCAGCAAACGAGTGCAGCTCACCAAATTCAGCAAAAAATTGTGCGGCGTATGGAATGTTTTCGTCGTAGTAAATTTGCACCTTGGCCTCAAGATAACTAACAGCATTTTATGGCGCCATTATAATTGAGCTAGAGCAGGATAAAAACCATAAAAAAAGCCGGTATCATACCGGCTTTGTTATTTTGACCTGAAGAGCACAAATATCGTGCGCCATTGTCATATCGATTTATGGTGTCGATATACGATGTTATAGAGAATGGATAAATACCATTAAGATTGCCGCAGGACAGACAAACTTGGTGTACCACGGCCAAACTTTCCAAAACAATGACGATTCAACCTCAGGATTACCTTGCTTGATTTCCACAAGCATGTCGTTTCGATTCCATATCCAACCCACAAAGACACAACACAACATAGCAATAATAGGTTGGCCATATTCGGTTGCGATCATTGCCACCAAATCCAACATAAAATCAAGATTGAAAATAATAACCACACTCATGGCGAAGATGATCAGGCCGATTAACGTGGTCGCTTTCTTGCGCTCTAGGTTATGACGTTCAACCGCATAAGACACCGGTCCTTCCAGCATCGAAATTGACGACGTTAGGGCAGCGATACTCATCAATACGAAAAAGGCAAAACCGACGAATAAACCAATTGCGCCCATGCCTTCAAATAAGCTCGGCAATACCGCAAACACCATGCTAGGACCTGAAATCAACGAGCCATCAGCAGCAAAGATTTGCACACCTTGGTGCTGGGCGACGTACATTGCCGGAATAATTAATAAGCCCGCCATAAAAGCGATAGTCACATCAATTAAGGTGACTTGTGCGCCCAATTTTACTAAGTTTTCTTTCTTGGAAATATAAGAGCCGTAGATAACCATAACACTGGTACCTAAAGACAATGAGAAGAATGCTTGCCCGAGTGCACTGATTAATAAGTCAGGTTCAAATACGCGGCTCATATCCGGTTGCAGATACGCACGTAGACCGTCTGTTGCCCCATCCAGCGTGATTACATAGAGAATCAATAAGATAAGCAAACCAATCAGCGCTGGCATTAATCGTTTCGACCACTTTTCAATGCCCTGCTCTACACCTTTACGAATAATAAAGATGGTTAGGAACATGAATACTGCAGCAAACAAAATATTGCGCACATGACCTTGAGTAATTACCCAGTCAGAAACAGATTGCATGCCCAACAGATTGGCCGCAGGTTCAACAGCATAAGACATCATCCAACCAGCAATGATGCCGTAAAAGCTAAGAATAAGACCGGCACAGATAACACCACCAAAACCAACGATAAAGGCGAAGCGTTTCTGCCACATATGACGCGACATTTTCTGCATCGATGTCACCGCATTAGCCTGACCATAACGACCAATGACCAGCTCTGCCATAAACGCTGGATAAGCGAGGCAGAACGCCAGAATCAAATAGACCAGAACAAAGGCTGCACCACCGTTAGTGGCGGTTTGTGTTGGAAATCCCCAAATATTTCCCAAACCAACCGCAGAGCCTGCGGCTGCAAGAATAAATCCTAATCGTGAGCTGAACTCACCGCGAGATGAAGCCATAACTTTTTATTTTCTTATAATAATTAAAATACAGCGCTTACCTTAACCAAACAATCAATACTTGGCAATCGGATAATTACCTTGAAATACCTATCTCAGATACTTTACACTGGGGCGATTACAATAGGTTAACAGTATAAATCGGCACACAAATGGGCAGTATGCATTTTGACCGACCGATTATTATTTTATCGGCACCTCGCTCCGGCAGTACATTGCTTTTTGAAACCCTTAAGAATGGCAAAGACATTTGCACCATTGGGGATGAAAGCCATGCCGTTATTGAGCACATTGCTAAATTCAGTACCGTCTATCGCGGCTTTGAATCAAACGCACTAACGGCAGATGATGTTGATGCTGAAAACGCTGCATTACTGAAGCAACGCTTTAGCGATAGATTAATTGACCGACACGGCCAAGCGATCAATAGCAGCAACCAAGACAGTGTACGTTTTTTAGAGAAAACGCCAAAAAATGCCTTACGCGTTGGCTTTCTAAATAAACTTTTCCCTGATGCGCTATTTGTTTATTTAGTCAGAGATCCACGAGCAAACATCGCCTCGATAATTGATGCCTGGATCAGTCAAAAATTCAGAACCTATCCCAACTTACCGGGTTTTAACGGCAAATGGTCGTTATTATTGCCACCTAACTGGCAATCAATGCAAGGTAAACGATTAGAGCAAATCGCGAGTTTTCAATGGCAAAGTGCCAATAACCATATCCTTGACGAGTTAGAAAAAATAGACCCTAGCCGGTGGATGATGGTGAACTATCAAGAGTTACTCGACAACCCGGCAACAACGGTAAATTCTATCTTGAATTTTGCCGGTCTAGCAGCAGATAAAGTAATGACCGAAAGCTTGCAACAAGGCTTACCGTTATCGCAGTACACCCTTAGCGCCCCAGACAAAAATAAATGGCACAAAAAAGCCGCTGTCTTGGCCAATGTCATGGCGGAAGGTGAAGATACGCTGCAACGAATTAACACCGTTTTACAGGGTCATGGCCAGCCCACCTTAGCAAATAATATTGACCAAGCACTTATAACAGCGACGCAAAAATCCCAGAGTTTACCTTCTGTGACGGCTGATAATGCGAATACAACCGTAAAGCCGGTATCCCGCAATTCGCCCTGCCCTTGCGGTTCAGGGCAGCGTTATAAGAACTGTCACGGCAAACTTAATTAAGAGTTAGGCAATGAAACTAGACCACGAATTTTATAAATTACCGCTTACCTTTGATGTTGAACGCCTTCAGCAAGAAGTGTTGATGCTCGATGAAAGTTACTGGAAAGCACACCATGAAGGCTTTAAAGGCAACATTGCGGTACCATTACTTAGCGTAAATGGTGAGGTGAACAATGACTTCAAAGGACCAATAAAAGAAACGGATGCACTGCAAAAGCTGCCTTATATTCGTCAAGTATTGGCGTCTTTTAATGAAGTATTTGGCCGTTCAAGATTAATGGCCTTAGAACCTGGCTGTGAAGTGCCGTTGCATACTGATATCAATTACCATTGGTATAAACGTGTGCGTATTCATATCCCTATCGTCACCACAGATACCGTTATGTTTCATTGCAACGACAAGCAAGTCAATATGAAAGCCGGTGAGTGTTGGATATTCGATTCTTGGAAGCATCATAAAGTCGTCAATGACAGTCATTTGCGTCGCATTCATCTGGTTATCGACACCCACGGTTCAGCTGATTTTTGGGACATGGTGAGCAAATCAGAAATTCCAGATTTACGAGCTAGCAGTCTCACCACCAAGCACCTTGATTTTGTCGCTGACAAGCAAGTTGCTATCGCAACCGAATTGCATAATCTGCCGGTGGTTATGTCACCAGGCGAACTGGATTTTATGATTTCGGAATTAAAACACGAAGTGAGAAGTGCGGACAATGAAGCGGCGAGCCAACAAGGTTTTTTCGCCATTCTAGATAAATTTGCACAAAACTGGCGTCATCTTTGGGGTCAGTTTGGCGCCACTGAAGCTGGTTGGGATAGCTATCATCAGTTACGAGATAAAACCTTCCAATTAGCACGAAACTACGATAATCGATTGCGCTTGAGTAACGATGGCAGCGCATTGCAAATGTTAATCCACTGTATTATCGACCCTGCACTTAATGTTGAAATCGCAAAATATTTCAATAACAACAGTGCGACCATAACACCGGCAACAAAATCAGTAACACCAGCAAAAACAGCAACCGCTAGAGCGCCTATTGAAAACGCTAGCTCTTCCGACGATAAGCCGGCGGCACCGATGAGTCGCAATAGCCCTTGCCCATGTGGCTCTGGGAAAAAATACAAACAATGCTGTGGCGCTTTATAAACAGCCTGCGAATATAACAACTAGCGTAAACAAAAAACCGCCTTATTGGCGGTTTTTTTATGTTGCTAATGCCACTTAAACGTCATTAATAACCGATCAGTTCGTTGGCTTTTTGCTCTAATAATGTCCAAGTTTGCTGTCCATCAATATAAGCCAAATACTGTTTTCCTGAGCCAATTGAACGATTATTAATAGGCTGTTTAACCTGACTGACACTTGGCGTTAATACCGCTTTTTTAGATTGATAAAACGTTAAACAACTTGGCTCAAAATCAAGTTCACAATAAGCCAGTAACTTTCTGGTTTGCGCTTCGGGTTCTGCAACCAATTCCTCATATCCTTGATTGACTAGCGCCGCGCCATAGAGATTACTCCATTGAAACATCAAACTTAGGTACCCTTGCCAATAAAAGCTTATTGCATTCACGTTATAGGAATAGTCATGGCCATTAGCAAAATACTGCTTATACACACTGAATGCGTTGTCCACTGGATTACGCACCATATTAATGACTTTAGCTTCAGGAAATAAGGTTTTGATTAAGCCAATGTGAATAAAGTTATTGGGGTTTTTATCGATAAACACCTCAACATCTGCCGCGAAATATTGACTGGCTTGTTGCAAGTATATGGCTCGGTAGTGAGCAATTTGCGCTGCGGTTAGGTTATTAATGCCATTACCATAACCATGCTTTTGAATCTGCATCGCAATCCGTTCGATATAAGGTAACTCATCGGTTGTGGTAACCTTTGAATGGGCTGCTAAGATTTGCTCGACCAAAGTCGTACCAGAGCGCGGCATACCAACAATAAATATAGGTCTAGGTTCGTCAGCAGTCGCTTTATAGGCGTTATTTACTTTAGCGTTAGAGATAAGATCTTTTATTAAACCAGCGTATGCATCCGCTCGAAAAGGTCGGTATTTGTGGATGATAGCGTTAGCCGATGACATATATTTAAATGCTTGTTCGAAGTCAGCCTGCTGTTCAAAGCTGCGAGCTAAGGCAAATAATATTAGCGCCCTATTGCCGGCATCTAGGCTGTCATCTGCAATCAATTGTTGCAGAGTGTTTTGTACTTGGCCATCAAAGCGATAATCTTTTAAGTCGGCCAAGCTCCAGTAGCCGTTGCCCTTCGCTGTTTCGGTTCGGTCAATAAACTGGAAATAATACTGAGCAGCTTGGCTTGAACTCCCCATTGCTTTATACACATGGCCCATATTTAAATAAACAAATGGGTTATCGGTGTTACTTGCCAACAGCGATTGTAAACTCTGCTGAGCCTCTGCTATTTGCCCTGCGGCCAACTGCGCCAAGGCGAGTGTGTAAACCACATCACTCGATTCAATGCCTTGCTGTATTAATGTTTTGCTTAGCTCGATAACCGTAAAATGCTGCTCAAGTTTAGCGGCATGCTCAACCTTAACCATCAAGCCCTGCTCGTCTTTACTGTCGATTGATAACACTGAGTCGGCATATTGCTGCATTAACATGGCATCTTGCTGTTGCACCGCGACAGCTAACATAACCTTTAGCGCTTCAAGGTTATCCTTTTGTTTACGCAGGACTTTTCTGGCATACATTGCCGCCGATGAAGACTGTCCTTGTTGTAGGCATTGCTTTGCTTGTTGCAGATGTTGTTGCACGACTTCTTGCATTTTGTGTTCTCAAAAAACAAAAGCTTACACCGAGGTATAAGCTTTTATGTTGTGTTAAGTAAGTGATTAATCTTTAAAGTTATTAAACTGAAACGATTGCTCTAACTCTGTGTCACGAACCAATGCCATGACCGCTTGTAGATCGTCTCGCTTCTTGCCTTGTACACGCAATTTATCGCCTTGAATAGAGGCTTGGACTTTAATTTTTGAGTCTTTAATAATCTTAACCAGCTTCTTAGCAACCGCTTGCTCAATGCCTACTTTAAACGAAACATTCTGGCTATAGGTTTTTCCGGTGTGATCCATACTGCCTAACGTCATTGCCTTAGCGTCAATTTTTCGTTTCGACAGCTGCGCTCGCAACATATCTAGCATTTGTTGTACTTGAAAATCGAATTCGGCTTTCACCTTTACATTCGGGTTTTTATATTCAAATGATGCTTCAACATTACGAAAATCAAATCGAGTGCTTAATTCACGAGTCGCATTTTCAGTGGCATTGCGCACTTCTTCCAGTTCGACTTCTGAAACAATATCAAATGATGGCATGGTTCATTCTCATGATTAATAAAATTGCTTTTAAGATTATCAAAGCCATAGCCTTTAGGCTATATAGCAAATGAAATAATTCTTTTTTCGATATAAGTCATGTTACTATCGTCAAATAATTGAGGTTTATTTTGCCCTACATGCTGTCACATATATTCACCAACCGGCTTATTTACGCCATAGTATTAATTTTTGCTGTGGTGGTGGTTAATGTCGATGATATTTCTTTCTGGCTCAATAAGAACCAGCTGCTCGATAAAACAGGGCACTTTATTGGCTTTTTATTATTGAGCTGGTTATTGGATAGACTGATAAACATACCTCGCGGGGTTTTAGTACTAAGTGTCATTTTTTATTCCGGTTTTACCGAGATATGTCAGTGGTATTTAGGATTTCGCAGTGGCCAGTTTGATGATTTTGTTGCTAACGCATTAGGCTGCTCAACGTATTACCTGTTTGCTACCATCAGCGCTAAATATAAAAAATCACCATGAACAAAATCGCAATTTTAGGTAATGGTGCCATCGGCTTACTGATAACCTATCTACTACAAACTCAAAACCAGAATACAAGGTCAGGGCAAGCGTTAAATATTCGACTGCTCACGCGACAGCGCGCAAATAACAATGTCACCCTTACCGTTAAGCAACTTAATAACCAACAAAAGACATTTGCGGTTGGCCAAGCAGATGAGCAATTTCTCGCTCAATGTGAGTTACTGATCTGTTGTGTTAAATCCTATGACGTGCTTACTGCTTTGACGCCACTTAGTAAGGTGTTAAACCCTAAATGTGCGATAGTGTTGTGTCATAATGGTATGGGTACAATTGATGCTATCAATAGCACACTAAAACTGCCGCAACCGATTCTTACCCTACTAACCACAATGGCAGCCAAACGTTTGACTGACAATGTGATCCAACATACCGGTGTTGGCAATAATCATCTTGGCTTAGTTCAAGGGCAATTACATACAAACCAAGCCAATGATATAAAGCAGCTTTTAAAAAACGCACTTCCATGTTTTGAGTTCAGCGATAACATCATCACACAGCAGTGGCTCAAGCTTGCTATCAATTGTGCGATCAACCCTTTAACAGCGATTAATGACGTCGATAATGGTGAGTTGGCAAGTGACAAATATCAGCCCCAAATAAAAGCCTGCCTAGAAGAAGTTGTTGCGGTTGCCGCCAGTCAGAATGTGACTTTCAATATTGATAGCTTAATGAAGGTTGTGAACGATGTGATAATCAAAACAGCTAACAACAGCTCATCAATGCGTGAAGATGTGAGCAATGGACGAGCTACTGAAATTGATTATATAAATGGTTACATAAAGACCTTAGGGCAGCAAAACGATATTGCCACCCCAATCAATGAGCAATTATACCGAGAGGTAGTTGCGACTAGTCATTATCCGCAGTGATCGCTGATAACGCAGGTAGTAACTTATCTTTAAGCGATTGCAACTGTTCGTCGCTGTAGGCTTGTAATGGGTGCTTTCCCCAAATAGGAGCCGGCCAAGCCGGATCATCACTGTAGCGTACGATATGATGAATATGCAGTTGCGGGGTAACATTACCTAATGCCGCTACATTCATTTTCTCACCTTCGAATACTTGCATTAGCACCTCACTTAAGGCGCTAGATTCATTCATAAATTGTTGTTGGTCTTGCCAATTTAGCTCATAAAGGTCTTTCACCCCTTCTCGCATAGGCACCATGATAAACCATGGGTAGTGATTATCATTGCATAGAAGTAATTTACAAAGAGGAAAATTAAACAGTTCGATACCATCTCGCTGCAAGTCCGAATGTAACTGAAATTGTTCTGTCATGAGGATCTTCCTTTTTAGCGTTTTTTCTTTTTCGGTTTATTTTTGCGACCTCGGCCGCGGGCTGTTTTTTTCGCTTCGCGTTCGGCAAGCTTTTTCTCATAAAGCTCAGCAAAATGAATGTTTTCTCGTTCGACTATATCAGGTGTTTCAAGAGTAATTTTACCCAGCGTTTTATCTCTGATTTCATTAACCAGAATTTCTGATGCTTTATGAAAATCAACGTGTCCACCGGCTCGAACACAACCGCGTTTACGTCCTAATTCTTCTAAAAATTCCACTTCTTGCTGTGGCAGTTCGTCAATCTTATAACGTTCTTTAAGTCGCTCAGGGTATGCCTCTAATAGATATTCAGCGGCAAAACAGGCAATCTCTTCATGATCAAAAGCGGTATCTTTCACCCCGCCGCTTACCGCCAAACGATAACCACTGTTTTCATTTGCTATGCGAGGCCATAACATGCCTGGGGTATCGTACAGATATACCCCTTCTTCTAAACGGATACGCTGTTGCGCCTTCGTCACCGCCGGTTCGTTACCAACTTTAGCCTTGGTTTTACCGACCAAGGAATTAATCAACGTCGATTTACCAACATTAGGAATGCCCATGATCATGGCATTTATTTGTTTGCCTTCTTCATCTTTATTGGGTACTAATTTTTTAATTAATGCGGCGATATTTTTTGCACCACTAGGGTCTTCAGTGGTCAAGGCGATTGCTTTAACATTATGTTGCGACTGATAATAATCAATCCACACTTTGGTTAGACGATCATCTGCCAAGTCACTTTTATTGAGGATTTTTATCAGCGGTTTATCACCGCGTATTTCGGTGATCATTGGATTTTCGCTGCTAAAAGGCAGACGTGCATCACACACTTCAATAACCACATCGATTAAATGAATTATCTCTTTAATTTCTTTCTGGGCTTTATGCATATGCCCAGGGAACCAATTGATTGCCATATAGATTTATAAACAAGGTAAGTTAACAATATTCTAGCAACTTGCTTGCGTATATACATTATTTAAACGCTTTATTTTGTGGAGAAAATTACTTTTCTAGGCTTGTCGCTGAGTTAACGTTTTATTCGAATTATTGGTTAGAGGTTAATTTAGTGGAAGTAATAGCTTAAAGCAGGCACCACTGCTCACTTTACTGCGCTCAATGTCTATCTGACCTTTATGCATAAAGACAATTTTTTGGGTTATGGCCAAACCTAACCCGTAACCGGGTTGATGTTTGTTCTTTTCAGAGCGAACAAACGGTAAAAACAGTGTCTCGATATCAGAACTTTCGACTCCTGTGCCATCATCATCGATTTGCAGAACAAGGTGGGTATCTGTCGTATATTGATGAACTCTAACACTCTGCTTAGAATACTTAATGGCATTATCAATGAGGTTTTTAATGGCTCTGCAAATATATCGTTCATTTAAATCGATACTTATATCGGCATCATTTTGATAAGAAATTTCTTTACCAGAAAAGTGTTCAACTTGCTCGATATATTCCTGCACTATAGGTGATATATAGCCGGGCGCTAAGGCAATGGTCTGTGACTGATGCTCCTGTTTGGAAAAATTTAGATGCTCTTCGACTAAAAGTGACAACTCTTCGACATCATTAGCCAATTTTTGTTTAAATTCATCGATATTATCTCTATCTAGTACAGCTACGTTAAAGTTCAAACGAGAAAGTATGGTATTGAATTCATGGGCCAAGGTATCGGAAATATCTTTTTGTAGCGCAATTAACTTGGCTATTTTATTGGTCATCCAATAGAACGCTTCATTAACCGGTTGAAAGTATTTTGACCGAGATAATTGTAGAGAATTGAGGTCACGACTATGAGCAAACTCTACGCTGGCGTTTTTTAAGCGGTACATGTCACTGAACAAAGGATATAAACCAACAAATACCAAAATGACAAAAATTCCGTAAAATACAATAGTATACCAATGGACACCGTTATGTTGATCTGCTGCAAACGGGCCTATTCGCAACAGGGTTTGTTCATTAATTTGCTTAAAATAGTAGGCCGTCTCATCATTGTGAATAACAGTGAGGATGTCACCACGATTCAACGTAGCGCTGCTCGATTCCGACATGGCAATGTCGGCAACAGGCATAATAGACAAACTTTCAAATGGTAATGCCTGCTCAGACTGGCATGAATAGTTTTGACAATATTCGTCAACCATCTGAAATGCTAAGGTCGACATGGAGTTGGCGTTATCGTAACTTTCATTCTGATACAGGTAATCGGCAATAAATATAAAACTAAAAAAACTTGCCAATAGTATGCAGTAGTAACGAATGAAGTTCTTAAGCATCGTTAACTCCCTTCAACCGAAAGCAGATAGCCTCGTCCCCACATAGATTTAATGAGTAAGTTATTATCAGAAATGCGTTGCAATTTTTTACGTAAACGACTTACCCGACCATCGACGGTTCTATCAAAACCGTCGTATTCACGACCTACAGTATTTACAAACAAATATTCACGACTGACGGTTTGCCCTGGCTTGTTAACCAGTAGCCATAACAATTCAAACTCGTAACGAGATAACTTAAATGGTTCACCCTGATATGTGACAAGACGATTTTTTTTGTGCAGCTGCAATTGACCGATGCTAACGGAATTATCTTTGGGTTTAAGTTTATTGAGTCGCAAGCTTGCATTGATTCGGGCATACAGTAAATCTGGTATTACAGGTTTACGGATGTAATCATCGGCACCTAAAGCAAAGCCTTTAAGTTCACTTTCAACATCGGTTAATGCCGTAAGAAAAAGGTAAGGACCATCAAATTCATGACGGATTGTTTCTGCTATCTCGAAACCACTTGTACCTGGCAACATCACGTCACACAAAATAAGTGAAACATTGCCACTGGAGATCAAACATTTTAAATTATCGCCGCGATCAAAATGAGTGACCGTAAACCCTTTCATTGTTAAGTATTGAGCTATGGATTTGGCCAGCTGAATATCATCTTCAATTAATAGAATGTGTTCATCTTGGTGACTCATTAGAAGACACTCCAAACACGCCTACGCACCTTACGAACATCAACACCGACAACCTGCACTAATACCTTTTGTTGCATCTCATCTTGGTCACTGACCAATCTAAATAATGTGTCATGCTCCAACTGCAATGCCAACTCAACTGACGATTTTTTTGCTAATTGGTTGCAATAAATTTTGTGTTCAACATCCTCCAACACCATAAATATGCACATATTTTTTGCCGTAGATAGGTGCCAACTGAAGATAAAGGTTTGCTCACAAGTCTCGCCTTCATCAACAATGCAATGCTTAGGCGTGATGTTGAAATACCTTTCCGACTCTCCAGCATGGCTTTCCAAGCTAATCACAGTCACTATCAAAATAAATATCAATCTATTCATATCGGCAACCTAATAAACAAACTTCATACCTAGAAAGTATGTCTGAGTATATTCTTCGGTTACGATTGGACTGTTGTATATTTCAGAGTCCAGCTTTTCAAGTTTGTAGCTACTAACCAAATACATGTGTTGGTTGATCGGATACATAGCGTCGATTTTAACATGCAGGTTAAGGGCTGCGTCAGGGCTGTAGTTAAAGAGCTCAAAGCCTTCGTCATACTCGACAGCAAAATAATACTGATTTACATCTGCGCTAAAATAACTAGCTCCTAGTTCCAATTGAATAGCAAATTCATCAAATTTGGCCGCTTGATACAGGGCGGCTTTGAGTACAAAGCCATGATGTACGTTACTAATGTCCTGACTGGCAGATAACATTGCGTCAACAAAACCATAATAGTTATATTCAACTCCCCCCATATAAGAGAGCGATCGATGCTCTATCTCAACTTCAGGCCGGGCAACTTCGTCAATTGGTAGGATAAAGTGTGACGACGAATGGCTACTAAACTGTGCAGAAAAATCTCGGTGTGACCCCGGAAACATAAGGCCAAGTAAATTTTGACGACCTATAACGTTGAACACATGACGCTGTGATTCATGCAAGCTGTACGAAACATTAAGATTTTCGATGCTAAGGTTTTTACCCAAATAGCGAATATCAGGTATAGCGATGAGGGAAATATCATCTCTTGTTTGTATATAATTTTCTATTTTTCCATAACCTAACGATACCCCGAAAAACCATTGCTCTGCAGGTAGAATCCGTTCGTCATTAGAATGCTCTGAATCGGCTGTTGCCGACACGTTTAATGAGTATACAAAAGTGACTACAGTTATTAAAAATAACACTACTTTTTTCATAGATAATTAAAAACTTTTTTTCATTTTATTAGCATAATAATTGGCCAGACTATAATGTTCGGCATTGATTGTCTACCTCTAAATCAAAATATCCAAACGCAGGCAAACCCCTTATTTTTATTGACCTACAGCGCTATTATTTTTTGTACAAATTCGTACAACTTCAGCTTTTTAATTGTGAAAACATCAGTAATTGCTTTTGTTAATACAAATGCAACATAACTATTACAAATGTTTAAAAAACATAATTTAAATTGCTTAATCTCAGAGAGAAAAAGATGATTAAAAACAAAGTAGCTATGGCTGTTTTTTATGCCGCTTACGGTCTTGGAACTGCAACTGCAGCATCCGATTCAGGGGCGACAGTTCATGCGGTGGATATTGATTCACAGCAGATCAGCCAATACACCAAGAAAGCATCTAATCAAAATACGATGTTACAAAATGATGGTCTCAATGTTCAGGTATTTAGCCAGTTAAATAAATTCAACGAAGAAGAAGGTATAACGGGTGAGCATGTCTATATTGTTCGCCTTATACAACAACCGGTGACAGTCGCAGCGCAAAATCAAAACTCAAATATCGCTCGCGCCATGAAAGCATCCGGTCAGCAAAAGCTATTTGCCCATGGCCAACCTGCTTTAGCAGAAGTACTAACCTATGAAAATGCCCTAAAAGCTAAGCAAAATGAGGTGATCAAAGATGCATCGGCTTTATTAGGTCACATTGATGTACGCTCTCAATTTACCAAAGCCATTAACGGCTTCTCGGTAAAAGTCAGCCAACAACAAGCAAAACAAATTTCACGATTGGATAATGTTGCCAATGTGGTGCGAGCCAAAAACTATGACTTGCTAACCGATCAGGGTCCAAAAACCATATCTGCCGATAAAATCTGGAGCGGTGAAGCGACTACAGACAACATGGCCTATAAAGGTGAAGGACAAATCGTCGCGATCATAGATACCGGTATCAACTCCGATCACCCGTCGTTTGCTGATGTTGGTGGTGACGGCTACGATCATATCAACCCTTGGGGACCTGGTAATTATGTTGGAGATTGTGCTGTTGAAGAACGCGCCGAGTTTATCTCATGTAATGACAAACTCATCGGTATTCGTTCTTATGAAGTGATTACCGGTGAATACAAAAACATGGGCCTGCCGATGTATGACGATGAAGGCAATCAACTCATCGACAATTGGACAGGCATGCCAATTTACACGTATCGAGACGTGCCAGAAACGGGCGAAGATTATCAAGGCCATGGGTCACATACGGCAGCGACTGCCGCTGGTAATGTGCTCATTGATGTCGATTATGTTCTTCCCGCTCCAGGCGATGAAAACGGTAAGTCTGATGGCACAATCATTAAAGAAGATTTGTTTCCTACCATCTCTGGCGTCGCTCCTCATGCAAATATCGTCGCTTATCAGGTTTGTTACCCAAATAACGAAGTAGGTATCGGTGGCTGTCCTGGTGAAGCCTTAGTTTCTGGTATTGAAGACGCTATCGCTGATGGTGTTGATGTTATTAACTTTTCGATTGGTGGCGCAGACAGTGATGTATGGTCTGACCCGGTGCAACTGGCTTTCTTATCTGCACGTGACGCTGGCATCAGTGTTGCAGCAGCAGCTGGAAATGGTGGTCAAGCATGTGGTGAAGAATGTTTAGGTGCGTTAGATAACTCATCCCCTTGGTTAGCACAAGTTGCAGCGACCACACATTCTCGTGAAATTGCCGTTGAAACACCAATTGACTATGCAGGGTTTATTGACCCAATGTTAGGTTCTTCAATACCTCCTGGCATTGATCACCCCGTTATCGCTGGCTCGATCAATGAAACCGAAATCACTGGTGTTGTTGTTTGGGCAAAAGATTACATCAGTAGTATTGGTTATAAAGACTGGGCAGGTTATTGTGCAAATGATTTTCCTGCAGGTACCTTTGATTTCTTCCACGATGGTACACCTATCCCTGGAGCTGCTGAAGGTGACACTAATGTTATCGTGGTTTGTCAACGAAACTACCCTACCGATCCAAATGCCGTTGCGAGGGTAGCAAAAGTTGCCAACGTTAAAGCCGGTGGTGCAGACGGTTTCATCATGTTTAATGCCGACCGAGCTCAAGGCACACCAGCGGTTTCTTACGAATTACCATCAGCTCATTTTACTTATGAGCAATGGGAAGGGAAAACCATTTGGTACGGCCACCCGGACAATACGGACGGTCTAGCAGACTGGTTATACTCTGGTGAAATGGGTCATCAAATTACCATCAAGCAAACCATGATCGAGCAAAAGTTCGATGAACAACGTGCAGATTGGTTAGCGCCGTTTTCATCACGTGGTCCATCGTTTTCTAATATTGAGATCTTAGCACCTACTATGTCTGCACCGGGTGTTGACATTTACGCAGCATACTCAGATGAACAGCCATTTGTATCTGCTCCTTATGGCACAGATTATGTGGCTATCAGCGGCACATCGATGGCATCACCACATGTTGCCGGTTCAATGGCATTACTTCGTCAAGCCCACCCTCAATGGTCTGCTGCTGAAGTACAATCTGCCTTGTCTATGACTGCAGATAACGTTGTGAAATATAAACGCCTTAATCGCGACAGTGAGCCAACCGGTCATGCAGAGATTTATCGTGCCGGTGCAGGCCGAATCAATGTTGCTAAAGCCGTTAAAGCGGGCTTGGTTATGGACGAGACAACCGATAACTTCATGTTAGCTAACCCATATAACGGCGGTACACCTCACAAGTTAAATCTACCAAATATGGTTGATTTCACCTGTGCTCCTACGTGTACTTGGATACGAACGGTTAAGGCAACTAAAGACGGCACTTGGAGCGTTGATTCAGAAGCAGTGAAAAGCTGGCACATGGACATGAACCTGCAAACTGAAGAAAACGGTATCGAGATTGAGGTTACTCCGAAAAACTTCACATTGAAGAAAGGTGAAACTCAAACCTTGGTGATTAAAGCTTCCATTATGGAGTCGCAAAACGTCTGGGGAGGATCCGAAGTTGAACTGCACTCGGCATTGACATTAACCAGTGACGATGAAGACACTCCGATGGCAAGAATGCCAATGGCATTTAAATATGATGGCGGCGATTTGCCAGCCAATATAGAAACAGTTGCGCATCGTGACAATGCGAGTTATCAGCTTAACGACATATATGTGCCAAAATCCGACGCTATAAATACGCGTATTTATGCACCAACTAAAGGTGACGTGGAAATTATCGCCCTACCTAAAGATGATGACTCACTGTTGCCTTGGGAACTAAATAATAGCGACACATCAAATCGAGACTTACGAATTGATGAAGCAACGTATGTGAAAATGATGGTCGTACCTGAAGGTGCCAAACGACTTGTTGCTGAATCACTAGGTACTCACTCCTCTGATTACCTAAATACTTTCAACGAAGGTCACATTCGGATATTCGTAGGTAAAGATTACAATATGGATGGTGTGGTAGATCCAACCACTGAAACAATCTGTGTATCTACGCACTGGTCGTCAGATAACATGTGTGCCATCAATGACCCTGAACCAGGAACATACTGGGCAATTTTCCACAATCAAGCAGCCGATCCATGGGCTGACGAAGAGGTTAAGTCTGCCGTAGAAGAGTTTAAAATATCGACTGCAGTCGTTACTGGTGAAATTGCGACCAACATGTCATTAGAAGCACCTTCTAGCAACGGTAAAGACCCTATCGACATTGAAGTTAAGTGGGACTTCGAAATGGACAAAGACGACATTTACTATACCGTTTTTGATCTAGGTACATCGGAAGTTAACCCAGGGAATATAGACGAAGTTGGTTTTCGACTAACTCGTGGCGATAATGATGTAACACTTAATGTATCGCAAGATCGTGCAAAAACCGGTGATATGCTTGACCTTAACTTTAGCGTGTTAGCAAACAAGTCAGGTAGTGATCGTATGTTTACCATCACAACCCAATTGCCTGAAGGCGTTGATTTAACAGCCGAAGACTTTATCTCTTCAAGCGATAACGTAGAAAGCATCACGGTTGATGGTACGCAACTGATTATCACGGGTACTCAGCCGAACACCGAAAACCAAGCGGTTGCATATGAAGTAACAACTAATGCTACTGATGAAATGTGTATGACACCAACCATCAATGACAATCCTAATCCGGGTGGTTATGTCGACTTGGCCAACTGGGGTATACCAAAAGTATTTAGTGGTTTTGATGAACTTGGTGGTCAAACGAATGCAGGTTGGAACGGAGTTGGCAACACCATCCCTACATCTGTTTTGTTTGGCGGAATGACCGATACCTACTCTTTATATGGTAATACCGAAGCTTGGAATGAAAAAGTAACGGTAATCCGAGGTAACGGTACGCTAGCATTTGATACCATGCCGATGTTCTTTGAATTCTATGCGCCACTACCTTTTAACTCATTCCCAAATCAGATCATTGCACCACTATGGCGTGGTCCAAACTGGGGTTTAACAATGGATTCATTCAATACAGAGTTAAGCTGGGAATCGGGTATATCTCTAGCCTACCTGAACAGTGGTTGGGCTATTGTTGAGTGGGATAATGCGGCGGATTACGGTTACGCAGGATCTGACTTTATTACTGGCATGACCTACTGGGATAAACGCGACAATAGTATCGACTTCCAAACGTTACTTCACAAAGATATTCGACATGGCAAAGGTGAATTTGAAATCATCATGGCTTATGACAATATTGACTGGGGTACAACAGATGGTCGTGGTTCTGTTGGTTTACAAGGTTTTGTAGGTCCACAAACATCATTCGGTCCACTATATGGCCACTTAGGTGAGCAATATGGTTTAGATGATTTACAAGATAAATTATCTGATGATTTGGTAGTTTGTTATAACTATGTTGGCCCAGAATCTTCACAGTTTACCGTATCGACTGTTGTTGACATACCGCATCATTTTTCAGGCCGTACATTAGAATTCACTTCAGTGTCTCAGATTGAAGGCATGGCTGATATAGAGATGAATCATACGGTTACCGTTGCTAGCAATATCACACTTGTTGAAATTGCAGATATGGAAGTCGATGAAAACCAATCGTTTACTGTAGATGTGACTTTTATCGATGAACATGATTCAGCCAATATGGTTTCTGTAATGGGTGAAGCTATTGCAAGCTATGAAGTGACAATGACGGATACCGGCGCACAAGTTGTTATCACACCGGTTGAAAACTACTATGGTGAGTCAATGGTCGAATTAATGGTTAGTGATATCGAGAACCCACATGATAGTGCCAGCACATCATTTGCGTTATCGGTAATTTCTGATGGTGAAGAACCTGCACAGAAACTACCTGAAGAAGAGACTGAAGAAGATGATAGTTCAGGCGGATCATTAGGTATTTTATCATTGATGCTACTTATGCTAATTCGCTTTAAGCGTCAGTTCTAATACTAAAGCTTATAGACAATTAGTTACTTGATCAAAAGCCGCTCTGGAAACAGAGTGGCTTTTTTGTGTGTGCTATGACATGCCATTATTCAAGCAAGTTCGTGACGACAGGAGGTTACGGCCTTCGCCGTAATGACGTGCAGGGACGCACTAATGCCGCGGGTGCATGGATGCACAGGAGCGGTGACGTACATGGATGTACTAATGCCGCGGGTGCATGGATGCACAGGAGTGGTAACGTATATGGATATACTAATGCCGGCAGGTTCAGGATGAACGTTTTATGCCGGTGACGTACATGGATGTACGAATGCCGGCAGGTTCAGAAAGAACGTTTTATGCCGGTGACGTACATGGATGTACTAATGCCGGCAGGTTCAGGATGAACGTTTTATGCCGGTGACGGTGCTTATTAACAGGTGAAGTTATATACATTATAGAACCTGCTCTCCGTCATCCCACAATGCTGTTGTGTGGGATCTTTATCAGGTTAGAGGTGTCTTGATTATCAAAGCTCGTTGTAATTCATAGCGGTGCGTTTTGTAAAACCACCTCGAGACGAATCGAGGTTGCGGCCTTCGCCGCAATGACGTGCAGGGACGCACTAATGCCGGCAGGTTTAGGATGAACGTTTTATGCCGGTGACGTTTATCTGTTTTAGAAAATGTGCGCCGTCATTCCGGAATCGCCACCGGCGATGTCCGGAACCTCCTTCAGGTTCGAAGAGGTTCGCAGATATAATGACAACGGGTGAACGCGGGTTACTGTTTAAAAGCACGTTATAACCTGATGGGGGTCCCGCACAAAAACACTGCGGGATGACGGTGATTTTTTCTGATAATTGTTATACGACAGAAAACGAAAAAGCCCCTAGCGTAAGCTAGGGGCTTTCTTGAATTGGAAGCCTGGCGATGACCTACTCTCACATGGGAACTCCCACACTACCATCGGCGCTACTTCGTTTCACTTCTGAGTTCGGCATGGGATCAGGTGGTTCCAAAGCGCTATTGTCGCCAGACAAAAAACGTTAAACAATTTGAAAGTGATATTAAATTCTTACTCAATTCTTATGATGCGTGACTTATATCAAACACATACAAAACCGCTTGGGTGTTGTATGGTTAAGCCTCACGGGCAATTAGTATCAGTTAGCTCAAGGCCTCACAACCCTTACACACCTGACCTATCAACGTCGTAGTCTCCAACGACCCTTTAGGGGACTTAAAGTCCCAGTGAGAACTCATCTCAAAGCCTGCTTCCCGCTTAGATGCTTTCAGCGGTTATCAGTTCCGAACATAGCTACCGGGCAATGCCATTGGCATGACAACCCGAACACCAGAGGTTCGTCCACTCCGGTCCTCTCGTACTAGGAGCAGCCCTCTTCAATTCTCAAACGCCCACGGCAGATAGGGACCGAACTGTCTCACGACGTTCTAAACCCAGCTCGCGTACCACTTTAAATGGCGAACAGCCATACCCTTGGGACCGACTTCAGCCCCAGGATGTGATGAGCCGACATCGAGGTGCCAAACACCGCCGTCGATATGAACTCTTGGGCGGTATCAGCCTGTTATCCCCGGAGTACCTTTTATCCGTTGAGCGATGGCCCTTCCATTCAGAACCACCGGATCACTATGACCTACTTTCGTACCTGCTCGACGTGTCTGTCTCGCAGTTAAGCTGGCTTATGCCATTGCACTAACCGTATGATGTCCGACCATACTTAGCCAACCTTCGTGCTCCTCCGTTACTCTTTGGGAGGAGACCGCCCCAGTCAAACTACCCACCAGACAGTGTCCCCAAGCCCGATTAGGGCCCCAGGTTAGAACATCACGCATACAAGGGTGGTATTTCAAGATTGGCTCCACTCAAACTGGCGTCCAAGTTTCAAAGCCTCCCACCTATCCTACACATGTAGGAGCAATGTTCACTGTCAAGCTATAGTAAAGGTTCACGGGGTCTTTCCGTCTAGCCGCGGGTATACGGCATCTTAACCGCAATTTCAATTTCACTGAGTCTCGGGTGGAGACAGTGTGGCCATGATTACGCCATTCGTGCAGGTCGGAACTTACCCGACAAGGAATTTCGCTACCTTAGGACCGTTATAGTTACGGCCGCCGTTTACCGGGGCTTCGATCATGAGCTTCGCTTACGCTAACCCAATCAATTAACCTTCCGGCACCGGGCAGGCGTCACACCGTATACGTCATCTTACGATTTAGCACAGTGCTGTGTTTTTAATAAACAGTTCCAGCCACCTGGTTACTTCGACCGACCGAGGCTTAGAGAGCAAGTCTCATCACCCTAGCCGGCGTACCTTCTCCCGAAGTTACGGTACTATTTTGCCTAGTTCCTTCACCCGAGTTCTCTCAAGCGCCTTAGTATTCTCTACCTAACCACCTGTGTCGGTTTGGGGTACGGTTCCTATATATCTGATGCTTAGAAGCTTTTCCTGGAAGTATGGCATCAACAACTTCAACTCCGTAGAGTCTCGTCTCGTATCTCAGCCTTAAGAGAATCCGGATTTACCTAAATTCTCAGCCTACATACTTTCACATGGACTACCAACGCCATGCTTGCTTAGCCTGCTCCGTCCCTCCTTCGCAATATATAGAAGTACAGAAATATTAATCTGTTTCCCATCGACTACACCTTTCGGTCTCGCCTTAGGGGCCGACTTACCCTGCCCTGATTAACATGGGACAGGAAACCTTGGTCTTTCGGCGGGGGAGTTTTTCACTCCCCTTATCGTTACTCATGTCAGCATTCGCACTTCTGATACCTCCAGCATGCTTTACAACACACCTTCAACGGCTTACAGAACGCTCCCCTACCACTTGCGCTATTGCGCAAATCCGCAGCTTCGGTGCTATGTTTAGCCCCGTTACATCTTCCGCGCAGACCGACTCGACTAGTGAGCTATTACGCTTTCTTTAAAGGGTGGCTGCTTCTAAGCCAACCTCCTAGCTGTCTGGGCCTTTCCACATCGTTTCCCACTTAACATAGACTTTGGGACCTTAGCTGGCGGTCTGGGTTGTTTCCCTTTCCACTTAGGACGTTAGCACCCTAAGTGTGTCTCCCGGATAGCACTCATTGGTATTCGGAGTTTGCAAAGGGTTGGTAAGTCGGGATGACCCCCTAGCCTTAACAGTGCTCTACCCCCAATGGTGTTCGTCCGAGGCTCTACCTAAATAGATTTCGGGGAGAACCAGCTATCTCCCGGCTTGATTAGCCTTTCACTCCGACCCACAGGTCATCACCGCATTTTTCAACATACGTGTGTTCGGTCCTCCAGTTGATGTTACTCAACCTTCAACCTGCCCATGGGTAGATCGCCGGGTTTCGGGTCTATGCCCTGCAACTAAACGCGCAGTTAACACTCGCTTTCGCTACGGCTCCCCTAATCGGTTAACCTTGCTACAGAACATAAGTCGCTGACCCATTATACAAAAGGTACGCAGTCACCCCGAAGGGCTTCCACTGCTTGTACGTATGCGGTTTCAGGTTCTATTTCACTCCCCTCACAGGGGTTCTTTTCGCCTTTCCCTCACGGTACTGGTTCACTATCGGTCAGTTAGGAGTATTTAGCCTTGGAGGATGGTCCCCCCATATTCAGACAGAATTTCACGTGTTCCGTCCTACTCGATTTCACGGTAAGTTTATTTTCATGTACGGGGCTATCACCCTGTATCGCTGCCCTTTCCAGAGCATTCCACTAACTTACAAACCGCTTAAGGGCTAATTCCCGTTCGCTCGCCGCTACTAAGGAAATCTCGGTTGATTTCTTTTCCTCGGGGTACTTAGATGTTTCAGTTCTCCCGGTTCGCCTCGTTAAGCTATGTATTCACTTAACGATACCCAACTTACGTTGGGTGGGTTTCCCCATTCGGACATCCCAGCCTATAACGCCTTTTATCGGCTTAACTGGGCTTTTCGCAGATTAACACGTCCTTCATCGCCTCTAACTGCCAAGGCATCCACCACATACGCTTAGTCACTTAACCATACAACCCCAAAAAGTTTCGAGTGCCTTGGTGACAAAACCAAGACCAAATGTATGTCTGACATTTTCACGCATTCAATAAGAATGTTGATAACTTACGTTATCAAACTCAAATGTTGCCATTTGAGCCTTGAGTAAGAACAACTAACACAACGAATAGTGTTAGTTATAATTTGAAACGCTTTAACACGTTTCGGTTGATAAACAACAAGTTGTTTATCGTGGTAACTTATTCAGCGCTTACGATTGGAGGTCGTAAACATAAGTTACCGGGTTTAATATCAGCTTTCCAAATTGTTAAAGAACAGAGAGTTAAAAAACTCAAACATAAACGTTACCGCTTATGTTTGAGTTTTCAGAGAAGTGCAAAATTGGTAGGTCTGAGTAGACTTGAACTACCGACCTCACCCTTATCAGGGGTGCGCTCTAACCAGCTGAGCTACAGACCTACTGTTTTGGTTCAGTAAATGGTGGAGCTAAGCAGGATCGAACTGCTGACCTCCTGCGTGCAAGGCAGGCGCTCTCCCAGCTGAGCTATAGCCCCACTACTGAGATACTTCTCTTCTAATTCGTTATCGATGCAATTTGTGTGAACACTCAACAAGTAAGCGTTTTACTTAAGGTAAGGAGGTGATCCAACCCCAGGTTCCCCTAGGGTTACCTTGTTACGACTTCACCCCAGTCATGAATCACAAAGTGGTAACCGCTCTCCCGAAGGTTAAGCTAGCTACTTCTTTTGCAACCCACTCCCATGGTGTGACGGGCGGTGTGTACAAGGCCCGGGAACGTATTCACCGTGGCATTCTGATCCACGATTACTAGCGATTCCGACTTCACGGAGTCGAGTTGCAGACTCCGATCCGGACTACGACAAACTTTGTGGGATTCGCTCCACCTCGCGGTCTTGCTGCCCTCTGTATCTGCCATTGTAGCACGTGTGTAGCCCATCCCGTAAGGGCCATGATGACTTGACGTCGTCCCCACCTTCCTCCGGTTTATCACCGGCAGTCTCCTTAGAGTTCCCGCCCGAAGCGCTGGCAAATAAGGATAGGGGTTGCGCTCGTTGCGGGACTTAACCCAACATTTCACAACACGAGCTGACGACAGCCATGCAGCACCTGTCTCAGAGTTCCCGAAGGCACTAAACTATCTCTAGTAAATTCTCTGGATGTCAAGGGATGGTAAGGTTCTTCGCGTTGCATCGAATTAAACCACATGCTCCACCGCTTGTGCGGGCCCCCGTCAATTCATTTGAGTTTTAACCTTGCGGCCGTACTCCCCAGGCGGTCAACTTAGCGCGTTAGCTACGCTACCCACAGATCAAGTCTACAGACAGCTAGTTGACATCGTTTACGGCGTGGACTACCAGGGTATCTAATCCTGTTTGCTCCCCACGCTTTCGTGCCTCAGCGTCAGTATTTGTCCAGGTGGCCGCCTTCGCCACTGATGTTCCTTCCAATCTCTACGCATTTCACCGCTACACTGGAAATTCCACCACCCTCTACAATACTCTAGCCTGCCAGTTCGAAATGCAGTTCCAAGGTTGAGCCCTGGGCTTTCACATCTCGCTTAACAAACCGCCTACGCACGCTTTACGCCCAGTAATTCCGATTAACGCTCGCACCCTCCGTATTACCGCGGCTGCTGGCACGGAGTTAGCCGGTGCTTCTTCTGTCGCTAACGTCACAGTAAGCAGTTATTAACTACTTACCTTTCCTCACGACTGAAAGTGCTTTACAACCCGAAGGCCTTCTTCACACACGCGGCATGGCTGCATCAGGGTTTCCCCCATTGTGCAATATTCCCCACTGCTGCCTCCCGTAGGAGTCTGGGCCGTGTCTCAGTCCCAGTGTGGCTGATCATCCTCTCAAACCAGCTAGAGATCGTCGTCTTGGTAGGCCATTACCCCACCAACTAACTAATCTCACTTGGGCTAATCTAAAGGCGAAAGGTCCGAAGATCCCCTCCTTTGGTCCGTAGACATTATGCGGTATTAGCAGTCGTTTCCAACTGTTGTCCCCCACCTCAAGGCATATTCCCAAGCATTACTCACCCGTCCGCCGCTCGACGCCAGAGTAGCAAGCTACTCTTCGTTTCCGCTCGACTTGCATGTGTTAAGCCTGCCGCCAGCGTTCAATCTGAGCCATGATCAAACTCTTCAATTAAAAAGTTGTTTGAAACAAATGTTTCGACTCAATGAATTCTGTTGCTGTTTCTCTTACGAAAAACATTTTTGACATAAATTGTCGTTTGCATGAGAACTCATCAAGTAAAGTCTTAAAAAGACTTAATGGTAAAACCATCTTATCTTGTGAGTGCTCACACAAATTGCATGATAACTAATTGTTAAAGAATTAAGCATTAGACGCATTCGCTAGTGCTTGTTGCTTCTGGGCTTGCCCGAAGCAGGATGTGCATTTTACCCATCCCAGATTTGTTGTCAACCGATTAATTTAAAAAACTTCAAATTAATTTGTTGTCGTTTGTCATTGTTAATTCCTAACTCTGACAAACTGCAAATCTCACTTCTACCGGTGACTGGCCGTTGGCGCATTCCCCTGTGGAAGTGGAGGCGCATTTTAGGGATTTCTGAGCTGAGGTCAACACGTTTTTTAAGTTTTTTTGAAAAAACCGTTCAAGCGGTCAACAAATAGACAAAAGTGTTGTTTTACCGCGCCAAAATGTAACTTTATGTAACCCTGCACAACCCTCACGTACAAAAATTGAACGTAGGTGGCTAGCCAGACCAGTTAATGATCTTTATAATGGCAGCTATAACTAAGGAGTTATTCTATATATAAAGTTAAAAAACACTATATAGATACTACGGAAGGCATTACACGTTTTATATTGAAGGATTCATATGACCAGTGCTTTAATAAATATATCTGCGCTTTTAGCGCTAACTATAAGTGTCACAGCGTTTGCTCAAGATGTGACGGTCTATCGCTGGGTAGATGAAAATGGTGTGGTCCACTATGGGCAACACGAACCTATCAAAGAAGATTATGAAGAAGTAAAGGTGGCAACATCCTACTCGCCGGTTAAATCACCAATGAAAGAAGTGAAGAAAGAAGGCGATGAGCAAACACCTGACTTAGCGCAAGCATCAAGCATTAATTGCAAAAATGCCCAAGCAAACCTACGTACATTAACCGAATTCGATAAAGTTGAGATGACCGATGCTGATGGTCGCTCCCGATTGCTTACCGATAAAGAACGATTAGATCGAATCGCATTAAGCGAAAAAGAAGTGGAGATTTACTGCCAGTAAATCTCCATCTTTGTTATAACGACAATTGTTAACTTAGCCCTATTCGATGGTCAGATTGCCCGCTTCATCCACATCGAGCACAATGCTGCTTTCCGGTACGAACTTACCCGTTAATATTTCCTGAGCTAATGGGTTTTCAATCTGATGTTGAATCGCTCGTTTTAACGGTCTCGCACCAAACACCGGATCAAACCCAGCTTCGGCTACCTTAGCAATAACCTTTTCGCTAATTTGTAAATCGAGTTGTTTGTCTTGCAAACGTTTCGCCAATTGACGAATTTGAATCTTAGCGATTTGCTGTATTTGCTCGGCATTAAGTGGGTGAAATACCACTGACTCATCGATACGGTTAATAAATTCCGGTTTAAAATGTTGCGCGACCACCGCCATAACCGTCTGGCGCAGCTGCTCGTAGTGTGCTTCGCTCGCCATTTCCTGAATAATATCGGAGCCCATGTTCGAGGTCATAATAATTACCGTGTTTCGAAAATCAACGGTGCGTCCTTGACCATCGGTTAAACGACCATCGTCTAACACCTGCAATAATATGTTGAAGACATCCGGATGTGCCTTTTCAATTTCATCCAACAGTATCACCGAATAAGGTTTACGACGCACGGCCTCAGTAATATAACCGCCTTCTTCATAACCAACATAGCCTGGAGGCGCACCGATTAATCTGGCAACCGAGTGTTTCTCCATAAACTCTGACATATCAACACGAATTAACGCATCTTCACTATCAAACAAAAAGTTCGCCAACGCTTTGGTTAGCTCTGTTTTGCCCACCCCTGTCGGACCCAAAAACATAAAAGAGCCGATCGGTTGATTAGGGTCAGCAAGTCCAGCGCGAGAACGACGGATTGCATTAGAGACAGCTTGCAAAGCTTCTTGTTGACCAATAACCCGTTTTTGCAGGTCTTGCTCCATATGCAATAACTTGTCGCGCTCTCCTTCAAGCATCTTAGCGACAGGGATCCCGGTGGCCTTGGATAAAACTTCGGCTATTTCTATATCGGTTACACGATTCTTGAGCAAAGTAAGTTCGCTTTGTTCGGTATCGACCGCGCCTTGCAGTTGCCTTTCCAATTCGGGGATTCGACCGTACTGCAACTCCGACATACGGTTTAGATCGCCAGAGCGTTGTGCCATTTCCAAATCAAGACGTGCTTGTTCTAAATCGGCTTTAATGGTTTGCGCACCATAAAGAGAGGCTTTTTCATTTTTCCAAACTTGTTCGAGTTGATCATAATTGCTTTGCAAACTGGCGATTTCGTCTTCCATCAGTTGTAAGCGCTTTTTAGATGCGGCATCGGTTTCCTTTTCGACCGCTTTTTGCTCAAGCTTGAGTTGGATAAGACGGCGCTCCAATCGATCAAGATCTTCTGGTTTGGAGTCCATTTGCATGCGAATACTCGATGCGGCTTCATCAATGAGATCGATGGCTTTGTCCGGCAACTGACGATCACTGATGTAGCGATGCGATAAACTGGCCGCCGACACTATCGCCGGATCGGTAATATCCACACTATGGTGTAATTCATAACGCTCTTTTAGGCCACGCAATATCGCTATGGTATCTTCTACGCTTGGCTCTTCTACCAAGACCTTTTGAAAACGTCGTTCTAACGCTGCGTCTTTTTCAACATATTGACGATATTCATCTAACGTTGTTGCGCCAACACAATGCAATTCACCACGGGCTAACGCTGGTTTTAACATATTACCCGCATCCATGGCACCATCGGCTTTACCGGCGCCGACCATGGTATGTAGCTCATCGATAAATAAGATGATTTGACCTTCTTCTTTGGCCAGCTCATTAAGCACCGCTTTTAAGCGCTCTTCAAATTCGCCACGAAACTTTGCGCCGGCAATCAACGCGCCCATGTCTAACGATAAGACATGTTTGTTTTTCAAACCTTCCGGCACTTCGCCATTGACAATGCGTTGTGCCAATCCTTCAACGATGGCGGTTTTACCAACACCTGGCTGACCAATTAACACGGGGTTGTTTTTGGTGCGGCGTTGCAACACTTGCACGGTACGACGAATTTCTTCATCACGACCAATGACCGGATCTAATTTGCCTTGTTCGGCACGCTCGGTGAGATTAACGGTATATTTTTCCAGCGCCTGTCTGGTATCTTCAGCATTCGGATCATTAACGGCTTGACCACCACGGGCTTGCTCAATTGCCGCTTTGATTTGCGCTGGCTTAATATTAACTTGCTTGAGGTAGCTGCCTAAAGGGCCTTTATCTTCTATAGCCGCTAATAAAAAGATTTCCGATGAAATGTATTTATCACCCTGCTTTTGCGCTAATTTATCGCACAGATTTAATAATGAGGCGAGTTGGTTAGAAACCTGAATTTCACCGCCGACACCATCGACCTGCACCAATTGCGCTAACATGTCATTCAATTTGCCACGTAACGCACTGACATCAACACCAGATTGTTTGAGAATAGGCAAGATGCTGCTGCCGCTTTGATTTAACAGCGCCAACATTAAATGTGCAGGTTCAATAAATTGATGATCTTTACCTAACGCTAAACTTTGTGCGTCAGCTAAAGCCTGTTGAAATTTTTGGGTAAGCTTATCTATTCGCATAAATTACTCCTAACAATAACCATAATTTTGCTAAGGTCTTGTTACTTAGATAAGAATTAAAACGAATGATTTCAAGGGGTGGTGGCTAATTTTATTTTTTCGCTTGCTTAACGCATGGCGATAAAGCTGGCCATTCGTCCAGTTTGCTGGTCTCTTCGATAAGAAAAATATTTGTCCGCAAGGGTGTATGTACAATCACTATTGCGGCTAATTTGACTAACACCAAGACGATTTAATTGCTGCTCGGCGATGGCATGCAAGTCAGCTAAATATTTGTTGTCAGACGTTGCGCTGAAACACGCCGTAAAGTCGGCGGACTGTGTTGCAAATATGCTCAATACTTCGGCGCCAACTTCAAAACAACGAGGTCCAATACATGGCCCTAGCCAAGCATAGATCTCATCGTTATCACAGCTAAAGCAAGCCAAAGTATTGGCAATAATGTTAGCAGACAAAGGACGCCAACCACCATGAATTGCCGCAATTTCAGTGCCTTGTTTGTTAATCAATAAAATTGGCAAACAATCGGCGGTCATTATTGCCAATGCGATATCGGCTTTGTTAGTAAAGGCGGCGTCAGCGGTTAATGGTTCTATTGATACGGTGTCAACACGAGCGACATCGGCAGCATGAACTTGGTTTAACCACTGTATTTGTTTACCTGGCAGTAATGGCGCAATCGTTTGCCGATTTTCGGCAACGCAGTTTGCATCATCACCGACATGATAGGCCAAATTTAAACTCGCAAACGGTGCCGTTGAACAACCACCATCACGTTGCGTGGTGAAGGCATAACTTAATGACTTTCCCTGCCAATCAAGGTTAATTGCCGCCAAAAAACACTCCTAATACTCTTCCTGATGATGCAATTGGGCATCAAGCTTTAACGCATCACATACCGAAATCATGTCATCCGGTACAGGCGCATGCCAAGTCATTAACTCGCCATTAATCGGGTGATATAGAGATAACATGGTTGCATGCAACGCTTGGCGTTTAAAGCCACGTAACAAATCAAGTAAGTCTTGTGATGCGCCTTTTGGTGGACGCGGTCGACCACCATACACAGGATCACCAACCAATGGATGAGCAATATGTGACATATGCACACGAATTTGATGGGTACGCCCTGTTTCCAAGCGCAAACGCAGTCGAGTGTGGTTGCGATACTTTTCCATCACTCGATAATGCGTTACCGATGGACGACCTGACATGGTCACTGCCATATGAGTTCGTTTTGTCGGGTGACGGCCAATCGGTTCATCAACCAATCCACCGGCAGTCATAACGCCATTAGCGATTGCTTCATATTCACGAGTAATTTCTCGAGCCTGCAATGCATCAACCAAGGCTGTCTGAGCAGCAATGGTTTTCGCGACAACCATTAAACCGGTCGTGTCTTTATCTAATCGATGAACAATACCAGCACGAGGCAATAACTCTAATTTAGAGCAGTGATGCAGCAATGCATTTAACACCGTACCATCAGGGTTACCGGCGCCTGGATGCACCACCAAACCTGCTGGTTTGTTGATTACTAGGATATCGTCATCTTCATAAACAATATTTAATTCAATATTTTGTGCTTCATAATGAACTTCAGCTTCAATTTGTGCACTAAGATGTATAGATTCACCGCCCAACATTTTTTCGCGGGCTTTGGTGATTACGTCGCCATTTACCTTAACGTTTCCAGCCAGTACCCATTCTTTTAGTCGTGAACGAGAGTACTCCGGAAATAGCACTGCTAAGGTTTGATCAAGGCGTTTACCCAAACAAGAATCAGGCACAATTTGTTGATGTTCTATAATTTCTGTCATTAATGTCTCTTTAAGTTTGTGAAAATCACAAAAGCTAGGTTAGAATGCCAACATTAGAAAATTAAAGCTATTTTACCCGTATCGGGCATCGCTTTCATAATTATTTTTAAGGTTTTAATCCCAATTACTATGAACAAGTTTACATTAAAAATTGCTGCCTTAGCGCTGTTTCTAGGATTAGCCGGTTGTTCTTCTTCACCTGACGATGTTGAAAAGGTGCCAGATAAATCAGCTCAAGCTTTGTATCAAGACGCTCGTAGCGCCTTAGATAACGGCCTTTACCAAAAAGCCATTCCGATTTTATCGGCTATCGATTCACGTTACCCATTTGGCGCAATTTCGCATCAAGTACAACTGGATCTTCTCTATGCGTATTACAAATCAGGTGATTCTGCCCAAGGTACCGCCTTAGCAGAACGCTTTTTACGCTTAAACCCAAATCACAAAAACGTTGATTACGTCCACTATATTCGTGGTTTAATTAACCAGTCGTTGGAAGAAAACCTATTTCAGGAAATGGCGGGCATTGACCGTTCTGACCGTGATCCACAACACGCACGTGCAGCATTCAATGATTTTAGAACCATTTTAACTCAATATCCTGAAAGTAAATACGCCAAAGATGCACATCAGCGCATGTTAGCGATCAAAAGTCGTTTGGCTGACTATGAGTTATCCGCTGCAAGATTTTTTATGAAGCGTAAAGCTTACGCCGCGGCAGCAAACCGAGGTCGTTATATCGTTGAGTATTTTGGCCCTGGCCCACAAGTAGAATTTGCTCTAGAGATCATGATTGAAGCATACGGTAAACTTGGCCTTACTGACTTACAAACCAACGCACGCCAGGTAATGACATTGAATTACCCTAACAATCCAAATGTAAAAGGCTTGTAAGCCTTGCTCTGAGATTTGAATATTGACACAAAAAGCCCGCATTAAGCGGGCTTTTTTATGCTGATTGATTTAAGCAATTGCCTAACAGATCTGACAAAGACATATGATTAAGACATATGATTAAGACATATGATTAAGACATCTGCCTAGGACATCTGATATGTAACGTGCTTATTTTTTATATTCGATGGTGTTGTTGGCATTTATCTCATCAAACCAAAGGTTATGATGCTGTTTCGCCCAATTCTCATCAACATAGCCTGTGGTCATTGCCGACAATGTGCCGGGTGCGAGTACGGTTGCCATAAAAATATGCACTACCGCAAAGGCTGCAATAACCAATGCCGAACTGGCATGAACGATGAGCGCTAACACACTGAGTGTTCTACTGACATCCAATTGTGCTGGAAACATTAATACAATCCCCGAAGCAACCAACAACACACCCGCTAATGCCAAACACCAGAACCATATTTTTTCGCCCGCGTTTACAAAGCCTGAATCTGGATGCTTGCCTTTCATTGGCCCAAAGTTAATATAACCACCGCCGGCCTTAAACCAGCTGATATCGTACAGTTTTGGCCATTGGTCTTTTAACCAACTAACGCAAATTAATAGCCAACCAATAACAAAAGGGTAAACCAAAACATCGTGAGATGCCTTGGCGTAATATATCATCGAATCCCAGGTGCTATTGCCGACATTCGGTTCAATATAGTAACGACCCGCTAATAACGTCATGCCCGAAAAGATCAATAAAATACAGGGTAAGGCACACAGCCAATGAATAAAGACATCATACGTTGACCAACGTTTTAGCGATTTGCCACTCATGCCCCCTTGCACTTTCGCAGCGCCATTGATAACCGAAAATAAGGTAAATACAACGATCATGCCAAAAAACGCGACAATAAAACCCGGCGCCAGCATATCACTGCGCAAATTAATTAATCGCAAATCATATGGATTAATCGCTTGTGGATGAAACACACTTTGCGACACCGTGAAGCCTGTGGTCGTGCTGCCCAACGCCGACCAATCCTGTACTTCTGTTACCCCAGTGCTTTCTAATACCGCACGTATTTCAGGGGAAATTGGCGGGTAGTTGCTCTCTGATGCCGTTGCAGTTTGCCCTGACTGTCCTTGGCTAGAGGTTTGCTCTGCCGCCAATAACACATAGTTTTCAGGCTGCTGTTGATTATTTTGTGCGTAACAGATATTGCCAAAAAGTGAGAGAATACATAACGTCTGTATCAACATCTTGCTGACAATGTTGCCTATGTTGTTCATACATCCTCCAATGTGGTGCAATGTGGTTAACCCACATTTTTAGCATTTCGAAAATTTACTCGTTGCTCAAATATGTCGCCTATGATCTTCGCGTCGCCAGCTAATAATGCTTTGGTTGCGCAAAATTCAGCACATAATGGCAATTTACCTTCGGCGATACGATTGGCGCCGTATTTCTCTTTCTCGGCCTGACTGTGATCTTCTTCTGGGCCGCCTGCGCAAAATGTGCATTTATCCATTTTACCGCGGTTGCCAAAATCACCATCTTGTTCAAACTGAGGAGCACCGTAAGGGCAAGCATACAAGCAATAGCCACAACCAATGCAGCCATCTTTGTCGTGTAAGACGATACCGTCATCCGTTTTGTAGATGACTTTAACCGGGCAGACTTGCATGCACGGCGCATCATCACAATGCATACAGGAAATACTAATCGACGCTTCACCGGGACCGCCTTCGTTGAGTGTGACCACTCGCCGACGTTGAATGCCCCATTGCAAGGCCGTATCGTTTTCATTTTTGCACGCCGTGACGCAACCGTTACATTCAATGCAACGTTCGGTATCACATAAGAATTTCATTTTCGCCATGTTACATAGCCTCTGATTTACCTGCTGTTACGCTTTTTCTATTTGGCATAACGAGCATTTGGTTTCTTGCATTTGAGTTACCGGATCATAACCATAGGTTAATGCCGTGTTGGCTGACTCACCGAGCACATAAGGAGCAGTACCATCAGGATATTTATCAATAAGATTTTCACCGCTCATGAAGCCGGCAAAGTGAAATGGCATCCACGCTAAGCCTTCTCGTACGCGAGGTGTGACCATGGCTTTGATTTTAATACGGCCACCTTCGGCCCCTTCTAACCAGACATCATCCCAATTATTTATATTGCGAGCGGCAGCATCTGTTGGGTGAATTTCAACAAACATCTCTTGTTGTAGCTCCGCTAACCAAGCATTGGTTCGAGTCTCTTCGCCGCCCCCTTCGTATTCAACCAAGCGACCAGAGCTGAGCTGAAGAGGGTATTTATCGGTAAAGTCCTGCTCTTGAATGGAGCGATACAAGGTCGGTAAGCGATGTACGCGCATATCTTCATAGGTTGGATATTTCGCCACCAAATCGCGACGCGGAGCATAAAGAGGTTCGCGATGAATCGGCACAGGATCAGGAAATGTCCAGACCTTACAGCGTGCTTTCGCATTACCATAAGGTGAGCAGCCATGCTCGAGGGCGACACGTATGATGCCGCCGGACAGATCGGTTTTCCAATTACGACCTTCGGCCTGCTGTTGTTCCTGTTCGGTTAAATCATCCCACCAACCCAATTGTTTGAGCATATCCGCACTAAACTCGGGGTAGCCATCCTTAATCTCTGACCCTTTTGAATAAGTGCCATCGGCTAACAAACTCTTGCCTTGATACTCAACGCCAAACCTAGCTCTGAAATTTGAACCGCCGTCTTTAACATGTAAATTGGTGTTATAAAGAATGGTTGAGCCTGGGTGGCCAATGTCTGGCGTGCCCCAACATGGCCAAGGTAAGCCGTAGACCTCACCTTTTGCTTCACCGCTGCTGGCGACTAAATCGTCATAACTGAACTCACCCCAATGCATGGTATGGTATTTTAACCGTTCAGGACTTTGCCCCGACATGCCAATGGTCCACATACCTTTATTGAATTCTCGGGTTATGTCTTCAATTAGAATGCCGGTATCGGTCTTGGCAATGTTTTTGGTGAACTGTTTGTCAAAACCCAAGTGTTTTGATAATAAATACATGATTTCAGTATCGGGTTTCGATTCAAAAATCGGTTCAATGACTTTTTCACGCCATTGAATACTGCGACTGGTATTGGTCACACTACCGTATGATTCATAGCAGGTACAGGCCGGTAATATATAGACCCCGTCTTTACGATTGTGTAATACCGAGGCCATGGTTGGATACGGGTCTACGACCACAATGGTTTCCAGCTTATCGAGTGCCTCTCTGACTTCATTTTGACGGGTTTCGGTATTAACTGACTGCCCCCAAAAGAACGCCAATCGAATGTTATCGGCTTGAGCGATGTTTTTCTTTTCTTCAAGCACACCGTCGTGCCATCGAGAACAAGGGATCCCTGGGCTGGTCATAGGTTGGCGACCTAGATATTCGCCTTGATTAAAGTTACCTTTTACCCACTCATAGTCTAGCCCCCATACGCGACTCCAATGCTGCCACGATCCGGTTGTTAAACCGTAATAACCAGGTAACGTATCAAATAACACGCCCAAATCTGTGGCGCCTTGCACGTTGTCGTGACCACGCAAAATATTGGCTCCACCGCCGCTGACACCTAAATTTCCTAATGCCAATTGCAAGATACAATACACTCGAGTATTGGAATTACCGATATGATGCTGCGTGCCGCCCATACACCAAGTGATGCCACCAGGGCGGTTTTCAGAAATGGTCTTAGCCGCCTCAAATAGCGTTTTTTTATCAACGCCGGTTATATCACTGACCGTATCAGGATCGTAATTTTTCACCTCTTCGCGTATATCTTCCATCGCGAATACACGGGTTTTAATAAATTCATCGTCTTGCCAGTTGTTATCAAAAATATGCCAAAGTAATCCATAAATAAATGGGATATCCGTACCGGGTCTTAATGGGCAATAAAGGTCTGCATGCACGGCGGTGCGGGTAAAACGCGGATCGGCGACGACGATTTTAGCGCCCCTTTCTTTGGCAATTAAAATATGTTTCATCGCGATAGGATGTGCTTCAGCCGGGTTTGAACCGATAAGCAAAATCGATTTAGCGTTATGCATATCATTTAAAGAATTGGTTTGCGCACCATAGCCCCAGGTATTAGCGACACCGGCAACGGTGGTTGAATGACAAATTCGAGCCGAATGATCGACATTATTGGTCCCCCACATTGCCGCTAGTTTGCGATAAAGGTAGGCACTTTCGTTAGAGAATTTGGCGCTGCCCATAAAGTAAATCGAGTCTGGTCCGGATTGCTTGCGAATCGACTTCATTTTGTCGGTCACTTCCGACAAAGCCTGCTCCCATGATAATTTCTGCCATTTGCCATCGATTAATTTTAGAGGGTATCTGACTCGACGCTTGCCTTGACCATGCTCTCGTTCAGCGGCGCCTTTGGCGCAGTGACTGCCTTTTGATATTGGGTGATCAAACGCAGGTTCTTGTCCGGTCCATACGCCATTTTGTACTTCGGCGTAAATACCGCACCCCACCGCGCAAGCACTACAAATGCTGCGTTTCACTTGTGTAGGAACATCGTGACTTACATATTCGCTCGCTTGGCTTTTGCGCATCATTGACGGTGCAAACGCAGCAGCGGTCGCCACACCCGTTGCGGTGATACCGGCTGACTTGAGAAATTGACGTCTACCCATACCCTCATCATGGTTTTGCGGGTCAACCTTGGGCGCTACCTTTCTGGTTAATTTCATCGGTGACACTCCGAATTAGTGGTCTTGTAACGACCGATAGAATTGTCGTATATGTTCCGTTTCGTGGTATCCGCTTTGAGGCGTGTTGTTATTTTTAGGCTGGGGGTCGACAACGGTTGCCGATAATTTTGGTGCGACCACGCTGGTGGCACCGGCGATACCCAAGAGTTTAAGTAAACTGCGACGTTGGGCACGTTCTGACTTTTTCATACGACCTTCTTAACCTTTACTGTTATGACTTGCATGACAAGCCTACAAATTAAGAAACCTGTAAAATACCGCCATAATCGTCACTGTATTGGCGTTAGAGGTTTAGTTTATCGACACCTGTATCCTCAGGTGATCCAACAAGGTTTGCTCTTGTTGCAAAAACACAGACGCCAGCTCACCAACACTGGCATAAAATGGACTTAAACGATTTTCGCTCAGCTTGTTACACAGCGGCTCAAACCATGGTGCGATATGTTGTTCAAAGAAGACAATCTGCTGATGCTCTGCTTTGTCCTGTATAAGTATAGCCATGACTTCACAAAGCGCTGAAATATGATCTTCGGGTTCTTTTACCTGTTCTTCACGACTAATACCAAGTTGTTGTAAATCAGCCCGTAGCCTCAATAAGGTATTCGACATCAGTTTGTTTTCACGATACCAACTGCCATAAGGGTTGATCTCCCCTTGTGATAAGCCAATAAACAACTCGAAGAAATGATGTTGCAGTTGCTCTATGTCGGCCATATTGGCTTGCTGCTTCAATCGAGCAAAACAGTTTAATAAAGCAGTATTGCGCGCTTGCTGTGTTTCTATGTGCAAGTTACCGAGCAATTGCAGCATGTCTGTTTGTGGCTCATTGCGCATTAAGGCTGCAAGCAATTGATACACATCGATTCGAAACTGGCGATCATTAAGGTATATGGTTGAGTTATCAGGCATGGTATTTATCTTAATTGTTTGTTCGGGTCATCAATGACATCTTTAACCATGTCCCTGACACGGCAGTCACCGCACATTTTCAAACGTTGCGATTGCCCTTTAAAGGCATCATGTTCAGACAACATGGTTAACATGCGCTTGACCATAGACTCGGTAGCAAACGGTTTGCCACAACTAATACAATGAAATGCAGGCTCTTGCTGCAATAATTGCGCTTGCCTGCGTTGCTGATGCTGCAAATTAATTTGCCCCTGTAAGTTAATCACTTTTTCAGGACAGGATTGCTGGCATAAACCACACTGCACACAGTTTTGCTCAACAATGCTTAATGATGGTGTGTCATTACCGGCAACCAATGCGGAAGTTGGACAGGCAGATACGCAGGCCATACACAAGGTACAATCGTTATCGACGGTGATGGTGCCAAAACTGCTGTGTTTTACCTCAATGACGCGCTCTAATTGCAAGGTTTGATGATTGATGTGATCCAGTGCTGCAAAAAACAATTGGCGTTTATTATCCGCGCCAAAATCAGCGATAGCTAATGCATTAATGACCTCGTCTTGATAGACGTATGCTGCCAAGTTGGCAATATTGTTATCATTGCATAGAGCGTTCGAGTCGATAACTTCTATACAGTTGTTTAATGACAGATTTAGCAAAAGCTCGTTTACCAAGTTGACCTGCCGTTGCAGAGCCTCGGTTACCGAAACCATTTCGGCTTCGCTATTGACGATCAGCACACGCGCCGCGCCCCAGGCTATGGCAGCGAGACAATGCTCAGCCCCAACGACACCAATCTCTTCAACCGCAATTGGCAAAATATGGCTTGGTAATTGTTTTGTCAGCGTTGCCGATTGATGTTGCTGGGCATGAAACAACAACACAGGTTTGATCTTCGTGTGTTGTATGTAGTCAGCAACGACATTCTGGATATAGGTTTGCAATGGCATAGGAGGTGGCAAGTCATATTCTATCGCTGAGGTGGGACACACACTTGCACAACTGCCACTGCCATGACATAGGTATGGGTCAATTTCGATACGAAAATCAACGCTACTGATTGCCTCCGCTGGACACACCTCAAGGCAACGTTGACAGCCTATCAAGTCGTTATTGGAGTGAGCGCACAGTTGTGGGTTTATTTTGGCATAACGTGGCTTTTCAAAATCACCGATAAAATCCGGTAGATCCTGAACCACTTGCTGCAATGTCGACTGTTGTGCTCCGACATAAAAATAACCCGCAGGCAATAGATCTTGTTGCAAAATAGGTTGCCGACTTAAGTCAATGATCAAATCAAAATGCGGTTGCCTAATGGCCACACGAGCAAGCTCGATATCCTGTTGCTGTTGATTTACGCTGACTTGAAACTGACCTAGAAACCCTTTGACGCTATTGAGTTTGCCGTAATAGACCTGACAGTGTTGGCTAACGTCCATGGCCTGTTGCAAGTGCGCTTGATCTTGATTGGTGATGGCCTCGGTAGCTAAAATGGTAACCTTGTATTGATTACTCAACAATGCGCTTGCCAAACGCGCACTATCTTCAGGACCAATCAGTAAAATATATCCTTGGGTTTGGTAAGATACGGTCGCAGGGATTAAATTTTGATAAGGCTGATGCCGTTGATACACATTTTCTCTTATTTTTTGAAAATCCAATGTCATCTCTACTCCAAGCATGACCTATGTAAATAAACCCCAAGTCCGCTTTAGTTGTAAGCTATTGAAATCTAAGTATAGACAGCTTATGGCAATTCTCTATGGCAATATATTTCTGACAATTCTTTAAGGCAGAGCAATCATTCGCTTAACTTTGTTCGTTGTTATCACTGGGTTTGCCAACATTGGTTAATTTAGATTCATGCGCAGAATTCGCTGTAGCCTCTGACTGTGATTCTGGCGTATCGATATTTGCCAAATGCTGATCTTTTGAGTCATCACCGAGTTGAGCATCGCTTAGCGCCTGGTGCTGCTGTTGTTCTTGCTTTAGCTCTTGTTGTTGCTTTTGGCTTGGCTCAGGCTCTTCTTCGACCACATAACGATAGATTTGATCCAATAGCTTTTGCTTTTCATTGGACGACAACAGTGGCTGATTTGAAAAGTCTTGGTCGCACTGCTCTAAGCCATCAAGTTGCTGAAATTGCGGTTGTTGCCAAAGTACTTTTAACGCATCAGCTTGTTGTTTAGGATCTATATCACCTCCCATAAAACAGGCAAAACTGCCGCCTTGTTTGATCGATTTAGGATCGGGTAAGGGTGCTTGCGCAGACGGTTGTTCAGCAAGCGGTTTATGCTCACTATCAACGTCTTTATCAATGTCTGTATCTATCTCTGTATCAACGTCAAGCGGCGAGTCAGCAAAGCTCGCTTGACCTGCGTTTGCAGCTGGGTTGCTGTTTTGCTTGTCGCTTAGATTGCTGTTTTGACGATTGTTTTCACTAGGTTGGTCAATGTGTTGTTTTTTTTGCAGCCAACGTCGCCAGCGCTGTCGCATCGACGTCATCGTCGTCTCCTAACACTGCCATTGCTTTGTTCTTTTTTGCGATTAACGTGTTTGCGTCGATGGGCGCAAATTTCAACTTCACCATGCAAGGTAATAAAGGCTTCAATCCAACATGCTATGGCATCAGGCATATCTAACGATAGTACCGGCGTATCGGACTCAAGGCAGGCGGTCGCGATACTCTGCTCTGCGGTCACAGACATTGGCAACCATTGGCCATCCGCTAATTCATCACAAACGATAAACAATTTCGGTTGGTCGAGATCTAAGTTAAGACGATAACTGGCACGCTCATCTTGAAACAACTCAAGGAAAACTAATTTTGCGCCCTCAGGTTTGGCCTTATCGGCACTGATAAAGGCGTCGAGTTGCCAATGAATATTGGGCCAACCTTGAAAAGTCGAGGTTTGCTTTTGCAATGATACATACAACGGCCAAACGTTATTGGTTCTTTGCATTCTATGCCCTTTTTTTAATCCAACAGTGTCGCTGAATCATATGCCTTAGATGTGAGTAGGTTGTTCTGATTATAGTAAATCAGCGATAAACATGATGTTGACTTTATGCCCCTGTTTTACGCTTTCGGTTTCAGGTGGTAATACGATGATGCAATTAGCCTGAACCATGGAGGTTAATATGCCAGACCCTTGAGGCCCGGTTAATGCAACATGCAACTGCCCATCATCACTGAGGCTATAACAGCCTCGTAAATATTCATGACGTCCCAAACGACTGCGCATCGAGCTACTCGCGGTAGCCGCAAACAAAGGCTGTTGCCAGTTTTGCTCGCCAGCCATCTTACGGATCGCAGGCTGTACAAACACCATAAAACAAATCATCGCCGCGACGGGGTTACCCGGTAAACCAAAAAATAATGCGTCATGCAATTTACCGAACGCTAACGGCCGGCCTGGGCGCATCTGCACTCGCCAGAAATCAACATTGCCAACGGCATTAATACTGTCTTTAACAAAGTCGGCATCACCAACGGATACGCCACCGGAGCTGATAATGATATCGGCTTGTTGGCTGGCTTTGACAAGGGTGTCTTGCAGACTCTGTTGGTTATCTTCGATGATACCAAAGTCGATAATGTTACAATTCAATTGTTGCGCTAACGCCATTACGGAATAGCGATTTGCATCATAGATACCGGCCTTTTGCAATTGCTGACCCGGTTGCGATACTTCATTACCGGTAGAAAACAGCGCAATGGTTGGTGCCGATGTTACCTTTAAATTAGCGAAACCCAATGATGCTAACAACCCCAAACGGGCAGCATTTAAACGCTCACCTTCGGCAACCGCCAGCTCACCTTTGGCAATATCTTCGCCATACTGGCGGATATTTTGACCAAGTTTTCCCATGTCGCTGAATGAGACTTGGGCGCTATCTGAGGTGATATCCTCTGTCGCTAGCTCTTTGGCAATAACGCTATTGGCGCCTTCTGGCAGCGGTGCGCCAGTCATAATGCGCACGGCTTGGCCTGGCTGCAATAGGTCTGAAAAAAGCTGGCCTGCAAACACCTCACCAACAATGTCATAGACACTTAATTGTTGGCTATTTTTACTCTGGTGCAATGTTGGCGCATGAATGGCGTATCCATCCATCGCTGAATTAGTATGTTGTGGCACATTGATGGTTGAATAGATATTTTCCGCTAAGACATAACCTAAGCATCGCTCTAACGCTAACGTTTCAATGTTTTGCAATCGCTTGGTTTGTGCTTCTATCGCTGTTACCGCTTGTTCTACCGATAAAGTACCCGCTGGTAATGCACCACAACTGCTTTTTTCTGCGGCAGTTGATGTCAGCTTGGTATGGGACAGAATAAAGCGGCCGATCTGTTCAATATCATCAAGGGATAACTGAGTTATATGGGTTGCTAGTTGATTGCTATCTAAAACGCTTTGCTGACAACTCGCAATAGCGACCACATTGCCATCATTAGGATATATCAAAGGGGCGCCTACCGATTGCCGGTGCAATTCGATTTTATCAAATGCGACGTGTTTAAAACCTTCCACCAAAATCAAATCGACGCTATCGCAGTCAATTCGAGCAAGCAGGCTTGGCAAATCAGGTGATTGCGTCTGCAGGTTTTCATACATATGGGCATAACGTACCTCAGAGGCAATTAACAATTGCTGAGCACCAGCTTGGCGCAACAAAAAACTGTCTTTACCCGGCTTATCAACATCAAAATTATGATGAGCATGTTTGATCACCGCCACGCGAATGCCCTGTGTTTTCAACCAAGGTATCAGTGTTGTAAGTAAGGTTGTTTTTCCTGTTCCACTGTACGCACAAATACCCAGTACTGGTACCGCCATTGTATGAATCAACTCACGGCTCATGTTTTACTCTTTAATATTTTATTGTTGTCTAGATTAGAGACTTGATCGGCACTAACGTCTCGCGGTTTTGCACAAATCGTTAATTGTTTATTCGCGAGCAGCCAATGTTGTTTACACAAGGCGGTTAAACTGTTGCTTTGATGGCTTACAATCATCAGCCCCGTCCCTTGTTGCTGCAATTGCTCGACCATGGCCAATACCAATTGTTGCGATACCAAGTCCATATTTGCTGTTGGTTCATCGAGCATTAACAAGGCCGGTTGCACTAAATAGACACGCGCTAATGCCAATCGTTGTTTCTCACCACCAGAGAGTTCAGCAGCATCTGCGGCAAGTAAATGACCTAATTGCGCCATCTCAATTGCCATTGCTAATCGCGCTTTTGCCGACGCTGAAAACCGCCAAAGTAATGGCGTTGCCATTTTTAAATTAGCCAGCACAGTACCACTATAAACGTAGGGTGACTGATGCAAATACGTAGCCTTGCCAATCAGTTTTTGACGACCTGTAAAACGCGTATTGCCTGCTGCTCGATGCTGTAGATTGCCAAATTCTGGTTTAAGTAAACCTGCTAACACTTTCATCAAACTGGTTTTACCGGCACCATTAGCGCCTTGCAGTAAAATGCTATCGCCTTGTCTAAAACTAAGCGCTTTAATATTAAAAATAATCTGTTGTTTAAAGCTGACAATAAGATTTTGACCATCAATGCGTGCCACATTGTCCTCATGTGGTGGGCTTGGTTCAATAGGAACGGTAGGCGATTCAGTCATATCAATAACTCCTCACCAAGGCTTTACCGCGCAAAGATGCTAGCGACAAGTTCAGCAATAGGCTTAAAATCAATAACACCATGCCTAAGGCTATGGCTTGTGCAAACTCGCCCTTACTGGTTTCAAGAGCGATAGCGGTTGGGATATTCCGTGTCGCGTTAAGAATGTTGCCACCGACCATCATAGAGCACCCGACTTCGGTGATGATTCGACTGAATGCGGTGATAACTGTTAGCAGTAATGGCACTTTTAGCTCTCGACAGCATAGCAACATGGTCGACAGGACATTACGCCCTAACGTGCGAGAGGTTTCCCATACGCGTTTGTCAATGTGGGTAAATGCGGCTTGTGATAGAGAAATTAAAATGGGGATGCAAATTAACATTTGCCCTATGATCATCGCTTTTTGTGTAAACAGCCAATGCAAATCTCCAAATGGGCCTTGTCGAGTTAATAAAATATAGACCAACAAACCAATAACCACGGTTGGTATTGATTGCATAGTGTGAATCAAAGACGTAATTAACCAGCGCCCTTTAAAGCGACTAAACGCCAAAATAAAACCCGCGATAACCGATGGAATAAGGGTTAATAATAATGCCATCAAAGACACACTGAACGAGACAAAGATAATTGACCACAGGGTTTTATCGAACGATAACAATAACGTAAACGCTTGGGTAAATAATGTCAGCCAACCTTCATTCATTCGCTGTAATTTGCCTTAAATAACTGCTGACCTTTAACCGTATAGTTATTGATTAACTGCTGGCCAGTTTCACCAATTAGCCAATCGCTAAGACGCTTGGCGCCTTGGTGGTTTAATTCGGGGTACTTTTGTTGATTAAGGAGAATGATTTGGTACGGGTTGGCAAGGCTTATCCCGCCTTGATAAATAATCGACAAGCTCAATTTATCGCGATAGGTGATAAAGGTACCACGATCACTCAGGGCATAAGCCTGCATTGAGTCAGCCATCATTAAGGTTTTGCCCATCCCTTGACCAACGGCTTTATAGTTTTCAAATTGATTTGAGACACCGGAGCGTTGCCATATTTGTAACTCTTTTTGCTCTGTTCCAGAGTCATCACCTCGAGAAATAAACAAGGCATTTTGCTTGGCAATCCATTGAAAAGCCTGCTCAGGGCTGGCGACATTAGCAATACCCGCAGGATCATCATCGGGGCCGACAATAATAAAGTCATTCTCCATGAAGCGCCGAGCCGAGATGCCATACCCTTGGGCGAGAAATTGCTTTTCGGCTTCTGGCGCATGGGTCATTACCACATCAACATCACCAGCGCGCGCCAAACGCAAGGCATTACCGGAGCCGGTGGCGATGACATGAACCTTGTAACCACTTTGCTGTTCAAAAATAGGCAATATATACGACAATAAACCGGAGTTTTCAGTACTGGTGGTGGTGGCCATTTTTATAATTTGTTGCGCCATCGCAGGCATTGTAAGCAACCAACCAAGCCATACAAATGCTAAAACTTTAGCCAAAGCCACGCCCCTTTTCTGTTATTTTCCAACCACCTAATGATGATTCTGGGTAAGAAGTTAATGGCTTAAGTATGATAGGCAGCGATTAAATTGCAAAAACCATGACGTTTTTCTGTGGCGTAACAAGATAACCAAGGTGAAAGGGATGCAAAGATGCTACAAGTTGTGCAAACAGCAGCGGTTAACGCACCTAGCCAATAACTGAATAACGAGTCTGGCGATGTGTTTTTGATGTGACTAAATATGGCTGAGGTTTAATATGGCTGAGGTTAGCTATGAACGACAATATTACACGCCTTTGAGGCGCCATCCACCATGATAGACATTAAAGCCTTTGCCCGAGACAAAACCGATCAAGGTGATATTAAAACGTTGAGCCACGGATATCGCCAGAGATGATGGTGCACCAACAGCGACAATCACCGGGAAACTCGCCATAAGGGCTTTTTGCACCAATTCAAAACTGATGCGCCCGCTTAAAACCACCACACGTTTACTTGATTGTTGGGTGGCGGGCAGATACAAGGACGCGCCAATCAATTTATCCATGGCGTTATGGCGGCCGACATCTTCTTTTAGCAATACCAATTCGCCATCTTCACTAAATAAGCCAACAGCATGAACCCCGCCTGTTTTTTGAAACTGCACTTGTTGTTTGCGCATGCTATCGCTTAATGCCAATACGGTATTAATATCAAGCCACGCCGGATCGGCATCTAATTTAGGTGGGCTTTTCAGTTCCAATGATTGCAATGAGGTTTTGCCACAGATACCGCAACTTGATTGCATGGTTAGGTGGCGTTGATATTGTCCCCAATCCGGTACGATACCAGCGGCGAGTTCAACATCAATTTGGTTGGCGCTTTGCTGTTCGCCATTATCTTGGTGTGTGGCACTGACGATATGCTCGGCGCGGCTGATAATCCCTTCACTGTTTAACAAGCCTATTGCCAATTGCGGGTCATTACCTGGGGTGCGCATGGTAATGGTAAATTCCTTTTCTTGGCTTTCATTGTCACTATCTTGCCAAATTAGGTTTATTTGCAAAGGTTCTTCGACGCTGACAATGTCTCTATTGGCGGTTTTGCTGGCATGTTGCTCGCCGATACTAATGCGGAACTTATTGACTTCACTGACACCGTTATGGGTATCGACCACGAAATCAGGCTCGGTTGGGGGGGCAATATCCTCAGCTGAGTGTTTGTTATTCATTGTCTTACTCCAAAACCAATATCAACGCCTTAATCATAGCCAACAGAAGCCATAAGCAGATGTTCTACCATTCTGATATTAATACAAAAATTACTAAAAGACAGGTTCGGTAAAGGAAATTAGCCTATTGCATGGCAAGATTTATTGTTGGCGATCAAAAAAGGACCCTGAGTGGATCCTTTTTTTAAATGATAAAACATCACAGATATTCTATATTGCCGCTTCGTCTTCTTCGCCAGTACGAATACGGATAACACGTTCAACTTCCGTGATAAAAATTTTACCGTCGCCAATCTTACCCGTTTGTGCGGTTTCAACGATGGTGTTGACACAACGTTCAACGTCAGCATCGCTAACCACAATTTCCAATTTCACCTTAGGTAAAAAATCGACCATATACTCGGCACCACGATACAACTCAGTGTGGCCCTTTTGACGACCAAATCCTTTCACTTCTGAGACGGTCATACCGGTAATATTAACCTCTGCCAACGCCTCACGAACATCATCCATTTTAAATGGTTTGATTATCGCTTCGATTTTTTTCATTGCCATACACCTATTCGTTGTTAATAACGTTGTTTTTATCTGAGTGAGTAAGTTAATTTTACCCGCAAAAGGCAAACTAGCGCCAGTTATTTTCAATAAAGCGCGCATAAATGAAAAAATTTAAACTGTATTCATTCGCAAATTTAAAAGCGTGTTGTTAAACTAGCTTTTTTTCTTCGGGATTGAGGTTGCGTATGAACCGCCAGGCAATTATCAACGAAATGAAAGTGTTGCCAACAATTGATGCGAAAATGGAAATTACTCGTCGCGTCAATTTCATTAAAGAACAATTAGTCGCATCAGGATTAAACCATCTTATTTTGGGGATCAGTGGCGGCGTAGACTCATCGACCTGTGGTCGCCTTGCACAACTTGCCATAAATGAACTTAATGCAGAGCATGGTGGTGGCTACAAGTTTATCGCTGTACGCCTGCCTTATGACGTGCAAGCCGATGAAGATGATGCGCAAATGGCGTTGAAATTCATTGAACCTAGCGTGCAAGTTTCGACCAATATCATGGCTGGCGCAGACGGTATTCATCAAGAAGCCGTTAGCGTGCTAGAGCAACAAGGGTTGCTGCAAGCAGATAACCATCGCCTCGATTTTTCTAAAGGTAATGTTAAAGCCCGCTCTCGTATGGTGATGCAATATCACTTAGCTGGTATTTTAGGTGGTTTGGTTATTGGCACCGACCACAGTGCGGAAAACATCACTGGCTTTTATACCAAATGGGGTGACGGGGCTTGTGATATGGTACCTCTGTTTGGCTTAAGCAAGCGCCAAGTTCGTCAACTTGCTAGTGCACTTGGGGCGCCAGAAAAATTAATCACCAAAGCGCCTACGGCGGATTTGGAAGAATTAGAGCCTGGTAAACCCGATGAAACCGCATTAGGTCTTAGCTATGATCAAATCGACGATTTCTTAGAGGGCAAAGATGTGGCAGACAATGTTGAACAAACACTGATCAACATCTACTTGAAAACCCAACATAAACGTCAGCCGATCCCAACCATTTACGATTAAGGTGCCTAACTCGCTAAACGGCTGTATTGAGCCATAAAAAAACGCCCTGCTGGGCGTTTTTTATTATCCGATTTGGATATGCTTTGGGGCAAGCTTATGGTTTAGCGTGTTACTCAGTATCTTGCGCAGCTTGTTGCTTAACTTTGGCAAAATCACCGGCAGTAAATACGTTGTAATCTAACTTACCAATATATTTAATAAAGGCTTGCTGCACGTCTTCTTTGGTTAACGCGTTAACTTGTGCGATCTGCTCATCATAAAACGCAAGATCAACCTTTGCTTTACTCGAGTTGTTAATCACACCAGCGATGGCTGCATCACTTGCCCAAGAACGTGTACGGTTACTGATAAACCCTTTTACAGCGCGTTCAAGCTCTTCATCGGTGAACCCATCGGCAACCACTTTTTGAACTTCTTCATTAAAGGCGGCGATTACCGCTTCCATGTTTTCTGGTGCTGAAATAGCCACAGCATAGAAGATACCGGTTTGGTCCAACATGTTAGCTTGCAGACCTGCACCAACAGAATAGCTGTAACCTTCTTTAACACGAATGCGAGCACCGATACGTGAGGTGAATGGGTCACCACCAAAAATGCTATTGGCGATACTCAATGCAATGTAATCCTCATCTTTAACATTCATCTGAACCGGGTTGATGATGTAAAGCTGAGCATTGGCTTTATCTGGCGTTTCCGTTTTAACTTCAGCACCTTCAATATCTTTTAAGTCTGTCGCCATATGTTCGTATGGTGTGTCATTGGTGTACGGCGCTAATACTTGATGCAGCTCGGCAGAGATCTGCTCGGCATCGACGTCGCCAACCACAGTGATATGACCGTTATTGATATTAAAATGTGTCTTATACAGGTCTTTTAATTGAGCTGAATTCACTTCTTTGATTTTAGCGATTTGCTCATCTAATTCCATATAGGCTTTCGGATGGCCTTTCGGGTAGTTGTATAAGGTTTTACGGAAGCTGTTCGAGGCGATAGCCTGCGGATCGTTACGTTGCGCTTCGATACCGGCGATGCTTGAACGACGAATAACCTCAAGCTCTTTATCAGGGAAGGTCGGCGCCGCTAATAGTTCACCTAAAAAGGCGACGGTTTGTTGTAAATTGGTTTTATCAGTTTTGATATTGATGTTGGTTGAACCAGCACCGGTACCGATAGAGATAGAGCTTTTTAACTCATCCAGTTTGGTGGCTATTTGCTCTTTGCTGTAATTGCTGTTGCCTAATTTAATCAGCGCGCCAACAAAGCCGATAGCCTGACTTTGGTTAGCCAAGGTTTGCGCTGTACCGGATGGCAAATGCATGGTAATGATAACTTCTTCACCACGTAACTGCTTCGGATACACGTTAACCTTGGTACCTTCTTGCCATTCTATGGTTTGTAAGCGTTGCTTAATATTTGTCACGGTGTTGTCAAACACTTCACCGGCAGCAATAACCGCTTTGCCTTTATAATCTTTTAGCACGTCATCCATATTTGGCGCGACAGGTATTTCAGCACGCACTGGCTTTTCGGTTGGAATAAAACGCCCCGTGGTACGGTTTGAGGTGACAAAGTACTTCTCTGCCGCAGCTTGTACTTGCTCAACCGTAACTTTTTCGACTTGATCACGGAAATAGAATGTTTGGCGATAATCACCTTTGGCGATATATTCAGACAACTCCATACCAACACCAGTCACATCACGCATCGATTGTTCAGCTTGTTTGGCTAGCTTTAATTTGGCCAGTTTTACTTCTTCTGCACTAATCGGATTGCTTTCGATGTCTTCAACAAGGCTGATCAGTTGCTGTTCCATCTCTTTGGTATCTTTGCCCTTTTCGCCTTGGGCGAATAAGAAATATTGCGAACTATCTTTAAGCATGAAGCTCATATTAAACGCTTGTGTGGCAACACCAGGTTCTACCAACTTCTTCTGCAAACGGCCACGAGTATAATCGCCAAGGATTTCTTGTAATACACGCAATGGTGCGGCATCAGGGTGCAAGCCACTTGGCGTATGATAAGCCAAACCAACGTAAGGGATATCACCCACACGACGCAGGTTTACTTCACGTTCACCATCTTGTGTCGGCTCTACCGTATACAATGGTTGGATTGGTGTTTTTGGCTTCTTAATGGCACCAAATTTTTCTTCGATATGTTTAATGGTTGCTTCTTTGTCAAAGCGACCTGCGATGGTTAACACCGCATTATCTGGACGATAGTGCTTTTTATAGAATTCACGCAAACGCTGAAATGGAAAGTTTTCCACATCTGAACGAGCACCTATGGTTGAGTTACCGTAGTTGTGCCATAAGAACGCCGTTGATGACATACGCGCCAATAACATACGAATAGAATCGTTTTCGTTACGCTCCATTTCATTGCGAACAACGGTCATTTCACTTTTCAATTGCTCTTCGGTAAACGTGGCATTGACCATACGGTCTGCTTCCATACCGATTGCCCATTGCAATGTATCAACATTGGCATCGAACACTTCGAAATAATTGGTGCGATCCAACCAGGTCGTTGCGTTCGTCGACATACCACGCTTTTTAAATTCCGTATCAATCTTCGGGTAGTTTTCAGAACCTTTAAATAGCATGTGCTCAAGTAAGTGCGCCATGCCAGTTTCACCATAATATTCGTGTACCGAACCGACTCGATAAGTCACATTAACCAAGGTTTTTGGTTGTGATGCATCGGCAAAAAGTAGTACTTTCAGGCCATTTTCTAGCGCGTATTCTTCGATACCTTCAACGGTACGAACATACGTCAATTTTTTTGGTTGAGCCGCTTGAGCTTGTTGAGCATAGGCTTCAGATTGAGTTGTATCAGTTAATGTACAACCTGACAGGCCCAGTGCCAACGACACTGACAGACCAAGAATAGTAGGCTTTAAAGATTTCATTGATTAACCTTTTCGTTTTCTTCGATACAACAGTCTTGGTTTAAAACAAGATAAGTTTAGAGTAAAAACTGCTGTGATATCGGTGAGTCCAAATGCACGTAATCGATAACCGCGCTTGGATCATTGTTATTTTTAAGTGTCGCGAACATTAACGCAGTTAAAGGTTTGCTGACAACGTATTAATTGTTAAAAACTATTAAATTCAGCGTAAATAGTTTTTGAGAATAAATTAAAATCCATCATAACTATAATTAGCCACTGATTTCTATACAAAATATTTTTTCGCAGAGATTATTTAGGCGACTCAATAATAGTCTAAATATGAGTTTTTTGCGTATCAATAAATTGCTACAATTTGTCTCTCGATTAGGAAATAACAGATAATTATGACGCTACTGGAAAAAATACGTTGCCTCTTTACCTTTGGCCAAGGTGTGGCATTGCCATTGCCGGCAATACCTGAGGATAAGAATCCGTTCGAACTGTTTTCGCAATGGTTTGAAGACGCTAATAAATCGGGGATTTTACTACCTGAATCAATGTCAGTATCAAGCTGTGATAGTGAAGGACAACCCTCTTCTCGGATGGTTTTATTAAAATCGTTCGATCAGGATGGCTTTGTTTTTTATACCAACTATGGCAGTAGAAAGTCGCAAGAACTGCAACAAAATCAAAAAGTAGCGTTATTATTTCATTGGGGCGTATTGCAGCGTCAAGTGCGTATTGAAGGCGTTGTTGAAAAAACCTCACAACAACAGTCACAACAATATTTTCATAGTCGTGGACGCGGCAGCCAGATTGGTGCCTGGGCGTCAAAGCAAAGCCAACGCTTGCAACACGCCGATGAATTAAGCCAACGTGAAGCGCGTTATGAAGAAAAATTCAAAGGCCAACAAGTGCCGTTACCAGAGTTTTGGGGCGGCTACCGAGTCAAACCCCATGCCATTGAGTTTTGGCAAGGCCGGGCCAATCGCTTACACGATAGATTATGCTTTGAACAAAGCGAAAACGGCTGGCAAACCTTCCAGTTGCATCCGTAATACAGGGTAACGGTATTGGTTAAGATATTGGCGAGCTTTGTTCGCATTGCTCGCGATATTTTGTGTACAGCGTTTGAAATTCCATTTCTTCTTCTGATGTCACGGTGCCATCGATAATTTTGGTGGCCAAATCATTCAATCGTGTTTTATTTAACTCAGACATAATTTAAAACAATGTTGTTATCTCAATATTGCTTATAGCAAACCATGACCTTAGAACAAACAACTAAATTGCTATTTAACAAACAATTAAACAATTGTTGAGTTTGATTTAACGGCGGCCACATCTAGTTAATAAACCGCTGCCCTGCTGACCTATACAAAGTGCCTGACAAATAAAAAGCACCTGACAAATAAAAAGCACCTTTGCAGGTGCTTTCTTATTAAGGTGTTTTGTATCTAGCAGCTTTATATAGCTGCTTAGGCGTCGTAAACGACAACCTAGGCTTGTCTGCTACATGTTAGGGTAGTTCGGGCCGCCAGTACCTTCTGGTGTAACCCAGGTAATATTTTGACTTGGGTCTTTAATATCACAGGTTTTACAGTGCACACAGTTTTGTGAATTAATCACAAATTGTTTTTCTCCGGCTTCATCTTCGGAAATCTCATAGACACCGGCTGGACAATAACGCTGCGCTGGTTCGTCATACTTACCCAAGTTGACTTTAATTGGGATGTCTTTATCTGCCAACTTCAAGTGGCATGGCTGCTCTTCTTCGTGGTTGGTATTAGATAAGAATACGCTGCTAAGCTTATCAAAACTCAACACGCCATCCGGTTTTGGATAATCAATTTTTTGACTTTCACTGGCCAGCTTTAATTGCTCGTGATCAAAACTGTCATCTTTAAATTCAAATGGTAATTTACCACCGAAGATATTTTGATCTAGGGTATTGTATGCACCCCCCCAGAATGTGCCGAGTTTATGCATCACCGCACCAAAGTTACGAGTATTAAATAACTCATCATACAACCAAGAGTCTTTAAACTTATCAGTAAAGGCTGTTAAGTCATTACCGCCTTGATCGTCTGCTGCTAGTGCTTCAAATATCGTTTCCGCCGCCAGCATACCTGACTTCATTGCGGTGTGATTGCCTTTGATCTTCGCGAAGTTAATCGTACCAGCATCACAACCTACCAATAAGCCACCAGGCATGGTCATTTTCGGTAATGAGTTAAAGCCACCTTTGGCAATAGCACGAGCACCGTAAGAAACACGTTTGCCGCCTTCAAGATACTGGGCATATTTTGGATGATGTTTTAAGCGTTGAAATTCATCAAACGGGCTAAGATGCGGATTTGAATAATTAAGGTCAATAATCAAACCAACAAACACTTGATTGTTTTCTGCGTGATATAAGTAACCACCGCCGGTCGTGTCACTTTCTAGCGGCCAACCTGCCGAATGCACAACCAAACCTTCTTGATGCTTTTCAGGATCGATATCCCAAATTTCTTTAAAACCGATACCATAATGTTGTGGTGATTTATCGGCATCAAGATTAAATTCTTTAATAAGTTGCTTACCTAAGTGACCACGACAGCCTTCGGCAAACACCGTGTATTTAGCACGAAGCTCCATACCCGGCATGTAAGAGTCTTTCTGGTTGCCTTCGCTATCTAATCCCATGTCACCAGTAACAACACCAGCAACCTTGCCGTCTTCAATGATCAGCTCTTGGGCTGGGAAGCCAGGGAAGATCTCAACGCCCATGCTTTCCGCTTGCTCTGCCAACCAACGACATACATTACCCATAGAGACAATATAATTGCCTTCATTGTGCATTGTTTTTGGTACCGCAATACCCGGTAACTTAGTACCTTTATTGGCATCGTTAAGTAAATAAATATCATCACCGGTGACCTTGGTATTTAATGGTGCACCAAGTTCTTGCCAGTTAGGGAACAATTCATTCATGGAGCGAGGTTCGAAAACCGCACCAGAAAGAATATGAGCGCCCACTTCGGAGCCTTTTTCGACGACACAAACCATTAATTCTTGGTCTTTTTCTTGTGCCATTTGCATTAATTTACATGCTGTTGATAATCCTGATGGGCCTGCGCCAACTATCACAACATCAAATTCCATAGATTCACGTTCCACGCTAATCCCCTTAAGCTTTTATTTCTGTTACCTTTTTAACAAGGCTTATCAAATTTTAATGCATTATTTATAGCACTTATGCGGTGTAAAACCTATGCATAATGGGCATTAATATTGCCATTTATCATAGAAAGGTCAATTTGCCATTGACCTTTGAACGGCCAGTTAGTAGTCTTTCCGGCAACTTTTACATACGTTTGAACAATCACTTTAAACAGTAAATTCAAACAAGCGTTTGACTATTATCTACAAATAAGTTTATAAATAAAGCTCTCAAGCGTAATTAACGATAAAAAAATATATATACAACAGGAATTCCCGTAACGGGAATCTTACAAGAGGTTGCTATGAAAGTACTTGTTCCTATCAAGCGCGTAATCGACTATAACGTCAAAGTACGTGTTAAGCCTGATAATTCAAATGTTGATCTGACCAACGTAAAAATGGCGATCAACCCATTCTGTGAAATCGCTGTTGAAGAAGCGGTTCGATTGAAAGAAGCAGGCGTTGCTACTGAAGTTGTTGCTGTCTCTATCGGCGACAAATCTTGCCAAGAGCAACTTCGCACCGCATTGGCTCTTGGTGCCGATCGTGCGATTCAAATCGACACAGATCAAAACTTAGATTCACTAAACGTTGCTAAGCTTCTACAAAAAGTTGTTGAAGAAGAGCAGCCGCAAATTGTATTGCTAGGTAAGCAATCTATCGATTCAGACAACAACCAAACCGGTCAAATGCTAGGTGCATTGACGGGTATGCCACAAGGTACATTCGCATCTGAAGTGAAAGTTGACGGCGACAAAGTGTCGGTAACTCGTGAAGTTGATGGCGGTTTGCAAACCGTTGCGTTAAACCTTCCTGCGATCGTAACAACCGACCTTCGTTTGAACGAACCTCGTTATGCATCATTACCAAACATTATGAAAGCAAAACGTAAACCGCTTGATGTTAAGAGTGCTGCAGACTTCGGTATCGACCTTAGCTCACGTACAAACCTTATCAAGGTAACACCACCAGCCGAGCGTCAAGCGGGCATCGTGGTTGAGACTGTTGGTGAATTAGTAGAAAAATTAAAGAATGAAGCGAAGGTGATCTAATGTCTATTCTAGTTATTGCAGAACATGATAATACAAGCCTAAAGGCTGAAACTTTAAAAACAATTGCAGCCGCTGTTGCAATTGGTGGCGACATTGACGTGCTAGTTGCTGGTAGCAACTGTCAAGCGGTTGCCGAAGAAGCGGCCAAAGCCACTGGAGTGGCTAAAGTATTGGTTGCCGATGATGCTGCTTACGAATTTCAGTTAGCAGAAAACATCTCATTGCTAGTGACTGAACTTGCCGGTGATTACTCTCACATTCTAGCTGCCGCTTCAACAACGGGTAAAAACTTTATGCCTCGCGTTGCAGCCTTGTTAGATGTTGCGCAAATTTCTGACATCATTGCCGTTGAAAGTGCCGATACATTTGTTCGTCCAATCTATGCAGGTAACGCTATCGCGACGGTTCAATCTCTAGATAGCACTAAGGTTATTACAGTACGTGCGACAGGCTTCGATGCTGTTGAAGCAACAGGCTCAGCTGAGATTGTTAGTTTGTCTATGGTCACTGATGCGGGTACCTCAAGCTACGTTGGTGCCGAATTGACTGTCTCTGAGCGTCCTGATCTTGGTGCCGCAAGCGTGGTAATATCTGGTGGTCGTGGTATGCAAAACGGCGAAAACTTCCAATTACTCGATGGTATCGCTGATAAACTTGGTGCTGCTATTGGTGCATCTCGTGCCGCTGTTGATGCGGGCTTTGTACCTAACGACATGCAAGTTGGTCAAACCGGTAAGATCGTTGCTCCAGATTTGTACATCGCAGTTGGTATTTCAGGTGCTATCCAGCATTTGGCTGGTATGAAAGACTCTAAAGTCATTGTTGCTATCAACAAAGACCCTGAAGCGCCTATCTTCCAGGTTGCCGATTACGGTCTAGTTGCCGATCTATTTGACGCCCTACCTGAGCTAGAGCAAGCGTTATAACCCAACGCTGTTTATAGTCAGTAAAAAGCCAGCATTTATCGCTGGCTTTTTTGTATCTCAAATTCAAGACATTTGTTAAAATGGCTTATATAGATTGAATTAGTCAGGCAAGAGATATTATGTCGTCATTACAGGATCAACTGTCACAACTGGTGTACTCAACCGATAAAGGTCGCATCAAAGAAGAGAAAAGCGAAGCGGATGTTACCCCAAGCGATGGGTTTGCTTACGTCCGACGTGAAACTAAAGGTCGCAAAGGCAAAGGCGTCGTCACCATTACTGGTTTAGGATTAGACCCCAAAGAGCTAAAAGCGCTAGCGAAAAAGCTCAAGCAAACCTGTGGTACTGGTGGCACCGTGGTGGGTGAAACCATAGAAATCCAAGGTGATAAACGCGATGTAATTAAAGCCGTATTAGAAAAGCACAATTATAAAGTTAAGTTTATTGGTGGCTAAACCAGCTAAGCGATGTGCGTCAGGACAGTGTTAAGACGCTGTCCATTGTGCACGAACCAACTCTTTATCCTGCTCGAAAATACGCCCTGTAAAACATGCCCCCGGCATAACCTTACCAACACCTTTTGGCGTTCCTGTCATCACAATATCACCGTCTTGTAACGGTAAGAATGTTTGTAGTTCGATAAGAATATCGTGCGGTTTATACATCATCAAAGACACCCCACCCTGTTGCATCAGTTGCTCGTTGATGGTGAGCGATAACGATAACTGCTCAAGGTTGTCAAATGCTACAAAATCGCTGAACAACGCCGACCCTACGAACGCTTTAGCTCGCTCCCACGGCAGACCTTTTTGTTTTAAGCTTGATTGCAACTGACGCTTAGTCAAATCTAACCCAAACGCTACCGCAGTAAACCGACCTTGCTGGTATAAAAAACACAGCTCGCCCTCGTAATGCAAAGGCTCTTGATGCTGACTTTGTAATGTTTCGGTTAAGCTCGAGTTAGGCTTAATAAACACCACCATATCGTCAGGAATGTCATTGCCTAGTTCTTTAATGTGTTCAACGTAATTGCGACCGATACAAATAATTTTCGACGGCGCTATGGTTTGCTCGGCAAACTTTATGGTGTTTATCATAAAATGGTTGTGACCTATTTATTGGCTTGTAAAACGAGTTGACTGTAGTCATCGCCGCTAAGTTTGGCTTCAACGATAACCGGTTGATTCATTGTAAACGCTTGACGTAACGTATCAGCAAAATCTTGTTGATTATCAACGCTTAACACCGGCACAGCAAACAAGCTGGCTTGTGTGGTTGGCAAATTAACGCCTTGTTCAATGCCATAATTTGGCAGCTGTTGTTTATCTTGCTTAATACGTATTAACGCCAATTCATCATCACTGAACAAAACAAAAACAATGGCTAAGTTTAAGCGTTTGGCAACGGATAATTCATTGGCTGTCATTAAAAATCCACCATCACCCAACACTGCACATACCGGTTTGTCTGGGCATGCAAGCTTTGCGGCGATAGCACTCGGTATGCCGTAGCCCATTGAAGACCAGCCATTACTCATCAGCTGCAACATAGGCTCGTTTACCGACCATAATTGACCAATAAGATGAGTATGAGCACCAACATCGCAGGTCATAATGCCATCGCTGGGCAATATTGAACGCAAGGTTTGCAACGCACTCACTGGACCAAAATGATCATTATATTGCTCAAACTCAAGGCTCATTGCCCGCTGCAAATCCGTTATTTGTTGAGGTTGCCAATGATGCTCTGGTAATTGCTTGTTGATACGCACCACAAGCCGATTGAGCAGGGCTGCTATGGGCTGCTGATATTGCGCAATCTCAGTATCGCTAAGGCCATCAATGGTTGTTGATACGCTATCGATGCTGATAAGTTTGGCGGCGCTAAGCCATTGAGAATAATTAAATTCAACTTCGTCATAGCCGATGGCAACAACCACATCCGCCTGTCGATAGATGTCGGCTACGCGATCGCTTAAGGCGTGAAACAGCACCCCGGCGTAACTGCTATGCTGTTCGTTTATAGCCCCTTTCGCCATAGGCGTAACCACCACGGGAATCGCCAAAATTGTCGCTAATTGTTCGATTGCTTGTCTTGATTGTTGGTCGAGTGCGCGCAAACCTATCGCCAAAAGAGGCTTCTTCGCCGCCATTAAATGCCGATGTATTGCAATGGCATCTGCGCTTATGGTTGCCTCATCGCGACGGTTGCAATCCACATCATCAGGGAGATTACTCGCTGGCGTATTTGCCCTAGCAGTTTGAGTATTTTCTGCGACGACAATGTGTTTACTGATATTGACCGGTAGGCCAATATGAACTGGGCCGGCAATACCTTGAGTTGCGATAGCAAATGCGCGTTCTATCTGCTCAGCAATATTGGCAGCACACAAACGCCAACTGGCTTTGGTTAGTGGCCCAAACAAGGCTTGATGGTCAATGTTCATCTGCATTGTCCGGCCGATATTATCATCGGCAACTTCATCGGTAAGGGCGATAACAGCTGAACGGTCAAGGAGTGCACTGCCGACGCCAGTACTTAGATTGGTGGCGCCTGGGCCAAAGGTGGCAAAGCACACCCCAGGAGTCGCCGTCAATTTGCCCATCGTTGCCGCCATAAACGCCGCCCCGCCCTCATGTGCCGTTAATACAAACTCAATGCCGTCAATATCATTGATGGCTTGCAAGTAGGGTAAGAAACCGCCACTAGGAACACCGAATATATAGCGTACGCCACGTTGCTGTAACGATTGGATTAACTGATAAGCAACACTGTGTTTTTCGATCATGGTATTTATTCGCTTGTTTTGATGCCGTATGCGCGAAGTTTCATCGCAATTTTATTATGAGATACCTGTAATCGCTCTGCCAATTTACGCGTGCTTGGATACAGGGGATATAAACGCGACAACAATTGGCGTTCAAAGTCTTGTTGTGCACACTGCCATGACTCTTGCTGTTCAACATTGCTAAATAATGCGTTGTTTGCCTGTGGCTTATTTTGCAAACTCTTTTTGTCTTGTAAAAAATGCGCGGGAGCATCAATGATATCGTTATCGGTTTGCGCCGCTAAGCGAAATATGGTGTTTTGCAATTGTCTGACGTTCCCGGGCCAATGGTAGGCAACGAGTTGTGCTTTGGTTTGTTGCGACATTGCCAATTCAGGTTGATTAACCTGCATCGCCGCATTTTTAAGAAAATGTTCAACCAACAGCTCGATGTCACCATGACGGTCTCGAATCGGTGGCAGGTCAATTTGCAACACATTGAGACGATAATATAAGTCCTCACGAAATGTTTTTTGCTCAACCATCTCATCAAGGTTGCGGTGACTGGCACTGACAATACGCACATCCACTTGCCGGTCTTTGACACCGCCAAGTCGGCGTATTTTCAAATCTTGCAGAAATCGCAATAGCTTTGCCTGCAGAGCGGTGTCCATTTCAGCAATTTCATCGAGAAATACCGTACCGCCATCGGCCAATTCCAACAAGCCGGGTTTGCCACCGCTTTTGGCGCCTGTAAATGCGCCAGCGGCGTAGCCAAACAGTTCAGCTTCTAGCATATGTTCTGGCATCGCTGCACAGTTTATGGCTAACATCGGCTTACTGGCGCGTTGGCCATTATCATGCAGCGCCTTGGCAAGTAGCTCTTTACCTGTACCGGTTTCGCCGCTGATCAGTACTGGCAAATCATTGCTGGCGTACTTGCGGGTTAGCTCTTTGATTTCCAGCATCGCCTGAGACTGGCCGATGATGCTATCAAAGCCACTGTACACCCCTTGTTGATATTGACTTAAGTGGCGACCGACATTGAGTAAGCTGCGCAAGACGATAACGGCACCACTGACTTCCTGCTCTGAGCGCACTGGCGTGATATCAGCATAATACGGGTTGCCAGCGAAGTTGATTTCCTGTGTGGTGGATTGGCCACTCAAATAAATACGCAGTTTTTGCTGAATAAACGATTGTAATGGTTGACCGACAAATTGTTCTATCGGCAATGCGACTTGAGTTAACGCCGCTCGATTGGCATTGATAATAAAACCTTTATTATCGATATCAATGATTGGCTCAGGGATATTGGCAAACAAGGCTTGCAATTGTTGTGCTGTTTTTTCACCTGGCAACAATGTAACCGGGTCGATTTTATGAACACCCTCAATGGTTAATATTTGCTTGCTGAGTTGTGTATACGCTACGCCATTATCTTTGATGTGCACATAGGTGTGATTATGTGCGACTTCCATAGCAATGATGTCACATTTCGCCTCGGCAATGACCGTTAATATTTGCTGAGTGATCCCCAGTCTGTTGGTCGATATAACATTTAGACGCATTAGATCAATTCCGAATCACGGTTAACTGGCTCGCCGTATGACGCTGCCAACAACAAATACAGCAAACAACGGACAAGGCAAACAAGCGTAATAAAATAATTACACGTAATAAATTTATTACAACCACTAAAAAAGTCAAGTAAAGATGCAATAAACAGGCGATAAAACAGTCTAAGTAAGCAGGTAAAGGTAAACGATATACATCGCCAAGCCGATTTAATCGACAGATAACAAATTTAATGTAATAAAAATATTACAAAACAATAACTAACCACTTCTAAAACAAACAACACAAACGATTAAGCCATTGAAATTATTAACAATTAAATAATCGGTAAGCATCTTGCAGTAATTACGTCAATAAGCAACGCACATAGATGTACTGGCTACTCGGCCGTTTGATAACAAACACAACAAAAAACAACACAACCGGCTAATACGAAAACCAGTGCAAACAATTGCAACAAATAATGGGGATGATGATGAAGAAACAAATGAATATGGCAACCCGCGCCATTCACGCGGGTAAGCAACACTCTGATCAATACGGAAGTCTAGCAACACCTTTGTACCAAACCTCAACCTTCGTATTCGATTCAGCAGCGCAAGGCGCAGAGCGATTTGCCGGTGAATCACAAGGGTATATATACACACGTTTAGGTAACCCAACAACCCGTGAACTCGAACTTAAAGTCGCCGCACTTGAAGATATGGATGACGCTGCAGCTACGGCAACAGGCATGGCGGCGGTATCCGCGGCGCTGTTAGCGAATGTTAGCGCCGGTGACCATCTGATTGCCAGCAAGGCTCTGTACGGCTGCAGTTACGCCTTTATTAGCCATCAGCTTACCCGTTTTGGCGTAGAGGTCAGCCTCGTTGATATGAGTTGTGCAGAGAACATCAAACAAGCGATTCAGGACAATACCAAAGCAATATTTTTGGAAACCCCTATTAATCCCAATATGGCGGTCATCGATTTGCAGATGGTTGCCGACATTGCCAAGCAACATAACCTAGTCTCTATCGTCGACAACACCTTTTTAACGCCAATGTTGCAACAACCAAAACAGTTTGGCATTGATGTCGTGATTCACAGTGCAACTAAATACCTTAACGGCCATGGTGATGTCGTTGCCGGCATAGTGTGCGGTAGCAACGAGATGATTGAACATATTAAATTGACCATTTTAAAGGACTTTGGTGGCACCATTAGTCCGCATGATGCATCGCTGATCATTCGCGGTTTGAAAACTCTTAACCTGCGCATGGAAAGACATTGTCAAAACGCGCAGACGGTTGCCGAGTTTCTGCAACGCCAACCTCAAGTTCGCAGCGTTTATTACCCTGGCTTGGCTAGTCATCCAGATCATAAATACATCGGCACGCAAATGCAGGCTGCCGGTGGTGTGATAGCGTTTGAGCTAGCAGGCAGCATTATCGATGGTGAACGCTTTATTAATAGCATGCAGCTGTTTTCAATTGCGGTAAGCTTAGGTGATGCAGAGTCATTAATTCAACACCCAGCATCGATGACCCACTCTCCCTATAGTGAAGAAGAGCGTCGCGATGCCGGTATTAGCGATACATTAATCCGAATCTCAGTGGGTTTAGAGTCCGTTGACGACATTATTGACGACCTAAAACACGCGTTGACAAAAATTGCCCAACCAACGCCGCCAAATGTTGTGAACTTTTAGTCGTTTTCACCATCATACGTAGTGGTGCCTCGAATGCATTGTCTCCCCCGCGTTCAGGCACCAAACTTTTTCTACCATTCTTGTTCTAGCTATTAACATTTACCATTAGAAGCTAATTGGCTCGCCACTTACTATTTGCATAAGGAATGGTGTTAAGCCAATGACACCAATTATCATTAACATAGTTAATATAAACAGCACCGCAGCAGCGACGATTTTTAGATTGGCATTAGGACGAGTAGACGCATAAAAATAAAGTTGCGCAGCCGCCAGTGGTAAAAGAAAACAAGCAAAGGTCCAAATAGTAAAAAATGGATCGCCAAATGCAGGTTTGGCTCCTAAAACGGTCCCTGTGATCATATAACTGAACACGCCTACACGCAGAAACCACTGTGCATTGGAGACAAGAAATAATCGTATAGCCCATTGTCTATGAGTGGCGATGTCTCTATTTATGGCATGTTTAACGGCAAGGAAGGCGAACCCCAAAATAAGAAAACCATTTATACTTGTTCCTATCGCCGACACCGTATCGGGACTCGCGCCGCGAATCCAAGATAAATAGAAGCCTGACATGGCCAAGCAAAACACGGTCGCTAGATAGATATAACCATTTATCTTGTGAAACCTTGGCGCAACCGCCCGCACTTTGGGGATCAATTGCAATGCACCGCCAAAGGCAACAATGCCAGCCCCAATAGTATGCGCTGCAAAAACCAGATTTCCGGCACTGTCACCAGCTTTATATGGGCTACTGCCTAATGCCTCCCAGCGATTCCAGATTTCCATATTATCGTTGATCACTGAAAAGCCGTAAAAGGATAAAATATAATAAAAGAACAACCATTGGCCTGCCATTATCGCCAAAAACCAAAATATTGCGGAGTACTTTAATAGATTATTGGCTAAGGCTAATGTCGATTTTTTCGTTAGCTGGTCGCTCGAAACGCTTTTTTGTTGTTCGCTTGATAACGAAATATTTTTTGATGTTGTTTGCAAATCAAGTTTCTCTATTACATGAAAAGTGTCTGCAAAGTTTCTAAAAAAAGGCCATTAATGTCGTCCGAATGGGCACATTCGGTCTAATTAGTCCGTTAACCGTCTATTATTTCGCCTACTTTTAGATTTGTGGTGCTTTTTTAAACGCGGTCGGGGTGGTGCCTACGATTTTTTTAAAAGCCGAATTAAAGGTCGATTTTGATTTAAAACCCACTTCATAGGCAATCGTTGAAACCAACATGTCGCTATCCATTAGTAGCTTTTTCGCTTCTTCAACTCGGTAGCTATTGACGAATTGAAAAAAATTGGTATTGAGAAATTGTGACAGTGTTTCTGAAATATAATTCTCACTTACTGCAATTGACGTTGATAAGCTATTTAACGATAACTCATCGTCTCTATAGAGTTGCTTTTCTGCCATGGTAGCCGATAACTTCTCAGCGATTTGATGCATTTTTTCCGGCGGAATCACCGTTGTTCTTTGTTGGGTTTGTTGAGCACTGCCCTTTTCCGACTCTCTCAGCTCCGATTGATTAAGAGCAAGGTGCGTAAATGCGATTAAGATTAACAATTCAAATAATGGCAACAGTGTAGCGACAGCAAACCATTTAACGCCAATAAACGTTGCAGCGTAGTTAGCTGCGTAAACAAGCCAAGCTAGCCCCCACAAAATCAACACAACTCGAAACCAATCCATTGAGCGTTTTTCAATGGCAGAGTATTTATCCATTAACTGCTTGCGATGTTGTGCGTGCAATTTTAACGCTGCAAACAAGTATGCAAAGGTAAAGAAAATAAAAGCTACTGCAGAAAACAAGCAGGTATATATGGCTATCTGCCATAGCTCTGGATCACGGGTTGCAGGATCCGCCAAGGCTAGTTTCTGCTCGGCAGTCATGGCGAAAATAAACGGTAACATAGCAACAATAACAACAAGCGGCCCGAGTAGCGCGGTTAAATAACTTCGCACAGAGCGTTTGCTGTCTGCTGACATCGCCGCATAGGCATAAAAATAAAGAGCCGGCCCCAATAGCATTCGAATAGGTAACTGAAAGCCAGCTAACCCAGGTGCAAATCGGTAAGCACCAGAATATATATAGAGCTCTCCTAAAATATGAATGATCAACAGTACTAACAGCCCAGACAAATACATTGTCTGTTTATGCTTAGGTTTGCTAGTGGCTTGAACAAGTGCCGATATAACGACCCCCAACATGCCTGAGTAAAGCACCGTTGGTACTACATCAATTGCCATATTAAATTCCGAATGCCTATTTTCGTGTCGATAAAGTTAACACATCAAGATGATAAACATAATTGCGAGCATAGTTGCAAGCATAGTTGCGAGCATTGATTTGGGATTGGCTTGCAACGTTTTAATATGCAAAGTATGCCATTAATAATCGTCGCGTTACAGTGACAAATATTGCTGTTCTGGTAATTGGTAACTGTAACGTTGATTTTGAAAATCAAACGCCAATGCAACGGCTCTTAACTGCAAATCGCAGGCAAAGGTTGTTGCATCGCCATATAAACGATCACCTAGAATGGCCATGTTTAGCGACGCAAGGTGTTTGCGTATTTGATGTTTACGGCCGGTATCAATTTTAACCGAGACTAAGGCTTTATTATTGATTACATCGTTTTGCAAAAGCGTAATGTGACTGACGGCATGTTTGCCATCGACATCCAAGTCGACGGTCACCTTATCGTCAGATAATTGCCATGCGGTTGAGACCACCGCTTGATAGATCTTTGCCGTTAAGCGTTGTTCAAACGCTGTCGACAACTCTCTCGCCGCGGCTTTACTATGAGCCATGACCATGATGCCGGTTGTTGCTTTATCAAGGCGATGAACAATAAATGCCGGGCGTTGCGGCTTAAGGTGGGTTTCGGCAAAACGATTGATGGTCGTGTGGTCGCCCCACTTAGACCCTTGGCACACCATGCCATAAGGCTTAAACCAAACACTGAATGCAAGCTGATCATCAATCAATATGGCGTCATCAACCTCTTGGTTGAGCACTTGTGAGTTATAATAAAAGTGTATTTCATCACCTACTTGCAAGGCTTTTTTGCTGCGCCTCAGACGCTGAGTATGCTTATTGCGCGTATGCCAAACGCAACCTTTTTGCATTGCTTGCTTAACCCATTGCGCCGACAAGCCACTGGCATTAGCCAGTAAATTTACCGCGTTATGATCAGCGCTGCTGACTGTGACGTGCCACTGCTCAGGCGTATCCATATCATTTTATTAACAATTATTGATAGAAGTGTAAGTGTACCTTGTTGTTAGGTTTTACGCGACAACAAGCGAGCAAAGGACAGGCTTTTTAGTGCTTTAAGCCAAGGCTTAAACTTGCGCTGGCGAAACGATAGCAACACCAATAACACTAAAATATAGATAGAAGGTTCAATCAGTTCGGATTTGACTGACCAATAAAAGTGGATAGTCACCAACGCCGTTAACAGGTAATTATAATTATGCAGCTTTTGCCAACTGCGGCCCATTTTACGACGAATTCGACTCCATGAGGTAATTGCCAATGCTGCGATCAATACAAACGCAATCATACCGACGGTGATATACGGCCGCTCAATAACTTCAGCAATGAATAAGCTAAAGTCCAACTGTAATTCAAATAGAAAAAAGTTAGCCACATGAAGCAATGCGTAAAACGCAGCATAAAGTCCTAACAGGCGCCTGACATTAAGCAGCCACGGCTGTTTGAAATATTTCGCAACAGGCGAGACGGCTAAGGTAATCAATAATAAATTCAATGCGCCAATGCCGGTAAAATGAATGATCGCCTCAACCGGATCTGCGCCAAATTGATCACTAATCGCGAGATAATAATAGTACACCGCCACAGGTAAAGCGGCGATGTGGATCAGCGCTTTAAGCAACCATATTTTCGTTCTATTCATCGCCATAGTTAATCGAATACCGTATTAATAATACTTAGCCAAATCCATGTTTTGGTACATCTGCGCTACCTGTTCGCCATAGCCATTAAACATTTGTGTGTCGATGCGATTGCGACTAAACAGTCCCCCGGAGGTGATTCGGCGCTCGCTTTTTTGTGACCAGCGAGGGTGATCAACATTAGGGTTAACATTCGCATAAAAGCCATACTCTTTAGGTGCCAGTTTACTCCAGGTTGTCGCGGGTTGTTGCTCGGTAAATTCTATTTCAACAATCGACTTAATGCTTTTAAACCCATACTTCCACGGTAACACCAAGCGAATCGGCGCGCCATTTTGTCGTGGTAAGGTTTTACCATAAAGCCCCACAGCCATAATAGTGAGTGGGTTCATGGCTTCATCCATGCGCAAACCTTCTTGATACGGGTACTTTATACCGCCACCTAAATAGCGATTGGCTTGTCCTGGCATTTGTTTCGGATCGTACAGGGTTTTAAATTTTACGTATTTTGCCTTGCTGGTTGGCTGTGCCAGTTTAATCAAATCGCTTAATTGGAACCCTAACCAAGGCACAACCATCGACCACGCTTCAACGCAACGTAAGCGGTAAATGCGCTCTTCTATGTCAAAGCGACTGAATAAGTCGTCATAATCTAAGGTCAGTTGTTTTTCTACTTCACCGCTTATTTTTAATTGCCATGGATTGACCTTAAACTTTTGCGCGAGCTCGGCAGGTTGGTGTTTTTGCGCACCAAATTCGTAAAAATTATTGTGCGTCGTCACTTTTGACTCAGGGGTGAGTTTTTCACTAATCGACGCTTTGTTGGTTTTGGAGAACGCTAATTCACGCAAACTGAATTCGTTTGATTCTTTGCCATTGGCCATGCTTAGGCCTGCATAAGGGGCTAATAGTCCGGCAGCGCCAACATAGCCTAACTTTTTCAACAACTGGCGACGTTGCTGATAAATTTTTTCATCGGTAACTTGGCTTTCTTTGCAGTTAAACTGCTGCTTCGATAATTTTGCCATAACGGTACTGTGCCCCAAATATAGGTTAACTTTAAACTAGGACAGATGATACGAACATAAAATTTCCTCAGTTCATCATATTCAACAACAAATATTTGTGTAAGTCATGCTATGGCTGCAGAAATACTATTAGACGATGATATGTCGAGAAGCCACGCACTCGTTGCATAAAATTACTGACAGTTCATCTCATTTACTCTTGCCAATCGACTTTTTACCAAACCACAGACACAAAAAGGCCGGAGAACCAAGCTATTGACCTTTCGTGTGCATAATACGAAAGGCCTTTTTTGGCGATTTGACATATTGCTATTAATGGGTAGATTAACAGTCTGGCAGCGGATGTTAAACTTCCGCTTTGAGCGATAAGCGGCTATACACTGTCTCTCAAAAATAACACCGTCATTGGCTCAAAGCTGCCCTTCAAAGTCACTTCGAACCTGATGGAGGTTCCCGCCTTCGCGGGAATGACGGTGCAACTTTTCTAATTATGTGCGTACTTCTTTGGTGATTTTTTAATATGTATTGTGACCGTCTCTGAATGGCACTGAGCGGACGTAAAGAACCATCCATATCCTAATAAAAAGCCTCGGCCAAATATTTGGCTGAGGCTTTTTATTTTGTATAGTTTATTGCTTAAGACCTATTGGCGATAAAATAAACACGAACGGTCAATAGCTTGCCGGAGCACCGGCTTTTTGCTGACGATATAACTATCATTGCGCGGATTTAACTTACGCGGCTTTGGCTGCCACATCATCAAGATACTTGATGATCGCAGATGACTCGTACATCCACTGACTGCTGCCATCTTGATTATCTATGCGCAGACACGGTACGGTGCGCTTGCCACCGCTTTCAATCAAGTGTTGTAAGTTATCATCTTGTTTAATGTCGACCAATTTAATGTTTAAGCCCTGACGCTTCATTGCACGACGTACTTTGACACAAAATGGGCAAGCATTAAGCTGGTACAAACTAAAACTATCGGTTGTTTGATCTAATTTTTGCTGACTGTCACTGTCACGCTGCACCGACTTTGGTGAAAAAATAAAATTAAACAATAAAATCAAACGGCCCAAAATAAAACGAATTACCGCCATTTACTACTCCTCAAAAAAATATTTAAAACTTGGCTTACCACATCAAATCATCTGGGATTTGATAATCGGCATATGGATCATCTTCATCGACCATATCATCGGCTTTGTCGTTACTAAGCAAAACCACTGACTCGTCAATCTGCGCCAGTTTCGCTGCTGTCTCCGCGGTCACCACAAAGCTATTACCATTCATCGCACAAATCGCCAAACGGCCATTAATTAACGCCTTTTGCGTTTGCGCATTAATGTACAACTTTTTCACCTTGCCGTGCTCGGTATAGTTGTACTCAAGTTCACCATCAATGTCTTTGATATGGTGATGTTCTAATATCTGCAAAATACGATGTTGCTGCTCTTTCTCGGCAAGCTGTTGCTGCTTTTGCTGATTCAGTGCTTTGTCTTTCTCAGCTTTGTCAGATTTCGCTTTGGCAAGATCTTGCTGCACTTGCTCTTGCAACGTGGCTTCAACTTTAACGCCACTGTTTTTTTGTTTTTTCTTTTTACGCCTATCGGTATTGGCTTGACGCGCTTTTTGCTTAGTCGTCAACCCAGCCTTTAGCAATTGATCTTGTAAAGAAGACATCGTTCACACCCAGTTAGTAAGTTCAATAGCATATAAATGGCGCTATCTTAACAGATTTCAAGTTTTTCGTTGACAGTTTTCCTTAAGGTTAATAGAGTAAAACCATGAATAAATTCACCAGCCGCTTCTTTTTTATCTTTTTTACCGACTGACGTTGGGGATTTTTCGTAAATAATTTTCACGAAACCTCCCCAAGCGGAGGTTTCTTTGTTTTTGCCTTTGGACAATTTAAGGTGTTGTCATGACCGACAGTTTGGATTTAAACGTAATTAGAGAACAGATCACCGATCTTGATCAGCAACTGCTTGAGCTATTTGCCGAGCGCCGAGCTTTAACCTTAAATGTGGCGAAAAGTAAGGCTCATCAGGTGCGCCCAGTGCGTGACCAACAACGCGAACAAGAACTATTAGTTCGCCTCATTCAAATAGGTAAAGAAAAAGGCCTTGATGCGCACTATGTGACCAGTGTTTTCCAAACCATTATTGAAGACTCGGTATTAAACCAGCAAGCATTTTTGCAGCAACTTAAAAACCCAAATATTAAAACACCTAGAGTTAGCGTTGCTTTCCTAGGGGATAAAGGCTCGTATAGTTATTTGGCATCCTATCGTTATTTCTCTCGCCGTGCTGAAGAAATCACTGAATATGGTTGTGACAGCTTTGCCGAAATCCTCAATCAAGTGGAGTCTGGTAACGTTGATTACGGTGTATTGCCAATTGAAAATACCAGTTCGGGTTCGATAAATGAGGTATATGATTTACTGCAACACACCAACCTTTCCATCGTCGGCGAGCTATCACAGCCAATCGATCACTGTTTGCTGACCTCGGTTAACAGTAAGCTGGAAGATATCAAGGTTATCTACGCCCATGCGCAACCTGCGGTACAATGCAGCAACTTCTTGCATAAGCAAGATGGCATTCGCATTGAGTATTGCGACTCCAGTGCGCAAGCAATGCAAAAAGTGGCACAAACCAAAGACCAAAACATTGCGGTTATTGGTTCTGAGGAAGGTGGTAAGTTATACGATTTATTGCCATTGGTAAAATCCATTGCTAATCAACAAGAAAACCATAGCCGTTTTATTTTAGTGGCGAGAAAGCCGGTTGATGTAGCAGAACAAATCCCAGCGAAAACCACGTTTATTATGGCAACGGATCAAAATCCTGGGGCGTTGGTGGACTGTTTGATTGTCTTAAAAGAATACGGCGTCAACATGACCAAACTTGAATCGAGACCGATTCAAGGGCGACCTTGGGAAGAGATGTTCTATATTGACGTTGAAGCCAATTTGCAAACGGCAGCGATGCAAGAAGTGTTGAATAAGCTGACCAAGCTGACCCGTTTCATCAAGGTACTGGGTTGTTATGCCAGTGAACAAATCAAACCGACGCAAGTTCCCGTAGAGGCATTGAAAAAATAGTCGAGGACTCTTGGTTAATTCGATTTGCCGTTAGCCAAGAGTGCATAACCTTGTTAGATAATAAACAGTTAAGCCAACCAAGACTGGTGCGCTAACTGTTTTTTATTGCCTGATTTTCGACTCGAATTGATTTTTTGCCTTTAAAGTCGTCATACAGTTGCTGGTGCGCACGATATGAGAATGTATCATCACGACGTGTATAGGCTGAAATCCAGTCTATCAACATCGCTAAATTTTCATCTTGCGCTTGTTTTGATGGGTATTTATGAGGTTCCCATGGGCGACGTTTGGCGTTTTCAATACAGGCGTGAATAGGTAAGTTTAAGAAAATCACCTCGTCAGCATCAGCCATCACCATGTCTAATAAATCCGCGTAACAGCCTTCAATCACCCAATCTTGATTACGCGCTAAAAATTCATCAATCAATTGCCGAGACTGACTAAGCGGTTTGCGTTGTGGCGGCACCACAGCTTGCCAAGCGATAGTATCTAAGTCTAAGTGTGCACACGCACAGCTATCGCGTAGCTGTTTTGCCAGCGTTGATTTGCCAGAGCCTGAATTGCCAAAAACCACGACTTTAGTCATTAACGACCCTTTGTATTTTAAATTATCGAATTAGCAAATGAGTAAGTTAGCGCAACAAACCGCGACAGCCCCATATTACTTGTATGATGATGCTCACTTACGACTTCTTAACGAACTTAGCGGTCACCATCATTTCGCCGGCACCATCGACCTTACAGTCGAGTTGATGATCTTTGCTGTCTTGAATACGTCTAATCAATACTTTTGTACCAATCTTAATAACCTGTGAACTGCCTTTAATTTTTAAATCTTTAATGACCGTTGCTTTGTCACCCTCATTAAGCTGTGCTCCATTGGCATCTTTAACGATGACCGCGTCGTCATCAATGACCGCCTGTTCGGGGTTCCATTCGTGGCCACATTCAGGACAAATTAATTGATTTTGATCTTGGTAAACGTATTCAGATTTGCATTCAGGGCAAGGAGGAAAAGACATAATATTGGCTTCTTTTGACGGCTAAAATATAAACATTTGGCATCCATCTCAGTCTAGTTTAAAGGCTGCAATGCCGTTGTCATTATAGGGAAAATTAATGACAGCTCAAATAAAAACGCTTATCACGCAGATAAAAAAAGCCGCACCTATTAACCGTGCGGCTTATTCGTTATGTAACAGAGATTAGCGGTTAGCTTTGCTCATCGATTTGCTTGGCGATAAATTCTGGTGATTTGGTATTACGACACAACCAGTAGTACGCGCCCGGAACAACAAACAAGGTAAAGATAGTGGCGATACTAACCCCAGCAAAAATAACCACACCAAGTACCATGCGGCTTTCCGCACCAGGGCCTATGGCAATAACCAAAGGAATAGCACTCATTACCGTGGTAAACGATGTCATCACAATAGGTCGTAATCGTTGCTGCGACGCTTGTACAATGGCGTCACTAAACTCGATTCCTTTATCACGTAATTGATTGGCAAATTCAACAATTAAGATACCGTTTTTCGCCGCCAAACCAATCAACATCACAATACCAATTTGACTGTAAATGTTAAGACTCATGCCCATGAGGTATAAACCTAATAGACCACCAACCAAAGCAAGCGGTACGGTCAGCATGATCACAAATGGGTGCACAAAGCTTTCAAACTGTGCAGCTAGAACCAAATAGGTAATCAACAATGCCAAAGCAAAAATGAAGGTCATCGAACTGGCCCCTTCTTTTAGCTTCAATGATTGTCCTGTGTAATCAACGGAGGCTTCAACAGGCAGCTCTTCCTTAACCACATTATTTAAAAAGTCTAATGCTTCACCTAAGGTATAACCTTCAGCTAAATTACCTTCCAGGGTAATACTGCGCAGTCGGTTATGGCGGTTCAGTTGTTTGGAGCGGGCATTTTCAGAAAAGCTGATCAAGTTAGACATAGGGATCAGCTGATCTGTTGCTTTTGAACGCACATAAATATTATCAATGGCGCTAGGGCTACGATAATCACTTTCGTCACCTTCTAAGATGACATCGTATTCCTCACCGCGATCAATGTATGTTGTAACTCGACGATTACCCAACATGGTTTCCAGGGTTTTACCGATATCGCCAACAGAAACACCTAGATCGGATGCGCGCGTGCGATCGATGTTCACCAATAACTGTGGCGAGGTTTCTTTATAGTCGCTTTCTAAGCCGATGATACCTGGGTTTTGTTGCGCACGAGTCATAATGATGTCGCGCCAGCGCGCCAACTCTTCATAACTATTACCTTGCAGAACAAAACCGATTGGACGACCACCGCCACCACGACCACCTAAACCACCACGACTCATCACAAAGGCACGTACATCGGTTACCGTCGATAGCTCACGGTTGAAATCACTGATAAACTCTTGAGTAGAGATGTCACGCTGATCCCAAGCCGGCAGACCAATAATGGCGATACCACCGGTATCTCGAAAACCGGGAACACGAACAATAACGCGTTCTAATGTACCTTCTTGATAATGACGTAATAGCTTCTGCTCAATTTGACGCATATTACTGACATTACTTTCGTAACTTGCCCCTTCAGCCCCACTCATAATCAAAAAGGCGCCGCCACGATCTTCTTTTGGCGCGTATTCATTCGGCAACTTATTGAAAATAGTCACCAGTAACGCAAATGCTAAGATCATAATAAAGGTCAACATAACCGGCTGTTTAATGGTCGAATGCAATAAGTTGGCATAGCCCACTTCAAGCTTGGCAAAGCCTTTATCTAACAGTTGTCCAAATGACGAGCTACGTTGGCGATGTTTCAATAATTTTGAACACATCATTGGTGTCAATGACAGTGCGGTGAGACTGGAAAAGATAACCGCTGCAGCAATGGCAAGGGCAAATTCGGTAAATAAACGGCCGATATCGCCAGACATAAACACCAATGGCACAAATACCGACACCAATACCAAGGTTGTTGCAATAACCGCAAACGCCACTTCACGGCCACCATTGTATGCCGCCAGCAAAGGCGCTTCACCGTTTTCAATTCGACGGTAAATATTTTCGAGCACAACAATCGCATCATCAACCACCAAACCTATGGCAAGCACCAACGCCAGTAAGGTTAACAAGTTAATGGAAAAGCCAAAGGCACTGAGCACCATCATTGAGCCAATCAAAGCAACTGGAACCGTAACCGCCGGGATCAAGGTTGCCCGAATATTACCAAGGAAGATAAAGATAACCAGCACCACCATAAACATGGCAATACCTAAGGTATTGTATACTTCGTCGATAGACTCTTTGATAAAAATAGACGAATCATAGCTTGGTACGATAGTGGTACCGGAAGGCAGATTGTCTTTGATGATATCCATTTCCTTGCGCGCCGCATCAACCACAGAGATGGTGTTCGCGGTAGATTGCTTGATAATACCAAGACCAACCATGTTTCGGCCATTGCCTTTAAACATGGTTTCATCGTCTTCGGCCATGACCTTGACCTGAGCTACATCAATTAGACGTACCAATGAATTATTATCACCACGGGCAATAACCATATTGGCAAAGTCTTGTTCGTTCTTATAGCTACGTGCAACACGGACGCTAAAATCTCGGTCGACCGATTCAATTTCACCGGCAGGTAATTCAACGTTTTCTGCTCTTAAGGTATCTTCTACGTCAGTTACGGTGATATTACGTGCCGCCATGGCTTTGCGGTCAAGTAATATTTTCATCGCATAGGTTCGGCCACCACCGACCATCACTTCGGCGACACCATTTACCGTGGCGAAACGATCGGTAATATAGCGATTGGCGTAATCGGTTAATTCAAGTGTGTTAAACACATCACTTTGCAAGGTAAACCAAGCGATAACATCGCCATCATCATTGGCTTTTAGCACCTCTGGCGGATCGGCTTGATCTGGTAAGCGTCGTACTTCCGCTGAAATCTTGTCACGCACATCATTGGCAGCACCATCAATATCGCGACCTAGTTCAAATTCAATGGTAATACGCGAACGACCATCAGTTGATGTCGAGGTGATTGATTTAACCCCTTCGATACCGCTAATTTTGTCTTCCAACAATTGCGTTATCTTGGTTTCGACAATAGCGGCGGATGCGCCAGGGTATGACGTCTGTACCGTTACCACTGGTTTGTCGGTATCTGGGTATTCACGTAACGGTAAGGTTAAGAAGGCAACGATACCAAACGTAACGATCAATAGGTTAAGTACGGTTGCAAAAACCGGACGTTTAACTGATAAATCCGATAAAATCACCCGTCGTTACTCCGTATCCAGCTGCGTTTTGATCATCGCGCCATCGCGCAATTTCAACGCACCTTCAATAACAATTTGCTCACCTTCAGCAATGCCCGAGAGAATTTCAACGGAACCCGGTTTACGACGACCAATAACCACGTCAATTCTTTTAGCCACACCGTCACGGGCGATAAACACAAAGTGCTTATCTTCAAAAGGAATAATGCCACTTTCAGGTATTTGCAATAACTGCTCAACATCACGCTGTAAAATGATGCTCATCAACATGCCCGGTCGTAGCTGTTTTTGTGCATTTGGAATTTCAGCGCGAATTTGTACGGTACGAGTTACCGCATCAACACGTGGTGAAATACCGGTCACTTTACCGACGAACAATTTGTCAGCGAAAGCAATATTACTGGCACTGATTGACTGACCTAATTCAATGGTATTGATAAAACGCTCTGGAATATTAAAATCGACTTTGATTGTGCTTATATCGTCAAGGGACGTGATTTCTTCGCCTTGTGAGACCAAGGCACCCGCCGAGACTTGACGAAAACCTAGTTGCCCGTCGAAAGGCGCTTTAATGGTTAAATTTGAGAGTATCGCTCGCGCACTTTTTAATTGTGCTTCTAATGCTTTAACCTTGGCTTTTTGCTCGTCACGTTGTGATACCGAACCAACGCCCTTATTTAATAGTTCGCGGTAACGCAATAATTGCGCTTCAGCAATTTCTAAGTTGGCTTGCAACTCAGCAATTTTTGCCTCTTCTTCATCTTTAGACAGTTCGACCAATATCTGGCCTTTTTTAACTTCATCACCGTCATTAAAATGCACCGACTTAATAATGTCAGTGTACTGTGCGGTTAATACCACTTCCTCGTTGGCTTTGGCGGTACCCAATGCTTCAAATTCGTCACTGAAATCGGCCATCACAACCGGTGTGGTGATGACATTAATAATACGCGCACCACGAGATGCCTTGTTTTGCTCCTGTGGCCAATTAATGTAGGCTAGTAAGGCAATCAAAACGAGCGCTAGAAATATAATCGGCCAACGCGAAATTTTATTATTTTCCATGAAAATCAGATATCCAAAGTTACAGCTAGGTTAAATTAGCGGCACTATATACGAATTTACATCCCTATACGATTTCTAAACGTTGAATTACACATTTTTCAGGTTAAATAAAACGCAAGCATGTCTATAATAAAAACATAGATATAAAATGTGTTAACTAAGCTTAGGAAAATTATGAATAAACTTGCAATTGTAGCTGCCACCTTGTTGTTGATCTTTGGTGGTGTGTTGTGGTTTCTCGCCTCAGTCGACTGGAATGGTTTTATTCGCAGTCAAATTGAAATCGTCGGCAGCAAACTGACCGAAAATACCGTGACCGTTGATAAGGTCGATTTAAAACTTACCCAAGGTTTTGGCGGTATTTACGGTATCGCCTTTAATAACCCAAGTAAGTATCAGCAAAAAAATGCTTTTTATCTTGGCGAAGTGTCGTTAGATATCGACCTAAAAACCATCACCAAGCAACCTATCGTATTGGAGTCGGTTAAATTAATTGACCCGCAAGTGTTTGTTGAATTTGAAAAAGATGGCAGTAACAACATCAGTGACTTGATGAAAATTATCAACAGTAAGTTTGATAAAAATGGCCAGCCTAATGAAGATGTACAAACTGATCGCCCTGCCAAGCAAGGCGAAGAAAAGCGCATTGCCATCTCTAACTTGGAATTGGCAGGTATCGCCTTAACGCTTGATTTAACCAAAGTTAACGGTAAAACCATGGACGTTGAAATTCCAGCGTCTAAGCTCGGTAATATTGGCGGTAGCGAAGGTTTGCCGGCGAGCCAAATTGGCGCCGTGGTTGCCAAAGAAGTGTTTAGTCAAATCAGCAAAGAAACGAAAAAGCAGTTCGAAAAGGCCGCGAAGCAGCAATTAAAAGACAAAGTTGAAAAAGAAACCAAGGGCTTCCTCGATAAGTTGCGCGGTAAAAGCAAAGATGAAGAACCGGAAAAGCAAGGCAGTTAAGCCGTTATTCTGGCAACCGTTATGACGTCCAATAACAAAACACAAAGTTTTGGCCAACAAATTAAACAGCACATGATAGCAATAATCTCGATGATTATTGCTATCACCTCTTTGTCTTATAATACCTGGCGTAATGAAGTTACCGAACATAACCGTAATGTCAGAACCTCGTCGTTTGAAATACTTAAATCACTGGCCGATCTGCAACTTTTAGTCGACAGTGCGTATTACGATAAAACCCCACTGGATAACATTCGTGGCTGGCGCTTTGTTTTGTATATCAATGATTTATCAAAAACAGTTAATGTCGCCGTAGAAAGCGACGCGGCACAGTTGCACAATCTATGGGGTGATCATTGGCAGCATTTAGAAACCAAGTCAGACAGTAACGAGCAGGTTAATAAAGCGATAGAAGAGGTGCGCTCAGAAGTTCTGAGCACACTGAATGAGTTGGATTAGCTATTTTGCTTGGGCAAAAATAGCAAGAATATCTTCACCATTGGTCGTCTTTGGTCTTTCCACAACACGGCCAATTTCCTGACCATCTTTGATAACCACAAAAGTCGGCGTGAACTTTATGTTAGCCGCTTTAGCTTCACCGTGAGCATCAGACTTTTTAGTATCCAATGCGATTAAACGAATCTTTGCCGGTGAATCGACAAATGCTTTTAAAAATCTTGGTACTTCACGTTGGCTGTCATGGCACCATGAACCAAAGTAAACATCAATACTGACATTATCAGCAATCTCGGCAACAGCCGTTAATTCTGTTTCTGACGGTGTATAGTTTTGATAGTTTTCAGCAAATTCAGGCTGTTGCTCTAGCAACACCTTGGCTGAAATTGGTCCCGTTGATTCATGCTCGCCAGCAAAAGATTCATCCATATACAAGGCCGCGGCGAACACAATCCAAGCGATGATGGCAAGTGCCATAATCTGCTTTTTGTATTTGCTTAAAAAACCAATTTTATTATCTTCTTGCTCGCTCATTATTCACGCTCTTTTGCTTTATCTAACATTATCGATGACTCTTCAAGAAACGCTTTGGCATCGTCTCCAAACCAATTCGCCACTTGATTAAACTTTTCAATAAAGCCTTGTTTATCATTGGCTTTAACATCAACAAGCATATCACGAAAACGGTCAATAAAACGTTCCATCATGGCGACATTATCTGCATTGGAAAATATGATATCAGCGTAAAGCTGGGGATCTTGAGCAAACAAGCGCCCTACCATTGCAAGCTCCAAACGATAGATTGGTGAACTCATCGCCAACAACTTTTCCAAGTCTGCCTGCTCATGCATTAAATGATAACCGTAACAGGCGGTAGAGAAATGTCGCATGACCTGAACCATGGCCATGGCATTGTCATGCTCTGCGGCCTCTACCTGATAATTATTCGCGCCCCAAACCTGAAACTGCTGCAATAGCCATTGGTATTTATCGGCCATACGACCATGACAAATAATAATGGTTTGCTTGATAAAACCGGTTACACCAGGACCAAACATCGGGTGCAAGCCCAATACAGGCCCTTTGTGCACCGCAAGCATGGCCGCCAAAGGCTGCTCTTTGATACTGGTTATATCCGCCAAAATACATTGCTCTGGCAAATAAGATAATTGCTTAATGATTTCGTCGGTGATGTTGATTGGCACCGCAACGATAACCAAGTCGGCATCCATCAATATCGCTTTCGCCTGCTGCCATTGGTGTTTTTCAATAATGTGCACCGGATAGCCAGTGCGGGTAAATAAATCAACAAATACCGAGCCTAATTGGCCGCCACCACCGATGACGACGACCTTATTGATGTCGGGATTTACACAGCGGTAACCTTGTTCATCTTGCGATTTATAAGAATCACGCATAATGCGACGAAATACGTCTTCAACCAATTGCGGGTTTATTGCTTTGGCGTCGGCTCGTTGTTTTAAACTGTCTAACAGCTGTTGCTCACGCTCTGGGGCAAAAATTGGCATACCCACTTGGCTTTTCAATTCGCCAACACGCTTGGTCACCTGACGACGTTTGACCAATAGTTCAAGCAATTGCTTGTCTATTTGGTCTATTTCGTCGCGACATTGCCCTAGTCGCTGTTCAAAATCCTTCATATTTGCAGATTACTCGTAGTCTATTCGCCACTGATTCGCTCAGGTAATACCGAGCGCAGTTTATGGTATGTATTGTCCATCAAGGTTGCAGTTGTTTGCCAGTCAATACATGCATCGGTTACCGATACACCATATTTTAATTGGTGCTTAGGCAGGTTAGTACTCTGATTGCCTTCATGCAAGTGACTTTCCAACATCAAGCCTATGATAGAAAGGTTACCTTCACAAATTTGATTAACCACATTATCCGCCACCAAAGGTTGGCGATTATGATCTTTGCTTGAATTAGCGTGCGAGCAATCGACCACTAAAGCTTGAGGTAAATTGGCCTTTTGCAATTGCTGCTCACATAACGAGACATTAACAGAATCGTAATTTGGTTGCTTACCGCCACGCAAAATTACGTGACCATCTGGATTACCCGAGGTTTTAATTAAGGCCACCTGACCTTCGCGGTTTATGCCCATAAAACGGTGTGATGAAGCCGCTGATTGCATAGCATTAATTGCCACATCTAACGAGCCATTGGTACCATTTTTAAAGCCGATTGGCATCGACAAACCACTGGCCATTTCACGATGCGTTTGCGATTCTGTGGTTCGCGCCCCTATGGCCGACCAACTGAATAACTCAGCCATATATTGTGGTGAAATTGGATCCAATGCTTCGGTGGCCAAAGGCAAGCCAAGCTCGGTTAAGTAAATCAGCAATTCACGAGCGGTTTCAAGACCATTGCTGACATCAAAGCTGCCGTCCATATTTGGATCGTTAATCAGGCCTTTCCATCCGACAGTGGTTCTTGGCTTCTCAAAATATACACGCATAACGATATACAAACTGTCTTGATACTTGTCATGCAATTCTTTTAACTTGCGACCGTATTCTTTTGCCGCATCCACGTCGTGCACTGAACACGGACCAGAGATAACCAATAAGCGATGGTCCTGCTTGTGAATGATGTTGGCGATGTTTTGTCTTGCTTGCAAAATGAATTCACGGTTCGCGTCAGTAAGCGGTAACTTCGCCTTTAGCGCATTAGGTGTAATCAGTACTTCTTCGGAGTTAACGTGAATATCGCTAAGCTTAATCGTTTGCGTCGTCATAATAAAATGATCCCAGTTTCTTTTTAATGTGTGTTTGTTAGGTGTTGCGAGTGTGTTTTTTATCTGCCGGGCAAGGCAAGGGTTACCAGATGTTTCTAGTAATAAAGATAGGTGTAGCGATAATATCGAAAAGAAATTGCTAGTAGTGTCATACTTTTATCGCAAAAAGAAAAAAATAATGCAAGGCCGCTGTTTTGTGGTTTCAGCGATTACTTGCTGCCCTATGCAGTTATTTGTAACAGCTATGGCTTCTGTTTGGCAAGTACTAATTTTCAACAATTTGTTATCTTTTATAACAAAAGCGACAAATGCCCATTTAAAAGCGATTAATTACCGGTAAGTTCCCACCTTGAACAAGATAATTGCCCGGTGAGAACTTATCGATGCGTTCACTAGAAGTAATGACGCACACCTATCCAGGCTTGGGTTTGCCATTCACTTGGGACACTACGATTGAATACATCCACTTCGGTTTTACTGACATCGTAGCGGGTATTTAGCCACCAACTTCGGCCTTTATTTAAAGGCACATTCAGTGAGGTTTTTACCGATAAACTGTGCATGTCGATATCATCACCTGTTAAGTCTTGCCACTCAGGGACAACCGTTACATAGGCGCCATTTGTACCAAGGTATTTTGCGCTTATGACACTCAAAGAGTACCCCATGACATCGTCATAGCCGTCGGAGACACCGTTCACTTTCATGGTGCCTGTGGTTAGACCAAACCTTGGGTATAGCAATAAACCAGAGGTGTGCTCTGGATTAATGGCAAATACACCACCAATTGATAATAAGTCGGTTTTTATCTCGCTATTGGTTTTGATGTAATCAACAGAGATGCCGACCTTGGGAATATCTTCACTGTTGGCATCAAACACATGAAAATATTGCAAACGACCAGCGCTAAAGCGCGTGCCAAACTCATTATCGTCGCGCTGCGCAACGTTTTGTTCATCGGTTAACGTTAGCTCGCCTAACAGGGCAAATTGACGTCCATCTTCGAGACTGCCAGAGAATTGCCCTTGCAGCTGCGTATCAGAGCTGCCGTTTAGCATAATAGCGCCTTGGGTATAGACGTTAGTCACATCCGCGGGATCGATTTCCTTGCTTTGCGTTGCCAACACAGGCGCAGCGAAAAGCAGTGCCATAGGCACCAATAAAGTAAATTGTTTCATAATTAAAAAGCTTAAGAAGTGCTTCGTCCCTGAAGCGAGTTAAATAACGGTTAGAATTGACGTTCTAAGGTGATAAGAGCCTTACTTACCAGCGAGTTGTTTGGCTGCTGAGCGCATTAGTGCTGGCGCCTTACTTTCACCAAAGCCCGAATGGTAAGGATTGGTTGAGAACACCACTCCGACAAAGTCTCTATCTGAGTCTATGTATAGGAATTGCCCCAAGTTGCCGCTTTTACCAATGGCGCCATCAGCGAAAATAAAATCAAACTGATAAGACTGTGACGATGTCATTTCATTGAAGATACCGACAGAACTTAACTGTTTAGATGAATTTTCATGGGTTTTCTCGTCACCACTTGTTTTAATGGTGTGCAACACATCTGCCGATACCACTTGCTCAGTGGCCACCGCAGGCCAACTTGGGGTGAACAACGTGCCATAACGCGCCATGTCCTCCAATGTGGTAGACATCAAGCCTACAGGCAGCGCCATGCCATCTGGTGTTAGGTTAAACAACGCCGGTTGTCTGGCGGTCATTTTGCTCCACACACGATCTTCAAATACTTTAACCCAGCTGGTGTTTTCAATATTCTCGACCATTTGCGTTAATACCGTGGTGTTCAATGAGGCGTAACGAAAATGCTCGCCTGCTTTTTCGCCGGGCAGTTTCTCGGTATCTAAAGCAACATCCATCCAGCTTTCCACTTGTCCTGTGGAATGTCTTGGCGAACCAAATCCAGCGGCAAAAAAGCGCACCACAGGGGAGTCTGGATTTAAGATAGATTGCAAAGTCTCTTCATTGTCTAAACCTGTGGTGTGGTTTAGTAAATCTAACACCCTGACATCTTCCCATACCGTGCCTTTAAGCTCCGGTACATAAACCGGCACCGGCTTTTGTGGGTCGATCTTACCCTCATCGACAAGTTGTGCGACCACTAGCCCTACGCTGGTTTTTGCTGCCGAAGTCCAGATATGACGATCGCTTGGTTTCATACCCGGGTAGCTTTCATAAACCACCTCACCTTTGTGAATGAGCATAAAGCCTTGGGTACGAAACTGTGGATCAGCTAAGTACTGTGCCATTGTCATTTCGCCTTTAGCACTGGTTTGCACTTTTAAATCGTCAAGTTCGGCATTAATGTTTCTTGGCAAAGGCTTGTAATCAACATGTGGTGAGGCGATAGCCGTTGGCATAAACTCGTTCATGTGCATGTTGTAATACAAGGCGTGATCGCCACCCATTTGCCAGTGAAAGTTACTGAAATTTGCACGTGCTGCATCAATAAACTCTGGCGTGTAAGCATGTTTTGCTGCTTCAACACTGAGGTTGACTTTGGCACCATCGACTTGCAGCGCTGCCTCCATTGGGTTTTGTTCAGCCAGTGCTTTAACAATAAAGAATGAGCTTGATGCGACAATAATTGATGTCAGTAGTGATAAACGTTTGATGTTCATAATGGTCTCCTAAATAAGTTGAGCACATTATATTGAGCTACACTGATATCGTTAGGTCATTTCACGACATTTGCTATGCATTGACATCTGGCTTGGCAGAATATGTCGACAAGGAGCTATATGAAATCCACGGCTGCAACGAGCCAATTGCTGATATCGTCGACGGTTAACATTAAGCCGTTTATAGACTACTGCCAGCGCCATAAACTCGACTGGCAAGCTTTGGCAAAGGAGTGTCGGTTGCCGTTAGATTTAATGGCAACGGATAACTGGTTACCAACCAGAGACTTATTAAATTTTATTGCCGCAATCGATCGACATTATGGTTATCAAGTTGCCATTGATGTTGGCCGTTTGGTCACGGTTCGTCATTTATCCGTTGAGTTGGATGAAAAACTCGACCAATGCCAATCATTAATTCAGGGCATATCAACGCTAATCGATGAAATGCCTCAGCTCAGCAACCACGTAACCATATGGGTCGAGCGATTTGAACAACAATGCTGGTTATGCCATCGCAGCGCATATCGGCCAACCCTACCGGGATTTGAACAAGCCGAGTGGTTTCGCACCTTGGCGCTTATTAACTTTTGCCGAAAATATTTAGGCCAAGCATGGCGACCAGACAAAGCTAAGCTGATCTCATCAGATAAAAACCAAGACAGGTTACCTATTCACTTTAAGCAGTCAGAGATACAATTTGGTTATTTATTTGGCGCGATAAGCATTGACCTGAACGATGATTATCCGCTGCATAATGTCGTCAATAACACCCCAAACTGGCACGATGCCATGGTCAAATTAATTCGCACCTACGCGACACTGCCTTGGTTTAGTATCGAATGGTTTGCCGATAGATTGGGTATGACCTCACGCACATTGCAGCGCAACCTCAAGCAAAAAGATATCACCTTTAAAGACGTCAAAGAGCAAACAAAACGCGATACAGCACTGGCGTTATTAGCAGACGCGCAATACAGCATTGATGATATCGCCTGGCAAGTCGGCTATAACGATCTGAGTAACTTCAATAGAGCCTTTAAAAAATGGACAGGGACAACGGCGCCGGCATATCGACGCTCACTTATTGGCAATTGAATCAGCGAATTTTATCGATAAAGGCATGTAAAATGCCTGCAAGAAAAACATGTATCATAAAAAAACCGAGGCTAAGCCTCGGTTTTTTCATACACAGCGAGCGTATATAGCACTAACGAATCAGACGTTGTTCAATCAGGTTTTCAACAACACTCGGGTCAGCTAACGTTGTGGTATCACCTAAGTTTGTTAACTCGTTCTCAGCAATCTTACGCAAAATACGACGCATTATTTTACCTGAGCGTGTTTTAGGTAACCCCGGCGCATATTGAATCAAATCAGGTTTAGAGAAGCTGCCTAACTCTTTTGCGACCAACGCTCTTAAATCACTGATTAGCGCATCACTTTCTTGTTCACCTTGCATTAACGTGACATACGCATAAACACCTTGGCCCTTAATATCATGTGGGTAGCCAACAACCGCCGCCTCTGAAACAGCTGGGTGTAACACCAATGCACTTTCGATTTCAGCAGTACCTAAGCGATGGCCAGATACGTTCAGTACATCGTCCAATCGACCTAAGATCCAGTAGTAACCATCACTATCGCGTTGTGCGCCGTCACCGGTAAAATAATAACCGTCAAATTGGCTAAAGTAGGTTTGATGAAAACGTTGATGATCACCATACACAGTGCGCATTTGGCCAGGCCAACTGCCTGACATCACCAAACCGCCACGGGCTTCACCTTCAAGAATCTCACCTTCTTTATTGATAATGGCTGGCTTAACTCCAAAGAATGGCAAGCCTGCGGCACCAGGTTTACTGCCAGCAGAACCAGGCAAAGAGGTGATCAGTACACCACCGGTTTCGGTTTGCCACCAAGTATCGACAATTGGGCATTTTTCTTTACCAACAATTTCATAATACCAATGCCATGCTTCTGGATTAATCGGCTCGCCAACGGTGCCAAGCAAACGCAAAGACGATAAGTCTTTATCATTGACAAAGTCATCACCTAAGCCCATTAACGCGCGAATCGCAGTAGGTGCGGTATAAAACACATTGATTTTATGACGCTCAACCATATCCCAACAGCGTGAGGCATCAGGGTAAGTTGGCACACCTTCAAAGACTAATGTGGTTGCGCCATTGGCAAGAGGCCCATAAAACACGTAGCTGTGACCGGTGATCCAGCCTGCATCTGCCGTACACCAGTAAATGTCACCATCACGATAATCAAACACGTATTTGTGCGTCATCGCGGTATACAAGATATAACCACCGCAGGTATGCAGTACCCCTTTCGGACTGCCTGTCGAGCCAGAGGTATAGAGAATAAATAACGGGTCTTCGGCGTCCATTACCTCAGGTTCGCACTCTGCAGATACGGTTTTCACAATGTCATCGTAACGAACGTCAATATCATCATTCCAGGCAACATCGGCGCCGGTACGGTTAACAACGATTACAGAATGAACATTGGCACAATCGGCGACAGCGGCATCAACATTAGCTTTCAATGGAATAATTTTGCCACCACGAACACCTTGGTCGGCGGTGATCACCACCTGACAATCCGCATCGAGAATGCGAGACTTAATGGACTCGCTACTAAAACCACCAAACACAACAGAATGCACGGCGCCGATGCGAGCACAAGCCAACATGGCATAACCGGCTTCAGGCACCATTGGCATATAGATACAAACACGGTCGCCTTTTTTAACGCCACGAGCTTTTAATACATTGGCAAACTTACACACCTGTTGGTGCAGTTCGTTGTAACTGATGTGACGAGTATCATCAACTTCGTCACCTTCAAAGATGATCGCTGTTTGTTCACCTTTGCTGGCTAAGTGACGATCAATACAGTTATAGCTGACGTTTAATTTACCGCCCTCAAACCAATTAATATTGGCACTATGAAAGTCCACTGAGCTGACTTTCTCAAACGGCGTAAACCAGTCGATGTGCTGTTTCGCCTGCTCGCCCCAAAAACCGTCGGGATCTTCAATAGATTGCTGGTACATGGCTTTATAGGTGTCGGCGTCAAGATAACTGCGGCTTGCTGCCACATCTTTTACTGGATAATACTTTTGTAATGGATTCATAGTGTTGCCTGGTTTTATTAGAATAATTTTTACTTTATTTAACTAATTTATTTAACTATCAATTAGGGCCAAAAGGCAAGATGCTTACTGTCTAAGTTATACACCTTTTCCGCAAATTCGCCTATAGAATTGACTTAATAGGACAAATAAAAACACAAAATGACAGCGCTGTCATCTATTTATTTAACATTTTTGCAAAATATCAGCATTACGCAACTACGTACCTATGAAGGCTGTTTGAGCAATATGCACTCCAACTCCCCCGCCATTCTCCTATATAAATCATTGATTTATAATTGAATAACTTTAATATTAACGAGATAACAAAACAGACGACTATCTGCTAACAGCTGTAAGTTCAAGCGATGAACATCAATAGCATCACAGTTTTTATCAAGTGCAGCTAACAAGTAACTAAAAAAATAAAAGGAAATTCGAATGAAAACGATAAGTTTATTATTATTAGCAACTTTTGTGTTTAGTGTACAAGCGGCGACAATAAAAGCGGTGCAATGCGGATCTAAATTTGTACGAGTTTCAGATGATAAATTTATGTTGCTTGAACGATGTGGAGCGCCAAAAAGTTCTGAAAAAATTTCAGGCGATTCTGAAGAGTTAGTCGAAAGAATGTATTACACATTACCTAATAAAGCGCCGATGGTGTTTACCGTAAAGCAAGGCAAGATAGTAAAAATAGAAGAGTTACGATAGAGTTTAGTTATTGAGTTTGTGGCAAACAGTTATACTCAAAGGCTGTAATGAGCGAATTGCAATCTAATCAAGTTCCGAACATTCGTACTGTTATTCTGGCGCTATTTCGGTAGTCTTGTGTGCGCATATAACTGGCAAATAACTGGCAAATAACTACAGAAACAAAAAAGGCTGCCCGTGGGCAGCCTTTTTTATGAGTAAGTAATAAATTACTTAGCCAACTTTTCCTTGATACGCGCTTTCTTACCAGAAAGTTCACGTAGGTAGTAAAGTTTAGCTTGACGTACATCACCGCGACGCTTAACGTCGATTTCCGCTACTAACGGGCTGTGTGTCTGGAATACACGTTCTACACCTTCACCGTTTGAGATTTTGCGAACAGTGAAAGAAGAATGCAAACCGCGGTTTTTCTTAGCGATTACAACACCTTCAAAAGCCTGAAGACGTTCTTTGTCGCCTTCCTTAACTTTTACTTTAACTACTAAAGTGTCACCAGGGCCGAACGCTGGTACGTCTTTTTTCATTTGCTCTTGTTCAAGAGCATTGATGATATTACTCATAATATTACCTTTTTTTCCTAGATTACACCGAACCGATCAAGAGTTATGTTTGGCCTTAATGGCTTTTAACATTGTCTCCTGCTCCTCAGTCAGAGCTAGGTTTTCTAAAAGTTCAGGACGTCGAGTCCAAGTTCTCTGTAATGACTGCTGCATGCGCCATTGACGTATGTGTTGGTGATTACCGCTTAGCAACACTTTTGGTACAGACTTATCATCTAATACCTCTGGCCTGGTGTAATGTGGGCAATCAAGTAAGCCATCAGAAAATGAATCCTGTTCAGCTGATTGATTGTGTCCTAATACACCGGGCACAAATCGTGCTACCGCGTCGATTAAGGTCATCGCTGGCAATTCACCACCGGTTAACACAAAATCGCCGATTGACCATTCTTCGTCAACTTCTGACTCGATCAATCGTTCATCTATCCCTTCATAACGGCCAGCAATTAATACCAGCTTTTTATGTTGAGACAGTTCACGTACACCCGCCTGGTCAAGCTTTCGTCCCTGCGGTGATAGGTAAATCACATGAGCATCATCACCTGCTGCCGATTTGGCCGCATGAATCGCATCACGTAAAGGTTGAACCATCATCAGCATCCCTGGGCCACCGCCATAAGGTCGGTCATCCACAGTACGATGTCGATCATGGGTAAAGTCCCTAGGATTGATACAATTAAAATCAATCAGGCCTTTACGAATCGCCCTACCAGTCACCCCAGACTCAGTGATTGCAGTAAACATTTCTGGAAACAGGCTTATCACCTCTATCCGTAATTTACTTTCACTCATTGAGTTAGAAACCTGGGTCCCAGTCCACGTTAATCTGTTTAGACTCAAGTGAAATATCTTTAATCACTTGGTCTTCTAAGTAAGGAATCAAACGTTCCTTTTTGCCAAACGCATCAGTGCGATTAGCTTTAACAACTAATACATCATTAGAACCGGTTTCCATGATGTCCGTTACTTTGCCAAGGTTATAACCCGACTCATTAACCACATCCATACCGATCAAATCACGCCAGTAGAACTCGCCTTGCGGAAGTTCTGGCAAAACGTCACCTGTTACCGTAATTTCCGCACCAGTGCGTAACTGGGCATCATTGCGATCACTAATATCAGCAAATTTGACGATTAAACCGTTATTATGACGGCGCCATTCACTGATTTCGACGTTTAGTTGTTTGCCATTGAGATTTAACACCCAAGGGCTGTATTCAAATATTGCTTCAGGATTTTCAGTATAAGAATGAATCTTCAACCAACCTTTAATACCGTAAACGGCACCAATTTTTCCAAGGATTACGTTGTTTTCCATCTTTATCTAAATCTCTCTCAACAATGACCAGTTAATTAAGCTTGCGCGTCTTTAACTAGCTTAGCTACACGATCAGAAACGTTAGCGCCTTGACCAACCCAATGGTTGATACGATCTAGGTCTAAACGAAGCTTCTCAGCGTTGCCTTGTGCAGTTGGGTTGAAAAAGCCAACTTTCTCGATGAAACGACCATCGCGAGAGTTGCGGCTGTCAGCGACAACTACTTGATAAAATGGACGCTTCTTAGCGCCACCACGAGCTAAACGAATGGTTACCATACCGTCCTCTATATGTAAGTTATAAAACGAATTTTCCAGACACTTTCCTAACCCACAGGGTTGGAAAAGCTCGCAGATTTTACGCTTTTACAGGGAAAATGCAACCTTAATAGAAAAAATCGACTAAATTATTCCAAAAAATTCGGGCTAAACCACAATTTCTGCGCTAAAATCGCGCTCCGTTTACAGGTTTATCCATAATTAAGCCTATATATTAACAGATCCCCTTTTAACAGGACACTACATCGATGTCGGCATCATCTAGTAATAACATGACAGGTTTGCTGTTAGCTTTGGTTACCGCAGTCATGTGGGGCTTACTGCCGTTAGCCTTAATGAGCGTTTTGCAATTAATGGACTCTTATACCATTACTATGTACCGCTTTTTGTTTGCTGCTGTCTTTGTTTCTTTCATATTGTACAACAATAAAAATATCCCAACGGCGATTTTCAAAAACAAAGGTTTGTTTAAACGTTTATTTTTTGCCGCCATATTTTTGTCGCTAAACTACATACTGTATTTATCATCACTGTACTTTGTGCCTGCTGAAACCGCGCAGATGTTAATTCAAATGGCACCGTTTATGATGCTGATTGGTTCTGTTGTGTTTTTAAAGGAAAGTTTTACTCGCGGACAAATGGTCGGTTCGGTTGTCTTGATCAGTGGCTTATTGTTGTTCTTTAACCAGCAATTCAGTCAAGCTGGAGATATTGCTAATGATGACTTTATTACTGGCTTTATTATTATGCTTGGCGCCTCATCGACCTGGGCTATTTACGCCATATTACAAAAGAAGATGCTTAACCACTTTAGCTCAAACCAAATCATGTGGTTTATCTATCTTTTCTCTAGCCTATTCTTTTTGCCACTGTCAGCACCGGCGGATATCGGTAGTTTAAATATTGTGGCTTTATTATTGTTGCTGTTTTGCTGTGCTAATACCTTAGTGGCCTATGGCACGTTTGCCAAAGCAATGGAGTATTGGCCTGCCAGCAAAGTAAGTGCGGTATTGGCTATTACGCCATTATTAACCGTGTTGTTTGCGACCATCGCTGAATCTATATGGCCACACCTGTTCTCTGCACAAGAATTAAACGGCTTGGCGTATATCGGTGCTTGTCTGGTGGTAACCGGCTCGATGTTAACGGCATTGGGTAATAAAATCTTAACCAAAGAAAAGTTTCGTTCGTTAAAACGTATGGTGCGATTGTAATAACCAAACCGTTAAAACCTTATCCACTAAAAAGGCGGTAATTACCGCCTTTTTTTATCTGCGTAATTTAACTCATTAACCATGCGGTAAGACAATATTCCAATTTAAATGAATGCTGTCTTTCGCCATGTCAGGGCTATTTTTTGCCGGCGACGCGACCACAAGCTTTTGCCCGTCACCTAAACGTTTAAAGATGATGTCTTCTTTATTACCCGGCTCATCCGGGAAATACATTTGCGTCACTAAGCGATCGACCTTGCCTGCCACATCAAAATGAATATGAGGAGGACGTACATTATCAGGGTTGACAGGGTTTATTGGGTAAGCCCCCGGTTTAATGGTTTTAAAACGATAGCGTCCCTGTTCATCGGTGATTTGCTCGCCATAGCCCTGAAAGTTTGGATCCAGTGGCGCAGGATTTATATCACCCTTATGATCATAGCGCCCATTGACATTGGCTTGCCAAACTTTAATCACCGCATTAGCTACGGGTTTACCTTCACTGTTAACCACTTGGCCACTTAGTTCAATCACTTGTCCTTTGGCGACACCATCTTTACCTTTAACTTGAGTCAGGTCCATATCACTATCAAGTGGACGAGCGACAGGAAAAAATGGCCCCATGGTTTGTGATGGTGTGGAATGTTCAAACGGTGATGCTTTGGCTTGAGCCAGTACCGACAAACTGGCTACCGATGCGATTAACTTTAATGTTGTACGTTTATCGCCTGGCTTGGTTGGGTCACTCATGATGCACCTTTGCAGGGGTTACTGGTGCTTATTAATATTAGTCCAACGAGATTAATTTGCTGATCTTTATCATAAAAAAGCCGTTATGCGATATCACATAACGGCTTTTTTTGACGCTATAAATAGGCTTAATTAGCCCAATCAATATACTCAGGATGCGAGTTAAGTGCTTTTTGTGAGCCTTTTAATGAAAAGTTATAACCACATAAACCAAAATTGCCGCGACGTGCTAACAAGCTAACAACTTTTGCACTGTCTAATGGCGAGAAGTTAGCATAGTAATCACCACTGTTTTCGACGGTAACGTTTATGGTTCGGATTTTATCGCCTTTATTAAATTCGATTATTTGACAACTATCATCACCTTGAGCGGTTAATTGCGACCATATTTCACCATCTGTGGTGCGATCCGCTTTCCAGTGGATAATCAAACCGTGATTATCATCAAGTAACAGATAATAATCATCTGGCATCGACAATTTATGCGCTCGTTGAGTATTGGCAGCAACAACCATTTTATTCGCTTGTTGCGCCTGCTCAGTGACCACCACTTGCTCGGTCGTTGTCGACAATAACATTGGTAACGCAACAGAGCTGATTGCCATTAGCGCCGATATAGCAACAATGGCCTTGGTCGCGCCATGATTATGCTGCATCCAGCGCTGTAACAACTCAGCAAAATCATTCTTTGCCAATTTAGCTTGTAATGAGGTGGTCACAGGGACTTGCTGTGCTTGAGCAGCAGCGTGTGCATCGTCAGCGTCTAACGATTCACCAAATAAACTTGGTTCAACTCGGCGATTCACCTGTTGACGTTCGTTTTGCTCAATTTTGGTTAACTCAGTCAAATCGACTGGCCCTTGGTAACCGGTAATATAGATACGCGCTTGCTGTGATGGTCGAGCAAATAAAAACAAACTTAATAAAAGAGGTAATAATACACTCAGCAGACTTAGCTTACTGTCAATGAAGCTAACAATCAGCAAGGTGAGTAACATGACCGCTGATACGGCAATGGCATTATATGAACGCATGCCGCTGTCACGGCAACGACGTATCGCTGAGGTGAAAAATATGGCGAAAGACAAAATCGCAAAGACGACTTTCGCGACCGTTGACTCTAACAGTAACGCATTGATAAAAAAGCCGCCAAATAACGCACTCAAAGACAAGGTTAAAAACCTGTCGGCATTATCGTGACCACGTAAACAGAATAAAGACTTGATGAACTGCACGAACGATTTCCCTTTATTATTATTGTTCGCTAAAACGTAAAACAATTTTCACTGCATGCTAACCTCGAGCTAGGTTACATATACAAGTGTACTAAAACGATATTAACCAAGGGGCGGGTTGAGCACAATAAAAAAGCCAGATAAATCTGGCTTTTTCGTCATTTTTTTCATTATCGGCGGAACATTCCGCCCATACCACCGGCGCCACCTGGTGGCATCATGCCTTTCATTGAGCGCATCATTTTCTGCATACCGCCCTTACCAGACATTTTTTTCATCATCTTCTGCATTTGCGTAAACTGCTTAAGCAACTTGTTGACGTCTTGAATTTGCGTTCCAGAACCCGCAGCGATTCGACGCTTACGCGAACCTTTGATGATATCAGGTCGGGCTCGTTCAGCTGGTGTCATCGAATTGATGATGGCTTCCATACGAACCGTGAGTTTATCATCTAACTGGCCTTTTACCTGTTCTGACATATTGCCCATGCCCGGCAATTTATCCATTAGCCCCATCATGCCGCCCATGCTTTTCATTTGCACCAGCTGCTCACGGAAGTCTTCTAAGTCAAATCCTTTACCAGATTTTACCTTCTTCGCTAACTTTTCCGCTTTTTGTTTATCAACTTTATGCTCGACTTCTTCGATAAGTGACAAAACATCACCCATACCAAGAATACGACCAGCAACGCGATCAGGGTGGAATGGTTCTAATGCGTCGGTTTTCTCACCAACACCTAAAAACTTAATCGGCTTACCGGTAATGTGACGAATAGATAACGCCGCACCGCCACGTGCATCACCATCAGTTTTGGTAAGAATAACACCGGTTAAAGGCAATGCATCGTCAAACGCTTTCGCCGTATTGGCAGCATCTTGACCGGTCATGGCATCAACAACGAATAAGGTTTCTACCGGCGTAATGCTGGCATGCAATTCCTTAATCTCGTCCATCATTTCGCCGTCGACATGCAGGCGACCTGCGGTATCGACAATAACAACGTCTATAAATTGTTTTTTAGCGTGCGCTATCGCCGCATCGGCAATGGCTTTCGGCTTTTGACTAATGTCACTTGGGAAAAACTCTACGTCAATTTCATTGGCGAGGGTTTCCAACTGTTTGATCGCTGCTGGACGATAAACGTCAGCACTGACCACTAACACTTTTTTCTTTTCACGCTCTTTTAGAAACTTACCGAGTTTGGCAACAGAGGTGGTTTTACCGGCACCTTGCAAGCCCGCCATCAAGATGACCGCTGGTGGTGTCGCTTTTAAATCAAGCTGCTCATTGGCTTGACCCATAGCCGATTCAAGTTCAGTACGAACGATTTTTACGAATACTTGGCCTGGGGTTAAACTTTTACTGACTTCTTGGCCAACTGCGCGCTCTTTAACTTTGGCAACAAACTCACGAATAACCGGAAGTGCCACATCAGCTTCAAGTAACGCCATGCGCACTTCACGCAACGTTTCCTTGATGTTGTCTTCAGTAAGGCGACCACGGCCACTGATATTCTTCAACGTTTTCGATAAACGGTCAGATAAATTCTCAAACATAAATTTCTTTCTTGCTCATTGCTAAGTCTGACATTGCAGACCTGATGAAATCGGAATCTGGCAACATTATACCCCGACCGGAGTACAGTAAAAGCATAATTTGCCTAATATGACGATAAAACGCCTGTTTTTTGTAACCATATGCAAAACCCCAGGGTAATTATTGGGTCGTTGCAATAACTAGGTTACAATAGCAATCTGATACCGATAAAGTTTTTCGTTACCGTTGCAGGTAGTACTGATATGGATACGCTGGTGATATTTTTCAACAACTTACTCGATCTAACCAATGAAGCGAGCCCTTGGCTATTGCTTGGTTTGATTATTGCCGGGTTGATGAAGTCGTTCGTGCCAACCAAGATACTCAGCAAGCATCTCGGCGAAGGTCGTTTCGCCGTGGTAAAAGCGGCGTTTATTGGCGCGCCGTTACCGTTATGCTCCTGTGGCGTCATTCCGGTGGCAACACAATTGAAACGCTCTGGTGCCTCATCGCCGGCAACCTCATCATTTTTAGTGGCGACGCCAGAAACCGGCGTCGACTCGGTAAGCGTGTCTTATGCCTTGCTTGGCCCTATTATGGCGATTTATCGTCCTATTGCCGCAATAAGCTCAGCGATCATCACCGGCATGCTGGTCAGCACGGATAAATCTGCCTACGTAAGTGCTGCCCAACAACATGAGTCATGTTGCACTAAGCAAGCGCAAAAACCCAGTTGTTGCGCCAGCAAGCAACAAAGCGCCAGCGAGCAATTCTTTGCTAAGCTAACTACTGGGGTACGGTATTCGTTTACCCAGTTAATCGACGACTTAATCAAGTGGTTGGCATTGGGTCTGTTGTTTGCGGCGTTAATTCGCACCTTTGTACCGACGGAATTTTTAACCCAATACGGCAGTGGCCTGCCAGCCATGATGTTGATGATAGTGATATCCGTGCCGATGTATATTTGCGCTACGGCCTCTACCCCTATCGCCGCAGGTTTTATCTTCGCAGGCATCTCGCCTGGCACCGCTTTAGTCTTCATGATGGCAGGACCGGCAACCAATATTTCTACCTTAGGTGTGATTAAAACAGAAATGGGTACAGGGGTATTGATACGCTACTTAGCTGGGCTGATTCTGTCGGCTGTCGCGTTTGGTTTTTTACTGGATTATTTATTAGCGGCATATCAAATAAACATCATTGACCAGATGAGCCACTCTCACCAAATGCTGCCTGGTTGGTTCGCCTATTTATGTTCGGCAATTCTCGTCTGTGCGGCGATTAAGCCACTGCGCTCGTTGATACTGAAATAGCGCTAGCGACAGCCGCTAAATTTTTGTTAGTATTGGTAAATCAAAATAAAAACCGAGCAATAAAGGAGTAAAGTATTGGACTTGGTAAACATCCTGACACTGTTGGCCGTTACCTTTTATTTAGGCGCCGCACTGTCAATATCACTGAAGCTATTTGATGCTCAGGGACCAAATCCCAAACTTTACCTAAGCCTAGGCACCTTCGCGGTACTTTGTCATTGTGTATTATTGTCGAATAATTTTTATTTTCAGCAACAACTCGACTTCAGTCTAATAAATGTTGTGTCCTTGGTAGCGGTGAGCATTTCTGGTGCGGTAACGGCCATCTCGTTGCGCTATAAAACCAATTTAATATTACCTGTGGTTTATGGTTTTTCAGCGGTTTTACTGGCTATTTTGTTTTTTCTACCTGAAAAACGACACCTAGTTATTGATACCAGCACCATGGTTTTAGTCACCCATATCACCTTTGCTTTGCTGTCCTATGGCATATTGGTTATTGCGACTTTGTATTCATTCCAGGTGAACTACATCAACTTTAAATTGAAGTCGAAAAACATAGCCGCGGTTAATCACTTACCGCCATTGATGCAAGTTGAAGGTCAATTGTTTGCCATCATGTTTACCGGCACCGTGTGTTTGGCGCTATCGCAGTTGATTGGCATGATGTTTATTGACAACTTTTTTGCCACCGAAAACGTTCATAAAACGGTATTATCTGTGATTGCCTTGGTGATGTATTCGGTGATCCTTTGGGGCCACTTCCGTCTTGGCTGGCGCGGTCATCGGGTGATGATATTGTCGATTATTGCAACCACAGTGCTTACTTTGTCGTACTTTGGCAGTAGATTTGTAAAAGAAGTTCTTTTATCTTAAGAAATGCTGTATATATACAAACTGTGAATTAAGTAATAAAGGATCCCCTTTTTGGACGACATATCAACCAGTACGCTGCTCAGCATACTTGGTATTCTAATTTTCATTTCCGCTTATTTTTCTGGTTCTGAAACAGGCATGATGTCACTTAATCGTTATCGATTACGACACATGGAAAACAATGGCCATAAAGGTGCTCGTCGAGTCAGTAAATTGCTCGATCGCCCTGATCGTCTTATCGGCTTGATCCTTATCGGTAACAACCTTGTCAATGTATTTGCCTCACTGGTCGCGGGTGTTATATTTTCGCGTTTCTATGGTGATGCCGGTATCTTTTACGCCGGCTTAGTATTAACCCTTATCATTTTGATTTTCGCCGAAGTTACGCCAAAAACATTAGCGGCATTGCATCCTGAGCGCATCGCGTTTCCGAGCTCGATCATATTAAGCGTGTTATTGAAGATCCTGTTACCGTTTGTCATTGCCGTGAATTGGATAACCAATGGCTTGTTAACCTTATTACGCATCAGTCCTGAAGATAGACAAGAACATAGCCTGAGCAGTGAGGAGCTGCGCACGGTGGTAAATGAATCAACCGCATTGCTGCCTGAAAAAGATCAGGATATGTTGGTCAGTATTCTTGATTTAGAAAAAGTCACCGTTGAAGACATCATGATACCGCGCAGTGAAATCCAAGGTATCGATATCAACGATGACTGGAAAGTCATCCAGAAACAATTAACACAAGCCAACCATACCCGCGTTATTTTGTATCGTGACAGCATTGATGATGTTGTTGGTTATGTGCATATGCGTGACGCAGTGAAAATGCTATCTAAAAGCCAGTTCACCAAAGCGACGTTGCTAAGAGCGGTGCGTGAAATGTACTTTATTCCAGAAGGTACACAACTCAATGTGCAGCTTTTGAAATTCCAACACGCCAAAGAACGATTAGGTTTAGTTGTTGATGAGTATGGTGATATTCAGGGGCTGGTAACCTTAGAAGATATTCTCGAAGAGATTGTCGGTGATTTTACCACGACGATGGAACCAACGCCGAGCGAGGAAGTTCACAAGCAACCGGATGGCAGTTATTTGGTTGATGGTAGTGCAAACGTGCGAGACATAAATAAAGAGATGTCTTGGCATATGCCTATCGATGGGCCAAAAACAATGAATGGATTGATTTTGGAGTACCTAGAAGATATTCCTGAGCCGAACATAAGTATGCGTATAGCTGGGTATCCAATGGAAATCATTGATGTCACCGAGAACATGGTGAAAACCGTTCGCATCATGCCTGAGCATTATCGCAAATCAAGAACTGAATAAGAAAAGCCCGCTTAGCGGGCTTTTTTGTATCGAGCAAATGTTATTGCGATGTCATCATAGACATTAAAGAGCGAGTTAATAAAACAAGGCTCGCCATAACCAGCTGCTGTCGAGCTCTTCCTCGCAGGTCTTTAATTGACTGCCATAAATTTTGGCTCGGCTTTCTACTTTGCGTGCAACTTTTGCTAACCAAGCTTTTTTGGTGTAAGTCTTGCGTTTATAACCGCCCCAACCTTCATGGTAATTTAGATATTGGTTATATGGGTCCCATTTCGACACGCCATTGACCTTTTGCGTCTTATATATAAACCAGCCCATAAAATCGATGGCATCATCAAAATCATCACGATCTGCGCCGCTATTGTCGGTCTCACGGGTATAGTCATCCCAAGTCAGGGTTTTCGCCTGAGCAAAGCCATAAGCACTGCTGACACGCCCCCAAGGAATAAAACCAAACAGATAATCTCTAGGCGGTAAAGCGTCCCCCCGGAACGAGCTCTCTTGATACATCATGCTCATTGGCACATGTATAGGCACGCCCCAGCGTTCCTGCATATCCTTAGCGCCTTCATACCAAGAATGATGCTCACGGAAAATATCACAGATATTTTCTGGATTTTCAGGTGGTGGCGCCATGCATCCCGCTAAAGATGTGGTTAAAACCAACGCTGTAATACTTGTTTTTATTTTCATAACAGAGTTTTAATGTGTGTTGTTAGAATCAGTGTGCCAGATTTTTTAAATTTTTTTAATCAGTTTTGAACTTTTTTACGTAATCATGCTCTTAACTTATGAAGTTTTTATTTCTCCTTGGATTATTTATTTTTGAGCACCTCATTTAGGTGCTCTTTTTTTTGCCTGTAATTTATTGCCTGACCAGACAAAGTCAGACGTTTAAAGCTAATTTAATGTTCGATTTGGCAGAGTTGGTTTGGTAGAGCTAATAAGGGATGCGACAGATAATTGTGCTCAAATAAGCAGCGCCACTAAATTTTGGGCAAAAAAAAGCGCGTTACCACTAATACGCGCTTATAGAGTCAAAAGCAGTCCAGGGAAAAATTGCTTTCATTAAATAGGACGCGCCAATAATCAAAAGGTTCAAAAAAATTCTAATATTTTTTTAACAAATCGATTTCTTTAGCGTAAAGCCAAGTTAATCCACTGAATTTTATACAGTAAAAATAATAATGTTTTTTCAACCAATCTTTAAATACTGGGCAAAACCTGCCATGTCAGCCGCTAGACAGTCACCAAACGAAAAACCGAGCAAGCAGCAATTAAATCAAGCAGTAAAGCATCAACTGGAAAAAATTAATGATGCGGCGATGGCCATCATGATCAGACCAACAACAAACTCTAAAACCTTCCAAGCTTTGGCTCGAGCAAATATAGGCGCTAAAAATCGAGCGCCATAGCCAAGACTGAAAAAGAACACAAAAGATGCCGAGACAGCGCCAAAACCGAAGGTGAACTCTTCACCTGGGTATTGGCTGGATATAGAGCCGAGCAACACTAAGGTATCAAGATAAACGTGTGGGTTTAACCAAGTAAAGGCAAGACAAATACTGGCGGTTTTAAACGCTGAGCTAATGTCACTACCTGCAGCTTGTAACGCATGATTTTTGGTGAATGCGGAATAAAAACTTAAGATGCCATAAACAAACACAAAGGCCGCTCCACCGTAACGAGCCCAAACTTCTAATTGAGGATACTTTTCAACGACGATGCCAAAACCGCCGACGCCAAGGGCAATTAAGAAGGCGTCAGACACCGCGCAAATAGCACACACTAAAAATACATGGTGTTTTTTAATGCCTTGTTTAAGAACAAACGCATTTTGCGCACCGATGGCAAGAATCAAAGAAAGGCCTAGCAAGAAACCGCTAACAAAAGTCATCATAAACAGCAATACTCTATTAGATTAACCGCTTATAACTCTTTGGCGGCAGTACATTTATTCAAATATGAATAACACCTAGCATTATCTTAACTGAAAAAAAAAGCGCATCCAAGATGCGCTTAAAAACGTGTGTCATTCATAAGGAATTTAAATGTCTTACCTTCCTTATGAGTCTCAACTAAGATGAAAGTTCCAAAAAACGTGATTATTTTATTTACTAAAGTAATCCGCTAAAAAGTCATCGAAATTGAGGGTATCGGATTGTTCTATTTGCTGTTGTTGTTGCAACGAGGTCTGTGCCATGTCTTTAAAGCACTGCTCACTGAAAACCTGATATGGCTGTGCTTGAGTTTGCTGCATAAAGGCGCTGGCTTTAATTAAAGACCAACCAACAATACCGCGTTCGCCATTGACCAAATCATCTAAGATTTGCGCCGAAGGTGTTTTGCTCGCATCGTTTATTTTCGCTAGCTCTATCGCCAAAGCCGTTTGATAATCATTGTTTTGATGCGCTTGATCAAACAAGTCTGCAATATGCTGCAATTCCGCAAATATTTCGTTGCCCCATTGCTCAATGGTCTTATCTGTTCCCTTATCGTTCAACAACAATCCCGGTCTACGCCCTTCAAGAATCACCTTGTCGGTATTGTCAGTGAATACCTGCATTTCTTGCGCACTGGTTTGCGGGCTATCTTGCAACAAACAATAAGTTAAAAACAAATCCAAAAATTGCATCTGCTGCTTACTGATGCCGGTACTCACAAATGGATTAACATCCATCGCGCGAACTTCAACGTATTCAACTCCACCATCTTTGAGTGCTTGTGACGGTTTCTGCCCCGATTTAGCCACTCGCTTAGGTCTGATTGGCGCGTACAGTTCGTTTTCGATTTGCAAAATATTACTGTTAAGTTGCTGGTAATGACCGTCAACTTTGACACCTATCTTGGCGAATTCGGGGGATGGCAAAGAAATCGCGTTTTCTACCGACTCGACATAGCTTTGCAATGAGTTATTGCATATCTGCAATGCCGACTGTGACGAATTAGTATAGCCCAAATCACTCATCCGCAACGATGTTGCGTATTCAAGATACAAACACCCTTTGGGCGCTTTCTTAAAGGGAATTTGATGCTCTCTGCCCTGCAAAAATGTCGGACATAACGCTGGCGAACTGCCAAACAAGTATGGAATTAACCAGCCGTAACGTTTGTAGTTACGTATCAAGGCAAAGTAACGTTCGGAAATAAACTCTTGCAATGGTTGCTGATCGTTGCTGATCGTTTGCAAGCTAGCAAAAAATTTCTGCGGAAAAGAAAAGTTAAAGTGAATGCCGGCAATCACCTGCATCATTGAACCATAACGATTCTTTAAGCCTTGACGATAGACTGTTTTCATTCGACCAATATTGGATGAACCATATTGTGCCAATTGAATTTGCTCTTCATCCTCAACCACACACGGCATACTCATCGGCCAAAACCAATCACCATCAATATTTTCTAAGGTGTATTTTTGGATATCTTGTAATTGTGCCAGTGTGGTGTCGATTGATTCTGTTGCCGGCGTAATAAACTCCAACAAACTTTCAGAATAATCGGTTGTGATGTAATCATGGGTTAGTGCGGAGCCAAGTGCCGCATTATGGCCTTGGGTAGATAATTTACCATTGGCTTGAATGCGTAAGGTTTCCCGTTCAACTCCACGTTTAATTGAGGTCAGAGACTCTGGGTTTTCCTTGCTCAATGCCAAGGTAAGATCTGCAATAGTTAAAGCCAAAATTGCTCCTGCAAGCGTTGCTAACAAAAACGACCAAGGAAGACTGACAGTCAATCTGTGCCCTGAGCCTTTGTTTTGCAATTATAGTCGGTAAACTCTATATGCGACTAAGTATACAGAAATTCAATTGTTTCAAATACTTTTTTTTGAACAGGCGACAGCAAGGGCGAATACATGGCAAGATTAATGGTGATTCGGGCTATGCCTGTTTAACATTACCATTGTCTAAGCCAGCAACAATCGCATAACAATTGCACAACCCTGCTCTTAACAGCGTATCAGTTTGTAAATTAAGCGATAAAAACTCAACTATACTTTGAACTTATCTTTTAGCCCTTGTAGAGTTAGCACTATTATTTGTTAATCATGTCTTAATCTATGCAGGAATCAGCGTTATCTTTAATCCCACCTTTTGCGGCGATTGCCATTGCGATCTGGCGTAAAAACGCCACGTTAGCGCTTATTTGTGGGTTATTCCTTTGCTATCTATTGGTGGGTATGTACAACCCTTTCACCGCTGCGGTTGATAGTGGTCTTGGCATAGCAACCATCTTTACCTCGACTTACAATGCACAAATTATCGCCTTTAGTTTATTAATAGGTGCATTGGTTGAGTTAATGAACCGCTCTGGAGCGGTACAAGGCTTTATTGATAACTTGGCACAATTATCCTTAGTTAAAACCCGTCGTCAGGCAAGTTTATTGCCTACCGTGGTTGGCACCAGTATTTTTACCGATACCAACCTGAGCATGTTTTCTGCCGGCATGGCGTCGCAAAAGCTATTCGACCAACACAAGCTAAGCCGAGCCAAGCTGGCGTTTTTGCTTGATTCAACCTGTTCACCAATCAGTGTGTTGTTTTTAATCAACGGTTGGGGCGCTTACCTACTCGGGTTGCTTGATGGCTATAATTTATCCGATCCCGTTGGTGTATTAATTGGCACCCTAAGCTATAACTTTTATGCCATTATTGCCGTTCTGATTGCCTATTACACTGCTTATACAGGCAAGCTGTTTGGACCAATGGCACAAGCAGAAGCTAAAGCTTTAGAGCAAGTCAGTGACGATCACATCACCCCAGCCAAAGCCCGTGTGATGTGGTTACCTATGTTGACTCTATTAGGGCTGACATTGACCATCATGTACATTACAGGTAACGGTGATATCCGCCGTGGTTCAGGTGCCTTTTCAGTATTTACCTCGATTTGTACGGCAATAACATTGCTGGTGATCATGATCTTGACCTATCGATTGATGACAGCAAAAGAAATAGCCAAAGGCTGTGTCAAAGGCATCAAAAATATGGTGCCTGCGGTAACGATCTTAGTATTATCATTCGCCTTTGGTGACGCCATTAACGCGTTAGGTACGGGCACTTATGTAAGTAACCTATTAAACCCTGACTTTCCGGTGATATTTATCGCGCCATTGATATTCCTTGCTGCGGGTATTATGGCATTCTCAACGGGCACCTCATGGGGTACCTTCGCCTTACTTATCCCTATTGCCGTGCCGATCGCCCTTGATGCGAATTTACCGGTCTCGTTCTTGGTTGCCGCGGTATTAAGTGGCGGTGTGTTTGGCGACCACGCGTCACCGATATCTGACTCAACAGTCGTCGCCTCGATTGCCTCGGGTTGTGATCACTATGAACACGTCAAAACGCAGTTGCCATACACCATTGTTGCTGCCGTATTAACCATCATTGGCTTCTTAATTGTTGGCGCTACCTTTTAGCGCCAATGGCTGACCATTTTAGTCATATGCATATTGATATCGTATTTGAACACGCAGATTTCCTGCTGATTAATAAACCCGCTGACAGCAATTTTCACGACGAAGGCGCGTTAGGCCAAGGTGTATTCAATCAAGTCAAAAAGCAATGCAACTTAGCTGAGCTTTACCCTGTGCATCGCCTCGATAAAATGACATCCGGTTTGTTGCTGTTTGCTAAAACAAGCGACGCGGCAAGTCAGTTTGGTCAATTATTCAGTAAGCGACGTATAGATAAATATTATCTGGCGATCAGCAAAATCAAGCCAAAGAAAAAACAGGGCTTGATCCAAGGTGATATGGAAAAGAGTCGTCGTGGCAGTTTTAAGCTTTTGCGCACCTGTCACAACCCTGCGAAAACGCGATTCTTCAGTTATAGTCTTGGCGCAGGTCTGCGCTTGTTTGTATTAAAACCGCTTACTGGCAGAACCCACCAGTTACGTGTTGCACTTAACAGCTTAGGCAGCAGTATTGCTGGTGATCCTTTGTATAACAGTCAGGATCAAAGCGATCGGGGCTACTTGCATGCCTGGGGCTTGCGCTTTCATTATCAAGGTGAGGCGTTTGAGTTTATTTGCCCGCCGGATCAAGGCGAGCTGTTTGCCAGCGCCAACTCACGATTGCAAGAAATTGCTAAGCCTTGGTTATTAGACTGGCCGGGTGCCTAGCTAGCGATTACCCGCTAACTTATATCGACAATCCTTAATCACTTAATGAGGAACACATGAAGACATTAATAACCATGGCCACTGGCGCTGTTTTATTTGCCTCACTCAACACAATGGCAGAGGAAAAGTATCAACACTTTGCCTCACTCGATGCGCCAAATACTGAAGTCGCCTTGTGTAATCTGCAACAGTTTAACGCCAAATTAGCGGCATTGACGAGTAAGCAGCAGTTAACGGCAGAAGATATGGTGAAAGTGCATGAATTGACCTACACCCTTGAAAATGCGGTTATTCGCTTACAAAAAGACTTAGATAACATTGCCGTAGAGCTTGAGAAAGTGCACTTAGCGTCGGAAAGCTTAGATCAGAAAACGATTCAAGCGTCTGGTGATAAATATCTTAATGCAACAAACTTAATTATCGCACCGTCGAGCTGCGAATAGACAAAAAAATCCCCGCACAGATGCGGGGATTTCATCAATCTTTCTAACTCGACAAATTACTTATATTTTTGCAATACAAGTGTTGAGTTAGTACCACCAAAACCAAAGCTGTTAGACATTGCTAAGTTGATTTCAGCGTCTTGCGTTGCAGTTACGATGTTTAAGCCTTCAGCTTTCTCATCCAATTCTTCAACGTTTACTGATGGCGCGATGAAGTTGTGCTCCATCATCAGCATAGTATAAATCGCTTCATGAACACCTGCAGCGCCTAAAGCGTGACCAGTCATCGCTTTCGTTGCAGAGATAGCTGGAGAGTCATGACCGAATACTTCTTGAATAGCGCCAAGCTCTTTAACGTCACCAACTGGAGTCGATGTACCGTGTGTGTTTAAGTAATCAATCTTACCGTCAACACCTTCCATCGCTTGTTGCATACAACGAACAGCGCCTTCACCACTTGGGGCAACCATGTCGTAACCGTCAGAGGTCGCACCGTAGCCAACGATTTCAGCATAGATATGTGCGCCACGAGCCAATGCATGCTCAAGTTCTTCAACGACAACCATACCGCCACCGCCAGAGATAACGAAACCGTCACGGTTTGCATCATAGGTACGTGAGGCATTTTCAGGGTTGTCATTATACTTAGTCGATAATGCGCCCATGCCATCAAACATCATAGCCAATGACCAATCTACTTCTTCACCACCACCGGCGAAAACGATATCTTGCTTACCTAATTGGATCAATTCAGCAGCGTGACCAATACAGTGTGCTGATGTCGCACATGCAGAGCTGATAGAGTAGTTATTACCTAGAATCTTGAACGGTGTCGCCAAACATGCAGAACATGTTGAAGACATTGTCTTAGGCACGGCATAAGGACCAACGCGCTTTACGCCTTTGTTGCGCAAGGTGTCAGCTGAATTAACAACATTCAATGACGATGCACCACCAGAACCAGCAATAAGACCTGTACGATAGTTAGATACTTGATCGTCCGTTAATTTTGCGTCTTTAATTGCTTCTTCCATAGCAATATATGAATAGCCTGCTGCATCACCCATAAAGCGGAAAACTTTACGATCGATATGCTCTTTTGGCTCGATGTTTGGTTTACCCCAAACTTGAGAACGCAAACCATACTCAGCGAAGCTCTCTGAACGAGAGATACCTGAACGACCTTCTTTAAGTGAAGCCAGTACTTCTTCGGCGTTGTTACCAATACTAGAAACAATACCTAAACCTGTAATTACGACACGTTTCATTAAAAAATAACCATGTTAATTGATTGAACTGGGGCTATGATACACCGTTTACAGTAACATCTGGTCTGTCCAGTGTACAGGTGTACGCTGTTTTTACAAAACAGCCACTGGCATATCATTTTCCAAGTCTATAAAATAGCAGCTCATTATGAACTATTTATGATAATAGAGTTTATCCTGTGTCAGATAAAGCCACTGAAATTAAAACCGCTAAGGTCAAATTCGATGAATTTGGCGCGCCCTATTCAGATCAGTTTGATGACATCTATTTTGACAACAAACATGGCTGCCTACAAAGTGAACAAGTGTTCATCGAAAACAATGGTTTACCTGATCGTTGGCATCAATTTGACGGCAAAAGCTTTGTTATCGCCGAAACCGGATTTGGCACTGGACTAAACTTTTTAATTACCGCCGCTAAGTTTACCGAATTTAAAGCCAATACCAAATCAGACCTCCAGTTAAATTTCATCACAGTAGAAAAATTCCCGCTGAGTAAAGACGATCTTTGCCAGGCACTCAAACTGTGGCCACAATTTAGCGATATCAGTAATTTATTATTGCGTGATTACCAACTTGAGCAATCCCAACTGAACATTCGCTTTGCCAATGACATCACCCTTACTATCTATTTTGCGGATGCACTGCAAAGCTATCGGACGTTAGCGGATGATAATGGCGCCATGATCGATGCGTTTTTCCTCGATGGCTTTGCGCCGCGCAAAAATAGCGATATGTGGTCAGAAACCTTGTTCGCAGAATTCGCGCGACTTGCCAAACCAGACGCCACGCTTGGCACCTTTACTGTTGCCGGCTTTGTCCGCCGAGGGCTTGAAGATGCAGGGTTTAAGGTCAGTAAGCGCCAACATCGCAACCGTTTAACTAACGATGTAGAGCAAAACCCAGTTAAAGCTGAATCGCTTATGGCCAATTACGTGGGTAAAGATAAGGCAAAGCCGATTAATGGCTTTAAAGTGCGCAGTAAAACCGAAGCCTCGCAACATGCGACAATAATCGGCGGCGGTTTAGCCAGTGCCTGTGTCGCCCATGCGCTGGTCAGCAAAGGCATTCGTGTAACTTTATACTGTAAAGATGAGCACCTTGCTCAAGGGGCATCATCCAATGCTATTGGGGCGATTTATCCGTTATTGCATGTTCAGCGCGACAATATTAGCGATTTTTATCAGCAAGCATTTGATTTCGCCATGCCGTTTTATCAGCAACTATTAGACAAGGGTTACCAATTTAGCCACGGTTTTGATGGTTTGTTAGAGGTCGCATATAAAGAGCCGTTAATAAAACGTCAGCAAAAATTTGCCGAGCAACAAAGCTGGCCTGAAGATCTAATACGCAGCGTTTCGCCAACCCAAGCGAGCGAGCTGAGCAATATAAGCCTCGAATACGGTGGCTTATTTATGGAACGCGCCGGCTGGGTTTGCCCACCGGAATTGGTTAATGCCATCAGTAAGGCAGCTATCGATACAGGGTTGCTGACCATAAAGTACAACCGTCACCTTAAACACGTTAAGCAAGCTGATAGTGGCCGTTGGCATATCACCACAAACAAAGAAAGCAAAACGGTGCAGAATCTTATTTTTTGTATCGGTGCGGATTCGCTAAATATCGACATCCTAAACGATTTGCCATTGACGGCAGTTCGCGGTCAGGTCAGTCAAATGCGCAGTAACGAGGTTATAAAACCGCTAAAAACCGTGCTCTGTCATAAGGGGTATGTCACCCCAGAGCACAATGGTAGCCATTGTATCGGTGCTACATTTGATAAACATAGCGTCGAACAAACACCAAATCGTCACGATGACATCTTTAATTTAACGACGTTAAATAGCTGTCTTGGTGAATTTCATCGCTGGCAACAAGCTGATGTGGTCGCCAGCAAAGCGAGGTTAAGGTGCTGTACACCGGATCATTTGCCTATGGCAGGACGTATGCCAATCATGGAGCGACATATCGACGCCTATGATCATTTACGTTATGACAAAAATTGGTTTTTCGATACGCCTGCGCCACTAAAATCAGGATTGTATGTATTAACAGGATTGGGCGCGCGAGGGTTATGTTCGGCGCCGTTGCTGGCCGACATCATTGCCGCAGAAATTAGCAATAGCGACTATCCGGTAGACAATGACATGCTATTTAATCTCAGTCCAAATCGATTTATCGTTAGAAATCTGATTCGAGGTGACGTTTAAATTAGGCGAATGCTGGTTGTAACGTTTGCCAAAAATGACTGACGATTTGTTGATCATTTGGGTTTAATTCTGAACGGGCAATTTGCAACTGCTCACTGACCTTTTGCGCTAAGCGTTCGCTTAACGGCTGCTCATCATCGCCAAAATCGACTGCGGCGACCTCAATAAAACCGCGTAAATAACTGCTGGCAAATAACAAGTCATCGTTTTCTAATTCAACGATGCTGTCAAAATACTGGCTTAACTGTTCCAGTGTGTTTACATTTTCTAAAAGCATAATTTTTCTATTAGCGCTAAGCGCCCTTTCATTTGTTCGTTTGTTATTCAAGCCCTGGACTGGCTACTGGATATAATACTTGATCATGGAAACCGGTAATAACCGGTATATAACCACTAAGCTCGGCATCCAATTGTTTGTCACCGGTATCCACTATCAATGGCCGTTGCTCAAGCCCCTGAAGTTTGGCTTTGGTCGCCACCACAATAATGTTTTCTTTACCGATTGCGCGGATAACTCTAGGGCTAAGTTGTTGATTGCCTCGACCAAATATATGGCCTTGCCCACCAATCACGGTAATGACCAGTTTCACGCCGTGCTCAGCTTGTTCAATCGATTGCATAATTTGCGACTCAATTACGTCGATGGCGAGTAATTCTTGCTCTTGCACTAAGTCGACCCCTAATAGGGTATTATCAAGCGCCAATTCGTCCATGACAGCAGCAACTGTCGAACCAGAGCCAATGATAAACAGCTGTTCTTCCATCAGCTCAATAACATGTGCGGCGATATCCATAAGCAGCAACTCATCAGATTCTTTGCCGCCAGCTTTTACCGCTTGAATGTATTGCAATTGGCTTGGGATCTGCATTTCACCATAACGACGGGCTTTAACCACACCGCTGCGAAATGCTTGCTCGTCTATATCCATCACATCGGCGTCAGTAAAAGAGACCAATTCATTATTGACCATTTGCTCAACCACTCGGCCAGCGGCACTTGGGGTTAAGGCATAGACACCTGAATGTATTTTACAGCCCGCAGGAATACCCAACACCGGAAAATAACCATCAACCTGATGACTGACATTACGCGCCGTGCCATCACCGCCGGCAAACAACAGCAGGTCGACCCCTTGTTGTTGCAACAATTGCACTAACTGCTCACTGTCTTGAGGTGTGGTTTGCGCGTTATCCGTGTGATAGACGACCTCAACATCAAATCCTAATTGTTTGGCACAAGACTCGCCCATGTCACCACTGGCGGTATATATTTTAATACGATCTTGGTAAGGGACTAACACTTCCAGCGCTAACGCCGCGCGTAAATTTGCCTTGGGCTTCGCCCCTAATGCCAGAGCTTTTTGCGGTGTATCAATACCGTCGCTGCCTTTAAGGCCAACGCTACCACCGATACCGGCAACCGGGTTGACTAAAAATCCAAGTTTAAACTGCGTCATAATGATGAAAATTCTTGTTGTCTTGAAGCTGTAATGGATTTGCAAACGCAAAGTCCTGCTCGGTTAAAGTGGCCCCAGGTCGATAATGGCCTAGTAACGCATCAATAAACATTTGTGCTCGCTTAGGAAAGCCATGCTGTAAAAAGCTCATGACTTGCTGATGCACTCGACTTTGAAAACCATAACGGTCAACATCGATACCCGATAGATTATCCGCCGAAACATTGAACTGAAAACCACTGGCGACACAAAACGCCCATTCGATTGCTTGCGGTTTAATTTCAACATTTTCAAATTCCACTTGCTGCTGCGCATCACGACCATCCGGCGCATACCAGTAACCGTAATCCTCGAGCAAACGACGCTGGGCGCCGGCAATACACCAATGCGCGATTTCATGAAAAGCACTGGCATAAAAACCATGAGCGAATACCACTTGATGGTACTCGGTCTGATCAGACGCCGGTATATATATTGGCTCATCCGTGCCTTTAACTAAGCGCGTATTGTAGGTCTGAGAAAATGTATTCGAAAAAATTCGAATCAAATCTTCATAACAATGTATCGGTTGCACCATCATCTTAACGTTTTGCGGAAATTGTCGATATTTTAACGAATATACGCAGTAAAATTAATCTAATATTCGGTTAATACGTTATTTTTTACTAAATAATTTTATAGCGGACTGATTTTTTGGATATAGTAGATAGATTAACGACAAAATAACAAAAGCAATGACATGAAAAAACTCGATGACATTGATCAGCAAATTTTAACTTTATTGTTTAAAGATGCAGATATCACCAACAAAGACCTTGCAGCACACATTGGTATCGCACCATCAACCTGCCTCGAGCGGGTAAAGCGCATGAAAGCCTCAGGTGTTATAAAAGGCTCTTTTATTGATGTGAATTACAACACCATCGGAGGCAACATTCAGGCCATCGCAGCGATTCAGTTGCAGCCGTACTCCGAGCAAATCGTCAATAATTTACGCGATGAGTTATTGCCATTACCCGAAATCGTTTCGATGTTTCATATGGGCGGCGCGTTTGACTTCTATATCCATATGTCAGTAAAAGACACTGAACATTTGCGTCGCTTTGTGTTTGAAGCGATTACCTCCCGAGATGAGGTCACCAACGTCGAAACCGCTTTGGTATTTGAGCACAGTCGAAGTCCAGTCATTCCTAATTTTAGTGAATAAAAAAACGGGCTAATGCCCGTTTTTATTTATCATTGTCAATTGAACTAACTTATCCGCGACGCCAAGTCGTCTTGCCGGCACTGTCTTCAAGAATAACATTCATTGCTTTTAACTTGTCTCGGGCATCATCCGCTGCCGCCCAATCTTTATTGGCGCGCGCGCTGTTGCGTTGTTCAATCAATTGCTCAATCAAAGCCGCATCATCGTCTTGTGCATCACCCATAAAGAAGCTTTCTGGATCATTTTGAGCGATACCAATAATCGCGCCAAGTTTGATCAGGATATACGCAAGTTGCGCCGCTTTAACCGGTTCCGCTTGTTTAATACGATTCACTTCTTTGGCTAATTCAAAAATAACCGGCAACGCTTCTGGGGTATTAAAGTCATCGTTCATCGCTTTTTCAAAACGATTAACATAGTCATTACCGTTTAACTCAACCGCAACAGGCTCAACACCTCGTAACGACGTGTAAATACGCTCAAGAGACGATCGCGCTTGGCCAAGATTTTCTTGAGAGTAGTTCAGCTGACTGCGGTATTGGCTTGAAATCAAGAAATAACGTACTGTCTCAGCATCGTATTTTTGTAATACATCACGCAAAGTAAAGAAATTGCCTAATGACTTAGACATTTTAACTTTATCTACCTGTACCATACCGCCGTGCATCCAATAATTTACATACGGGGTATTAAAAGCACAGCAAGATTGTGCGATTTCATTTTCATGATGTGGAAACTGTAAATCACTGCCACCACCATGAATATCAAAATGCGGACCTAAGTGTTTAGAGTTCATTGCCGAACATTCAATATGCCAGCCTGGACGGCCTTCACCCCATGGCGATGACCAGCTTGGTTCACCTGGCTTGGCCATTTTCCACAACACAAAATCAAGTGGGTTACGTTTGGCATCGTCAACATCCACTCGGGCGCCGGCTTGCAACATATCGAGATTTTGCATGCTTAATTGACCGTAATCTTTATACGATGACACATCAAACATCACATCACCGTTGGTGGCGACGTACGCATGTTCATTAGTAATTAAACGCTCGACGATTGCGATGATCTCTGGCATATGAGTGGTAACAGTCGGTGCGATATCCGGTCGCTCGACATTTAGCGCATCCAAATCGGCGTACATTTCGGCGGTCATGCGATCAACTAACGACTCACAGGTCTCATTATTTTCTGCGGCACGTTTAATGATCTTGTCATCAACATCGGTAATGTTGCGCACATGCGTCACGTCATAACCTACATGGCGCAGGTAACGAGTTATCACATCAAATGCAACATAGGTACGCGCATGACCGATATGGCACAAATCATAAATGGTAATACCACAAACATACATACCCACCTTACCAGGATTGATAGGTTTAAATTCTTCCTTTTGACGGGTTAATGTATTGTATATCTGAAGCATCGTATCTCTCGTTTGATAAAGTTAATTAAGGTGCGTGTTACACTATAAATTCGCTGGCAATTCTACCGTAACTGGATTGATTTCACTAGTTTAAGGCGCGACTTTCACATTGTATCTGTTCTAGAGGCTAGATATTGTGACAGATTCTTTATATTTCAAGGCTCTGCCCTTTACAGAGGCGCTTAAAAGGTTACAATTTAGCGGTAATGTTAAGACAAGAATCTGTGTAGGAAGAAAAATGATCACATTTAAGACCAACTTGGGTGATATTAAAATTGAATTGGATTTTGATAATGCCCCAAAAACGGCAGCAAATTTTAAGCAGTACTGCGAAGAAGGATTTTACAACGGTACGATTTTTCATCGTGTAATCAAAGGTTTCATGGCTCAAGGCGGTGGTTTTGAATCAGGCATGGGTGAAAAGACAACGCGTGCAGCTATCGATAACGAAGCCAACAATGGCCTAAGTAACGTTCGTGGCAGCCTAGCCATGGCACGTACGCAAGACCCTCACTCAGCATCAGCGCAATTTTTTATTAACTTGGTAGACAATAACTTCCTTGATTTCAAAAATGAAAGCATTCAAGGCTGGGGTTACTGTGTATTTGGTAAAGTTGTCGAAGGCATGGATGTGGTTGATAAAATGACACTTGCTGAAACCGGTCGTTACGGTTTCCACGATGACGTACCAAAAGAAGATATCGTTGTTGAGTCAGTTGAGGTAGCGTAATTGCTCACCTATTTTATTGCTGATTTGCATTTAACTCAGGAGCGTTCGGACATCACCGAATGCTTCCTGAGCTTTATCGAAGAGCAAGCTCCCATTGCCGACCGCCTGTATATACTCGGAGATTTTTTTGAGTATTGGATTGGTGATGACGATGACAATCCCTACGTGTTAAATATTGCCGCAAAGCTGAAACAACTCAGTGAAAAAGGCACCGAAATATTTTTCATTGTTGGTAATCGTGACTTTCTTATTGGCGAGCGCTTTGCAGCTAATTGCGGCATGACGCTCTTGCCTGACAGCAAAGTCATCGACTTATACGGTCAGCGTGCGCTTATCATGCATGGTGACACCTTATGCACCAATGATATTGAGTATCAAAAGTTTCGTAAGAAATCTCGCTCTTGGTGGTGGCAATTTATTATTAAATCCCTGCCATTAAAGACTCGTCGAAAAATGGCGCAAAACTACCGTCAAAAGGCCGACAGTAGCGAAAAGATGCAAGCCAAAGAGATCATGGACGTCAGTCAAAGCGAAGTGGAAGCACAAATGCGCGAGCATGACATCGACTTATTGATTCATGGTCATACTCATAGACCAAATGTACATCAATTTGAACTAGACGGTAAACCAGCAACGCGCATTGTCTTGGGTGACTGGTACGAGCAAGGTGCGTGGTTAAAGTATACCGAACAAGGGTTTGAGTTGCTCAACAGACCGCTATAAACACTCGCTAATTATTAACAGAGCTGTTTAGTAGACATAAAAAAAGGAAGGTTACCCTTCCTTTTTTATTGGCTAATGCACAGCCTTAGCTTTGCTCTTTAACCCATGTTTTAACGCGACGTTCAAGTATGTCTAACGGCATAGCACCACCACCAAGAATGGTATCGTGGAAACCGCGGATATCGAACTTATCACCTAATTGTTTTTCAGCGTAAGCTCTTAGCTCTTGAATCTTCAGCATACCAATCTTATATGCGGTCGCTTGGCCAGGCCATACGATATAACGACGCACTTCAGAGACAACCGCCTCTTCAGCAACTGGCGCATGCTTTTTGAAATACTCAACCGCTTGTGACTCGGTCCAATCTTTAGAGTGTAGGCCGGTATCAACCACCAAACGCACAGCACGCCAAATTTCGGTGATTAGACGACCAAAATCTGAATATGGGTCTTTGTAGGCACCCATTTCTTTGGCCAGTAGCTCAGCGTATAAACCCCAACCTTCAGAATAGGCGGTAAAGCCCGCTTGAGTACGAAACTGTGGTACTGAGGTCAGCTCTTGAGCGATAGAGATTTGCATATGGTGCCCTGGGTTACCTTCGTGATAGGCGATGGCTTCCATTTCATTTTTCGGCATTGCTCGCATGTCTGACAAATGCGCGTAGTACACACCTGGGCGTGAACCGTCAGGCGTGCCTGAGCTGTAGTGCTGTGCCGCACCGTCTTGCTCTCTAAATGGTTCTACACGTTTAACCACCAAATCAGCTTTTGGCAAAATGCCGAAGTATTTAGGTAGTTGCTCATTAATGAAGGCTAGATACGTCTCGGTATCGGTGATGTAACCTTGACGACCTTCATCGGTATTCGGGTAGTAGAAACGGTCATCTTCTTTAATGAACTTGAAGAAGTCCTGCAATGAACCTTCAAAACCCACTTGTTTTTTAATCGCTTCCATTTCACCGGTCAAACGTGCCACTTCATCTAAACCGATTTTATGAATTTCATCGGCGGTTAAGTTGGTGGTTGTGCTTGCCGCTAAGCGGAAGTTATAAAAGTCAGCGCCGTTTGGCTGTTTGCCAACACCGGTTGGGTTTTCGGCGGTATTGCTGATGTCTTTTTCAAACCAAGCAATCAAGGCTTGATAGGCTGGACCCCAGTCTTCTTTCAATGCTTTCTCAGTACCGGCAATAAGTTCATCAGCGGTTTTCTGATCGATTGTTTCGGCTGTTAATAATGCATCAACTTTGCGTTTAGCATCACCATAAAGCGCTGATGGATCGCCTTCGGTAAATGGGGCACCGGTAACCAGGTTACGCGCTTGCTCAATGACACCTTCGTAGGCAAACCTTGGTGGTCTAACGCCTTTTTCAGCATGCAATTTGGCACGCTCTAATAAAGTAGAAATAGCATTTGCCATACCACTCACGCGCTTATTATATGCCTGCATATCAGCTACATCATCAACACGATGGAAGCTAATTAAAAATTGTGCCGCCAATGCTTGCATACCCTGCATCTGCGTGAATACATAGTTATTATGACGGAAAGGCATGCCTTGTTTGGCTTGCTCATATTGGTAAATCCAAATGTCATAAGATATTTTCGCTTCATCGGTCAACTTGTCGTAATCAAAGCTGGCTGTTAGCTCTTTAACCGACTGCTCACGCCATGCAAAATCGATGTCTTCAGCTTGCTCTGATACATCGTCAATTTGGTCGTATTTATCTTTACGCCCCAACATGGTCATCCATAAAGGACTGCGTTGTAATTGCTCTTCATACTTGGCCGCAAACCATTGGTTTAAACGTTCTGTTTCTGAAATTTCGGCTTCAGTTTCAACGTATGGGGTTTCTACGGCAGGTGCGCTGGCTTCAGCGGTAGTGAGGGTTTCAGCTTCTTGCTCTGAACAAGCAAATAAAGCAACGCTAAGCATTAGCGCAATCGGTGTCTTTTTCATTTGGATCCCTGTGCTTATTATTATTAACCGATCAAATAATAAGCACAGTGAAAGAAAAACGCAAAATTTGTCAATGACTTATTTTGTTTCAAAATGATGCAGGTGTGCCGCTGTGAAATTTAAAGTCGGTATCAGGGCTGCTGATAAGCTCCGCTTCAACCTGACCAAACATAGCAACCCGTTCGCTAATATCAACGTCAGAGATTTGCTGTGCCAGTTCAAGATAATCTTGATAGTGGCGTGCTTCAGAGCGTAATAAGCTGACGTAAAACTTGTTCAGTTCATCATCTAGAAACGGCGCCAGTTTGGCAAAACGCTCGCATGAACGTGCTTCTATATAAGCACCGCAGATCAACTTATCAATTAAGGTATCCGGCTCATGGGTTTTCACATGGCGCATCATACCTTTCGCGTAGCGACCCGCGCTGATGTTTTGGTATGGAATATCGCGATTATGCATAATTTCCAACACTTGATAAAAGTGATGCAATTCTTCCTTTATAAGCAAGACCATCTTATCAACCAAATCTTGGCCATATTGCGACTGTGCTTTCGGCACTATAGCTTTGGATAACTTATTGGCCTTGGCTAAATCGGTGATACTGCCATTCTTTTTATAAATAAATTCTTCAAATGGTTTTAACCAAGCCAATAATGCATCGCCACTGTCTTTATCTACCGCGTATTTACGAATCAGCCACATCGCAGTTTGCGCCGCTTTAAGCTCGCATACCATGTGGTCTGTCAGCAATACTTGCAGGTTTTCTGGCTTTTTCGCTTGCTCAATCCATGACTCAGGCGTTTCACATTGTAAAAATTCTTTTATAGGGGCTAATAATTGTTCGTACATCAGCATAATTACCGCAAAAATTTATGGCGCAAGTGTAGCATAGAGGACGATGAAAATGTGTATTACATCGATTTTCATTGGCTAATAACTAATTTTCATAAATTATGAAAAAACGGTTATAAAATGTCGAATTATGTTGACAAACAGCACGGTTCTAGTACGTTTGTACAGTGAAAATTATTTGCTAAATTCAATTGTAACATTTATGTTAACCGCTTAATCGTTAAGCGTATGCAATTCTCATTGCAAGCAGTTGAAAAGCACGGGAAATATATGGAAGCAGTTAAAGTAACACGACGCGCCAAAGGTGAAAAAACTCGCGAAAAGATTCTAAAAGCGGCTATAGAAGTTATTGCCTCGGTTGGAATTAAAGGGACTACGCACCGAGCTGTCGCTAAAAAAGCCGACGCTCAACTATCGTTAACGACCTATTACTTTAAAGACATCAAAGAGTTAATTCGCGAAGCTATCATATTGAGTTCGACTATTTTTATTGAAAGCTCGTCAGGTATTTGGCACAAGGTTTTCGCTTACCTAGATGAATTTGATGCTACGTCGATGCGCAAAGTCACCACTCGCGAAGAGATTTGCCACAAGGTTACTGATGCCGCGACACAGCATATGTATGAAAATATTATTCATCGCCCTGTCGGCCTCGCTGTTGAACAAATATTTTTCACCGAAATGATGTACCAGCCAGAATTGCAAGATTTGGCAATAGCACACGTTGAAAAGTTACGTCAGCCGTTTATTAAACTTGCTTCATATTTTAATAAAGTTGACCCGGAAATTGACGCAGAATTGGCCTTGATGACCATCACCCGTATTCAGTATCAATGTTTGTCACAAGACAAAAATGACGTTGATATCGAACAAATTCGCAAGCTTGTATACCGTCAACTTGCGTGGGTATTAAAACTCAAGCGCTAAGTAACCATAATTGGGAATGAAGTTTGAACTACCAAGCGATACTTGATGGCCAAAAAGCCTACTTTAATAGCAATGTCACTCGTGACTATCAATGGCGTAAGCAACAGCTTTTACAAATTAAAAAGTTGGTTGTTGAAAACGAACAGCAGATCCTAGCGGCAATTAATGCAGATCTTAACAAGCCTGCGCAAGAAGCTTGGACCACAGAGCTGTCTTATATAACCGGCGATGTTGATCATGTCATTGGCAAATTAAAAAAATGGATGAAGCCGCGAAAAGTACGTACGCCATTGGTCGTTCAACCTGGTAAATCCTTTGTCCAGCCAGAACCTGTTGGCTCTGTGCTTATCATGGGGGCTTGGAATTATCCGTTTCAATTAGTCTTTGCACCGCTCGTTGCGGTGATTGCCGCTGGTAATTGTGCGGTATTAAAACCATCAGAGCTCGCTCCCTCAGTATCAAACATTATTGCCCAGTTGGTACCTCAGTACCTTGATAAGCAAGCATTTACGGTTGTCGAAGGTGCGATTCCTGAAACCACCGCATTGCTCGAGTTACCTTGGGATCATATTATGTATACCGGTAATGGCATGGTGGCGCGCATCGTAATGAGTGCCGCAGCAAAACATTTAACACCGGTAACCTTAGAGCTCGGCGGTAAAAGCCCAGTTTATATCGACAACTCTGCTAACCTAGCGATCAGTTGTCAGCGTATTGCCTGGGGTAAATGGATGAACGCAGGGCAAACGTGTATTGCACCTGATTACATCATCACCACAAAGGACATGGTTGAACCAATAGTCGCCGAGCTGAAGCAGCAGATCACCGCGATGTTCGGTCAAGACCCGCAGCAAAGTGACAGTTATGGGCGTATTGTAAATGAACGTCATACCAGTCGCATTGCCGCCTATCTAGAACAACAAAATGTTGTTGCTGGTGGCAAGGTTGATATTGAAAATAAATACATAGAGCCAACGATCGTTGTCGATGCAGCATTAGATTCGGCAATAATGAAAGAAGAGATTTTTGGTCCCGTAATGCCGATAATTATCGTCGACAATTACCTGCAAGCAAAAGACCATATCATCGCTGAAGATAAACCTTTAGCGGCGTATTTGTTTACTAAGAACACGGTTCAACAGCAAGATTGGATACACACCATCAGCTCTGGTAGTCAATGTATTAACGATGTGATCATGTTTAATGCGGTACCGGAATTGCCTTTTGGTGGCACCGGGCCAAGTGGCATGGGCCAATACAGTGGCAAAACAGGTTTCGATAATTTCAGTCACTTAAAGTCGGTTTTAAAACGTCCATTCTTAAAAGACTTACCGGTACGTTTTGCCCCCTATACGGATTTAAAATTCAGTTTGCTGCGCAAAATACGATAGCTTGCTGAAAACATAAAAGGGCCTAATGAGGCCCTTTTAATATTTTGGAGTGTACCCTTAATGGATAAAGACAACAAAAAATTGTTGGCCAATCACGACAAGTTGGTGCATAGCGAAAACCGTAAAGTAGTTTCTCATGTGCAGCGCCAAGATGGTGAGTGGTTTCTAAATACTATTATGCTCGAAGGCATTGATACACCATTTAAGTACAAACGTAAAAAAGCATATCAGACTCTGCAAGGTAGCCGAGTTAACCTTACCTATTACCCTGACAGTGAAGACATTGCAGGGCTGCAATTTGAATACATGAAAGTGGTGCGTATACGTCGCAGTTAGACGCCAAGATATCCCTTTTATTCCCCTTGTAGTAGACATGCAACTGGCGTTGCTGAATTGCCACATTTAGTACTCTCTGGACAGATAGATGTCCACAAACCTCAATATTAACAACCCATTTACATCGAATAGATCAATATTAGTGATTATTTTTCACTCAAGTCTTGACGAATAGTTCAACATATTACATAACTAGATCAAGCAACTTAAAAAATAATAACAAAAACAGATCGTAAGTTGTCTAAAAAACGTTCAAATAATAACATCTATAATGTTTTTTTGAACATGGGGATAGCGAAAGAGGAAGTGAAAGATGATACTAAATCATATCTGGGGATTGTACGCTCACCCGAAAGACGAGTGGACTGAAATAGATAATCGTCACGAAAACATGATGTATGGCCTAAGCCATATATTGCTTGTGGCGCTCATTCCTGCCATTTGCGGTTATTACGCAGCAGCCCACATCGGCTGGAGCATTGGTGCAGGCGATCCAATTAAAATTACCGAACAAAGTGCCTTACTGTTGGCGATGAGTATGTATGTTGCCATCATTGGAGGCGTATTTTTACTGGCTTATCTGATCCAATGGATGGCTATCACATTTGACTCAAAACCCACCTTTACACAATGTATCGAACTGGCAGCCTATGCAGCGACACCGGTACTGATGGTTGGTGTTGCAGCATTATATCCAGTGCTATGGTTTGTCGCCTTGGCAGGTTGTGCGGCCATCGCTTACTCAGTCTACCTATTGTATTCAGGTATTCCGATTATGATGCATATTCCTGAAGAGAAAGGCTTTATTTACTCGAGCTCAGTGGTAACTGTTGGTTTGGTTTTATTGGTCTGTGTATTAGCAGGTACTGCTATTCTTTGGACTAACTTCGGTTTTATCCCTGAATTCAGATAAGCAATTCAAATATAAACATCAGATAAAATAAACTGAATGAAACAAAAAAGGCCGCTGATGCGGCCTTTTTATTTGTCTTTATAATCTGACTCGATTAGTAAAGTTGTGCCGGAGCACTTGTTAAATTACGAGTTATTTCAGATTTTTCTTTTAAGTTAGCAACATAACTTTCTAATGCTGACTGCGCTAATTGCGACATTTGCATTTGCTTCATGCGCTCATCCAATTCTTCAACAGAACCTTCATTTACCGCTTGAACTTGAATAACAGCATAGTCACCATTTTGCAGCACAGTACTGGCTACAGAAGCAGACTTTGAGCTTGGGTGTGCCATAGTAAATGCTTGCGAAGCGATATTTCTGTCAACATCGGCACCATTACGAGCCAACGCTTTCACTTCAACAAACTCAGCGTTGTTAGCCGCCAACAAGCTTGCGGTATCAGAGCCAGTATTAACTGCTGCAACCAACTCATCAGCTGCAGCCTTAGCCGCTTCAGATGCTTTCTTAGCAATAAGTTGCTCAGAGATTTGCGCAGATACTTCAGCAAGTGGCTTAGTCGTAGCAGGCTTATGCTCAGCTAGACGTACAACCATAACCATTTCATCGCTAGCCACTTCAATCACATCTGAATTTAGGCTATCTAGCATAACTTCATCAGAGAATGCCGCTTCAACTAGACTGCTGTTATTAAATGGAGCTGGGTTATTAGCACGAGAAATCCAATCACTGGTTTGCACTTGTGCATTTGCAACGGTAGCGACTTCGTCAAGAGAATCCGGAGATTCAAATGCGATGGTTGCCATCTCACCTTGCATTGCATAGAACTTTTCAAGAGCTTCATCAGTCACTAACTGTTCACGAATTTCGTCAGCAACTTCAGCGAATTCTTTGGTTTTCACTTCTTCGATGTCGGTAAGTTTGATGATATGGAAACCAAAATCAGACTTAACCACACCAGATACTGCGTTATCCATTGTTAACGCAAACGCTGCATCTTCAAAAGCTGGGTCCATGACACCACGGTCAAACCAATCAAGGTCACCACCATTCTCACCTGAGAACGTATCAGCAGAATGTGCTTTGGCTAGCTCAGCGAAATCTTCACCGGCTTGAATTTTTGCTAACAAATCTTGTGCTTGCTGCTCAGCCGCTGCTTCATCATCGGCAAACTCAATTAAAATATGAGAAGCACGACGACGCTCTTCCGTTGAATATGAGGCTTTATTGTCTTCATAGTACATTTCAACGTCTGCATCACTAATATCGCTCTCAGCGCGTAATTTAGCGATATCTAGCACCACATATTGCAACTTAACTTGCTCAGCAACAGCAAAATTGCTCTTATTCGCTTCGTAGTACTCACTAATTTCACTGTCTTCAACAGTAACTGTCGCTTTAAATGGTTCTGAAGCGATAGTCGCATAACGTACATCACGGCTTTGATTGCCAAGCTTGGCAGCCAATTGCTGTTGATATGGTAAGCTAAATTCGGTCGCCATTACGCCAGATTGCAATTGACGACGCGCCATATCGGTACGCAAGTAATCACGAAATGCAGACGGTTGGTAAAAACCAGCCTGATTAATAAGCATGATGTAGCGATCATTATTGAACTGACCATCTACCTGGAACTCAGGCATGGTACGAATAGCTTGCTTGATCTGCTCGTCGCCTACCTTAATTTTTAGCTCGGCTACTTGCTGATCCATCAATTCTTCATTGATCAATTGCTCAAGTACATTAGTGCGAAGCGATTGCATGTATACGTCATTGTTTGCTAATTGGGCAAACATTTCACCGTATTGCTGCTCCATACGAGCGCGTTGGTTACGATAGGCAGTTTCAAACTGTTGTTGAGTGATTTTTTCACCATTAACAATTGCTACCGACGTATCAACCGAGTTGTTGTATGTGCCTACACCAGCAAATACAAAAGTCAGGATTACTAATCCTAGGATCGCTTTTGCAGTATAGCCTGTAGAGCCTTCTCTTATTCTTTCTAACATGTGTCTCTCGTTAAAACATCAGGACATAAATTTTCGATGCCCGATTGTAACAGACCCACGCCCTACCTTGAAGTTAATTTAAGCAAAAATAAATGAAAAATAACGGAGTGTGGAATGGCGTGGCTAAAACGAAAAAAGCTGGCAAGAGCCAGCTTTTTTAAACAAGAATCTAATTCTTAGTTTACAGCGTCTTTAAGAGCTTTACCTGCTTTAAACGCTGGAACTTTAGCTGCTGCAATTTCAATAGTCGCACCAGTTTGTGGGTTGCGGCCTGAACGTGCTGCACGGTCACGTACTGAAAAAGTACCGAAACCAACAAGAGCAACTTGCTCACCAGCTTTTAGTTCATCAGAAACTGCGTCGATAAAAGAATCTAGTGCACGACCAGCTGCTGCTTTAGAAATATCTGCGCCTTCAGCGATTTTTTCGATTAGTTGAGACTTATTCACTATGTCTTCCCCTTTAATTGTTATTATTTGGAGCTTGTCAAAATTTGCTCGATTAGTTTTATAACAAGCATTTTTAACAACTGCAAGCCCCGAACCAGCAAAATTGAAAAAAATGTTAATAAATTTGCAAAACCCTTGCTGTTATTAGCCTGTAGAGCAGTTTTGCTAACTTTCGATATCCAGACTACCACAGTTTCAGCGTTTGAAAACCCCTTAATTGCGTTTTTTTTTGATTTTTTTTCACTTTTTTGTTTAAAAAACCAACAAACACGCCTTGAAGGGTGCATTTTAACTAGCGACTGACCACTTTGATGGTGACTCAGCTAAAGCCAGTTCAAGTACTTCATCTATCCATTTTACCGGGTGAATTGACAAATCGGCCTTCACATTTTCTGGAATTTCTTTCAAATCACGCTCATTATCCTTTGGAATAATGACGGTTTTGATGCCACCTCGATGCGCCGCTAACAGTTTTTCTTTCAAACCGCCGATCGCAAGTACTTCACCACGAAGGGTAATTTCACCTGTCATCGCCACATCAGCACGCACAGGATTACCTGTTAGACTTGAAACTAACGCCGTACACATGCCAATACCAGCGCTTGGACCATCTTTTGGTGTCGCACCTTCAGGAACATGGACATGAATATCACGTTTTTCATTAAAATCGCTATTAATGCGCAATCCTTCGGTACGACTGCGAACAACCGTCATCGCCGCCTGAATGGACTCTTGCATTACTTCACCTAATGAACCAGTAAAGCTTAATTTACCTTTGCCTGGTACCGATGCAGCTTCAATGGTAAGTAACTCACCACCGACTTCGGTCCATGCTAAACCGGTTACTTGACCAATGCGATTCTCATCTTCGGCTTTACCGTAATCAAAACGCTGTACACCAAGGAACTCTTCAAGATTTTCTTGATTAATGGTAACCGCTTTAATGTCATCGCTTAGCAAGATTTTCTTAACCGCTTTACGACATAGTTTTGAAATTTCACGTTCAAGGCTACGCACACCCGCTTCCCGGGTGTAGTAACGGATAATGCCAATAATGGCGCTATCTTCAATCTCAATTTCTTTCGCTTTAAGACCATTACGCTTAATTTGTTTGGTCATCAAATGACGTTTAGCAATATTAAGCTTTTCATCTTCGGTGTAACCCGACAAGCGAATGACTTCCATACGATCCAATAATGGCCCAGGAATATTCATACTGTTTGAGGTGGCGACAAACATTACATCAGATAAATCGTAATCGACTTCTAAATAATGATCGTTAAAGGCATTGTTTTGCTCTGGATCCAACACCTCCAGCAATGCAGACGCAGGGTCACCGCGCATATCAGACGACATCTTATCAATCTCATCTAATAGGAATAGAGGGTTCTTAACCTCTGCTTTCGCCATTTTTTGAATAAGCTTGCCTGGCATAGAGCCAATATAGGTTCGACGGTGACCGCGGATTTCCGCTTCATCACGCACACCACCTAACGCCATACGCACATATTTACGACCCGTTGCACGAGCAATTGATTGCCCTAGTGAGGTTTTACCAACACCTGGAGGACCAACCAAACACAAAATAGGACCGCGTAACTGAGTAACACGTTGTTGTACCGCTAGATACTCAATAATGCGTTCTTTAACTTTTTCTAGGCCGTAATGATCTTGCTCAAGAACATCTTCAGCCAATTTTAAATTACGTTTTAATTTACTGCGTTTTTTCCATGGCACAGAAATCATCCAGTCGATATAGCTGCGCACAACAGTCGCTTCTGCCGACATTGGCGACATCATTTTCAGCTTTTGCAACTCCGCCATGGTTTTCTCTTTGGCTTCCGCTGGCATTTGTGCTTCTTCGACTTTCTTGGTCAACTGCTCGCCTTCATCAGGCACGTTGTCCATATCGCCAAGTTCTTTCTGAATCGCTTTCATTTGCTCATTCAGATAGTACTCGCGTTGCGATTTTTCCATTTGTTTTTTAACGCGACCACGGATTTTCTTCTCAACCTGTAATAGATCGATTTCGCCTTCCATTAACGCCATTAAATATTCAAGACGCTCAGCCACATTGGTAATTTCTAAGACATGTTGTTTGTCTTGCAACTTCAATGGCATGTGTGCTGCCATGGTATCCGCCAATTGCTCGGCGTTATCGATGCCCGACACAGAGGTTAAAACTTCTGGTGGGATCTTTTTATTCAGTTTCACATAACCTTCAAATTGCGATACCGCTGAACGAACCAATACTTCGTGGTTTTCAACACCACTATTGTCTGCCTCTATAAAGTCGACATTGGCAATAAAAAAGTCATCGGTTTCAGTAAAGTCAGCAATTTTCGCACGCTGCATACCTTCGACTAATACCTTTACGGTACCGTCAGGCAGTTTCAGCATTTGCAAAATCGTCGCCACTGTACCGATTTCAAATAAATCAGTCTCTGCAGGGTCATCTACCCCGGCGTCTTTCTGCGCTACTAAAAATACTCTTTTATCGCTTTCCATAGCTTGGTCTAAACAGCGAATTGATTTTTCGCGACCAACAAACAGTGGGATCACCATTTGTGGATAAACAACGACATCACGCAAAGCGAGTACGGGGGTTTCAATCTGTCCTGAATGCTCTTTAGTCATGGGAAAATCTCTTGAAAGTGATGTGCTTCATTCAGAATGTTTTTATCATTATTCTGAATCGTATAACTCAGTATATGGGGATTGAAGTTTAAGATTCAACAGCTAATTGCTAAAAGCTGCTGTTGATAACGCATGGCCCCAATAATTGATTATTTAAAAAGCAAAAACCAGCATCGACAGCTGGTTTTTTGATTATATGAAAGCAATCAAGCAAACCGATTATTCGTTTGCTTGTTTTTCTTCTGGTGCTTCAAACAAGATAATTGGGTTCGATTCACCTTTAATAACAGATTCATCGATAACCACTTTGGTCGCGTCAGTTAATGACGGTAACTCGTACATGGTTTCCAATAACACGCCTTCAACAATCGAGCGTAAGCCACGCGCGCCGGTTTTACGGATCATCGCTTTGTTGGCAATCGCTTTCAGTGCATCTTCTCTAAACTCAAGTTCGACACCTTCCATATCAAATAGCGCTGTGAACTGCTTAGTCAGCGCGTTTTTCGGCTCTTGTAAGATTTGGATTAATGCACCTGCATCGAGTTCGCTTAACGTTGCTACGACAGGTAAACGACCAATGAACTCAGGGATCAGGCCGTATTTCACCAAATCTTCAGGCTCAACTTCTTGGAAACGTTCGGTTAGCGACTTTTCAGCGTCTTTACCTTTAACCTCGGCACCAAAACCAATACCGGTACCCGTCACCACACGTTGCTCGATGACTTTGTCTAAGCCAGCGAAAGCACCACCACAAATAAACAGTATCTTTGATGTATCAACTTGCAAGAATTCTTGTTGAGGGTGCTTTCGGCCACCTTGTGGTGGTACCGCAGCAATCGTGCCTTCAACCAGTTTCAATAATGCTTGTTGTACACCTTCACCAGACACATCACGAGTGATGGATGGGTTATCTGACTTACGTGATATTTTGTCAATCTCATCGATATAAACGATACCACGCTGAGCTTTATCAACGTCGTAATCACATTTTTGCAGAAGTTTTTGAATGATGTTTTCGACATCTTCACCTACATAGCCTGCTTCTGTTAGCGTCGTCGCGTCTGCCATTGTGTAAGGCACATCAAGCATACGCGCTAATGTTTCTGCTAGTAAGGTTTTACCTGACCCAGTAGGTCCGATAAGTAGAATATTCGATTTTCCTAGCTCAACACCATTATGGCTATCGCCATTTTTAAGGCGCTTATAGTGGTTATAAACCGCAACACTAAGCACTTTTTTGGCATGTTCCTGACCGATTACATAATCGTCAAGGTGAGAGCGAATCTCCTTCGGCGTCGGTAACTTTTCCGTATCAGCCTTCGGTGAAATATCTTTTATTTCTTCGCGAATAATATCATTACAAAGCTCGACACATTCATCGCACACAAACACAGATGGACCTGCAATAAGTTTACGCACTTCATGTTGGCTCTTGCCGCAAAACGAGCAATACAATAACTTTTCGTTGTCACCGCTACCTTTTATTTCATCGGTCATACGGTATATACCTCAATATTCATTCTTTCTGATTCAATTAGCAGTCAGGATTGATAATTAATTATAGCCCTAATTATCGGGCTAAATGCCGGCCACTTTAAATTAGCTGAAAATCCTCTCAACACATTGGCGCCGGCATCGGATGTTTTAGCGCTTGTTTAAAATACCATCAACCAAACCGTAGTCGATTGCATCTTGTGCACTCAAAAAGTTGTCACGGTCAGTGTCTTTAGCAACTTGCTTCAGGTCTTTACCTGTGTGCTCAGCCATCAAACGATTCAACTTGTCTTTAATAGACAGGATTTCTTTCGCATGAATTTCAAAATCCGATGCTTGCCCTTGGAAACCTCCAAGCGGCTGATGGATCATCACGCGAGCATTTGGCAAACAAAAACGCTTACCCTTTTCACCTGCAGATAATAGGAAGGCACCCATACTGGCTGCTTGTCCCATACAAACCGTACTAACGTTTGGCTTGATAAATTGCATGGTGTCATAAATTGCCAAACCAGCGGTTACGCTGCCACCTGGCGAATTGATGTACAAATAGATATCCTTTTCAGGATTTTCTGATTCCAGAAACAAGAGTTGGGCAACGATAAGGTTTGCCATGTGCTCTTCTACCTGACCGCACAAAAATATCACTCGCTCTTTCAACAAGCGCGAATATATATCATACGAACGTTCGCCCTTGGAAGTTTGCTCAACCACCATAGGTACTAATGCATTTTCAATTGGTGCGTTATTATTGGAATGAATCAATGAAAATATCCTTAAAAAAATAAAAATGGCTTATATGATCCCATATAAGCCATTTAAGCCATTGCCATTGATATTGTCAATGGATAAGACGTGTAAAACCGCTAATTATTGTTGATTTGCGCAACAATTAAGCTTGTGGGTTCATTACATCTTTAAAAGCTGTTTCTTTTTCAGCTACATCAGCGTTAGCAAGAATGAACTCTACAGCTTGCTCTTCTAGAGCAACATGCTGCATTTGTTGGTTCAATTCTTGGTTGTTCATGTAGTAATCAACAACTTCTTGCGGATCTTCGTATGCAGATGCAGCCGTTTCGATCAACGCTTTCACTTTGTCTTCGTCAACTTTCAATTCGTTAACTTTGATTACTTCACCTAGAAGTAGACCAACTTTTACACGACGCTCAGCTTGTTCAGTGAACATTTCAGCTGGAAGCTGTGGCATGTTGTTTGGATCAACTTGGTTGCCAAAGCGCTGCATTGCCTGTTGACGTAATACGTCAACTTCTTGGTCAACAAGTGCTTTTGGAAGGTCAAGATCGTTTGCTTCAACAAGGCCGTTAAGAACTTGCTCTTTAACCTTACCTTTAACAGCTTGGCTAAGTTCACGTTCCATGTTTTTCTTAACTTCTTCACGTAGTGCGTCAACACCGCCGTCTTCAACACCGAACAATTTCGCGAATTCGTCATCGATTTCAGGAAGTACAGGACCTTCAGTCTTGTGAACTGTGATTTCGAACTCTGCGTCTTTACCTTTCAGGTTTTCAGCGTGGTAATCTTCAGGGAAAGTAACTGTGATAGTTTTCTCTTCGCCAACTTTCATACCAGTGATTTCTTTTTCGAAACCAGGGATCATGCGACCTGAACCTAGTTCAAGTTCAAAACCTTCAGCTTTACCGCCTTCGAATTCTTCACCGTCAACACGACCTAGGAAATCGATAGTAAGCTTGTCACCTTTTTTGGTTTTACGCTTATTTTCTTTCCAAGTTTTGTGTTGGTTTTGCAAAGTCTTGAACATTTCTTCAAGATCTGTATCGGTTACGTCAACAACTGGCTTCTCAACTTTAATTTTGTCTAAACCAGAAATAGCTACTTCTGGGTAGATTTCAAATGTTGCTTCGAACGCTAGCTCTTTACCTTCTTCATTGCTCTTAGCAACGAACGCAGGACGACCTGCTGGGTTTAGTTTCTCAGCAACGATAGCTTCAACAAAGTGACGCTGCATTAGCTCACCAGCTACTTCTTGACGAACAGATGCGCCAAAACGCTTCTGGATTACATTAGCTGGAACTTTACCTGGACGGAAACCTGGTGCTTTATAAGTCTTAGCGAATTGACGCAGACGGTTTTTAACTTCTACATCTACTGTTTCGGCAGGAACGGTAATAGAAACCTTGCGCTCCAAACCTTGAGTAGTCTCAACTGAAACTTGCATTTTTATACCTCAATTTACGGCGTGTTTCGCCTTTAATGCATCTCTATATTCACCAGTAAACAATCTGTTTACCGTCTTATCACCACCTGAATCAGCTTGAATCAGGCTGTGACCTAAAGCCATTTCCACAGCTTTAGTCTAAAAAGATGGTTCTAGGCCCAATAAATATGGGCTCAATTTAAATGTGACGCGGAATTATAGCGGTGTAGTCGGTTGCTGTAAATACCTGTTGAGCAACAATTACACGGTTAATAAAAAGCCAAGCGGTTGGACATCAAACGTCAGCAAGGCACAGATGCCCTAAGCGCAGACTAAAACGCTGATAGATAACAACAATTATTGGCGTTTATATGGATAACACAGCGGCATTTAGCGGGTTAAAAGCAGTACACAAAAAATCGCATTAATTTGTAATCAAATCGCTAAAATTAGCGCAATAGGCTTCGCCTTAATGACCTATAAACACCCGACTTATGGCTAAATTGACGCGGTAATATTGTTAATAAAACGACTTTATTAGCTGAAAAGGCGCATCTTAAAAGATTGAGATACCTGTTTTGCTGGTGAATAGTTCCAATGCTTTGGTGCCTACCAAAGAGTTGCCATTATTATTTAAAGCAGGCGAATATACCGCTATCGACATCTCTCCAGGTACGATGGCAACGATGCCGCCGCCCACACCACTTTTGCCTGGTAAACCAACGCGAAACGCAAAATCCCCTGATGCGTCGTAATGACCACAGGTTAACATTATCGAATTGATACGCTTTGCTTGCGCTTCGCTGATAAAGGTTTTCCCTGAGATTGGGTCAACACCATCGTTGGCCAAATACAGCATAGAACGTGACAATTGGCTGACATTCATATCCGCAGAGCATTGTTGAAAATAGGTCTGTAACACCTGATCGATATCGTTATCGATATTACCAAAGCCTTTCATCAAATTGGCCAAGGCAAGATTACGAAAGCCACATTGCATTTCCGACTCGGCGACGGTGTGATTAATCGCGATGCTATGGTCATCACAGCATTCTCTGATAAAGGTCATGATGTCATGCAAAGCTTTTTTCGGATCGGCAAAATGCGATATCAAGCTATCACAGACCACAATCGCGCCGGCATTAATGAATGGATTGCGGGGGATGCCATCTTCGTATTCTAATTGCACTAACGAATTGAATGGATCGCCGGATGGCTCTCGCCAAACACGTTTAAAAAGCTCATCTTGGTAATAGCGTAGCGCCAAGGTATAACTAAACACTTTAGAAATACTTTGAATTGAAAACGGTTTTTCGAATGAGCCGACACCAAAAGACTCGCCATTGGTTAAGGTGACCGCCATGGCAAACTGATTTGGATCGACTTTGGCTAACTCAGGAATATATTGAGCAACCGTACCCTGCCCGAGTAAAGGCGTAACCTCTTGTTGTACTTCATTTAAAACCGCTAACACATCCATAATTGCAACTCACATTGGCAAATCAATCACGCATTGTAACTGTAGCAAAGGTAACCACCAATCGATACGTTAGATCAAAAACAGCTAACCTAGCTAACCGAATTGCTTTGTTATTGGACTTATATTGAGGGGCTAAGGAGCTAGGGACTAGGGGCTAAGGACTAAGGACTAAGGACTAAGGACTAAGGACTAAGGACTAAGAAGTATTTTAAAAATTTGAGAGTTTTGAAAAGAGAGAAAGTGGTCGGTGATGCAGCAATCAAACCTGCGACCCGTTAGATCTAGAGCACCCAAACCAATTGGTTTGCGATTAGGCGTTTAGGCGTTTATTGAGAAACTAGAAAGAAAGAGAAAGTGGTCGGTGATGCAAGATGAATCAAATACATCCTGTATTTTCCCCTTCGGGCGAACTTCGTTCGTTAAAAATTGTTCCATACAATTTTTTAAAACTTGCTTCGCAAGTTCGAATTCAGAATTAAGTTAAGAAATTTGAATACTGTGAAGTTTTAGAAATTGGGGAGAAAGTGGTCGGTGATGCAAGATTCGAACTTGCGACCCCTTGGACCCAAACCAAGTGCGCTACCAAGCTGCGCTAATCACCGACTATATAAGGATAAGTGGGGTGGCTGATGGGATTTGAACCCACGACAACCGGAATCACAATCCGGGGCTCTACCAACTGAGCTACAGCCACCACTGAATGGCACGCCCTGCAGGAGTCGAACCTGCGACCTACGGCTTAGAAGGCCGTTGCTCTATCCAGCTGAGCTAAGGGCGCACAACACCTTACAGGTTATATCAACTTATCTAAGATGAAAAGTTAATAATGCTAATGCAAGAGAAAGTGGTCGGTGATGCAAGATTCGAACTTGCGACCCCTTGGACCCAAACCAAGTGCGCTACCAAGCTGCGCTAATCACCGATTTTCTCTAGTGTTGGAAACACTGTTGTGTCTCTCAACGGATGCGCATATTACCTATGTGTTCCGAGGTCGTCAATTGTTTTTTGCGATATTTTTATCGTTCGTACAATTTTACATCATTTAATAAAAAAAGGCGCAAAAAATAGCCATAAAGTCATATTCTATTAACGATCATGGTATTAACTCAGATCAGTTATTTATGCTTTGCACATTTTTATTTAGTGATTACGAATGTAAGCACTACACGGCATGTCGAAATTATGAGAAAATAGCGCCGAATTTTATGCCAATTACTGTTAAAAGAACCTATGTCTGCGAAAATTATTGATGGTAAAGCCATCGCCCAGCAAATTCGTACCGAAGTGAAACATAAAGTAGCGCAACGTCTGAGTGAAGGTAAAAGAGCGCCCGGCCTTGCTGTTGTTCTTGTCGGTCAAGATCCGGCCTCTCAAGTCTATGTCGGCAGTAAACGTCGTGCATGTGAAGAAGTAGGCTTTATCTCTAAGTCATATGACATGCCTGCTACAACCACACAAGATGAGCTTTATCAGTTAATTGATAAACTTAATAACGATGCTGAGATCGACGGTATTTTGGTGCAATTGCCACTACCAGAAGGCTTAGATGCCAACTTGATTATTGAGCATATTCACCCTGACAAAGATGTCGACGGTTTCCACCCATCAAATGTCGGTAAACTGTGTCTACGTCAACCGGGTCTGCGTCCATGTACACCAAAAGGTATCATGACGTTAATTGAGTCAACCGGTGTTAAGCCACACGGTTTAGAAGCCGTCGTTGTAGGCGCTTCAAATATTGTTGGCCGACCAATGACGTTAGAATTGCTACTGGCTGGCTGTACAACAACAACAACACACCGCTTTACCAAAGACCTAGAGCAAAAAGTTCGTAATGCGGATTTGGTAGTGGTTGCGGTTGGTAAACCAGAATTTATTCCTGGCAGTTGGATCAAAGAAGGTGCGATTGTCATCGATGTTGGTATTAACCGTCTTGAAACAGGCAAACTTGTCGGTGATGTAGAGTATCAAGTAGCAAAAGATCGCGCTGCATACATTACCCCTGTACCAGGTGGTGTAGGACCAATGACTGTGGCCAGCTTGATTGAAAATACATTAATCGCCTGTGAGCAATTCCACAGCTAATCGCTGGCAATAGCTCGCACACAAAAACGCAGCCATGAGCTGCGTTTTTTTATGACTCGTTACTAAGGTTTCTCTCGCGGCTTCTCTCGCGGCGTCTTTCGTAGCTTCTTTGCCAGTTTTTGGGGTGGCATTATGGGTAGATGATTATTAAGCTCATATTGCCTTGCTTGTATAACGCCAAGAAGCAGGCATACTATGGCCTATTGAAGATGATATTTTCAAATCATATAACACTGTGTAAATAAGGATGATTTATGGCTGGCACCAGCCTACTGGCACTGATTGATAAAATAGCAACGGCACTCGACGACGTTGCGTTAATGACTAAGGTCGCAGCAAAGAAAACCGCTGGCGTGTTAGGCGATGATTTGGCTCTAAATGCACAGCAAGTTTCCGGGGTAAAAGCCGACCGAGAATTACCCGTCGTTTGGGCTGTGGCAAAAGGCTCTTTTATAAATAAGCTGATTCTCGTGCCATCGGCATTGTTGATAAGCAGCATTGCCCCATGGCTAATTACGCCGTTATTAATTGTCGGTGGTTTGTTCTTATGCTTTGAAGGGGTCGAAAAAATCGCCCACAGTATGTTTGCCGATAAAGCGCAAACCGACAGCGAGCATCAACAAGACTTAGCGGCCTTAGCGGATGAATCCGTGGATATGGTCGACTATGAAAAAGATAAGATTAAAGGCGCGATAAAAACCGACTTCATTTTGTCGGCAGAGATAATCGTTATTGCACTTGGCACAGTGCAAGATAAAGCCTTTGTTGACCAAGCCAGTGTTATTTCATTAATCGCGGTACTGATGACCATAGGTGTATATGGTTTGGTGGCGGCGATTGTTAAGCTCGATGATCTAGGCTTACACCTTATTAAAGATCAAGCGACAACCGCCATGGCAGGATTAAAGCGCAGTATTGGTCGGGGCTTATTAGCATTTGCGCCAAAACTAATGAAAACGTTGGCGATTGTCGGTACTGCCGCGATGTTTTTAGTGGGTGGTGGCATCATAGTTCATGGCACGCCGATACTGCATCATGGCTTGCAGTGGTTAAACTCACAGGTGTCCGGTTGGTCATTGCTTATTGACCCGCTATACAACGGCGTCAGTGGTGTCATTGCGGGCGCAATCGTATTAGCGGTCGTCAGCATGGTACAAAAGCTACGTGGCAAAACCGCTTAGACTGTTATCTTGAGCTACTAAAAATAGATATAAAAAAGCCGGATTAAGTCCGGCTTTTTGTTGTTAACGATATACGTTTTGCTATTCAGCAATATACTCAACGATTTCTAAACCAAAGCCGCCTAATGAATGGTACTTGGTTTGCGACGTTAATAAGCGCATTTTGCCAACACCTAAATTAGCCAGAATTTGTGATCCGACACCGACATTGCGTGAACCAACGTGTTTGATAATCTCATTGACTTCTTCGCCTGAATCTTGAATCGCATATTTCTTCACTTGCTCAAGCAACTGTTGCGGCGATTCATGTTTACCAAGCAATACCAATACACCGCCTTCGTTGCCAATTTTTTCTAACGCATTGTGAATTGGCCAGGTATTTTTGCTGTCTCTGGTAGAGAACAGTAAATCACGGAAGGTGTTTTCAAGATGAACACGCACTAACGTTGGCTGATCGGCATTGATCTCACCTTTGCTTAGTGCAAAATGTGTCATGCCATCGATGGTATCGGTAAATGCAACAAGGTCAAACTCACCGTATTGAGTTGGCAGTTTGCACTCACTAACGCGACTGATGGTGGTTTCAGTCTCATTACGATATTCGATAAGGTCGGCAATGGTACCCATCTTCACATCATGCTTTTCGGCGATGACTTCTAAGTCTGGGCGACGTGCCATGGTGCCGTCTTCATTAAGAATTTCAACAATCACCGCCGCAGATTCGTAACCAGCCATGCGAGCCAAATCAACACCGGCTTCGGTGTGCCCTGCACGATTTAATACGCCACCGTCTTTGGCGATTAACGGGAAGATATGCCCAGGTTGGACAATAGAGCGATGGTCCGCTTCTGGATCACAGGCGGCAAGTACTGTTGTCGCACGGTCCGCAGCGGAAATACCGGTAGTGACACCGCGAGCGGCTTCAATAGATACCGTAAAGTTGGTGGTAAACTGAGCGTCGTTCTTATCAACCATCAAAGGTAACTTCAGCTTTTCACACTTTTCACGTGACATTGGCATACAAATCAAACCACGACCATGAGTGGCCATAAAGTTAATCGCCTCTGGCGTTACTTTTTCTGCTGCCATGATGAAATCGCCTTCGTTCTCACGATCTTCATCATCCATCAAGATAACCATTTTACCCTGTTTGATATCTTCAATGATTTCTTGTGGTGTATTTAACTTCATAAATTTAACCTTTCATAAAACCGCTGTTGATCAGCAATTCTTCTGTTACGCCAGAGGTTTTGCTTGCTGATTCATTTTGACAAAACAGCAAACGTTCTAAATATCGAGCAACCACGTCAACTTCAAGGTTCACCTGGCTACCAACTTGATAGCTACTAATAATAGTCTCTTCAATGGTATGCGGCACAATTGTTAAGCGAAATTGATTATCTGCAACTGAGTTAATGGTCAATGAGGTACCATCAACAGTAATAGAGCCTTTCTCTGCCGCATATTGTTTTAGGCTATGTGGCAATTCGAGCCAATATTCGGTTGCGTTGCCAACTTGCTGTATGCTTTGAATGGTGGCAACACCATCGACATGCCCACTGACAATATGGCCACCGAATCGGGTGGTCGGTAACATCGCTTTTTCAAGGTTTACCTTATCGCCAGCTTGATAATGAGCAAAGCCAGTTCGCTTTAATGTTTCCATAGAAACATCGGCACTGTAACTTTGTTTGTCATAGTCAACCACAGTTAAACAAATGCCGTTGGTGGCGATTGAATCGCCCAGTTTGACATCACTCATATCCAATTTGCCGACATTAACTTTAATGCGAGCACCTTGTGAGTTAACGCTAATCGAAGCAATAGATCCTATGGCTTCAATAATTCCGGTAAACATACTATTTCCTAATAAATTTCGAAACTAAGCTGTTAAATTAGTCTTTAACAATATGGCAAATAAAACGTACATCCTGGCCTATTTTACGGATGTCTTTGATATTAAGATTTATCGCCGCTGACAACGAGTTCAAACCCGGAATCTGCAATAATCCCATCGCATCATCCGATAGCAATTTAGGTGCTTGATACAGGATCAGTTCATCAACCAGATTTGCCGCAAAAAATGCGCCGGCTAAACGCCGTCCGCTTTCGAGCCAGATTTCATTTAAGCCACGCTCTGCAAGCTTTAGCATCAGATCAGACAAATCAGCAAAGTCATTAGCTTTCTTAACTTGCATCTGTTCAACAAAATGAGGCCAGTTGTGCCCAGTTTCAAGCTCTGTACGAATTAAAATTATTGGTGCATCAATGGAGAATAACGCTAAATCAGGCGTTAAACGATGCTTTGTGTCAATGATGACTCTTACAGGTTGCCTTAAATCGCTATCATTTGAGCCATTAACGTTGCTAAGCTCCTGATAACGTACATTTAATCGCGCATTGTCGGTAATTACCGTGTCAGCACCACTAATGATGGCACAACTTTGTGCGCGATAAGATTGCACATCACGGCGCGCCGCAGGTGAGGTTATCCATTGACTTTCACCACTGGCCATTGCGGTTTTACCATCAAGGCTTGCGGCGAGTTTGCAACGCACTAAGGGTAACCCTTGGGTCATGCGCTTTATAAAGCCTGGGTTAAGTTGCTGAGAGGCGTGTTCAAGTACCGGGCCGATACAATCAATACCGGCTTGTTGCAGCATCTTAATGCCGCGACCACTAACCAAGGGATTTGGATCCTGCATGCCAAACACCACCTGACGCACACCGGCGTCAATCAAACCTTGCGCGCACGGTGGCGTGCGGCCAAAGTGACTGCAAGGCTCTAAGGTGACATAAGCCGTTGCGCCGGAGGCTTTATCGCCGGCATCTTTAATGGCGTTAACTTCGGCATGACCAAGACCCGCTTTAACATGGAATCCTTGACCAACAATTACCGAGTCGCGCACCAATACACAACCAACTCTTGGGTTTGGTGATGTGGTGTATCGTCCTTTGTCGGCAAGCTTTATTGCCAACTGCATGTAATATTCGTGGCTATCTATCATGATTTGATAAGTGTAGGTTATTACCCTGAATTTTTATCATCACCTAAACGAGCAATCTCTTCGCCAAACTCTCTAATGTCCTCGAAAGAACGATAGACAGAGGCAAATCGTACATAAGCGACCTTATCCAGCAGCTTTAGCTCATCCATAATGATGTTACCGAGCAATTCACTGCTCACTTCGCGCTCGCCTGTTGCTCGCAATTTTGACTTAAGTTTGTTAATTGACGCTTCAATTTCTTCAATGCTAACTGGGCGCTTTTCTAATGCACGTAATAAACCACTGCGCAATTTGTCTTCGTTAAAAGGTTCTCTTGAACCATCACGTTTAATGATTCTTGGCATCACCAGTTCAGCCCCTTCAAAGGTGGTAAACCTTTCACGGCATTCCAAACATTCACGACGGCGACGTACCTGATGGCCATCACTGACCAAGCGTGAATCAATTACCTTAGTTTCTGTAGCGGAACAGAACGGACAATGCATAGTTTTCCAGAATTATTTAGAGTTATAACGACACTTTAACAAAATAAAAAATGGTCGCAAAGTGCGACCATTTTTTTATCACGATTTACGACAATTTATGCGTAAACAGGGAAACGAGAACAAAGCTCGATCACTTTCTCGCGAACCGCATCAATTGTTTGCTCATTATTGATGTCATCAAGAATGTCACAAATCCAACCGGTCAGCTCTGCAGTTTCTGCTTCAGCAAAACCACGACGAGTGATTGCTGGTGTACCTAGACGCAAACCAGAGGTTACGAATGGTGAACGCGGGTCATTTGGAACCGAGTTCTTATTCACAGTGATAAACGCACGACCTAGTGCCGCATCAGCGTCTTTACCAGTAATGTCTTTGTCAATTAGATCTAACAACAATAAGTGGTTTTCAGTACCGTTTGATACCACCTTGTAACCACGTTCTTGTAAAACACGAACCATAGTTTTGGCGTTATCTAATACTTTTTGCTGATATTGTTTAAATTCAGGCTCAAGTGCTTCTTTAAAAGCAACAGCTTTGGCAGCGATGATGTGCATCAAAGGACCACCTTGACCACCAGGGAATACCGCTGAGTTAAGCTTTTTGTAAATAGCTTCATCACCACATGCAGAAAGAATAAGACCACCACGAGGACCGGCAAGAGTCTTATGGGTCGTTGTAGTAACAACGTGTGCATGTGGAAGTGGGTTCGGGTATAGACCCGCAGCGATAAGACCAGCAACGTGAGCCATATCAACCATAAGGTAAGCGCCAACTTTGTCAGCGATCTCACGGAAACGAGCCCAATCAACGATACCAGAGAATGCAGAGAAACCTGCAACGATCATTTCTGGCTTGTGTTCAACCGCTAAACGCTCAACTTCGGCGTAGTCAATGTCGCCAGTTTCTGGGTGCAAACCGTATTGGATTGGTTCGTATAATTTACCAGAGAAGTTAACACCACTACCGTGCGTCAAGTGACCACCGTGTGCAAGGCTCATACCTAACACTTTGGCACCTGGCGTACACAATGCCATGAATACGGCAGAGTTTGCTTGCGAACCAGCGTGTGGTTGTACATTGGCATAATCGGCATCGAATAATTCACAGGCACGTTTGATGGCTAACTCTTCTGCGATGTCAACAAACTCACAACCACCATAGTAACGCTTGCCCGGGTAACCTTCGGCGTATTTGTTGGTTAATTGTGAACCTTGTGCTTCAAGAACGCGCGGACTGGTGTAGTTTTCAGACGCGATCAACTCAATGTGATGCTCTTGACGCTCTACTTCATTAGTCATTGCTTCGTACAATTCTGCATCGAAATCAGCAATGTTCATATCACGAGTTAGCATGGAATTTCCTCTGATAATTTGGATAGAAAAAAAATTGGCTTTATTTTGCCCGAATGAACCGTTGTTGTACACGGTCTTTTTAGACTTATTTAGCGAAAAAATGCGCTTTTTGTGATGAAAGCGGCAAGTTCGACAAAAAATACCTTTTTTAACAAACAATACAAACAATAAAGGCCCTTTCGGGCCTTAATAAACAGTTTGCTTTACGTACCGGCTAGCTAGTGATTTTCAGACACCATATTCACCGTGTATTTTGGTATTTCAACAACCAAATCTTCATCGGCAATAATGGCCTGACAACCCAAGCGAGATTCAGGCTCTAAGCCCCATGCTTTATCAAGCATATCGTCTTCAAGTTCATCGCTTTCTTGCAATGAATCAAAACCTTCACGGATGATCATATGACAGGTTGTACAGGCACACACTTTTTCACAAGCGTGTTCTACTGGGATGTCGTTTTTTAGCGCGACATTTAATACCGTCTCACCGGTATCAGCTTCGACTGCTAAACCGTCTGGACATAATTCCTCATGAGGAAGAAAGATAATTTGTGGCATGATTAAACCTCATCTACCGAATGGCCAGCCAACGCCTCGCGAATGGACGAGTCCATGCGACGTTCAGCAAATATGGCCGTAACTTTATCAACCGACTCAATTGCTGCTTCAATGGCGGCAATATCATCACCTTGACTGATTTTAATTAATTCGATTAATGCTCCGTTGATGGCATTTAGCTCATCTTCGGACAGTAATCGACTCGCATCTGCGGCTACCGCGGCCGTCACGCTCTCGTGTACTCGGGCAGCTTCGACTTGCTGTTCTTTCAGCATTCGTGCGTCCATATCCCCTTTGGCGTGAGCCATAGAGTCTTTTAACATTTGCACGATGTCATCTTCTTGCAAACCAAACGAAGGTTTCACTTCAATAGACGCTTCAACACCGGTCGATTTTTCCATGGCGCTAACACTTAGCAAACCATCCGCGTCGACTTTAAAGGTGACACGAATATGTGCGGCACCGGCGGTCATTGCCGGAATATCACGCAATTCAAATCGCGCTAATGAACGACAGTCTTCAACCAGTTCACGCTCACCTTGAACAACATGAATCGCCATCGCCGTTTGACCATCTTTGAAAGTGGTAAATTCTTGTGCTCTAGCAACCGGAATGGTGGTATTGCGAGGAATAACCTTCTCAACTAATCCACCCATGGTCTCTAAGCCTAAACTTAATGGCGTCACATCAAGCAATAACATGTCGCTTTCAGGTTTGTTACCCACTAAGATATCTGCTTGTATCGCCGCACCTACCGCGACCACTTTGTCTGGGTCAATCGAGGTTAAGGGTTGGCGTTGGAAAAACTTGCCGACTTCTTCACGCACCAATGGTACTCGTGTTGAACCACCAACCATAACGACTTCAAGCACTTGCTCATTGCTAACGCCGGCATCTTTTAATGAACGACGACAAGCACGCAAGGTTTTGCTGACCAAAGGTTTGACTAGCTCATCAAATTGACCACGAGTTACCTCAAATTGACACGACTCGCCGTTTTCTAAGGTAAGCTGGCATTCGGTCACAGGTGCTGCAGACAAACGCTCTTTTACCGACGTTGCTTGCATCAATACCTGACGTTCCATTTCATGTGAAAGTGGACGGGTTAAACTAGCTTGGCTGACAATAAAATCAGATAAAGCATGGTCAAAATCATCGCCGCCTAGCGCAGAATCACCGCCGGTGGCCATCACTTCAAAGACACCTTTATTTAGGCGCAAAATGGAAATATCAAATGTACCACCACCAAGGTCATAAACGGCAATAACGCCTTCTTGACCACTATCAAGACCGTAAGCGACGGCAGCCGCCGTCGGTTCATTAAGCAGTCGCAGTACATTTAAACCCGCTAGGGTTGCTGCATCTTTGGTACTTTGTCGTTGCGCATCATCAAAGTAAGCAGGCACGGTAATAACCACACCTTGTAATTCACCGCCTAACGACATCTCGGCACGTTCAGCCAAGGTCTTTAATATGTCAGCCGATACCTGCACAGGGTTTTTGATCCCTTGGCGGGTTTCAATTGACGGGTGAGATGCATCGCCACAAAAGTTATATGGCAATGATGGATACTTTTGCTGAATATCTTGCAACGAGCGACCAATCAAGCGTTTCGCCGAAACAATGGTGTTTTGTGGGTCATTAATAGCTTGTGCTTTGGCTTTATCACCAACCAAAACACCTTTGCTTTGATAGCTCACAATCGACGGTAAGATATCGTTTCCTTGGGAATCAACCAAGGTCTTCGGTAGACCACTCATAACACTGGCGACCAGTGAATTCGTCGTACCTAAATCGATACCTGCTGCCAGTTTGTGTTGATGCGGAACACTGCTTAGTCCCGGTTCAGCGATTTGTAATAATGCCATAGCTAATATTCGTACTCTTTGCCGTTCTAATCGAACAGCTTGTCTTCAATTCGTTCAAGCTCTATCTGTAATTTTTGATAAAACTTTAGCTTTCTCAGGGTTTCAGCCGCTGCTTTGTTATCGCTTTCGCTGTTGCTAACAATGCTCGCCTTAAGCTGCTGCCATAAACTTTGTGATTGGATATCGAGCGTTTCTTGTGCGGCAAACAACGCCGAATCAGGATCACTGGCGTGTTCGACCTCACCAAGCATTTCCCTTAGCTCCATTTGCTGCATCAAAAATTCAACATCAGCAAAGCTTTGTTGTTCCGACGGCAGTTCGACACCACGTTGGGTCAGCAAATATTCACCGCGAGCAATAGGTTGCTTTAAGGTTTGGAAAGCATCATTGATTTCTGCAGACTTTTGCACCGCAATCATTTGTTCTTGTGCAGACGAATGTGCAAAACGGTCCGGGTGGACCGTTTTTTGTAGTGCTTGATAAGTTGCAGATAGCTCTGCCAGATCGAGCTCAAAGTTGGCCTCAAGACCAAACAATTGAAAATAATCCAAAGTGTTATTCTCTTTTACAGAATAAAATCAACTGAAAGTTGCGATTTCATTACACGCTGAAGCTTTCACCACATCCACATTCGCCTTTGGCGTTTGGATTGGTAAATTTAAAACCTTCGTTCAAACCTTCTTTGACGAAGTCTAATTCAGTACCATCAAGATGAACTAATGACTTACCATCAATGATGATTTTAACGCTGTCTATATTAAACACAGCGTCATCTGGGTTAACTTCATCAACAAACTCCAACACATAGGCCAGACCTGAACAGCCTGTCGTTTTTACACCAAGACGCAGGCCTACACCTTTGCCTCGGTTTAGCAAAAACGTTTTTACGCGCTCAGACGCCGCTGGCGTCATTGAAATTGCCATAACTTAGTCTTCTTTCTTCGCTTTGTAATCGTCGATTGCTGCTTTGATTGCATCTTCGGCTAAAATCGAACAATGAATTTTAACTGGTGGTAACGCTAATTCTTCAGCGATTGCGGTGTTTTTGATTTCCGCAGCTTCGTCAATAGACTTACCTTTAACCCACTCAGTAACCAATGAGCTAGAAGCAATAGCAGAACCACAACCGTAGGTTTTGAATTTTGCGTCTTCAATGATACCTTGCTCATCAATTTTTAATTGCAACTTCATTACGTCACCACATGCTGGTGCGCCTACCATACCGGTTGCAACGCTAGGGTCGTTTTTATCAAATGAACCTACGTTACGTGGATTCTCGTAATGATCGATAACTTTTTCACTATAAGCCATAATTTACCTCTGAATTCTTTTCACTAATTACCTAGTGACCAACCCACTCTACTTTGTCTAAATCAACACCGTCTTGGAACATTTCCCATAGTGGTGACATGTCACGTAAGTGATTAATTGCATTTTTAATAAGTTCTATTGCGTAATCCACTTCTTCTACCTTGGTGAACCGACCAAAGCTGAAACGGATTGAACTGTGTGCTAATTCGTCGTTAAGACCAAGAGCACGCAGTACATAAGATGGTTCTAAACTTGCTGACGTACAGGCTGAACCTGACGATACTGCCAAGTCTTTCAATGCCATAATTAATGATTCGCCTTCAACAAAGTTAAAGCTCACATTCAGGTTACCTGGGTAACGTTGACTGAAATCACCGTTAACGAATACTTGGTCCATTTCTTTGATACCAGCCCATAAACGATCACGCATAGCCGTTACATGCTCAAGATCTTGTTGCATATCTTCTTTGGCAACTCGACATGCTTCACCAAAACCAACGATTTGGTGAGTCGGCAATGTACCACTGCGCATACCACGCTCGTGACCACCACCGTGTGTTTGTGCTTCTAAACGGATACGAGGCTTACGACGAACAAACAATGCACCGATACCTTTTGGACCGTACATTTTGTGTGCCGAAATCGACAGTAAATCAACTTTCAATGCTTGCATATCTACCGGAATTTTACCGACTGATTGTGCCGCATCTACATGGAATACGATTTTACGAGAACGACATAACTCGCCAATTGCTGCGACGTCTTGAATGACACCGATTTCATTGTTTACGTGCATGATAGAAACAAGCACGGTGTCATCACGCATTGCCGCTTCTAACTTAGCTAAATCGATTAGACCATCAGCTTCTGGGTCTAGGTAAGTTACTTCAAAACCTTGACGCTCAAGTTCACGACAGGTGTCAAGTACGGCTTTATGCTCAGTTTTACAGGTAATAACGTGCTTACCTTTTTTGCTGTAAAAATTAGCAGCGCCTTTAATCGCTAGGTTATCTGATTCTGTTGCACCAGAGGTGAATACAATTTCACGAGGATCGGCATTGATTAAATCAGCAATTTGATTTCGAGCGATATCAACTGCTTCTTCTGCTTGCCAACCAAACTTGTGCGAGCGAGACGCTGGGTTGCCAAAAATGCCATCATTGGTCATGTATTGCACCATCTTATCAGCAACACGTTTGTCTACTGGCGTTGTTGCTGAATAATCTAGGTAAATAGGTAACTTCATCAAAAATTCTCTCTTACGTAAACGGGTGTATTACCACTCGTTAATAATGCTTTTCGTTGATATCACGGTTCCGACGGGTTTTTGCTGGTGATTACTAATGTATTCAGCATCCTGACGTTCCGAAACTTGCTGTACATCGCCTTGATTTACGAGCTCACTTAAGGTGATACCGCTTAGAAAATCGGCAATGCGTTCACTTAAATCGTTCCACAAATTGTGGGTTAAACATTTATGGCCGCCTTGACAGTTGCCTTGGCCTTGACATCGAGTCGCATCGACACTCTCATCAACGGCACTTATCACATCGGCAACAGCAATCTTTGCTGAACAGCGACCTAGGCGGTAACCGCCACCAGGACCTCGCACACTGCTAACCAAGCCATGTTTACGTAGCTTTGAAAACAGCTGCTCTAAATAAGACAGCGAGATACCTTGCCTTTCAGATATATCCGCCAAAGGCACAGGACCACTTTCAGCATGGATAGCAACATCCAGCATAGCGGTAACGGCATAGCGACCTTTAGAAGTCAGTTTCATGTTCTCAACCTGAAGTAAAATGCTCTAACCATAGCAATTTTGCTATTACATTATTGTTACAGTTAAAGGGGGTATTTAGCGCAAAAAATGTGGCAAAATGTAGCCTGTATGTATTAATCACAGCGCATTTTACTTATCCATACAAAATAGTCAACTAAATACCCACATAAAATAGTCAAACTAATACCTGACTATTTTACTAAGGAATTATTGTTACGGCAAGTTTAAATTTTAGGATCAAACTTTTCTTGTTCGGATTGACGACGTTTGGCGGCACTCTTTTCAGCTTCGGCAAACTCGGTGACATGTAATTCAGGCAGTTCGTCTTCGCAAACATTACCACCTAATTTATTTAATTCGCAGGTCATTTCCTGCAATTTTGCGTCCATCAGATTGACGTGATCAAGCACTCGACCAATGGCTTTGGCAACCGGATCTGGATTATCTTCTGATACAGCGTAGGCATCAAAACCATATTTACTGGCTAACTCATTACGCTTGTCTTGCTCGGCATCATGACCATTGCTAACCACACGCCCGGGAATACCGACCACGGTCGCGCCGCTTGGCACATCTTTAACAACCACGGCGTTAGAACCAATTCTGGCATTCGCGCCAACACTTAACGGCCCTAAGACTTTTGCGCCAGCACCAATCACCACATTATTACCTAAGGTAGGATGACGTTTACCGGCATCCCAACTGGTACCACCTAACGTGACGCCATGGTAAATCGTGCAATCATCGCCAATCTCAGCGGTTTCACCAATAACGATGCCCATGCCGTGATCAATAAAAAAGCGACGACCAATGGTTGCACCTGGGTGAATTTCGACACCGGTAACCCAACGTATTAGCGTTGAAACTATGCGCGCCAGTAATTTAAGATTTTTTTGCCATAACCAAGACGATAGACAATGCCCCCAAATGGCATGAAGCCCCGGATAGTTGGTAAGCACTTCAAACGTGGTTCGAGCCGCTGGGTCGCGGTCAAATACGCTTTTTATATCTTCTCTGATTCTAGCAAACATAGTTGTCCTAATTTAGTTGCTGCTTATTTTACCGACTTATCGATTGACGCTAAAATGCCGCGAAGCATTTTTAGCTCTTTGCCATCAGGTCGGGCACGGTTAAACAAACGACGTACTTTCGTCATGATCATGCCTGGATGCTTCGGCTGAATAAAGCCGGTCTTTTCCATCGCTGATTCAAAATGCTGATAAAAACGTTCCGTTTCATCGACCAAAGGATACTGCTCTTCGCTGTCTTGCTCTGGCTTAGGTTGATGCTGAGCGTCAACACTTTGCAAATAGTTCACGCGCACTTCATAACTTAACGTTTGTACTGCCATCGCTAGATTCAATGAGCTGTATTCAGGGTTTGCCGGAATACATACATGATAATGACAAAGTTGTAATTCATCATTGGTTAAGCCACTGCTTTCGCGACCAAACACCAAAGCGACAGGGTATGTCTGCCCTTCTTCGACCATTTTGGCACCGCACTCTCTTGGCTCAAGCATAGGCCAAGGTAAGGTGCGCGAGCGAGCACTGGTGCCAACAACCAAACCACAATCGGTGATTGCTTCTTCCAATGTGCTTACCACTTTAGCATTGGCTAATACATCTGTCGCACCCGCCGCCAAAGCTTGCGCTTGGCCGTTCGGCATCTCCATAGGGTCAACCAAATACAGGTTTTTCAGGCCCATGGTTTTCATCGCCCGAGCAGCGCTGCCCATATTGCGGCAATCAGAGGTGTTTACCAGTACAATTCGAACGTTATCTAACATAATTTGTTTCTTGATTTGGAAAATTGCCGCGATTTTAACACAGCACAAGATTTCCTGTCGTTAAAATTAGCATATTTCGTTAACAAAAAAGATCAAAATTATTTGCTCTTATTAGAGCATTTATTTATGACACCTTGCTTTTGTTTATAAAAAGTAAAAGCCTTGTTAGCAAAGGGGTTAAGTTGAAAATAGCTATGATTGAACTATAACTATTAGCCAACTTCCAACAGTTTTGATCCTCTATCGCTTTTTTAATTCGCATTTGTTATACTGCGCGCCGTTTTGCAGACCAGCGAATGAGACTGGTCAAAATTGTTCTTTCTAAAATAAGGTAGTCACACATGCATCCAATGCTGAATATCGCTGTGCGCGCTGCGCGTAGTGCCGGTAACGTTATTGCTCGCACTTTTGAGCAAACGGACAAGATAGAAATAGAAGCCAAAGGTAGCAACGATTTTGTTACTAATGTTGATACACAAGCTGAGCAGATCATCATCGATACTATTTTAAAGTCGTATCCTGATCATTCTATTATTTCCGAAGAACGCGGTATTATTGCGGGTAAAGATGCTGACTACCAATGGGTCATCGATCCTCTTGATGGTACCACCAACTTTGTTAAAGGCATTCCTCACTTTGCCGTATCTATTGCCCTTAAAGTTAAAGGCAAACTAGACCAAGCCGTTATTTACGATCCAATCCGTGGTGAATTATTCACCGCCAGCCGTGGTAAAGGCGCACAACTAAATAATGTGCGTATTCGCGTAAACAATATGAAAGAATTAAACGGTACCGTATTGGCTACCGGCTTCCCTTTCAAGCAAAAAGCCAGCATTGATGCCTACCTTGGTATGTTCAAAGACTTATTCGCGAAAACCGCTGACATGCGTCGAGCAGGTTCTGCGGCGCTTGATTTAGCTTATGTTGCGGCAGGTCGTATTGACGGTTACTTTGAACTTGGTCTAAAACCTTGGGATACCGCTGCTGGTGAACTATTGGTTATTGAAGCGGGTGGATTGGTTTGCGACTTTGCCGGTGGCAACAACCACGCTAAAAGTGGTAATACCGTTGCAGCAAACGCTCGCGTATTAAAGAATATCCTAACCGATATTCGTCCTCACCTTACGCCGGCGATGAAAAAGCTGTAATCACAAAATAGATTCAATAAAAAAGGCTGCATCTGCAGCCTTTTTTTTATTTGTAGTTAATTAAAATTAGATTGTTTTGCCTTGGCACCAAATACTCAACTTTATCGCCATTATAAAAAGCGTTTTCTTCGAGCATTATCATCACGTCTTTTTGCCACTCCTTAACAAAGGTTGTGACATTCAATTCAATTGAATACGCCGCATCAGGATATATCTTACGGTCGCCATCGCCCGCGACACCATGCTGAGAATCCCACTTGCCTATAGTGGTACCTGCACCATGGCCATGATAGCCAATTGGATGGGTATAGATCATAGGGCGCAAGCCAGCAAGTAAAGCCTGTTCTCTAGCACGGGATAAAATTTCATTACCACTGCGACCGGGTTTAAATTGCTTTAATAACAGGTCTTGTAATTTATTGCCTTCTCCCAGCGCCTGCTTTAGGTATCGCGGCGCGGTTTTTTCTTGCGCTTTTAATACATAGGCATGTTGCTGAATATCGCTGTTGAGGCGTAAATAATGAATACCAAAATCTACATGCAACAAATCACCTGGCATAATGATTTCGTCAGGGTCTTGGCTTACCCCCATTTTTTTGTATTTGCGCTGCAAACGAATCGCAGGTTGAAACCAAGTATCGAGCCCTAAACCATTTACGCGCTCACGAAACCACCAGACTAAATCACCAATGGTGGTTTTACGTGGACGTATGACCTTGGTCGAAAAGCCCTCATGAATAATCGCCTTGGTTAAGCCAACCAAATTGCGATGCATTTCGACCTCTTCATCAATACGGGTATCTAGCCAGCTCACCGCCAACTCTTCTGCCGATACCAAACGTTGCGATAAATTCGCGGGTAAATGACGCTGCAATAATTGTTTATCACTTGCTGCTAAACCATCGGCAAGACCATATGTATCTGACACATTAATACCAATGCGATTTGGTTGATAGCGGTCTATCAGTTTTACCAGCGCTTGCATTTGATTGGGCTCGGTGGTTTTATCCCATGCCTTTTTAAACACCCCTGATACATCATAGGTAGATATCGCTTCAGCACGCACGCCCTGCTCTTTACCTAGGTCGGTAAACACTAAAATGGTTCTGCGACGGGCACCAAACCAATCGCCCGGTAGCATGGTTTCTAAAACAGGATCTTCGTTATATTCACGAGAGATTAATACCCACATATCAATATTTGAACGGCGCATTAATTGTGGCAACAAGGTATCAACGCGTTTTTGCAAGATTTGATCAACCACTTCAGCGCGTTGCTGTAATGGCAAGATGTTGAATTTCTTAACTAAGTCATCACTTTGCTGGGCTATGGAGATAAAACTAAGTGTCAGCAAAGCAACGACACTTAATAACTTTTTAACATATAAAAGCACAATACGATTCTTTATGGTTATTAATATCAAGGTATAGTTACCCCAAGATTAACAACTTCAACACATATTGCAATGACCGGCACCGCATAGCCTGTCTTAAGATGACTAATGGATTCATTAACTAAAATTCAGGCTAAATCACAATTTGTTGCTGGCGAAGTCGCACTGATAGGTGCCGGCCCAGGCGACGCCGAATTATTGACCATAAAAGCGATGCGTTTTTTGCAGCAAGCTGACGTCATTATTTATGATCGTCTGGTTAGTCGTGAGATTGTCAATTTGACCCCAGCCAATTGCCAGCGTTTATACGTAGGCAAGGCGGTACACAAGCAATGTGTGAGTCAACAACAGATCAACGACACGCTACTAACCAAAGCCAAGCAAGGCCTCAAGGTTGTTCGCCTTAAAGGCGGTGATAGCTTTATTTTTGGACGTGGCTCTGAAGAAATTGATCATCTGCTCGAGCACGATGTGAACTGTCATGTTATCCCGGGTATTACCGCCGCAAGTGGGGCAACGAGTTATGCTGGTATCCCTTTAACGCATCGCGATGTTGCCTACAGCTGCAGTTTTATCACTGGCCATTTTAAACACGACGGTGAACTTGATTTACCTTGGCATGAATACGTCAATAGTAAGCAGACGCTAGTGTTTTATATGGGTATAGGCAATGCCGGCATTATAGAATCTAAATTGCTAGAGCACGGGAAAAGCCCTGATACACCCGTGGCGATTGTTTATCGAGGTACACAAAACAGTCAACAAGTGTGGCGCACCACACTTGCAAAAATCAACCAGTGCATTGATGACAACAACATCAAAGCACCAAGCCTTATCGTGATGGGTGCGGTTGTAGACGTTTTACAACAGCATCAACTATCAAGCAAACAACCAGCATACTTTTTAAGTAAAGAGGCTGAACACGCCAAGAACAGAACTTCCAAAATCGCATCAATGAAAAATTATGCGTAACTTTTTGCCAGGGTATTAACCCTGGCTTTTTTTTATACAGGGATGTATTTATGCCCGGAAGGCAGGATAGCCTGAGAGGGTATTTATCAGGGATGTATTTATGCCCGGAAGGCAGGATAGCCTGAGAGGGTATTTATCAGGGATGTATTTATGCCCGGAAGCAGAACAAATAGCACCGCCACAAAGACACAACCTTCATCCATGAAGCCAATTGCATTGGCACATCCTGTGCGTCATCTAATATAGCCCCCCTAAGTACTTACTCTCATAAAGCTGTTAAAACGGAAAATGAATAGATAACACAATAAATACTGACGCGAGTAGCAGGATTTTAACCATTAACGGCATGATAAATCGTAACCAAGCGATGTAAGGTACTCTGCCTAATGCAAGTCCGCCCATAAGAAGAGCACTGGTTGGTACAAACATATTCGTAAAACCATCGCCAAACTGAAATGCCAGCACCGCAGTTTGCTGTGGGACACCTGTTAATGTAGCGAGAGGCGACATGATTGGCATGGTCACAAACGCCTGACCAGAGCCCGAAGGAATAAAGAAATTACATAGCGATTGCACAAGTAACATGCCAATACCTGATACTTCAGCCGGAACACCCTGCAGTAATTGCGCAACACTATTTACAATACTATCGAGAATTTGCCCATCGGCTAAAACTACGGATATGGTGCGGGCAAAACCTACAATTAAAGCTGCACCAATCATAAGACTTGCACCTTTGAGGAAAGCTTCACTGGTGTTTGTAGCACCCAATCGACCTATCATTGCTGCAACTAAACCAATACCTAAGAATATGGTATTTAACTCGGTGATATACCAACCATATTTAGCGGAGCCCCAAATAAAGAGCCCTATTCCAGCCATAAAAACAATGAGTATCATTGTTCGTGTAAGATTCATTTTGGTGTCATCGGGCGGTGTAAAACCTTCGTCATAATTAACGTCGCTAAGTAGGCTTTTACTGGGATCATTTTTAACTCGCATGGCATAACGATAAGTATGATGAAATCCCAGAGCCAAGAAAGCCAACATCATTAAAGCACGAATTTCCCAACCTGATGTTAATGGGATACCGGCAATGTTTTGCGCAATTAATACATTAAAAGGGTTTATACCGGCACAGCCCCAGCCTATACCATAAGGGATCCAAACCATCGCCATTGCGACCATCGCATCCATTCTCATCACCAAAGCCATAGATACAAGAATAGGTATTAATGGTACATATTCCTCCCCCATACCTATGGTAAATGAACCAAGACCAAACATGGCAAAACAGCCCAATATTAATACACTTGGATTGTGTCCCATCTTGTGAACAGCCGACATTAATGCTGCATCGATGGCGCCGGTTTTACGTACCACTTCAATCACGCCACCGACAATAAAAATCAAAAATATAATGTCTTGTGCTTCAGCCATTCCCTTAGTAATCGCATCCAGAAAATGCCATAAAGGTAAGCTTACATGCTCATCTGCTGGCAGCATATCATAGGTACCAGCGACGACAATTTCATGGCTAGGATTCTTTGCAAATGGTTCACGCTCAAAGCTGCCTTGGGGAATAACAAAGGTGAGTAACTGGGCAAAAATAATAAAGGAAAAAATTAGAACCAAAGAGTCTATTTTAATGCCTGTAGCTTTCATAGTTATTCCAATGACTGTGCGTAATTTATAATTATTAAATACACTATACCCACCATAATCATTGTGTAACAAGCTTTACTTGGACTGCTATCATGAAGCCATTTAAATTAGCGTTAGCACATCCTGTGCGTCACCCGTCTTATTTTTGGGTCGGTTCTTCATCAGATTTGAGGTGATTTTGAAGGGAAGCTTAGTGCCAAAGGAGGTCATTCACTTTACCTATTATTTTCACCGTCATTGCGGCGAAATTCAATGTTTAGTCCTTTAACTAATAGACTCTTGGTGAAGGAAACTTCAATAAAATTGGAGTGTAGTTTTTAAAAGTACCTGACTCTTCCAAGATAGAGTTCACTTTAGCGATATATTCCAATGAATCATCACTTTCATACAAGAAAGTAATACGAGCATTATCACACCCCTTAGGCAGAGATTTTAATATTGAGACTAAATAATCTTCCGTAATAATTGAGTTGTATGCATACATCGTATTATGCAGATCTATTGTTAGGCGAATAGGGAGGACTTTATTTTCACCTGCGCACGAGTTATTAGAATCGAATAACTTATCTACGTTAGACAAGGAACGCTCGTTCTCGCTTGCGGTTTGTTCCAGTTTCGCTTTAGTGGATTTATCATTTGTATCAACTGAATCGCAACCAATTAAATTGAGTGTCCCCACTAACAAAAGAAAAGCTAGAGTAAAATCTATTTTATTCATTTCATATCCTTGATGTCGGTAACTACCCGACAGCTCACCTCTCTTACGATACACTAACTTTTTCAATAAGTTATCGTCAATACCGAGTTGAACACAGGCATTTCATGGCAGACAAAACCATTTACATTTAATCTTTGAATATCGATGCAGCTATCAAGTACAGTAAAGGTAATACAACATTAGGTCTTAGATGCTCATTATGGACAACAACAAAAATACAATTTATCTCGTCACCACTGCTAGTTTCATCTATATCTGGTCGACCTTGTTATGGCAATATTTTAATGGCGGCATCGAAGCTCATTACTTATTACACAACAAAGACTTACCAAGAATATCAAATGCTTGGGGTGGTATCGTCTTACCGTTAATCACCTATGTGTTGATGAATTTAATTTATAAGCGGACCCCAGTATCAAAATACGTGTGGTGGCAAGCCACTGCGGCGTTTATCTATGGAGTGATTTTATCGATTACCTTTAGTATGGGCTTAACCGCCATATCTTCGATGTTGGCGCCGCTCATTTTTGCTATCGCTATCTTTGTGCCTATCTATAAACCGCAGTTTATACTGGGTTTTATCCTTAGCATGTCGTTCACCTTTGGTACCATATTACCTGCCATATTTGCCACGGTGTTTGCGCTATCAGGCTGGGTTATTTATAAACTTGTGCGGTTCGTTTGGTCTAAACTGACGGCAACTAAACAGGCTTAGCCTGTTAATGCATTGCAGGTAACTTGATATGAAAACTGTCGGTTTATTAGGTGGCATGAGCTGGGAAAGTACGCAAACCTATTATCAGCTCATTAACCAGGGGATTAAACACCAGCTTGGTGGCTTACATTCGGGCAAAATCATTTTATACAGCGTCGACTTTGCCGAGATTGAAGCACTACAGCACAGCGGTGATTGGCTGCAAGCTGCCAAGCGTCTTAGCGATGCCGCGATGGGTGTGCAAGCTGCCGGTGCCGACTTTTTAATGATTTGTACTAACACCATGCATAAAGTGTTTGATCAGGTGCAAGAGAGCATCGATATCCCAATGTTGCATATTGCAGATGCTACCGGTGAGCGCTTAACGGCTATGGGCATTGATAAAGTGGGCTTATTAGGTACGGCATTTACCATGGAGCAAGATTTTTATAAATCGCGACTTACCAATAAGTTCGCCATTGATGTGGTGATACCCGATAAAAACCAGCGGGATTTGGTACACAATGTCATTTACCAAGAACTGTGTCAGGGCATTATCAACCATGATTCCAAACAGCAATACTTGCGCATTATCGAAGACTTAGCGAAACACGGTGCACAAGCAGTGATTCTCGGCTGTACGGAAATAGGTTTACTGATACAGCAAGACGATTGCAACACCCCTCTGATAGATACCACAGACGTGCATGCTAATGCGGCAATAACAGCAATGCTGACACCATAATCGAATACATTTAAGTCTGCCTATATAACTTTAAGCTATTGACAATTAACTGCTTTCAAACGAATATGAATGAGAATTATCACTAATACAATAACACACGGATGTCGTTCAAAAAGCTTATTTCAATTTGCCTTTGCTGCACTATCAGCCTATTAAGTGGCTGCGTATCTTCGTCTTATGTCGCCAGTTTTGGTGCCAAATCATTACATGGTTCAGTGCTAAACGATGAGCCGCAACAAAGCATTGAAATGGCCATCAAAGATTCCGACCGGAAAGTTTCTGGATTTCTGTTTGCACACGGTCATTTTTTTCCGTACAGCAACCTCATTCATGAGCAAGACGGTGAGCGAGTCGGCACACTTGAATTTGGATACGACGATATTGTCTGGTTATCAGACAGCAAAGGTTATTTATTAACAGAGCTAAACAGTAAGCCTATTCGCTTTGAAGTGATTAAAAGCGGTGCTCGACTGCAATTTATTCATGATTATCGCGCTTGGCATGGATACCCGGCACAAAGCTTAATGTTATTTACTATACCCGCAGATATCATTTTTAGTGTTGCTGTTGTGCCAGCGATGATTATTGCCACTCCATTTATCGATGAAGAGTCATCAAACCCGCCACAAAGTTAATTAAAGGATAAACAGATGTTAGATGTTAAACACAGTCGCTATGCTGTGCTTTTAGCCGTGTTATTAATGACAGGATGCTATGCAGAGAAAAAAGATGTTGAAGACATTAAAGAAGATGACAGCGTACATCTAGATTGGCAAATTAGTCGTGTCTACGACAGTTCAACTAATCAACAACAAGATCAACAACAAGATCAACAACAAGAGCAACAACAAGAGCAAGAGCAAGAGCAAGAGCTGGATGAAATATCCTTTTCTTTTAGAGTCGAAATAAAAGTAGGCAGCTTATATGTAAATGCCTACCTCAATGATGGTTTGCTGTTGCATTTAGATGACCAACAAATCGATCTTGGTAAATACAACGTCAACGAACCGTATGATGATTATGTTTATTATGAAGTTGCCATCGACGATGCTGATGATTTTGAGCATGTCGAGATTTCGTTAAAAACACCAGAGAAAACATTTCGCAGTAAACTTAAATTACCTGAACGGTTTACTGTTGAAAACTCAGCAACGGCGGAAAGTTATGACCCTATATTGGATGATATTCATTTAACTTGGGATTCTGAGTTACCCTTTGCAACCGTTAAAGGGAAATTACATTACCAATATGAGCAAGGTGTTGTTGGTTGTGAGCGAGAGGAATTCAGTGACGCAATCGAAAGCGGCAATGCCTACAGCATTATGATGGAAGATTTGCACACAGGTTGCGACATAAAGGACTTATATACGGAAAATATCCGTACCAGTATTAGTCTCGGTGGTGGTGACACGTTAACACCACAAATTAATGACTTTGAATACTATATCATTGATTTTAAACAAGGTTATAACTGGACTCGTAATATCCCAATGGATTAACCTTATTGCATTATAAAAAAACGGCCTGCTGGCCGTTTTTTTATATGCGATGATTCATTAGCCGCCTACGCTCACGGTGGTAAATTGAAATATCACTTGCGAATTAAGGTTTTCATTAATTTTCATTAATGTTTTGCGCTGTGCATTAACCAAATCGGCAGAACATAGGTTACCTGGCGTTGTATCATTAACAAAACGCTTAACGGTTAACACATTACCTTCTTGTTCATAGCTTGCCTTAAACTCGATGTGGTTCTCATTGATGGCAAAGTTGTCTGGTTTTGCTAAAATTTTCAAGTTTTGTGGTAACTCATACACTAACTCTTCCTCAGAAAAACCATTCATACAGGCGATAACGTCTGTCACCAGCTCTTCTTGTGAATAATCTAAGTAATTAAATAACGCTCCAGAGGTTAGCACGAACGGGTACACATGAAAGCCACCGGCACCTGAACTTTGGATAAATTCTGGGCGTTCAAATTCAAAAGAGTAATTGAAATCGCTCTTCAGCGGCTTCGGATCATCTTTTGTAAGGGTCGCTTTACCAAGTTGGTTACGAGAACTAAAGGTACGTTCTAACCACTCTTTTTCTTGCTGCTCGGTGATCATCCGAAAGCTCGCGCGCAAATCTATAGCGGCTCGACCTTGGGCGGAAATTTGCAAATCGCCAGTTACCGAACCATTGGCATTAATGGTCATTTTTGAGGTGAGCGATTGCTTGTTTTCACCAACTTTTGTCGCTGGCGTTTTCGCAACTTTATAACGCTCATCAATCATGATCACCGGTTTATCAGCAATGTTAAACGCTAAGCTTTCAAATGGCATGTGTGGGTTAGTTGAATCGATGAACATGTCCCACTCTGGTAAATAAGTAATTACGTGATTCACCGCAGATACCAGCGCCACATCAGGTAATACATATTGATTACCTGAGTTGATTAAAGCTTGGCTGCTATCGATGCCTTTGGCTTTGTAAAATGCCTCTAATAAAGTGGCATGGTCTTTACAATCCCCCATACGATTATCAAGGATAAAATTGACATGATGTGGCACCACAGCGCCAACACCAATACAGTTTCCGGCATAAGAAATATTAGTAGCTACCCACTCATACAGAGCTTTCGCCATTTGCTTTTTATCAACTAAATCGGCGGTAATTTCATCCGCCAGCTTTTGTACTCGATCGGTCACTTCAGCTTGCGGTAAGGCTCTTTTGGCATAGGCATCTGCAACCTCTTGGTAAGAGGCAAACGTTGAAACAATAAAGCCTTTCGATGTATTGGCGTTCCATGTTGAATAGTCGTTGCGTTTGCCTTTAATCGGCTTAGGGTTGCTGTAGCTGACACGAATCACTTTGCTATCCCCATCTTTACTCACTGACTTTTCAACACCGTTAAACTGTTGATAAATGACGACATCATCCGGCATGCGAATGGTGATATTCAGTTCATCGTATGCGGTATGATCCCAAACACTCTCGGCAATGGCAAAATGCCCCGGAAACATAGGTTCGATTTCAACTATTTTCGATTTGACGTAAATTGCATCATTGGCGTCTAACTCAGGAAAGACAACGGTTAGCGAGGTGCGATCAGAATATATTGCCTGGTTGTCATTGTGACCGCGATTGATGCTTTCCTGATAATTGCCTTCAGGAACCATAACTTCACTGCCATCAGCATTGATGGTCTTGGCTTCAATGACCTTTAATTTTTCAATACTGGTACTGTAGTTAAAGCTATAATTTTTCAATTCTTTAGCGACATTATCATTTAATGCCACCACTTCAAGTTCAGTCGTACGCTCAACAGTAAAGTCTTCATTTACCGTATACTCGACGTTCAGCTTTTTAATTTTTGACTGTAATTCAAGGTATTCAACAGGCTCTGCAGCAAGACCAAAGCTAGCGCTCAAGGTAAGCGCACAACATAGCTGGGATTTTTTCACGTTTGCATCCTTTCTTATTGTTATTATTGCTAAATCAGCATATAACGCGGGTGCTTATTTGAAAAGCCAAAACCGTAAAATCCATAAGATTTTTGTACTTAACAGCAATCGAATTTCTTCACCGTCGCACCATTCATCGCTACAGCCCTCATATAACAGGCATAAAAAAACCAGCGCAAGCGCTGGTTTTTGGCAATCAATTGGGCTTATGCCTATAACCGTTGGTTATAGTGGAAAGCCTTCTTGGTCTTCGCCTTCTTTCTCGATAACTTCAGGGATCAGATCTTCTTTAGAAATACCTAAACCTAACGCTACGGTTGAAGCAACGTAAATTGATGAGTAGGTACCAATGATGATACCGAACAATAACGCTGTCGCAAAACCGTGAATCAAGGCGCCGCCTTTAAAGAACAAGGCCAACAATACCAAGAACGTGGTCAATGAGGTGATCATCGTACGTGATAGAGTCTGGGTCAGTGAAATATTAATCACTTCCTCAGGAGTGCCTTTACGAAGTTTACGGAAGTTTTCACGAATACGGTCTGATACAACAATGGTATCATTCAATGAATAACCTATTACCGCCAACACCGCCGCCAGTACGGTCAAATCAAACTCTAAGCCCAATATTGAAAACAAGCCTAAGGTTAGAATCACGTCATGTGCCAAGGCCGTTACCGAGCCCAAAGCAAAACGCCATTCAAATCGAAACGCAACATAGATAAGAATACAGATAAGTGCCGTTAGCATCGCTAAGCCACCTTGTTCTGTTAACTCTTCACCTACTGACGAACCAACAAACTCGATACGACGCATTACCAATTCTTGGCCTGTGCCTTCGTTTAACATGTCCATGATTTGATTGCCTAGCATTTCTGCTTTGACATCATCACGATAACCTAAACGAATAAGTACATCATTTGAACTACCAAATAGTTGTACTACCGCATCGTCATAACCGCCAGCTTCTAATACGCTGCGGACTTGTTTCAAGTCAGCAGATTGTTCAAAACCAACTTCAATTAATGTACCACCAGTAAAGTCGAGTCCCCAGTTAAGCTTGTTAACAGACAGAGACACAAGTGATGCCACAACCAGCAGTAGACTGATCACTGACGTCACCTTACGGTAGGACATAAAGGCCACGGTTTCTTTAAGTTTTAATAATTGCATAACTTACTCCAGGCCTATATCGACAATTTATTCAAACGCTTACCACCCCACACGGCATTGACGACAGCGCGTGTACCAACGATAGAAGTAAACATTGAGGTGATAATACCGATAGATAGGGTTACCGCGAATCCTTTAATAGGACCGGTACCCACGGCGAATAAAATAATGGACGCAATCAAGGTGGTGATATTGGCATCAAGAATTGTTGAGAATGCCGAATCATAACCACGATGAATCGCTTGTTGTACTGATTGCCCTTCGCGCAGCTCCTCTCGAATCCGCTCAAAGATCAGTACATTGGCATCAACCGCCATACCAACGGTCAAAACAATACCTGCCATACCCGGTAAGGTTAGCGTTGCGCCAGGAATAAGTGACATGACACCAACGATAAGAATCAAGTTTGCCGCCAATGCCGTATTGGCAACTAAACCAAACTTTCTGTAGTAAATGACCATAAACGCCAAGACCAGTACAAAGCCCCACATGATGGCTTGCATACCTAGTTCAACGTTTTCGGCACCTAGAGATGGACCAACAGTACGCTCTTCAACAATAGCAATCGGTGCAATCAAGGCACCTGCACGAAGCAATAATGCTAGGTTATGTGCTGCAGCCGGAGACTCTTGACCGGTGATACGGAAACTCTTACCAAGACGAGCTTGAATTGTCGCAACACTGATCACTTCCAATTCTTTTTCAAACTTGATGCTGCCATCTGGGTTTTTACCCACGGCTTTACTTTCAATAAATACCGTTGCCATAGGCTTGCCGATATTATCTTTCGTCGCATTTGAAAATAAGCTACCGCCTTTGTTATCCAAGTCGATGTTTACTTGTGGGCGGCTGGTTTCTTGGTCTAGTGATGATTTGGCGTTAACAATGTGCTCACCACGCAACATAATGCGCTTTTTAAGCAATTGTGGACGACCATCTTGATCGTTAACTATAAACGAGCCTGGCGGTACACGACCATTGACCGCAGACATAACGTCGCGCTCCTGATCAACCATATGGAATTGTAGGGTTGCTGTTGCACCCAAAATTTCCTTGGCGCGTGCAGTATCTTGAATACCCGGTAATTCAACAACAATGTGCTTAGCACCTTGACGTTGTACCAAAGGCTCCGCAACACCCAATTCGTTTACACGATTACGGATGATGGTGATGTTTTGCTGTAGTGCATACTCACGAGTTTCTTTTAATTTGGCATCGCTCATAGTCACTTTTAATGACATACGATCTTCGTTATCAGAAAACAAGTAGTCAGCGTAAGTGCGCTTTATTACCGTTTCAGCACGTTCGATATCTTCAACATTGCGAAATACAATTTCAACGCCGTTGCCAGATTCTTTGACACTACGGTAGCGAATTTTTTCAGCACGTAATTGAGTGCGGAAATCACCAACCATATTTTCCTGCGCACGGCTCATCGCCGTCGCCATGTCAACTTCCATCAAGAAGTGAACACCACCGGATAAATCCAGACCTAGTTTCATTGGCGCGCCGCCAAGGCTTGCCAACCAATCAGGTGTTGCAGGTGTTAGGTTTAATGCCACTGAGTATTCACGGCCAAGATGCTCGGCAAGTGATTCATTAGCAACTTGCTGATCGGTGTAATCGCTAAAGCGCACCAATACTTGACCATTTTTCAGTGCCGCACTTGAATAGGCTATGCCCTGCGAGTTTAGATGCTCAGTTACCGCATCCAATGTCGCCGCATCGGCTTGCACACCTTTGGTACCAGAAACCTGTACCGCTGGGTCTTCACCGTAATAGTTGGGCAACGCATACAGAGCTGCGATGGCGACGATAAACACCACCATCAAGTTTTTCCATAATGGATATTTGTTTAACACAACAAGTCCTTATAGAGACTTCATAGTCCCTTTTGGTAGTACAGCTGAAATTGCCGCTTTTTGTACTGTAAGTTCAATGCCATCAGCAACACTAACAATAACGAAATCTTTTTCTGCAGAAACTTTGCTGATTTTACCAACAACACCGCCTTGGGTTAGGACTTCATCGCCTTTTGATAGAGCTTCCATTAGGTTCTTGTGCTCTTTCACACGCTTAGCTTGTGGGCGGTAGATCATAAAGTAAAAAACCACACCGAAGATCAAAAGCATAATAAGCATTTCAAAACCACCACCTTGTTGTGGGGCGTCTGCTGCGTGTGCCTTACTGATTAAAAAGTCCATAAATTCCTCTTACTACTTATATTAAAATTTAAAATGATGCCTTTAAAAGACTATTGTTGTTCTTTTTCGGCTTTTAAAGGTGGCACTTCCATATCTCGAAGAGCATAAAAGTCTGCCACAAATTCGTCTAATTTACCCTGCTCAATGGCATCACGCAAACCCTGCATTACACGTTGATAAAAACGCAGGTTGTGCATGGTGTTTAATTGCGAACCAAGTATTTCATTACACTTGTCCAAATGATGCAAATAAGCTCGGGAATAATTGTTACAGGTATAGCAATCACATTCTGGATCCAATGGCCCTGTATCTGTTTTATGTCTAGCGTTGCGTATTTTAACCACACCGGTGGTTACAAACAAATGACCATTACGGGCATTTCGGGTCGGCATAACGCAATCAAACATATCAATACCGCGGCGCACACCTTCAACCAAGTCTTCAGGCTTACCAACTCCCATTAGATATCGGGGCTTATTTTCAGGAATCAAGTCAGGTGTGTGATCCAATATGCGAATCATCTCATCTTTTGGCTCACCGACCGATAAACCACCAATTGCGTAGCCGTCAAAATCAATGTCTTGTAGACCCGCAGCAGAGATTTCACGAAGATCTTCATACATGCCGCCTTGTACGATACCGAACAACGCATTCGAGTTACCCTGATGCGCTTTTTTCGAACGTTTAGCCCAGCGCAATGATAGCTCCATTGACTCTTTGGCTTCCTGATGTGTCGCTGGGTATGGCGTACACTCATCAAATATCATCACAATATCAGAGCCAAGGCTGCGTTGAACTTCCATTGAACGTTCAGGGGTAAGCATAATTTTTTCGCCATTTACCGGCGAACGAAACTCTACACCTTTTTCGGTGATTTTGCGCATTTCGCCCAAACTGAATACCTGAAAACCACCGGAGTCAGTCAAAATTGGCTTATGCCAATTCATAAAGTCATGCAAGTCACCATGCTGTTCGATGATTTCAGTACCAGGACGCAACATTAAATGAAAGGTATTACCGAGTAGGATATGCGCACCTGTCGCCTCCACTTCATCGGTGGTCATGCCTTTCACGGTGCCATAAGTACCAACGGGCATGAATGCCGGTGTTTCAACCACACCGCGATCGAAAACAAGACGGCCGCGACGCGCTTTACCGTCTTTTGTCATTAATTCGTATTTCATATCTATCCTTTGTTGCAGCGAAACAGGCCACAAGCAGTATTTAAAGGTTAACCACAAAGAATCTGTCTAAGTATTAACCATAATGCTAATAATGCCTTTGATGGCAGCATCAGCGTACGTTATTTGCTTTCCTGACGGGTCAGGAACATAGCGTCGCCATAAGAAAAGAAGCGATATTTTTGTTCAATCGCAATCTTATAGCCCGACATAATATTGTCATAGCCGCTAAACGCACTCACCAGCATCAATAATGTTGATTCTGATAAGTGAAAATTAGTAACCAAGGCATCAATCAATTCAAATTGATAACCTGGGGTAATGAAGATGTCGGTATCTCCATAAAAGGCAGTCAATGGTTGGTCATTATCTTTGGCATGTTTTGCCGCGCTTTCTAATGAACGAACCGAGGTAGTACCTACGGCAATAACCCGATTACCGGCAGCTTTAGTCGCCTTGATTTGCTCGACAACCTCATCACTCACCTCAACGTATTCAGAATGCATGATGTGCTCATCAATATTATCAACACGCACAGGCTGAAACGTGCCCGCACCAACATGCAGAGTAATAAACGCTAAGTTAACGCCTTTCTCTGTTAACTGTGCTAATAATTGCTTTTCAAAATGCAGACCTGCCGTTGGCGCGGCTACCGCACCAGGCTTTTCATTATAAACGGTCTGATAACGTTCTTTGTCTGAGTCTTCATCGGGGCGGTCGATATAAGGTGGTAGCGGCATGTGACCGATTTCTTCGAGCACCTCAAGCACACTTTGCTCGGTGTTGAACTGCAATTCAAATAAAGCATCGTGGCGGGCTAGCATGGTTGCCTTAACTTTACCTTCCAAAAGCAATTCGGCACCTGGCTTGGGCGTCTTAGATGCACGCACATGCGCCAGCACTCGATTGTCTTCTAAAATACGTTCAACCAGAATTTCGACTTTGCCGCCGGTAGACTTGGTAGCAAAAATGCGAGCAGGAATAACACGGGTGTTATTAAACACCAGTAAATCACCGGGATTAATCTTGTCGATTATTTGATTGAAGTTTAAATGCTCAATAACGCCACTATTACCATCGACACTCATCAGGCGACTCGCAGAGCGCTCAGCCTGAGGGTAACGAGCAATTAACTCGTCTGGTAATTCAAATGAAAAATCGGAAACTCGCATGACCGTGCTGTTAACCTTGTCCAAAGCCTAAAAAAAACGGCTAATTTTAAAACCGTGGCGGGCAATAGGCAAGGAAATTCACCAAGTTCAACACTTGGTTACAGGTGAAATGGCATAAAATACCGGAAATAAAGCAAGAATCGACACATTCATTGAATTTTAGGCATCAAAAAAGGCCGCTACTGCCGCCTTAAGTAATTCATCTGTATTGTTGCTAAAGGGTAAAAATAGCTTAAGCGATTTCCGTTTCAGATTGCTTTTGTTTATCGCAATCCATTTTTTGTTCAGCTGTTGCTGCGTCTTCTGATTCGCCAAACACACTATCTGCATGGGCATAACTTTGAACGTAATTTAAATCAACCTGAACTTTTTTATTTTCTGTTTTTGCTGGTTTGGCAAAAAACTTGGTCACGGCTTTGATTATCTTCACACTTAAACTCCTTTTAAGTTGATTGCTGTCATCGAAAAACGTCTTCGTTCAAGCAATGCATATTATTGACTCATGTCGCAAGCAATCATCTTAGTAATACATTGACTAAAATTCAATCACTAAGCGTTATAAATGTAAACAATTTGTTATTTGCAAAGCTGTAAACTGTTGATTCGTTCCACTATAGCGCAATAAAAATCGAGGTTTTCGCTAATTTTTTGTTAATATTGTTGATAATTTATCCATTTAAATATTTTTTTAAAAATTCCTCTTTACAGGCGATCAAGCATAGGTATAATGCTCAGCCATTGCAGGGGTGTAGTTCCAATTGGTAGAACGGCGGTCTCCAAAACCGACGGTTGGGAGTTCGAGTCTCTCCACCCCTGCCATCTTCCTTCTCTTTCTTTGTAAATCTCCATTTTTAAATCTGTTTTCATTAAATAAGTTCGCCGCATCTGCTTATATATTTCAGCCTTATGCGCACCGTTTTCAGTTAGACGTTGCTAATAGCTGCGGCTAGTGTTTGAGTCAGTTAACACAATCTGTCATCATAGTCTTACGTCGTCAGGCCATACCGCTAGTTAACGCTTGCACGCTAAAACAGCATACAAAAGCAAAAAAATGACATTAACCGCAAAACAGTTTTCACATTTATCGCATATGGGCATTGCCGTTTGGCAGCGTCGTCAAGGTGCGTTTGCTGAACCATCACAGGCAGAAACGGTGGTTCAACAGCCAGCCCAGCCGTCAGAGCAAGCACCTAAACAACAAACAGAAACCCCAAATGATGCGCTAACAACGGTTGAGTCAACACACGATGCCGCGCCACAAACGGCAAAAACGGCGCACATTGCACAGGCAGCGCAACAACCTCAACAGCCAGAAAAAGCAGAGCCGGCGATAAACCTGCAGATGCTATTGGCTAATCGATTATTGACCGATGTACTTCACGTATTGCAAGTCCAAACCCAAGACATTGCTCTTCAACAAGACGGTCTACAATTGCAAAAGCTCACTTGGAAATTTGCCGACAATGCAGATGTGAGCTATCAGCAGAACACCCTAATAACACCCGATATCAATAATTTAGAGTCCTCTTCGACATTAAAGCGAAAGCTGTGGCAGGCTTTGTGTCAGCACATTTCTGGCCAGAACTAAGATGACATCACACAGCCATTGCATTAGCGACTTTACTAAAGATGATATCGAGCCTGTATACGCCATAGAATTGGCCAGTAACCAACACCCTTGGAGCAAAAAAATTCTTGCCAGCTGTATTGGCGGGCGCTATCAGTCGCGACAAATACGTGACAATGAGCAGCTTTGCGGGTTTTATGTTGCCGACGTGGTTATCGATGAAATGACCTTAATGGAAATCTGTATCCACCCAGATGCACAAGGTCAAGGCCTAGGTCAGATATTGCTTGATGACTTACTCGATATTGCTAAGCACAAGCAGGTCAAAACCATTCACTTAGAAGTACGCGCCAGCAACTTAGCAGCTCATATGTTGTATATTAAAAATGGTTTTACTGAGACCCACCGACGCACCGGCTATTACCCATGTGCAACGGGTTACGAAGATGCCATTGTTATGCAGCGTCGCTTATAACTGCCCCACTGATCGATATTTCCAGCCAAAAAGCTGAAAAAAATACAAATTTTATCCGCAAAGATACTGCTCTTAATGGTTGTTTTCTGTATAATGTTGCGCCTTTGCACAAGTGCAAAATTTAACCGTCGACGCCAGCTACAATTTGTTGCGTCACGGCCAATATATTAATCTAGATTTTTTGGTAAGCGTAACGTATGTCAATCCAACAGCAGGAAGTAAACAAGCGTCGAACATTTGCGATCATCTCGCATCCCGATGCTGGTAAGACAACCATCACAGAAAAAGTACTGTTATTCGGTCAAGCGATTCAATCCGCAGGTACCGTAAAAGGTAAAAAATCAGGGCAACATGCCAAGTCTGACTGGATGGAAATGGAAAAAGACCGTGGTATTTCAATTACTACCTCGGTAATGCAATTTCCATATGACGATTGTTTGGTCAATCTACTTGATACTCCAGGTCACGAAGATTTCTCGGAAGATACCTATCGTACGCTTACCGCCGTTGACTCTTGTTTGATGGTTATCGACACCGCTAAAGGTGTTGAGGATCGAACCATTAAGTTGATGGAAGTTACCCGCTTGCGCGACACGCCTATTATTACCTTTATGAACAAGATGGACCGCGATGTGCGTGATCCTATCGAGGTAATGGATGAAGTCGAAGACGTCTTAAAAATAAAATGTGCGCCAATTACCTGGCCAATCGGTATGGGTAAAGAGTTTAAAGGCGTCTACAACCTGCTAACTGACGAAACCATTTTATACCAAACAGGCCAAGGCCATACGATTCAAGAACGCATCGTCATTAAAGGTTTGGATAACCCGGAACTTGATCAACGCATTGGTCATTTCGCCGAAGATTTCCGTGAAGAAATGGAGCTAGTGCAAGGTGCTTGTCACGAGTTTGATCTTGACGAGTTTTTAGCCGGTGAGCTTACACCTGTCTATTTCGGTACCGCATTAGGTAACTTTGGTGTCGACCATATGCTAGATGGTTTGACCGAGTGGGCTCCTGCACCACAATCGCGCCAAACCAATACTCGCACCGTTGAAGCCGCTGAAGAAAAGTTCTCAGGTTTTGTGTTTAAAATACAAGCCAACATGGATCCAAAACATCGTGACCGCATCGCCTTTATGCGTATTTGCTCTGGTAGCTACAGCAAAGGCATGAAAATGCGCCAAGTTCGTATTGGTAAAGATGTCAAAATAGCCGATGCCGTAACCTTTATGGCTGGTGACCGCTCCAACGTAGAACAAGCGTTTGCCGGTGACATCATTGGTTTGCACAATCACGGCTCGATTCAAATTGGTGACACCTTTACCGATGGTGAAGAAATGAAGTTCAGCGGTATTCCAAACTTCGCACCGGAAATGTTCCGCCGTATCCGACTGAGAGATCCGTTAAAGGCCAAGCAATTACAAAAAGGCTTAATTCAGTTATCTGAAGAAGGTGCTGTGCAAGTGTTCAGACCTTTGGCTAACAACGACATGATTGTTGGTGCCGTTGGTGTGCTACAGTTTGAGGTGGTTGTACACCGCCTAAAAACCGAATATAACGTTGATGCGATTTATGAACCGATTTCGGTTGCTACTGCACGTTGGGTTTATTGTGATGATGACAAGATCATGGCGACTTTTGAGAAGAAAGCATATGATAACCTAGCCTTAGATGGTGGCAATAACTTAACCTATATCGCGCCTACTATGGTTAACCTGAACTTGACTCAGGAACGTTACCCGGAAGTACAATTCCAGAAAACCCGTGAACATTAATGCCATCGCAATATTTGCATTGAGAGATTATTAAAGACAATGAACATTCGTCATTTACTAACTGAAAAAGTACACGCAGCAATGATTGCTGCCGGTTTGCCTGAAGAGACTAACCCAGCGGTGAGCATGTCATCTCGCCCACAGTTTGGTGATTACCAGGCCAATGGTGTCATGGGTGCCGCGAAAAAGTTAAAAACCAACCCAAGAGAGCTTGCACAAAAGGTTGTTGAAAACCTTAATCTTGAAGGCATTGCCGACAATATTGAACTAGCAGGCCCAGGTTTTATCAATATTCACTTAGACAAAGATTGGTTAAGTGCACAACTTGGCAGCGTCAGCAACGACGCAAAATTAAACGTTAGCCAAGCCGAAACACCAAAAACAGTTGTGGTTGATTACTCAGCGCCTAACTTAGCCAAAGAAATGCACGTTGGTCATTTACGCTCCACCATTATTGGTGATGCCGTGGTTCGCGCATTAGAGTTTCGTGGTGAAAAAGTTATTCGCCAAAACCATATGGGTGACTGGGGTACTCAGTTTGGTATGTTGTTGGCACACTTAAGCGATAAGCTTGCCAGTAATGAAGTGGCAGAAACCGCGCTTGCTGACTTAGAGAACTTCTACCGTGAAGCAAAAGTGCGTTTTGATGAAGAAGAAGGTTTTGCTGATCGCGCCCGTGATTATGTGGTGAAACTGCAAGGTGGTGACGCTGACTGTTTGGCCTTATGGCAACAGTTTATCGATATCTCTATTCATCATTCAGAAGAAATTTACGACAAACTAAACGTCACCTTAAGCCGTGATGACATCATGGGTGAAAGTGCTTATAACCCAGATTTATCGGCAGTGATTGACGATTTAATGGCGAAACATATCGCTGTTGAAGACCAAGGTGCAAAAGTTGTATTTATTGAAGAGATGGCCAATAAAGCCGGTGATCCTTCGGTATTTATCGTGCAAAAATCTGGTGGTGGTTACTTGTACGCAACCACAGATTTAAGCGCTTGTCGCCATCGTGCTGGCACGCTTGGTGCCGATCGCATCATCATCTTTACTGATGCTCGCCAAGCCCTGCATTTTAAGCAAGTAGAAATCACAGCTCGTAAAGCCGGTTATTTACCAGAGACGACTGCCTATGATCATTGCCCGTTTGGCATGATGATGGGTGATGATGGTAAGCCATTTAAAACCCGTACTGGTGGCACCGTTAAATTAGCGGAGCTATTAGAAGAAGCAGTAACTCGTGCCGAGCAATTGATGGCCGACAAAATTGCGGATTTTTCTGAGCAAGAACGCAAAGAAGTTGCCCGTAAAGTTGGTATCGGTGCGGTTAAGTACGCTGATTTATCAAAAAACCGTACCTCAGATTACATCTTTAACTGGAAAACCATGTTGAGCTTTGAAGGCGCTACCGCACCTTACTTACAATATGCGTTTACCCGTGTGCAAAGTATTTTCAAAAAAGCCGGTATAGATGCAACATCTATTACGAGTGATATTGTCGTTGCACAACCACAAGAAAAAGCCTTAGCGGTTAAGTTACTGCAATTTGAAGAAGTACTTGATCAAGTTATCGCCGAGTGTACGCCTAACTTATTGTGTAGCTACTTATATGAATTAGCCAGCTTGTACATGAGCTTCTACGAAGCCTGCCCTATCTTAAAAGATGGCATTGACGAGTCAGTTAAGTTATCTCGCCTACATTTATGCCATGTTATTGCTCGTACATTAGAGCAAGGCTTGGACTTACTTGGCATTGAAGTGATGGATCGCATGTAAGCCAAATACCACATCAACACATTAAAGGGTAAGCTTAGCTTACCCTTTTTTTTGGGCGGTTCTAATTAAGTTAATTGTTGCTCGATGTATTTGGTTTGACTTTAAGCTTTTAATCGGTAAATTACGAAAGATGTAGAGGATGCAACTTCCGTATTGAGCGAGCAGCAGGCATAAAGGTGTTAACTTTGAAATTAAATGAAACCCATTTTTATTACATATTAATGTTTGGTTCTATGGTTGGTTTTATTGCTAGCCTCCAACTCGGTTGGTATCTTTCAGAAACAAACGATTGGTTTTTCACAGTATGGGATGAATCTACCTTTAATCGCATTTTCCTCGCAGCTATAACAACCTTTATACCTCTATATTTTGCCTATAACTTTTATTCTTACTACTGGGGAGCGAAAAAAAGAATCCGAACTTTTAAAGAAAGAGAGTTAGTAAGTTTATCTAATTGTAAGTCAGGCGAAATAGTCCGCATCCAAAATAAACTTATTCCTTTGTCAGATGATCTAACCTCACCTATTACAAATCGGTCATGTAGTGCCTATATTGTTACGGCCAAACAAGAAGTCGAACGGGTTTCCCATAATGGTAATAATGTAACTACAAATACAGGATGGGAAACAATTAAAACCGTCAATAAAGGGGTGAACTTCATGATCGAATGCGGCGAGCATTTTGCGTATATTTCATACGAAAACGCAAACGTAAGTATCCACAATGATCATCACTACGAAAAGTTATCATGCCAATCTTTTAATCCCAAAGACAAAGAAATGGCCATAAATACGTTAAAAGAAATGGATGTCCTGCACCATTCATTTATTAATTATCATGAAGCAATTCGTTTTGATGAAGGTGTTCTTGAGCAAGGAGAACAAGTAGCTGTCGTTGGTGCTGGTAATTGGAAAAATACAGACGATATTGCAGATTTCCCAAGCAATTTGGAGCACATAAAAAAAGTGTTTTTTATTACGGCTACTGAAAGTAAGCCTGTTTATATCAGCGACTCAAAAGATATATTAGAAAAACAATATTAAACTGCACTTAATTGAATGCTGCGATTGGCACAAAGTCGGCATTTATGCCCACAAGCCAGGATAGCTCTATGAGTGGTTAAGCAAGCGAAAAATTTTGTGCTAGCTTTATAGATAGTTATTTTAATTAACCGAACCAATCTATAAGAGGCCGATTTATGCTAGGTGAAAGCCACTCCTTGAAGAATGAATTCCCAGAATATCTAGATACATTAAAATCACTGATCAAAAGCGATGCAAAATTTGCCGCTGATGCGCAAAAATACGACCAACTCGATAAAGAAATTCGTGAGCTTGAACTTAATGCGGCACCGATTGATGACGAAAATATGCATCAAATGAAGCATGATCGTGCGGTATTAAAAGACTATTTATACGCAAAACTCAAAGACGCTTAACGCTCACTTAAAAAGTTTACTTATTGTTAAGCAAAATAAACTCGCGTTTATTGGGCATGGCTTTGTTGGCATCAACTTGGCGACCTGAGCGATTGGCCAACTTGCTGAAGTAGCCAAGCCAATACTCAACAGGTGGCTACGATGATCTTTGGATGATCAATGCCTGCCAAACATCTTTTGCCGATGCATTGCTCTTAGCTCTTAGTTCTTAGCCCTTAGTTCTTAGCACTTAGCTCTTAGTTCTTAGTTCTTAGTTCTTAGTTCTTAGTTCTTAGTTCTTAGTTCTTAGCTCTTAGCTCTTAGCTCTTAGTTCTTAGTTCTTAGCTCTTAGCTCTTAGCCCTTACTCACCAACCACAGAAACAATTTGTCACCAACAAATTGAACACAGAACATATTATAATCCGCTGATTTTATTATAATAAATACAAAATAATGTGGCATAGCAAACGACATTTTACCGCTTTACTGTCGAGAATGGTCAGTCTTTGCTACATTGAAACAATAGCCTTTATCTTGCCGGAGTTCGCCATACACTATGTTTACCGATAGCCATTGCCACCTAGATTTTAGAGAATTCGATGATATTCGCGATGACCTTATGTTTCAGTGCCAACAATTGGGCATTAAACGCTTTATCGTCCCTGGCATCACCCGTAAACGCTGGTCGCGCGTTTTGGGCTTGGCGCAACGCTATCAAGGCATTACCCCATGTTTAGGCTTACACCCTTGGTGGATAGAAAAAGCCACAGAGCAAGATCTTTGGTTATTGCAAGAACTGGCGGTTGAGCATAACATCGCCGCGATTGGTGAGATAGGTATCGACGGTGCCGTAGAGCATCTGGAAAAACAACAGGAGTATTTTGCAGCGCAACTGGCTATCGCCAAGCAGCTCAATTTACCGGTAATCGTTCATCATAGAAAAAGTCATCACTTGATAATGCCTCATTTGCAACGCACCGGATTAGAAAAAGCCGGTATTGTCCATGCATTCTCAGGAAACTACCAGCAAGCCAAAGCCTATATTGATTTAGGCTTTAAGCTGGGTATTGGCGGCACCATTACCTACGACCGTGCGGCGAAAACGCGTGATGCCGTAAGTAAAATTCCACTGCAGCACATTGTATTGGAAACTGATGCGCCAGCAATGCCATTACAAGGTTTTCAAGGGCTCGATAATTCACCTAAGTATCTACCCAAGGTTTTTGAACAACTGCTCAGTTTGAGAAGTGAATCAGCCGAGGTGATCGCCGAGCAAATCGAGGCGAATGTTAATCAATTTCTTGGGGATTAATACCAAGTTGCTGTTTCGCTAAAGCGACAATATTGTCATCTACCGGCGGCGGACTGATATCAACGCCTGCTGATAAGGTATCGACTAAGTACTTAAGCACACTGATGCGTGCGCTCCATTTATGATTACCACTGATCACTTGCCATTGGCTGTGATTGGTGGATGTTTGGCGAAACATGTCATTTATCGCCTGATGATAGTCAGGCCACTTTTCCCGATTACGAATATCTTCTTCGGTTAATTTCCAACGTTTATACGGGTTTTGTAAACGTTCTTCAAAGCGCTTTAGCTGCTCATCTTCACTTATGTGCATGAAAATCTTAATAATGCGAGCACCGTCATCGCTTAGTTGGCGTTCAAATTCATTGATTTCCTGATACGCTCGTTGCCATTGCTTTTTACTGGCAAAGCCTTCGACTCGCTCGACTAACACGCGTCCATAATAAGAGCGGTCAAAAATGCCAATACGCCCAGCAGGTGGCAGTCGTTTTTGGAAACGAAACAGGTAATGCTTGCTCTGCTCTTCCTGATTTGGTGCAGCAATGGGATATACGCGAAAGCCACGCGGGTCGAGCTTCTCAGTAACGCGTCTGATCGCGCCACCTTTACCGGCCGCGTCCCAGCCTTCAAACACCAATATGGCTCGATGGCCTTGATGAAAATAGGCTTGTTGGACGATCAACAATTGCTTTTGCAGTTTGGCTAAGGTTTTTTGATACTGTTTTTTACCGTCTTCAAAGCTGTTATTTAAATCAACATCTTCTAAGCAGGCAGGGTTGTCTATTAACTGAATTGGTGATGGTTTATGCATACTATTCTCTTATTCGAATACATACATAAACCATAGTAGACAATTGACAACTAAGGGGAGTTTCTCTGGCGAGATTTAATCGGCAAACGTAGGCCGTGACGTGAAAATCGACTTAAGCCGCGAGTTAATAAGAAACCGGCCACAACCGCTGTAATCAACATGATGCGAAACAATTCAAATTGCGAATAAATCTGACCTTGCATCTGTTCAGTGACGTTTTGCTTAACCAAATTCATGCGCAAATAGCCATACAACTTTTGCTCACGAATTTCTTCTATAAATGGCACATAGTCAGCGGCTTGAGACTCGCTGCCAAGTGACAAACCGTACAATTGTTGGATACTGGTTTGATTGTCAGAACTGGCAATCGCCTCACCTTTACTGTCATACAGTACCGCTTGCTCGACAAAGTCAGCGTCGGCTAGAGAACTGACAAAGGCTTGTATTTGTTGTTTGTTTTTATCCGCCAATAACACCTTACTGGTGTTGACCGCTTGCAGTAGATGTTGCTTGGCAACCGCATCAAAATGCTTGTCTAACAAATCTTCACTATCATCGACGCCCATAACCGATAGGTTAAGGATCATCAACAGCAAAATAACAGCTACGCCAATTTGCATTAATTTGACGTAGATCGGCGTGACTTGTGGGTAAATTATTTCGTTTGGATCGTCCATTACAGCTTAACTATTAAAAAGTTATAATTATTTCGATAAAGCTCTATACACTATAGAGGGTTATTTGCGATTATAGAATCAATTTTTTAGTATTACTGTAAATATAACATGTCTGAATTTGCCGCTCTTTCCCGAATCGAGTTTAGTCAATCACAACTCATCGACCAGGTTTTTAACCAGTTTAGCCAAGCCGTTAATCTGCCGTTTGACTTTGATGTTACCCAAGATGAAATCGTCTTTAGTGACGTTGCCATCAACAGCGACGTTGAGTTGGTATTATTTGCAGATACCAGCATGGAAGATTTTGTCGAACTGATTAATCTGTTGCAAATCGATCAGCTTAGCTTGGTCGCCTGCAATGACCGCGGCGGAAGAGTCAGTTACCGTTTTAAAGTCGACGCCATCGCGCTCGATAAAAAAGCATTGCTTAATGATTTTGCTCTCGATGCTGGGCTAGAGTTAGCGCTAATAGAGCACGCACCAAGTATCGATGAGCCAGGTCTTTTGGTTATGGATATGGACTCAACCACCATTCAAATTGAATGTATTGATGAAATTGCCAAACTGGCAGGCGTTGGTGAAGAAGTCAGTGCGGTCACCGAACGAGCAATGCAAGGTGAACTAGATTTTGCTGAGAGTTTACGTGCCAGAGTGTCAACCTTAACAGGCGCCAGCGAAGACATTCTCGCTCAAGTTGGTCAAAACCTGCCATTAATGCCGGGGCTTGAGATCTTAATTGCTGAATTGCATCGTCGTAATTGGAAAGTCGCGGTTGCTTCAGGCGGCTTTACTTACTTCACCGACATTCTCAAGCAGCAATTGAGCCTAGATGCGACACAAGCCAATGTTCTGGAAATTGAAAACGGCTTACTAACCGGTAAAGTGGTTGGTGATATTACCGACGCTCAGGTTAAAGCGGATACCTTGGTTAAGCTTGCCGAGCAGTACCAATTACCAATTGCGCAGACGGTTGCCATGGGTGATGGCGCCAATGACTTACTGATGATGAATGCCGCCAATCTTGGTGTCGCTTTTGAAGCCAAGCCTATCGTATTGCAACAAGCAAGTGCAGCGATTAACACCTCAGGTCTCGACACACTTTTACATTACTTAAAGTAACTTCTTTTGCCAGTTATGCGCTCGAGCTTGCCAATGGGTAAGCTCGGCAGTACACTGTATATTTATACATAACAACGAAACACAATACTCATTATGGCTAAAACAAAAACAGCATATGTATGTAATGATTGCGGCGCTGATTTTCCTCGTTGGATGGGGCAATGCACAGAGTGCAAAGCTTGGAATACAATAAGTGAAATCCGCTTAGCGAAAGCGCCAGGGCGCAATGGTAACTTAGCGGGTAACTTGAGTGGTTATGCCGGTCAGACCGAGGCAAAAGTTCAAGTATTAAACGCTATAGACCTTACCGATTTACCACGTTTTAGTTCGGGTTTCGTTGAATTTGATCGTGTATTGGGTGGCGGTATTGTACCAGGTAGCGCCATTTTGATTGGTGGTGAACCTGGAGCCGGTAAATCGACCTTATTATTGCAAACCATGTGCGAATTAGCCGATAGCATGGGTGCCTTGTATGTCACCGGTGAAGAATCACTGCAACAAGTTGCTATGCGTGCCAATCGTTTAGGTTTGAAGACCGATAAATTGAAAATGCTATCGGAAACCTCGGTAGAAAACATTTGTAATATTGCCGAAAAAGAAAAACCTAAACTGATGGTTATCGACTCGATTCAAGTCATGCATATGAGCGATATCCAATCGGCACCCGGCAGTGTCTCGCAAGTTCGAGAATCGGCAGCCTACCTAACACGATTTGCCAAACAACATCATGTGGCCATGTTAATTGTTGGTCATGTCACCAAAGATGGCTCGCTCGCTGGACCAAAGGTTTTAGAGCATTGTATTGACTGTTCTATCATGCTCGAAGGCAGCACGGATTCACGCTATCGTACTTTACGAGGTCATAAAAATCGCTTTGGCGCGGTTAATGAGTTAGGCGTGTTTGCGATGACCGGTGAAGGATTAAAAGAAGTCAAAAATCCATCGGCAATATTTCTCTCGCGCCAAAATGAACAAGCCCCCGGTTCGGTGGTTATGGTGTTATGGGAAGGTACTCGCCCCTTGATGGTGGAAATCCAAGCACTGGTTGATTATTCCGCACTGGCGAATCCACGCCGAGTGGTCGTAGGCGCAGAACAAAACCGTTTGTCGATGTTATTGGCGGTACTAAATCGTCACGGCGGGCTGCAAATGAATGATCAGGATGTATTCGTCAATGTCGTCGGTGGTGTTAAAGTCAGCGAAACCAGTATCGATTTAGCCCTTATTTTGGCGTTAGTTTCAAGCTTTCGCGATCGCGCTCTTCCTCGGGATTTGATGGTGTTTGGTGAAATAGGCTTATCTGGTGAAATACGCCCAGTCCCATCTGGGCAAGAGCGTATCAATGAAGCTGCAAAACATGGCTTTACCAAAGCTATCGTGCCGCAAGCGAATATGCCTAAAGACGCCATTGAAGGCATGGAAATTATAGGCGTGACGAAATTAGTTGAGGCACTCGAAGCGATATAACGGTGCCAGTGATTGGCGCAAATTCTCAATCGTTTAATTATGGTTACAATTTTTATCGGCAAAACCGTTACCAAATTGTAATCAAGTTTCGACAGTATGTATTTGGCAGGGTAGAATATCGGCAATTTATTTTGACGAGAATTTTACCTTGGCACAGATTCATACCTATGTGCGTCGCCTGCTTAGCACGGTGGCTATTGCCGCTTTTGCAAGTTCAACGGCCGCACAAGACATGTATGCCACTGAAGAAGTGGACACAGAGCAAAAGCAAGCTCTCAATAACCCTATCAGTATCGAACGCATCTATTCGGCGCCTTCTTTACAGGGCCCAGGCACCAAACAGCTAAAGTACAGTCCTGATGGCAGCAAAGTCACTTACCTAAAAAGCAAGGACAGTGATAGCAATCGTTATGACTTGTGGCAATACGATATCGCCAGCAACAAGCATTCTTTGTTGGTAGACTCTGATTCGATTCACAGCGGTAAAGAAGAACTCAGCGACGAAGAAAAAGCCCGTCGAGAACGCATGCGCGTCTACGGCTCAGGCATTATGGAATATGTATTGTCAGCAGATGGTACGCAAATTTTGTTCCCGATCAACGGTGATTTATACCTATACACCCTTGCCAGCGGAAAATCTCGTCGTTTGACCTTAGACCAAGCCTACGAAACCGACATTAAGTTCTCGCCGACTGGTCGTTACGTATCTTTTATTAAAGATCAAGATATCCATATTATCGACCTGCAGGAAAACCGCGAAAGTAAGTTAACCGAAGACGGTGACGGCACCATAAAAAATGGTATGGCGGAGTTTGTGGCGCAAGAAGAAATGGATCGCATGACGGGCTACTGGTGGTCACCAGATGATAAGCATATCGCGTTTCTAAAAGTCGATGAGTCAGAAGTGAAAACCGAACTGCGCAATGAGATATATGCAGAGCAAATCAAACTTTATGAGCAACGCTACCCCGCGACCGGCACCAACAACGTTAAAATATCCCTGCACAGCGTTAAAGTAAGCAATGGTAAAATCAGTAACTATAACTTGGGCTCAGAACAAGACATTTATATCGCTCGGGTAAACTGGACACCTGATTCAAAGAGTATTGTCTATCAATGGCAAGACCGTTCACAGCAAACCTTAAAACTGGTTTTGCAAAGTTTAAAGAGTAAGCGTGGTCGCACGATTGTTGAAGAATCATCAAAGCATTGGATCAACCTGAATAATGATTTGAGATTCCTTAAAAAAAGCAGACAATTTATTTGGGCCTCAGAAAAAGACGGATTTAAACATCTCTATTTATATAACTACAGTGGCGAGCAAATAGCGCGATTAACGCAAGGTAATTGGGTTGTCGACGAAGTTGTCGCGGTAGACGAAGATAAAGGCTTTGTTTACTTCACTGGTCGTGAAGATACACCACTGGAAAAGCACTTATATAAAGTGACCCTTGATGGTAAGTCGCCAGAGCATGCCATTCGCATCAGTAAGCGCAATGGATTTCATAAAATCACCTTTGCCAGTGATAAGAGCAGCTACATCGATAACTTCAGCAATATTGATACGCCGCCGCAAGTAAGTTTGCATTCGCTTAATGGCAATGTAAAAACCTATTTGCAAGAAAACAAACTGGACAGCAGCCACCCTGCTTTCCCGTACATTGATGATATGGTGAAACCTAAGTTTGGCTCAATCAAAGCCAGTGATGGTGAAACCGCCTTATATTACAAACTGTATCAACCGAGCAATATGCAACCGGGCAAGAAATATCCGGTCATTGTTAAAGTGTATGGTGGTCCACACGCACAACGTGTCACCAATAAATGGGAAGGTATGGACTTTACCCAATATCTTGTGCAACAAGGTTATGTGGTATTTCAGCTCGACAACCGCGGTTCAAATTACCGTGGCACCGCGTTTGAATTTGCGATCCACAAGCACCTCGGTAAAGTAGAGCTTGAAGACCAAATTAGTGGTGTTGAGTTTTTGCATACCCAGCCGTTCGTCGACAAAGAACGCATTGGTATTTATGGCCACAGTTACGGTGGTTACATGGCCATTATGGCAATGTTTAAGGCCGGTGATTACTTTAAAGCTGGCGTAAGTGGCGCCCCGGTAACTGATTGGTTGCTGTATGACACCCATTATACTGAGCGTTATTTATCTCACCCGAACAGCAATGCACAAGGTTATGAAGACAGCTCTGTATTCCCTTATGTGAAGGATTTTGATGACAACAATGATGCTCTATTTTTGTATCATGGTATGGCTGACGACAATGTGTTGTTTACCAACACCACAAAGTTAATCAAAGCAATGCAAGATGAGAACAAGCAATTTGAATTGATGACCTACCCTGGCAGCAAGCACAGCATGCGTGGCAAGGCAGTTAAAACACATTTAAATTATTCAATCGTTGATTTCTTTAATCGCCGATTAAAACAATAATCCATAGTTATTGTTAATAAAAAAAGCTCCGCAATTAGTGACCTAACTGCGGAGCTTTTTATTGTTATGCTTAGCGTGGTTATTTATCCAAATCGCTAATTAAGGTCTTGAGCCAACGCTCTTCGGTGATAAAATTCCAACCCCAGTCTTTGTATTCCTCACCAATACCATAGGCAAGAATGTCTTCACTGGTTGCGCCTTCTTTTAAAGCCGCTTCAACTTTGTTAACTGAAAATTCAATCATATCAATAAAGCGCTGTAGCTCTTTCTTATCGCTTAGCACACCATGACCTGGAATAATCGCCACATCATCTGGAAACGACTTGGCAATGGCCTTGATATTAGCCAAATAGCCTTTCACGCTACCGCCACCTTTTAAGTCCACATATGGAAAACGACCTTGAAAGAATAAGTCTCCCATATGCAATACATTGGCATTTTTAAAATAAACCACCGAGTCGCCATCGGTGTGACCGCTAGGTAAATGTTTTAATTGAATGGTTTCGCCGCCTAAGTAGATGCTTACACCGCTATCGTAAGTAACGACAGGCAAATCAGCTTCAGTTTGTTTTTCGTTTGCGGCGACACGCTTACGAACATTTTCATGGGCAAATATTGGTGCTGATTTACCAAAGTGGGCATTAGCACCGGTATGATCACCATGATAATGGGTGTTAACCACATACTTAACAGGCTGATCTTTAATTGACTTCATCGCTGCTTCGATTTTTGCTGCCAGCGGTGCAAACTGGTCATCAACTAAGACCAAACCCGCATCTGTTGCCAACACGCCAATGTTACCGCCTGAACCTTCAAGCATATACACATTGCCAGCAACCTTGGTTGTTTTTATTTCTACGTTTGAAAAATCTCGAGCAGCTTGCGTTACAAAACTACAAAGTGATAAACAAAACGCAATTAACGTTAATCTTTTCATAAACTTATTCCCACTAAAAATGACACATTAAATATGACTGTTTGTGCAGAAAAGATCAAAGATATCGTTATTATTTTAAATCGAATGACAATTGCGGTTCATTTATCTGTACCACCTGTTGCGATTTAAAGCCCATATGTAAGCCAATTAGACGCACTTTTTTGCCCTCGCCTCGCTCTAAAGCTTTGTGCAATTGCGTTGCTAACATGCCCTGTTGCAATTCATCGCAGCTGTTTTCAACGGTGGTTTGGCTAAAGTCATCAAATTTCACTTTAACCCCTTGAGATTTAATTTGCCGATCTTCGACTTTGCTTAAGCGTTCTTTGAATTTTGGTAGCAGCTTTTCCACCACTTGCATGCATTGCTCAAAACTTTCGATGTCTTCCATTAACGTGGTTTCTATGGCTAACGACTTACGTTCACGTTCAGTCTCAACTTGACGATCATCAATACCGTGCGCACGGCGATACAAGCTAGTACCAAACTTACCGAATTGACGCACCAGTGTTTTAATATCCGCTGCACGCACATCGGCGCAGGTATTAAAGCCTTTGCGGTTGAGCTTTTGCAGGGTCTTGGGGCCAACGCCAGGAATTTTTTTGAGCGGCAAATGTTCAACGAATGACTCTACTTGATTGGGGGCGATAACACACTGTCCATTAGGTTTGTTTTCATCAGACGCTATTTTGGCTAAAAACTTATTGGGTGCGACCCCAGCAGATGCGGTTAACTGCAACTCATTGAATATATCTTGCCGAATTTTCTCAGCTATTCGTGTCGCACTGCCATTGCATAAACTGCTATCACTGACATCGAGAAACGCTTCATCGAGCGACAGTGGCTCTATCATTTGTGTATAACGACTGAATATCTCTCGAATTTTTTGTGATGCTTGTTGGTATTGCGCCATTCTTGATGGCACCAAGGTTAAATGCGGACAAAGCTGCAATGCTTTTTTCACCGACATCGCCGAGCGCACACCGTATTCCCGCGCAGGATAATTACAAGTAGAGACGACACTGCGTTCACTGCGGCCGGCAATTGCGATAGGAATATTGCGCAAACTGGGATCATCACGCATTTCAACCGCTGCAAAAAAGCAGTCCATATCTATGTGAATAATTTTTCTGCTACGTTGTACTATTTTCATGAATTATACAACCTAATTCTAATATTGAACTCTTTAATATAAAATACTCAACACCAATAACCAATAACCAATAACCAACAATAAGAGGTACTGTATATGCGTACAGTGACAATAACATCAATCCAGTAATAATTCCATACCAACGGGTAAGCTCAATGCGTCAGGTGTCTGGTGATGGCTCAGATGGCATCGCGCGCCAAAAGAGAAAAACTCTAGAGTCTGCGCAACGTCTGGCCGATGAACATGGGTATGAGATTCTCTCGTCTGTTACTGATTCTGGTATATCCGCATTTCACAAATCTAACTTTGATGGTGAAGCTGGCATGGGGCTAATACGTTCCATGGTCTTGAATGGTGAAGTAGCTAAAGGGTCAATAGTCGTATTTGAACAATTTGATCGCTTTTCTCGTGGAGAACCAATGTGGGTACTCCGACAGATGAGTGATTTACTTGAGAACGGCTTACATATTCACATCGCTCATATGGATAGAACCTTTACGTACGAAAGTATGAACTCAGACATGGGTCAACTCATGATGGCAATTGCTTTTATATGTGCCGCTCATGCGGAGTCCTTGACTAAGCAGAAGCGTACTAGAAGTTCCATTGCTCATCAGGTTAAGCTGGCTAAAGAACAAGGAATTCCAGTGACGTTCGGTATGCACCCACCTTGGCTTCGACGTACTCCAACTCATTGGGAAGTAATACCAGAACGAGTTGAGTTGATTAAACGTTGGGCTGAGTTGACAGTTCAAGGTTATGGTGGAACTAAAATTGCTGGCATTATGAATGATGAGAATCAGCCAACATGGGACAATAAGCGCAAGGTTAAGCCTAAGAAGTGGTACAACAAAATAATTCTGGACACATTGGCGTCAGACTCATTGATAGGAGTTGCACACTTCAAGACTCACGATGGTGATACTACTATCAATGGTCACTACCCAAAAATCATTACTGATGAGCAATACGCATACATTCAAAGTCAAATAGCTAAGCGTAAACATAAGACTATCAATGTCGGTGGCTCTAAATCTGGGTATGTTTCATTCGTCACTGGGATTGGCGTCACGTTCTGTCCGTACTGTGGCTCATCGATGATTGCTAAACAAATGAAACGCAAGCTAAAAAGTGGTGAAGCTGTTATTGACCGTTTCGTTGCATGCTCAGGTGCTCATCAACAATACACAGATTGCACTACTTCACGCTCGCTTCTTCGAATAGTGGAAAGAGTACTAGTTGAATTTTGCTCTGACCGTATCAACTTTGAAGATGTTTTTGGTCAAGCAAATCCTAGAAATGAGATTAAGGAGTTAATAGCAAGCAAAGAGCAAGAGTTGGCCATATTGACTAAATCGCGAAAGAGGTTAATGAAGCTGTTTGCCATGATGGACGAAGACGAAGACGATACCGAATTAGAAGAACAGATAACTGACAATCGTAGAGAATCGAGGATACTACATGATTCACTTGACGAGCTTAATAAAGAGCTGCTTTCAACCAAAGATTCAGTCGGTGATGAATTCCTGTTACTGGTGCAGCAGGTTCGAGACAATGACATTCATGAGGATATTAGGCTCCGACTGCGGGAACTGATACCAATGTTCGTAGAACGGATTGAGATTGCTAATCGCGGATTCCACTGGGTTAGAGCGCCTGAACGTAAGGCCAAGCTTGATAAACTTTTGTCAATTATGGGTGATGATGTAGATTATGACTTTCTGGCAGAGTTCAAGGCAAAAATGGAGTCTACGAGTTTGAATAATTTAAGTTACGGCATTCGGTTCAGGTCTGGTGCTTATAGGTATTTTGCGGTTAATCGTAAATCTGGTGATTGGCAAGTTAAGACTGATATCGGTGGCGGTTAGGAATATTATGCAGGGTATAGATGTTCCAGTGGATACCTTTTTCATCTGGACGGTCGAGAGCCACTAACAGCAGGCACGGCAGGGAAATATATATTACAGGGTATAGATGTTCCAAAGTGACATTTTTGGCTCTGGATGGTTAGGACTGCTCTGGATGGTTAGGACTGATTAGGTCAATGCCAACCGCGGGCAAAGTGTCAAAAACCCGTCTGGTAAATACTGACCCTAAAAACGTCTGACGCCCAGAACCTGTAATAAATTTGCCGATGTCGGTGGCGCTACGCGCTCTAGTATTCATAGCGACGACCTACGTAACGCTTGACGCGTCGAAATCGATTATACGTTTAACTGTAGTAGCGTACCATTTACCTTTTCCAGTAGTTGGTACTCCCAATCCATTGAGCATATCAGCGACTTGAGACATAGTGCGGCCTTGATTGTAAAGTGATTTCACTTGTGGCTGTAGGTGTGCCATCCTAGCAGCTTTATTCTGCTTGACCGTTTGAACACCACGTTGAGCATCTTCTCTATTGAATGTGCGACGACGTTTGGTTCGGTTACCACATTTAGCTCCATTAGCAATGGCGTTATTGACTCCATCTGATATGCGTTTACGGATAGTAGCTAATTCCCATTGTGACATTAACGCTCTCATTCCCAACATAATGTTGTCTGCATCTGGCATATCAGCTGATTTCAAATCAACCGTATCTGCAATTATGTGGTAGTCCTTAGCTGAGCGAGTGAGTCTATCTAATTTAGCTATAAGCAAAACTGCGTTGTGGCGCTTACAGTCGATAATCGCTTGCTGGAGCATTGGCCTCTTATCGATAGATGCTCCACTAAACTCTTCCTCATATGAGTTTACGATATAAGCGTCAGGTGCAGTGTCTAAGTATGATTTGATTATGCGGTCTTGGACTTCAAATGAATGCTCTTGGATTTCTCGTTTGGTGGATAATCGCTTATAGATAATGAACTTCTGCTTCATTGCTGCTCCTGTAACCTTTTGGTCATTCTGAACCACATGGAATGTAGGTTTGTTATAAGAATTTTGGTATAAGGTTATTATATCAAACGGGTAATGCATTGACACATAAGGTTATTTTGATTGTTGATGGGCGCGTACGCGCCATTATGAGTTAGAAGTGGGTTCTGATTCGTCGAATGGCCTTGGTGTGTTGGTGTAACTGTCACATTTGGATATAACGTGATTTTGCTTGGTATCTAACTAGCCAATACTAACCACCCAATTATCAGGTTCCTCGAATGACCATTTGATGTGAGTCGGATGGCAGTTAGCAAAAAAAAAGGCCAGCCCATTTAGGACTGGCCTGTGTTGTACGTTACGTAATCATTATATTGGGTTTATGTTCAATAATGTCTTTAAGTCGTCGCTGATTACCTTGGCCCAATTAGTTGCTTCGGCAATGTTGAAATTGTATATGATTGCAGTTAAGTCGAGCCATTCGAGTTCATAAAATTCGGTTGGTCGTCCGTCTAAGTCGTTGTCGTATGGACGGGCTGAATCTAATGTTGCTTCAACGTAAAAATATTTCTGGCACTTTGATATTTTGATGTAGATACAAGCAGTTGAGTTCATAGTTGAGTTTGAGCTTTCGTTCGTAGTGTCAATGGACATTAGGTAGCGAATTAATGCTTCAGGATCACGGTTGAACTTTACGTGGCTTAGTGGAGTTAAGTCACATTCGGACGTACCAAAACTTACTCTTGGTTGGTTGTGTTCATGCTTGGTTCCTTATTAGGTTGATGTCAGTTAATGTGATTGCGTTAGGTCATACGTCGATCGGAGCGCCCTTATGGGCTTCAGACTGGGCTTAGAAGTGAATTTGCTGTTCTAGGTGAATTTGGAAGATTGATATTGTCAGTAAATGGTTTTTGACGTTGATTTGGCTGTATCGCGTATTAGTCGTTGTGGGCTTAGTAGGCTTTAGCCGTGTTTGCATTTTAATTTACTGCTCTGGCTATATATAGGTGACTGATATTAAGTTGTAAATTCAAATTGTATAGGTGGGTATAAGCAGGTTTATATATTTAGGTAGGATTTACATTAGGGGTAATAGCAGGTTTATAGATAGGGGTAATAGCAGTTGCAGTAAGCGAAGAAATGATAATAACCAGATTGGATCGCCAGAATTGAAATGTGGACCGTTTGACGACAAAGAAGCGGACTGGTAGCACTAAGTGTACATTTTGATCGACTTGGGGCCTTTAGGACCTGAGTACGCTAGAAAAGCTGATATTGTCGATTAGTTGTGATCGTTGGGCGTTAACAATGTATCCAGTGTATTACCCTGTATACACTCTATTTACTGGGGCTTGGATTGACTTTGATGTGTTTGTACTGGCTTGGACGAGTTATTGTCTCAGGTAAAACTTGCATCATCAGGGCTGTTCTGGACTAATGGCACATCACATTTGCTTACCGTAATGTTTTCGTCGCTTAGCGATGAGTGTCTGCAATGATATGTTGGTGTCGACGGGTTAGGGATTTCAGGTCGTGTCGGACGTATGATGCTGGCTTTAAATAGGCTTTAGCCATGTCGGGTGCTATTCCAAGGATTTTAGCTGCGGTTGTTAGTGAGTCAGTGAATCCTACTAGTCGGTTAAATTTGTAGCAGGTGTATCTATGATTGGTAGATGGATTTTGTATTTGTGAATTTAATATTTGTGTCATTGATTAAGTCCTTATTTAAGTTGGTTAATAGCGGAATTATAGATTTGGGTTATAGATTGAGTAATAGCTGAATCAGCAAAGGAAGAAATGATAATAACCAAATTGGATTGCCAGAATTGAAATGCTGGCCTTTGGATAGGCTTGGGACTACTCCAAGCCCTTGTTGGTGGCTAAGAGTATATTTTGCTCAGATGGTCAGCTTCAGACATTAATGCGCTCGCGATACTGTCCAGTATTTTGCTAAATGTTGAGTTAGAATTTTTGTCGGTGAATGTTAGTCCTGAATTTTTACTGTTAGACTGAAACCAGGTTTTACATTCACTAAATACGATGGCTTTTTCACGAAGTTGCTGCTTGTATTGAGTTATGGCGGTTGTATCAACTGCATTCGATTCCACTAGAGTCACCAACGCGGTCGTAGTCCGTTTGATATTGCCAATATAATTAGTAGTAAAACCTGCTTGTATGTCTATCGGCATTGTACCAAATACGTCTGTTATCCAGTTGTGCCATTGGTTGGTTGTGCTCATTCTGCTGTACCGTCTAAAAGTTGCTGCTGATACTGAGTTAATGACACTTTAATTCCTCGATTTGAAAACCATGTGATAGCGCCTTTGAGATATCTTCGTTGGTTGAAACCATCTCCTAATTCCACAGTTGCTACACCAACATAATCTGGAAGTTTTGATTGACGGTATTGAGTTCTAGTTATGTGTCTAGTTTCAGTTCTTGGAATGCCTTGATTGTCCATTGGTTATCCATTAGTTGATTAAAAAAACAATAGTAATCAATGGGTTCATCATGTACATATATCGTTGGACCTAAAATCCCTGAAAGCTAAAGTTTGGTATACGTTCAGGGGAAAAGTTCTTAAAATGCCCCAAAAACAGCCAAAAAAGTGTAATAGTGGTAATAACTTAGGAACTTATATTTGAGCGTAAATGCCACTTTTGGCTAACAGGGTATAACTATACTGTCAGTGTTCTTTTTAGTTGCTTTTGAGCGTTAGGTTGAGGTTGGTCCCCTCATTCGAGGGGAACCGTAATTAACAAGTGGTTGCAAATGGGTTACGTCGAAGTTCACATTTACGCTTCAAATCATCAGTCCAACAACGTGGCTTTTGAATTGATGCGTCAAGACCCATTGATTCCAGCTTATCTTTAAGAAGCGATAGTAAAACTAGGTCACTTCCTGAGATAATTGGATTGTCACCATATCCAGAAATCAAATTTACTGATAGCTCGATTTCAACGTCAAGGGCCGTTACGCAAAATATTCGTTCGCAATCCTCAACATCAACTAATTGAGTGCCAGTCATAATTGAATGCCATTCGGTTGAGATTGATTTTGCAATATTGTTAATTTGTTGATTTACAGATAATGAGTTTGTAGTCATAGGAAGTTCCTAAATACCACTAACACCATTGTTAGTGGGCCTGTTTTGGCCCCAACAGTTAAATGGTATCAGGAAATTCCTGAATTGAAACTGAATCAGTGTAAAGAGTTGTTACTGATCACAGCGTTTAACTAGCTTTTGATATTGAGTATGGAGTAAACCAAAAAGATTAATAACTAAAATAGATATTTATGATTAAGCTAGCAGAGACAATGCAACTCAGCGATATCTCAGCTAAAAAATAGCCCTAAACAATGCTAGGGCTATTTTTGATAATCTAGAATAATTGGGGAGAATCGTAAACCAAATTATTGACTGTGCTTTGTGCTAAAGCCCTTGCATCTAGGTCGCTCATTCGAAGGCAAGAGGCTACAGATAAAGCTGTTGAGCATGCAATGACGAATTTATCACCCATGCTTAAATGACGATTAACCAGTCCAAAGCGTTCTACATAACTATTGAACCGGCTCTCAATCTCAGTATTAGCATCTTCAATTACTGGAGGTGTTCTTTCCTTCTTGCATACAAGAATTGCATCTAAATTAATTGGTTCTTTAGATAAACTCTTAGGCGTAGCAACTGCCATTTCAGCTTTAACAGGGTGAGCTGCCACTATATCAAAACCAGCTTGGGTCACTGCACTGTAAACAGCCATCCAGCCATCAATGGTTGAATGATGGTAGCTAAAGCTCATTAGTCCTTCATTAACTAATACCCTATGGCATTCTTCGAAAATACTCTGAATCTTTCTAGCAAAACTAGCATTATCTTTATCTTGAACCTCATTCTCATGTGATGAATCAGGTCTTGCAAGATATACATATTTATCGCCAAGGGCATTACTCAACCAAGCATAGAAGAAGTCACTTAACTCACTGTAATGAACAAAGTCAAAATACGGAGGATCGGTAACTACTGCATCAACTGAGTTACTTGGTATTGGTAAGTTTGAACTATCGCCATTAAGAACTAATGCGGCTCTGTCATGCTGAACAAAATCTTCGTATTCAGAGCACAATGCGTGGTTAATTGGATCGCTGCATACTTTCTTTGAACTCTTCTTCTTTCCATCAGTTTCTTCTATCACGATATCAAAGGGAGCATCCAAATAAGTTTTTGCTTTGATGAGGCGGCTCTTAAATAGGCCAGAGAATGAACCACTACTTTTACCATTAACGCCCCAAACAGTATTCTCAAGAGGTGTGCGTTCAGGCTTTAAAATATGATTAGAGAACATATGGCGCACTGCACCTGTTCCTTCTCCTTTGAACGAGCAAAATAAGTTATTGAACTCAAGCGTTCCACTGAATAAGCAGACAAAGTGGTCACGTATAACCACATCTTCAATTTGTAAGATTCGTTGCAGTAAAATACCAAGAGTCAGTAACTGACGTTCATTGAAGAATTCTCTCCAATGGTTATAGTTATACCCTTTTGCTTGGTTAGTATTGTGGCCTGCTCTAACCTCCATTGTAGGTAATGGAAGTTCATGATCTAGTTCAGCAAGTCTAGTTGAAGCTTGATTAAGTAAGTCGAAATCATACTGAGTAGGCTTAATGTAAACCTTCTCTCCATCAGCGTTCAGAGCCATAATTGCATATAGCTTATGCTCTGGTGCATGGTCGGTAGCTTTTATTAAGTCCCTAATTTTATGCTTATTGCCTTGACTGTCAGTTACCGTAGTTCGTTCTACAGGTCCAATCTGAGGGTTAAAATGCTGTTCACAACCGGGACATATCTCATCTATTGAGTCATACCTTGCCGTGAATACTTCACCGCAATTTGGGCATAAAATCTGTGCTACGGGCTTCTTCTTAACATAAGCGTTTTTACTAAACACGTAACTACTGAGTAAAGGAATTCGTTCACCTGTTGGCGTGACTACTTCTTTAACCCAGAAATAATATAAGGCTTGTGTGGGTTCATTTGAACCAGGAACCATTGTCGTGTAGAAACCGAGTATTTCATCTCGCACATCTGCTTCAATTGAATTGAACTCTTGCTGAAGAAGTTCTGTATCTACATTGGTAAGAGCTTGGCGAACAAGAAACGTACTGACAGGGTTTACATCACAACCAATGACTTTAGCGCCAAGTTTTGCTGCTTCACCCAAAGTCGTACCAGAACCCATAAATGGGTCTAGTACCACTGAGTTTTGGTAATTTTGGTTTGTATGGAAATCTGGCCATTCACCTTGTGCTAGTGAGCCAGACACAATAGAGCGAAAAACACTACCTAGCCTCTTGGCCCACCACTTGTGGATATGATAGATCGGTCGATTGATCTCTTTCCTATAACTTTCATTTTCAGCAATTGGGTCTATGACCTCAAATGGAAAATTATTCTCTATAACTTTCATTAAATCTCATCAAGGACAACCATTGAGGCAACATTCCTATGCTTAGGCTTTCGTGCCTTCACTTTATCAAATAGGTCGTCAATCTCTCTAATGTTGTCGTTATTTGTAGGTTTATCATTATCCAGAACCGTAAAGCTGAACTGATTACCTTGGATATCTTTTCGTATTATAATCTCACTAGTCAAATCATCATAGGACAATTCGCTTGCAGCCTGTGTTGGCATGACCAAAACTCTCCGCTCAAAGAAGCAATCAAGTTTACTATTCAATGGATTTGCATATGTGTACATTGCTCTGTGGCGAACTGAACCTTCACCATATGAACCATGACCGTACTCACTCTGGTTAGCTAATTTTGCATGCTTATGCAGATCAAAATCATTATTGATAAAGTCACCATCAATAATCGAAAGAGTTTTAATGCTAGTGCTATCGTTCGACAGTAATGCAAAGAAGTAGTAAACAGGTATTGCCGTTACTTCATTGCCAACTTTAATCTCCATTGTTCCACATGGTAAGCAGCTATTATAATCGATTGTTAATCCACGAGAATCAGCGCCATTAGCCTTCTGAATCAGTTTTTTAACTTCTAGTCCAACAATAACGCCTGTATTTCGATCACGAATTACAACATCAGGTGTTGTTAATTTGCCTGCACTTACGACTTCTAAATTTGGGAAGGCATTTTTAATGGTATCCAGAATTAGATTATCGAACGGGTCATCTTGTGTTGTACCTACTATAGATGGCGCTCTTAAATTAATTGGAATTTCACCATTGACTGCCATTCCATGAAATAAGTCATATACCGATTTTACGATTGAGTGTACTTGTGTAGCCATTACCTTTCCTTCACTTCAGTTACGATGTACACAAATCGTAACTGAGAACCCGGCAAAGATAAAGGCCGTTATCTTAAAATAAAGGCCGTTATTTAGAGTAATTTATCATAAAGGCCGCTATTTTTACACAGCTTGGTTATAACGGCCTTTATTTTTTACTAGGATATATCAAATACCTATCATAGAATAGGTGGTAAGATTTAATCAATTTACGAACAATTCAGACTGGAAGTTACCCAGTTAAGGCTAGTTATGAACATAAATTTAGTACAAGGCGAAAAGCTAGAGCTTGGTGATGGAAAGATTCCTGAAGTCACTATGAGTGATGACGAAATCAATAAGAAGTATCTTGACGGTGAAATCCGCATAGTTACTGAGCAAGCACGATACCCATTGAATGCGATAGCTTCAATGGTGAAAAACACTGAAGAGTATAAGATGAACCCTGAATACCAGAGGCGTCATCGTTGGTCTAATGAAAAACGGTCAGCATTGATTGAGTCGCTAATAATGAACGTCCCATTACCACCAATTTTTCTATATGAGTATGACTATTCGTGTTATGAAGTTATGGACGGGCTTCAACGGCTAACAGCTATTTCATCTTTCTATGAAAATGAATTTGCTCTTGAAGGGTTAACTAAATGGCCTGAACTAAACACGAAACGTTACCATGAATTACCAGAGAAAGTTCAAAAGGGTATCGACCGTCGATATATTTCAGCAATCATTCTTTTGAAAGAAACAGCTAAAACTGAAGTACAAGCTGACCAACTAAAACAGATGGTCTTTGATCGAATTAATAGTGGTGGAGAAAAATTAGAACCTCAAGAGAAGCGCAATGCGAACTTTGACGGCAAGTTAAATAAGCTATGCATTAAACTTTCTGAAAACGAGTCGTTGAGCAAAACTTGGGGAATACCACCTCATATTGATGGAGCTAACGGTATACATACAGAGCGAGCGGCCAACAAGCTATTTAAAACTATGTACGATGTTGAATTGGTTTTACGTTTTTTTGCTTATCGTCAAAAACATGAATTGCATTCAGGTTCACTTGAAAGTTATTTAGATCGTTACCTTGAGCAAGGTAATTATTTCGAAGACGAAGTCAGAAATGCTTTGGCTGATTTGTTTAATCAAACTATTGACCTTGCATATGAGTTGTTTGGTGAACAGGCATTTTATATGTATAGAGAACGCCAGGGGAAATGGGCTTGGTATGAACGAGCGACTGTTGCAATCTATGACCCTATGATGTTAGTTCTAAGCCAAAACCTTGATAATAGAGTAAACCTTATCGCCGCTAAAACCGATATCCAAGCAGCACTAGAAGAGTTTTACCAGACAAATTATGATGCCTTTGGTGGTCGTAATGTTAACGAGGCAGCACTTAAAGAGCGTGAAGAACTATTAGCTAATTTCATTGCAAGGTTTATCTAATATGTTCACATGCAGTGGTGAGTTTTCTGGCAACATAGATGAGCTGATACTACATCTTAATTATGAGAAACAAAAGAAATCGTTTTTTCTTCAGATAGTAAAGGAGTCTGATGCTGATAATCCGCTAAATGATATGATTCTGGCTCAATTTGAAAACGTTGTGAAGCCTTCAAATACATCATCAAAAGAGTCAACATTTACTAACTCGATCATTTCATTATATGGATATCTTGAAAGTTATCTAGAAAAACTAGCAGAAGAATTCATAACGAAAATAAATGAAGCTAATATACCAAAATCAGCTTTGCCACCTGCTATCCGAGGGCGGCATCTAGAACTATCAATGAGCTATCTTCAGAGAGTTGCTAGGTATAAGTTGAAAGAAGGGGCCGATAAACTCGATTGCGAGAAAGAGGTTATTGCAGGTCTTTATTCATTCTTGCAAGAAGAAGAAGAAAGTTACACTCTCAATAGTAAAGCATTCTCTGCCCATACCAACTTCAACTATGACTCTATTCAGAACTTCTTTGCCCAAGTCGGTATCGAGAAAATCACAGATAGAGTCATTGGTTTTGAAAGCGTTACAGATCAACTTGCTTTAAGGCAGCAACAAGAACCAACTGAAGATAATACAGTTCATAAAGGTTGGCTCGAATCTGAATTGCGAGACCTTGCTCAATTGAGAAATGAAATTGCTCATGGTGCTTTTGAAGGTCCTTATGATAGCACTGAACTCATTATTGAACGGGCTGAGTTCCTAAAGTCTTTTGGTCTTGCTATAGCCGAAATATTGCATCGTACGTTTGATGAAATAGTTTTTAACTGTAAGGATCGAAATACTTTGGGAAAGCCTAAGCACGCCTTTGCTGAGCATAACTGCTTTGGCTTTTTAGGGCGTGCATTAGATGGAACGGAAGAGCGATTTACAATTAAGGCTGGTGATGAGATTTTTGCAAAAAACCAAACCTCATTAATTAGTGGATACATTGATTCGTTGATGCTTGATAGAAATCCAGTTGATGAGGTTCAATTCCCAAGTGAATTAGATATTGGCATCAAAGTAAATTTTGATGTGACCAGCTCTATGACTCGTCGTGAAATATCTGTAATACGGTAATTGATATTTGATGCCTAGTTCAACCCTGCTTTTGACTGGAACTAAACCGCCCATGGTTGAACTAGCTAATTAAAAATAGTCTTAATTAATAATAGATACCCTAACTCCATCTAATACTAACTGAGAATATTACCTAATCAGCAGATTCATTCTCAATAGCTCCGTTCAACCGCAGTTAGACTCGGCAAGCCGTTCGGCAATGATGCTCCACTTTGAAAACATTTTATTCTTTATGGATTACGGTCGCATACTCAAGCCCATATCTAGCATCAAATTTACTTTCAATCTCGTACAGAACATTATCTGATATCGGTTTAGCTGTAACAGTAAACCCATCGTGGATAATTGCGGCTAGCTCTATTCCCATCTCACGTATAATTGTGATTACGTCTGCTTCGAGTTGAGTTAGGATAAATGCACGTCTTGACCGTAATCGTTCGGCTCGTCTGAATTCTGGTAATTGATCGTCATCTGATATAGATTCTGGGTATTCCAGACTATGAAAGTTATGATTACTCCACCATATTTCCAACATTGGCGTGAATATATCAATCTCAGTTTTTAACCCTTGTAGGAATGACGTTGTTTTTGCATCTAGTGATTCCATTATTTCGTCGATCGGTCTAATCGAGTAAATTGGCATAGTTTCAATATATTCGTGCTCAGAATCAAATGAAACAGCTTTTGCTGCTGGGCCTTTATTCAGTCCCTTGCCATAGATTATTGACGTTACTAGCGACTTAGCCTCGTTCATTGTTATTTTGGCAGTATTAGCAATATGACGTCGAACACCATGTTTGTTTTGAATAAGTTGCTCCCAATGGGGTAAACGCATGCCCATGGACTTAGCTATAGCCACTAAAAACCTTGGGTGAGCAGTACTTAAATCGTAACTATAGTGACCTGACAGTAGAGCTTTGCGTAGTTCACGTTTAATAGTGTGCAGGTTGAAATCATTACCTAAGAGGTTTAATCGGCCAAATTGGTGTCGCCAATATGTCCAAGTGTATGAGCCATTGTTTTCAGCTAGGATTCGGCAATAATAGTCATATTGTTCCAATAGAATGTTATTGGTTTCTCCGTTTGACGTGATTGTCTCAATGAATATGTCTCGGTAACGTTTCAGATGTTCTATGTCAAAATCAATTGTGCATGTAACCGTTTCGTCGTTGTATTTGGCAAGTTTATTGACTGCTGGGCTGTACGTTGAACGGTCTGGCTTGAAGTTAGCATTTGAAGTAAACATAGGCTCTCCTGATATTTGAAACAATGGGTTTAGTTTGATTATTGAAACGGTATGGCCTTTGGCCGCTAGTTTGCGCTTTGGTAGAGGCGGAAGTAGTTCGGAGCCACTAACAGCAGGTATAGTAGGAATATTATTACTAGGTATAGATGTTCCAAAGTGACATTTTTCAGCTGATGGCTCGCCTGAAGCTCCACTAACAGCAGGTATAGTAGGAATATTATTACTAGGTATAGATGTTCCAAAGTGACATTTTTGGTTCCAATCTCTAAGTTGTTTCTTACTTGGTGCGTCAGCGCCTAACCGTGAACTTAGATATTGATTGACCTCTTTAAGCCCAATCAGGGCAACGGTATGGCCACCATTAACCTGAACTTCATATATCTGCTCAGCTGTCAATCTTACTCTTTGCTCTAACTTTGGATGATACTGCCCATTCAAATCTGACATTACTGCTTCAAGCTGAGAATCAGGTTTGTACTTTATGCCAGCACACCAACCATGGGTTTTGCTGGGTTCGAATATACTGAAAGTTTGACGTATGACATCATCCGAAAGCACTAAGCCACCATTCTTGGCATTGCCAAAAATCTGCCTCATAGTTGTGCCATTGATTGCAGCATATGATTTATCTTCGTTGTGACGTTGACCTGTACCGACGTGCTGAATTAATTCCATAAGTCCAAGCCAATTTACTGCACTTAATCCATCTGGAAGTTCAACTGAACCGAGCATTGATGAGCGAATATCATAAGTTTTATGCCGGGCTTGGTTGCCTCTCTTACTTTGCTGTGGCTTTGGTGCGTTTGATAAATTCATTTAATGAGTCCTTATCGGCTGTAACCGTGTCGAGGAAATATTGATTAATGTGGTACTGAATTTGCGACAGAGTCATATCTGCTAATTCTGGCAACGCGTTGCCTATCGATGTCGCTTGAGCTGGTTGAAGTGATACTTTTGGTCTTTTATCTTTGCCTGACATAGGTATGTCTCCTGTTTGATTTTTGAACAACAAAACCTCGTACAGGTAAATTCTGCACAAGGTCAAGGTAGGTAAGTTAAAGTTGTAGTTAGTTGTAGCTAATCAGGGTTCAGCTACGTCACGAAAACAATTGTGCCAGCTGGCTTGCCGTCTGAATCTACTGGGTCTGTACTGCTCACGACGTACTCAGGCGATGTAACTTTAAAAGCTCGATCTAGACCTGATACTACGACTTGAGAAATGACTGCATCAGGCACATCTAGACCAACTGAGTAATGATGCTCTGGTAATGTACGAATGGAACCAACTGGTGCGTCAATAACGGAAGCTATATCACCATCAGCCATTCGCCCGACGTCGGGTACTGCACCACCAATAAAACCAGTGACGAGTGATATACTTGAAGCTTCGACACCATTGCTGAGTACTACGACTCCACCGTCGGCAGAAATTGAGTTGTCAGTACCTCTGCTTTCGACTGGTTGAATACAAAGTGTCGGCAGTAAAGTATCATCGACCAAGCTAAATTGGATTAAAGTGTTAGCTTGAGTGATGAGCACGTTTATTAGCGTTTCAATTTCATCTGCATCAGGAATATCAGGGTTAGAGAATCTTTCAGCAATCCAAGTATTTCTTAATTCGGCTAAGCCGTCAGAGATCGATTGAACGCTAGAATAGCAATTAGGATAAAACATAATTTTTGCTGACTCTAACGCTTCAAACGTCTGCGGAATTGATTGCTCAAACTTGGAAATCATGGCCACGTAGTCAAGTGCTACCTTTTTAGTTGAACGTTGGATATTGCGGTTAATCATTAGCTACGCTCCCAAATGTTGATGTAAGTACCATTAGCGTCTTTGACAAATGCCTTTTGCGCAGGAATTAAAGCACCTGATTGATATGTTTGAATATCAGTAGGAATTGCATATGTGACGTCATTAACTTTGTACGTTAGATTTGCAAAGGCACCACCAGCGTCAGGCTTCAGACTTCTGATTAGACCCGTTTGCGACGTACTATATGTGTCGTCGTAAGCGTCAAAAGCTAAAAGCTCATGCGGAGTAGATAACAGATACCCAAACTGAGTCGGTGATACATATCCACGTGGGTTATATATCTCACCAACAGCCTCAAAGTCACCCGTATCGAGGTTACGGCCTAATACTAGAATTGAGTTTGCCGTGTCGGTTGTGGCAACAGTAGTTCTAACAAAAATATATCCGTTATGATAAGCAGAGTGCCATTGAGTATTAGACGATGTAACAGAGTATGGGTCTAGCGCGTTAGAGTTAACTCGCGTCAGTTCATATTCAGCACCGTTAAAGGACCACTCTTCCAAATCGTCTGAGGACAGGATAACGAATGAATCTGTAGCATCGTCGAAAATACACTGGCTAACGCTACTAAAATTAATGTCTATTTTTTGCTTTTGAGACCATGTACCTGCTCCGTCGTTGGCAAAAACAAACAATGTATCGGCAGTGCTACCGTCAACGTCGGCAGTGAACAGTAATTCGCCTTTTGGAGATTTCATAAGCTTGGTAGCAAATCCATCGTTGCCGTGGATATTTGATACAGTTAAGTCGTTAGCTCTATTCCATACGCCTGCTCCGTCTCGTTCATAGTGATAAATCAACTGGTCGGTGTCGTTATTATACGGGTCATAAGTGATAAAAAGGCTATCGCCGATAATTACAACCAAATCACCGAAGTGATATGGATACGTAGTTCCAGCTGGGTGTCTATTATGTAATTTTGCTTCGAGCATATAGTTTGCTGCTGATACTCGACGATATACTAGAACCACACCATCCTCGTACGTCGATTCGGTGGCGGTATGCATTGAAACAGCAATGTAATTACCTGATATGTCAATGTGCGATGGCGATCCGTCGTAGCCTTCGGCGCTGTAGTCGAGCAAGCCTTCAAACTCATAACTAGTGCCGTTGTGAAAATAGATCGGCAAGTAATCTCTATAATCTACATAGCCAGAGCGTTGAGCGACTGCAAGCAAATCTCCATCAGCTGCGGATATGCCATAGTCTCCTAGATTATCAATGAATCTGTCATAGGGAGTTCCACTTGGGTACGGTAATTCATCCCAACTGACTGGAAGCTGGAGTTGAGGTTTTATTTGGGACATGATGTTGTCTCCTGTTGAATTTGTGAATTAAAGTGCCTAGAGCCGTCTCGAAATTTTTGGGCGCACTAATCCCAACTGCCTAGGCGGTGCTATAACTGGTTCAAGTAAAATTTATTTAATGATGTGCTTGTGGATGCTATTGCTGGTTCCTGACGAGTATCAGGTTTAATAGAAATGGCTTAGATATGGTTATATAAGTACGTTTTTCTGTGTATCAGAGGTTAACCTAGGAATTCCATTAACTGGTTCGTCGGTGGATTGTGACGTAGCTTGATCATTGGCTCGGCTAGATATTCAAAGTCGCCATCGCCTATCGCAACGTACAGATTGAAAAACTCAACGAGTAGTTGAACCTCATCTGGTGACGGTAACCTGTAATCCAACTTCTTGGCCCAATCCGTTGCGCTATGATTTGACATTAGAACGTCGGTGAACCAAGGTGTGGAATCGGTATGGCGGTTGAACCAAGAGCTGAGACCGTTACCGTTAGAGCTAACTTTGCCAGGTTCACCCATTGCGGATAGAAACCAGTTGGTTACCCAGTTCAGTTGATGACAAGATGATGACTCATCGTTGGCCATAGTATTTACACGCTTTAAATTATTTGGATTAGAACCGTCTGATATTTCTTCATGGCGTCCATGTCTGATTTCCGTCTCATTGTAAATATTCCACAACGTTGGAGCTAAATAATATTGCATCAGTTGGTGACGTTGCTTACACATACCATGGTTCCAAGGCGCTTTGGCTTGGGTAGAGCCATTCACTGGAACTCTATTAATCAGCTTATGCCCGTAGCGACGCATTAACTTATGGCACTGGTGCTCTAAATGATAAACCGTCACTGGATCGTCAGGTGTCTCATAGTGATTGAGACCTTTGATCACGCCTACCACAGCCCATTTACGTCTAGGATCGTAGTAAGCGTCAGTACGTCCTTTAGCTTCAACATCCGTTGCTCGTTCAGGGTTTGAGACTGCATTGTTGGCACCTAAGTAATATTCGTCAAAAACTGAATCGTAATGCAGATACAAGCAACCGACGTTGAGATAGTTTAGCTCATCACTATTAACGGCAAATGAGTTAAAGATGGCCTCGGCACTCGGAATAGGGTCTCCGTACAGGTCAGTTTGGCTTGAGAGTGGGTCTAAATTTAATTTAGTCATTGCCCTGCTCCTGCTTGGTGGTATCAGCCGTTAAATCTGTCATAACGCGTTTATACGTCAATAGGCCGACGCAGTTGCTCTCTTCGTATGCTTTTCTCACCTGAAGCATAAAGGCAGCAGACGGTCTGTAAATCTCAGAAGTGAGTCCATTTGGCATGCGCTGACATACGTAGCCGCTGGAACTAAATAGTAGATTGATATTGTCTTTCTTCGATGAAGTGTTAATGACTTCGGCAAATTCATCGAAAGATAGGCGGTGCACTAGCATTGTCACCGCCACAGCGGTGGCTACGGTGTTAAATCTCATCTGTCTCATTTTGTTTCTCCTAATAGAGGGTATATGTGGTATATGTACCAGTTAAAAATCCAGTACCTTACGGGTATCTATTAGGTATATTTAATAAAAGAATTGAGAGTGTGAGTGGGCCAGAAAATTGAAAATGCAACGGGTAAACAATGCACATATTACATTTTTGACTGCCAGATATGAGAATAAAATTGCCGATGTTGGTGGCGCTAGCGCGCTAAGTGGATCGATGTCAGTCGATGTGGCTCTGAATAGCTTGAGCCAATGGAAGTTATACAACCTATAACGATAACAATTATCTTGCGCATAAGATGTTAACTCGGCACCACTAACTGTATGTATAAACAGTGTAATCATACTGACAGACAAATGACATGGCAAGTAACTTTAGTAATGATAAATCTGTGACTATTATTTATCTATCACTTACAATAACGACAAAATCTATTGTTTGACTTAATTTTCCAATAAAAACAATTACTAACTGCGTTATTAAAGGCTGGGTATGTACCATTATCTAAAACTGTTAACAAAACGACGTCGCAAAGTATTCTTTAATGAATTCACTGTCGACTATGACGTTAACGGCATAAAAGACAAACATTTAAGCGCGTTTCGCCGCTTTTACAGCCTCGAAGAGCAACAAACCTTGCCTGTAAGTTATGCCTTTATCGCGGGCTTTAAGCCGATGATGAAGGCACTCGGTCACAAACATTTTGCCTTCTCACCGATAGGGCTTATTCACCTAACCGCAGATTTTCGCCAATCCAAGCCCATAGATTATCGACGCCCATTTAAAGTAGACATCAAAGTGAAGCAAAACCGTCGACATCCTTTGGGCAAGTTAATACAGGTAGAATCTAAGTTTTATCAAGACGAGCAGCTATGCGTGATCAATACCAACAGCATGCTGAAAAAGCTCAAAACCATGGATAACAAAGCGGCCAGTAAAAACATGCAAAGTTTTAACGAGCCAACGAGTATGCATATAAACGCTGACTTAGCACGTAGTTACGCCAAGATAAGTTACGACTATAACCCGATCCACATCAGTAAACATTTGGCGAAGCTATTTGGTCTGCCAGGGACCATTATGCACGGTATGTATTTTGCGCATTTATTGCTTATTAACCATGATGTTGATAACAATCGGGTTAAATTTGAATTTAAGAAGCCATGCTTATTACCTACCGATATTGGCTTTGCCAAAGTTGATGAGCAATATCAGGTATTCTCTGGCTGTGATGATTTGCACTTAAACCTAAAGCTGTTTAGCAGCAGCTAGGCGTCGTCCAACTTAGGTTTATAGAAAGTGAGGTTTTCATTGACCAACAATTGATTAATCGCAGCAATGTTTTTGATGTAAATCTTACCTCGCACCAATTCAATATACTGTTGTTTTTCAAAATCCTTTAAAACCGCATTTACTCGTTGCCGAGTAACATCAGATAGGTTTGCTAATTGTTGTTGGGTGATCTCAAGCATGATCATAGTGCCAGCCGGTGTGGTTTGTTTACTGGCTAAATCCAATAAGGTGTATGCGACTTTTATCGCCACTGAGAACTTTTGATTAAGTAAGCCTTTTTGCAGTAATGGTAAGGTACGCATCTTCAGCAATGAGAACATGAATTTATAAAATTCCGGTTGTTGCTCACTCAGTCGTATAAGGTGTTGCTCCGATAGTTTTAACATCTGGCAATCTTGCAATACTTCGGCGGCAATAGACTCTTGCAAACGATAATCAAAAAATTGTCCGTAATAGAGGAAGTCGTCTTTACCTAACAACTTATAAGTAAAATGATCAAAATCAGAGGTACGAATGGATAAAATTAAACTGCCCGTAAAAAGGTAGTTTAGGCCGTCTTTGGTGTCTTCTGTAGAGAGAAAATAATAGCCTGCCTTTAATGACTGAATACTGCCCGCCGACAAGAATGCACGCTTGAATTGTTCAGATAACTGACAAGGCCAGTCTATTTTTTGTTCTAATTCGACAATTTTTAACTTAGTTAATGGCAATGGTTACCTCCCCTCAAAAGTTAATGTGATACTATCACACCCGTATTAACAGAAGATCACAAGCCATTACAGCTAACATCATATTAACATTTACAAGTGTCCTGTAGAGGACAAAACTCGCCTTCATATTCTTCAATAATAGCTCCATCAAAACACGGCGCAAATTAAACACTTTGTTCCGTCTAAGTTTTTAAGCTTAATTTAGGAGCTAATCATGACATTGAAGAACCTTACTAAAGTTGCAGCATTTGTTTCTGCGGCATGTTTATCAACCGCAGCAATCGTGCCTACAGCAATCGCAGCTGGCGGCAGTGCTCCTGCTGTAGATCAAAACTTTAAAGTTGAAGCAAGTACCACCTTATTTAAAAACGTTAACGTATTTAATGGTACTGACAATAAGCTTTACAAAGGTCTTAACGTTTTAGTTGAAGGTACCACCATTACCAAAATCAGTGATGACGATATCACCGTTAATGGCGATGCTCGTATCATCGATGGTCAAGGTAAAACCTTAATGCCAGGCCTTATTGATGGTCATGCGCACATCATGATCAACAACAACTTTGGTAACGTTGAAAGTGATATGGACTTAACCGATATGTCTTATCGTGCGTCGATTGTCGCTGAACGTTTTCTTATGGATGGCTTCACCACAGTGCGTGACATGGGTGGCCCAGCATTCGGACTGATGCGTAACATCAACTCTGGTCATATCATCGGCCCTAAGATTTTCCCTTCAGGCACTTTTATTTCGCAAACCTCTGGCCACGGTGATTTTCGTGACCGCGGTGATGCCGGCTTCTCACCGACCAGTGCACACGATGCATCAAACTTCGAACACTTTGGTATTGGTGCGGTAGCTGATGGCCAAGCAGAAGTATTAAAAGCAACGCGCACCAACTTACGTAACGGTGCGACACAAATTAAGATCATGGCAGGTGGCGGTGGCTCATCAAAGTATGACCCAATCGATACAGTACAGTTTTCTAAAGAAGAAACCTGTGCCATCGTTGAAACCACCAAAGACTGGAATACCTACGTCGGCGCCCATGTATTTAACGACCGTGCGATGAACCGTCTAATGGATTGTGGTGTGAAATCATTCGAACATGGCTTTTTCATGAACGAAGAGACCATGAAGCGTATCTCTAAAGAAGGTGTCTATGTGGTACCGCAAATGTGGGGTCTGTCACCGGATCTAGCGAAAAACCCGCTAATGCCAAAAGACAAACTGCCGCTAATCAAGGTACTTCGTGAAAAATACGGTAACTACGGTAAGCAACTACTTGCTAACAACGTAAAAGTTGTCTTCGCATCGGACTACGTTGGTACCTTTGCTGACGCGGAACGTGCGCGTCGTTACGAAATCTGGTGGCGTGGTGAAGCGTTCGGCGATAACTTCGAAGTATTGAAGCAAATGACCTCAACCGCTGGTGAATTAATGGCTTTATCAGGTCCACGTAACCCATACGCTGCATCAGGTAAACTCGGTGTGGTTGAAGTAGGCGCTGCCGCTGACCTTATTCTTGTCGACGGTAACCCACTGAAAGACTTAAGTGTTATTGGTGGTAACGACAAATGGTTCGACGCGGATCCTGAATACAAGAAAATCGACACACTTCACATTGTTATGAAGGACGGTGTTATCTACAGAGACGAACTAAAGTAAATTGATAAATCTGGATAACTCCCTTAAAAAAACAGCGGCATTAGCCGCTGTTTTTTTATCTATAAATGGCAAGACATCTATAATTTATCTATACCTAATGTTGAAGATAAATAATAAGGTGCTGTTATGAAAGCTGTTTTTGTACATTTTTGGGGTCCACTGCTGGTGGGTTTGATGCTATTAACCGGTTGTAAATCAACACCATCGAACGTTGATTACGATACCGAGACGAATTTCAGTCAGTTTAGTTTTTATCAATTCGTAGACTCCAAAGAAGAACAAGCTGCTGAACTTGATGATTTAAGTAAAGATCGCATTGAACAAGCGATCAGTAGCGAGCTGAGTAAAAAATCGTTAAATGCCACCGATGATGCTGCCGATCTGCAAGTCAGTTTTTACACCACCGAAGAGCAAAAAGAGAATAAGTCATCGTTTAGCATTGGCTTTGGCGGCACCAATTACGGCGGCAATTCGTCCACCGGTGTTGGCGTCGGCACCACCATTCCAATCGATCGTGGTTATGATGTCTACACGCAAATTACTATCGACTTTTATCATCAAGGCAAAATGATTTGGCGCGGCTTTGATGGGTTCACCGCCGAACCTGATATGACACCGGAACAACGTCAAGTGGAAGTGAATAGCGTGGTCAGTAAAATTCTGAGTCAGTACCCACCAAAATAAGGCAAGCAAAGATTATCTAAATCGGTTGGTAAATACATATAACCAACTAATATAAATAACCGGCCTGATATGCTCTATCATTATGCTTCGACAGAAAAGCATACGTGGAGCGTATTTTGGCCCAAACCGATGTAAACAACACATCCCCTTTAAAGCAGCTTTATGAGTTGTGGCAACGAGCAAGTATTGTCCTTGCCTCGGTATTTATGACAAGCATAATCGCAACTCTAATTTGTGCCGCATTAGGTGAAGCCAATACCTTGGTGATTGTTAGTGCGCTGTTATTGGGTATTGGTCACGGATTAAGAGCATTACGTAACATAGAAGCAGGCATTGGTTTGCAAAAACACCTGCAAAAACGTAAAAAGTTCGACATTTAGCCACACCATCTGTAAAGATAATGTTGCATATTCCAGCCTATTTAGGGCTGCCAACCGAGCAAACCCACTCACCTTGGATTTTAGCGACATATACCCACCTATTCACCTAACTTATCGACATTTAAAAGCTGTTCCCGACAGAGACCTCTAAAGTTTAACGAGTTGTACTTATTTGTCAGATTATGTATATTCACTCGAAATTTTGCTTTAAAGCCAATAGAGTTGTTAGTCTTGAGCGTGCGTCTGCAGATCTAAACAGCCTTGACGGTTAATTTTGAACTAACAACAATAATTCTTCATCATTGGCTCTGCAGTAGAAATAAACCCAGAAGTTAGGAAGTAAGATGTCGAACGATTTAGTGCAAGAACAAAAGGAGCCACCAAAGCACTCCTCCGCCTTTAATCGCTTTTTAGCGGGCGTGGAATGGCTTGGTAACTGTTTACCGCACCCTATCACCCTATTCGCGTTATTTTGTGTATTTATCATTGTTATCAGTGGTGTTGCCAGTTTATTCGATTTAAGTGTTATTGATCCCCGCCCTGAAGGCACCGCGGGTCGCGCAGCAGATGGCGTGATCAGTGTTGTTAATTTATTCAGTGGCGACGGTTTGCAGATGATTGTCGCAAACTTGGTCACCAACTTTACCGGATTTGCGCCATTAGGAACCGTTTTGGTCGCCTTATTAGGTGTCGCTATTGCCGAAAAGTCAGGACTACTTGAAACCGCAATGCGCACACTTGTGATGGGCTCATCAAAGAAGATGGTGACATTCACTATCGTCTTTGCCGGTATCATTTCTAACACCGCATCCGAACTTGGTTATGTGGTTTTAATTCCACTTGCGGCGATGATCTTCCACTCGTTAGGTCGCCACCCATTAGCAGGCCTTGCAGCAGCGTTTGCCGGCGTATCTGGCGGATACAGCGCCAACTTATTACTAGGAACCGTGGATCCGTTACTCGCTGGTATCACCACCGCGGCAGCGCAACTTATTGAGCCAGGTTACAATGTCGGTCCAGAAGCAAACTACTACTTTATGTTTGTCTCAGTATTTCTTATCTCTGGTGTTGGTACCTATGTTACCGAGAAAATCGTTGAACCTCGCCTTGGCAAATACAACGAGCAAGAAGCATCTATAGACCTTAACGCTCAAAAGATTACAGAAGTTACCGCGAAAGAGAAAAAAGCGCTGAAAATGGCTGGTATTGCCTTTGCTGTGCTATGTGGTGTGCTAGCGTTGACCATCGTTCCAGAATGGGGCATTTTACGTCATCCTGAAACCGGAGAAGTGAAGAACTCGCCGTTTTTAAAAGGTATCGTTGCCTTTATCTTTGTCACATTCGCAATCCCAGGTTATGTCTACGGCCGTTATGCTGGCACGATGCGTACTGACCGCGATGTCATTAAAGCCATGAGTGACAATATGGGCACCATGGGTATGTATATTGTATTGGTATTTTTTGCCGCACAATTTGTTGCCCTATTCAAATGGTCAAACTTAGGTACCATCCTTGCCATCAAAGGCTCGCAACTGATTCAAGCCATGGGCTTAGCGGGTCCTGAGCTGTTTATCATCTTTATTTTAATGTGTGGTTTTATCAACTTAATGTTGGGAAGTGCCTCGGCACAATGGGCCGTAACCGCGCCGATTTTTGTACCCATGTTGATGTTGGTAGGTTACTCACCAGAAGTCATTCAAACCGCGTACCGTATTGGTGACTCGGTAACAAACCTGATTACCCCAATGATGAGTTATTTTGGCTTAATATTGGCGGTTGCGGTGCGTTACAAGAAAGACTTGGGCATAGGTACGTTAATTGCCACCATGCTGCCTTACACAATATTTTTTGTGATTGGTTGGTCTACCCTGTTCTATTTATGGGTGTTCTTATTCGGCATGCCTGTGGGGCCTGGTTCACCGACCTTCTACCCAATCGGCTAAAACCAATGACTCTCGAAAAAGGCTTAACCACTAGTGCAGTGGTTAAGCCTTTTTTATTGCCTCTGACTCTCACTTTATCGCGTTCAATGGCACGTACTAACGCCACGTACTAAAGTCTAGTAGTGCTTAGTAGTGCTTAGTAGTGTTTACATTAATTGGCGCAAAACCCGCTATAACGAATACCGCTTAACTTTGCCATGTCATGATGCCACGTGGCTAAATCATCGCGGTTAAATTTTGACAATGCGTTGTGCCCACAAGCTTGTGCCATTACCTGCATCAAAGAGACCGAGGCTTTGACTTCATCAATCGACTGCGACAACATCAGGACCTTCTTTACCTTTATCACTGGCATTGAATTGCTTATGTGAGCCATCACAAAATGGCGGGTTCAAGCTGTGTTTGCATTGGCAAAAGTATTGGTCACCATCTTGCTCAGCAGTATAACGCTGAGGCTTAAACGACGTACCGGCATGCGAGCCATCACAAAACGGTTGCGATTTAGAACGACCACAAGTGCAGAAGAAATAATCGCTATCTTTTTCAAGCTCTACTTTGATTGGTTTATTGTCGGCGATAACGGGCTTGGACATTTGCCCCCCAGAGTTAAGTTACTTGGATTCACTTAACTATAGGTGGGCAATAACACTTTAGACAAATTAACGGGGCAACTGCGTGTTCACCCTATTTAACACCTAAAGAAGTTAATAATAAGCGCTATGATCAGCGATCCCATTCAGTATCTAGCCAAGTATACATAGTCAGACCGTAACTCGCGGCTAGCAACACCTGTTTTGCGTCTTCCGTTAAATCGTCTTTTAACCAAATTTTGGGGTCACCGACCAAAGATATACTTGCCAATTGTTGCTGGTCTTTAAAAACATTTAAGCCGGCGTAGGGTTGCACAAAATCAGGAAAGGAATGCTTCTCGATACCCTGTTGCCCTTGTACCAAGGCGATTCGCTCATCGACACCGCTTACATTGAACGCTTGTTGCTCACTTTTTAAGGCGACCTGCAACTCTTGTTTGGCACCATGGTTTAATGTTAGTTGCCATTGCTTGTCTTGTTGATTAATCAAACAAGATAGAGTGGTTGATAAACGTTGTTCACTTGTGGTTTCCCTATCAAGAGCATCACCATTTTTATCGAGATGTTGCGCATTTACGTCTTTTGATAATATATCGCAAGTTACATCAATTTGCGCTTGCTGAAATTTACTCAACGCAAAGGAAAATGTTTGCTCAGTCATAACCTGTTGCTTTTTAATAAAGTAAGCACTATCGCCGTTAAGCATTGACAGCACGAGGTTTACTTGTGCCTCATCAATATCTTCATGAAGGGGCGTTATCTTACTTTCCCCATCTTTGTGCTCTCGGCTGCTCACTTGCGCGTTACTTATTGCGTATATATCACTCAACTGAGTATTGTAAACAGAGTCAGGAACTCGCCATGTCGGGGTCTTAAAATGATACAGCTGAGATTGATTTTGCATTTCTGCAGTTAAAGGGATGGTGATATCTATGACATTGGCGCAACCTGAAACCAATGTTAACGCGGCGGCAATGACGCTCGTTCTAATCATCGTTATTCCTTATTATTATCCGATGTTGGTAATCGCGGAGGCGTTATTACCTGTTTCAATCCTTGAGGATGATTTCGATAATCATATCGTGATTAGCTCAGCAATATCAAATTGGCGGTGAAGCTTTGTTTGGACATAAAAAAAGCCCAGATAAACATGTTTATCTGGGCTTTCTCATTAACGAATAATTAGATGTTTTTTACATCAATAGCATTTTCTTTAAGTGCCGCTTTACGCTCGCGCTCTTGACGCTTTTCGCATGGATTGTCGCAATTACACTCTTTGTCGATACCAACCGTAGCTAAACCACCACAGCTACCCGCCAAGGTTTTTTGTTGAACAATATAACCAACCGCCATAGCCGCGGCGATAACCACAAAAAAACCAAAAGTTAATAAAAATAATGTCATCACTTTTCTCTCTTTACTTTAACCAAGAGCGAGCTTATTTCTCGGCTAAATACTGCTTAAACTGTTCTGTCATTTGTTCAGTAAAGCCATCGTCCGACTTACTGATCAAATACACCGCAACATTTTGTTGCTCGGCAAACGCTAGGCCCTTGTCTGGGCCCATGACCTCAATCGCTGTCGCTAAGCCATCGGCGGTCATCGCTGATGGATGCAAGACTGTAACCGAGACCAGTTTGTGATCAATAGGCCAGCCTGTGTCAGGATCTATGGTATGAGAATAACGTACACCGTCTTCTTCAAAATAATTGCGATAATCACCTGATGTCGCTACCGCATTATCGCCGGGAATTATAACCTTTTGTACGGCTCGTGTCCCAGAAATTGGCTTCTCTACGGCAATTCGCCAATCCTTACCGGATAGCTTATTGCCTTTAAGGCGCATTTCGCCCCCTATATCGACAATATAGTCGTTATAACCTTGTTGTTCCAAATAGTCTGCGACCATATCAACCGCAAAACCTTTCGCGATTGCCGAAAGGTCGACATAGACTTTGACATCATTCTTGGCAAGCTTACCGCCTTCAAGAGAGATCTTGTTTATACCAATATGCTGTTTGGTACTGGCAATAAGCTCTTTCGCAGGAACAGACTCAGGACGCTTTTCTGGACCAAAGCTCCATAAATTAACCAGCGGGCCGACGGTAACATCAAATGCGCCATCCGTTATCTTGGCCAGACGTATAGATTCGGTCAGCACGCGATCTAGCTCAGCGGAAATGTTGCGACTCTCCATGCCTTGATATCGATTGAATTTAGACAATTCCGATTCGGCATCGTAAGTCGACATTTGTGCGTTAATTTTCTTCAGTAATTTATCAACATTTTCAGCCAGCATTTGTTGCTCAACGCGCTGTTTTTCACCAACAACTTTTACGGTGTAAACAATGGGCCCCATTGTACGCCCGGTTAACACGAGCTCTTCAACACCTTGTGTTGCCTGAAGCGTTTGTGCCGCTTGTTTATCGGCTTCACCGCAAGCAATAACGGCTAACGACATAACAGATATAACAAAATACTTTACTGTTTTTCTCATCTGAAGGTTTATCCTGATTAAAAACTGCCCGCATTATACAGACTTCAAAGGGTCAGATCACTTGAAACTAGCTCAGTTACCCGTTAATTCACTGCTTTGCTGCTTTGCAATAAGCTGGTAGAAACAAAAAGAGCGCCAATTAGGCGCCCTTTAATTAGCAGATGTTTCGATTAACCACCGAAGTCATCTAGCATGATGTTTTCGTCTTCAACACCCAAATCTTTTAGCATACCGATAACAGCAGCGTTCATCATTGGAGGACCACACATGTAGAACTCACAATCTTCTGGTGCTTCGTGGTCTTTCAGGTATTGTTCAAACAGAACGTTGTGAATAAAACCAGTTAGGCCATCCCAGTTATCTTCTGGTTGTGGGTCAGATAGAGCCACGTGCCAATCGAAGTTATCATTTTCATCCGCAAGCATGTTGTAATCATCTTCATAGAACATCTCACGCAATGAACGTGCACCGTACCAGAAGCTCATCTTACGCTTAGACTTAAGACGTTTAAGTTGGTCAAAGATATGAGAACGCATTGGCGCCATACCTGCACCACCGCCGATAAATACCATTTCAGCATCAGTGTCTTTGGCGAAGAACTCACCAAATGGACCTGAAATCGTTACTTTATCGCCTGGCTTAAGGTTAAAGATGAACGATGACATTTTACCTGCAGGTAAGTGTAAACGACCAGGAGGCGGCGTAGCGATACGCACGTTAAGCATGATAATGCCTTCTTCTTCCGGGTAGTTAGCCATTGAGTAAGCACGTAATGTTGGCTCATCAACTTTTGACTCTACGTCGAAGAAACCAAAGTGTTCCCAATCGCCACGGTATTGCTCTTCAATATCAAAATCAGAGTATTTAACGTGATGTGCAGGTGCTTCGATTTGAATGTAACCACCAGCGCGGAAAGGTACTGACTCGCCATCAGGGATACCAAGTTTAAGCTCTTTAATGAAGGTAGCTTTGTTATCGTTAGAGATAACTTCACATTCCCATTGTTGAACACCGAAGATTTCATCTTCTACTTCAATATCCATGTCTTGCTTAACAGCAACCTGACATGATAAACGACAACCTTCTTTGGCTTCACGTTTAGTAATGTGACCCATTTCAGTAGGAAGAATATCACCACCACCTGAATGAACGTGTACACGACATTGGCCACACGTACCACCGCCACCACAGGCAGATGGTATGAAAATACCTTGGTCAGCTAATGCGCCAAGGAGCTTGCCACCCGCAGCAGTTGTTACTGCTTTTTCAGGGTCGCCGTTAATTGCAATTGTAACATCGCCTTCCGCTACTAGTTTTGACTTGGCAAATAAGATTACCAATACCAAAGCAACAACGATTGCGGTGAACATGCCTACGCCTAGAATAATCTCTTGCATAGTTGTTTTCCTTTAATACTTGATGCCTGGGAGTTTTCACTCCCAGAGCGCATTAACCTTATAACGAGATACCACCAAATGATAAGAAGCCAAAAGCCATCAAACCAGTGGTGATAAACGTAATACCTAAACCTTTCAAACCTGCTGGTACGTCAGAATACTTCATTTTCTCGCGTAAACCCGCAAGTAAAACAATCGCCAACGCCCAACCACAACCTGAACCAAGACCATAAACAACTGACTCACCTAACGTAAGGTTTTTAGCTACCATGAAAGATACCGCACCAAATATTGCACAGTTAACTGTGATAAGTGGTAAGAAGATACCTAATGCTTGATACAAAGCTGGGAAAAATTTATCTAGTACCATCTCAAGGATTTGTACTAACGCCGCGATAACACCGATAAAGGTAATGAACGACAAGAATGATAAATCGACAGTCTCAGTCGGGTCTGTGATACCTAACATGCCGTCAAGTGCACCAGGCGCTAAGATTGCTTGGTAAATGATTTGGTTAACAGGAACCGCAATACCTAGTACTACAATTACCGCTACACCAAGACCCATCGCCGTGCTGACTTTCTTAGATACCGCTAAGAATGTACACATACCTAAGAAGAAACTTAGGGCAATGTTTTCGATAAAAATCGTTTTTACAAATAAGCTAATGTAATGTTCCATGTGCTTAGTCCTTCTCAACTTGCTCTGGCTTGAACTGGCGAATTGCCCAGATAATCAAACCAATGATGAAGAATGAGCTAAATGGTAATACAAGAAGACCATTAGCTTGATACCAGCCGCCATTTTGAATTAGAGGTAAAATCTCAATACCAAATAGCGTGCCGAAACCTAGAAGTTCACGGAAGAATGCAACTAGCATAAGGATAAGACCGTAACCTAAACCGTTACCGATACCATCCATAAAGCTCACTACTGGCTTCTCTTTCATCGCGAATGCTTCAGCACGACCCATTACGATACAGTTAGTAATGATTAGACCAACGAATACCGATAGCTCTTTTGAAAGCTGGTAAGAGAATGCTTTAAGCACTTGGTCAACAACGATTACAAGTGATGCAATGATTGCCATCTGTACGATAATACGAACACTAGATGGAATATGATTACGTATAATAGAGATAAACAGGTTAGAAAACGCTGTTACCAAGATTACCGCAATAGTCATAACCAATGCGTTAGCCATTGAGCTGGTTACAGCTAGCGCTGAACAAATACCCAATACTTGCAATGCGATCGGGTTGTTATCAACGATTGGTTTCGTTAATACATCTTTTGAAGATACTTCACTCATTAGTTAAGCCCCTTTTCGCGAGTTTTAGCGATGAACGGACCATAGCCCTCTTCACCTAACCAAAAGTGGATTGTTTTCTCAACACCAACACTTGTTAACGTTGCACCAGATAGACCATCAACACCGTGAACGTCATCTGCTTTAGCACCGCCTTTAACCATGCGAATCGCAATGTCACCATTGTCGTTGAACATTTTCTTACCAGGCCATAAAGCTTTCCACTTAGGGTTCATAACTTCCGCACCTAAGCCCGGAGTTTCTTTATGATCTGAGTAAACAACAGACTTAACTGTGTTTAAATCTGATTCAAGACCGACAAAACCGTACATTAAGTCCCAAAGACCTGAACCTACGATTGGCAGAATAACTGTTTCAATAGTACCTGCGCCGTTCTTTACGAAGTAAACAACTTGCGTATTTGCACGACGGTTGATGCCAGCGATATCATTTACAGGCTTAGACGATTTGTTTGCATCACGAGCATCACGACGCTCGTCAAACATGTCTGGGTTGCCGTCAATGACTTCACCGGTTGCTACGTCAATCATTTTTGCTTCAACAAATTGATTGTAGGTAGCAACAATGTTGTTACCAGCCATATCTAATAGGCCAGCAGCTTCAAGAATTTTCGTTTGCTTATCAAGTAGCTTGTTTGCCGTTTGTAAAGGCTTAAGCTGAACAGCAGAAACTGATACTAGCGCCGCACAAACCAAACATACTGCTACAACAAAACCAACGGTTTTGCCAAAAGTTTCTTTTTTACTAGACACGTGCAAGTCTCCGTTTGATGTTTGACTGAACGACGAAGTAGTCGAATAGTGGGGCAAACAAGTTAGCGAAAAGAATTGCCAACATCATGCCTTCAGGGAACGCTGGGTTCACAACACGAACCAGAACAACCATGACACCAACTAAGGCACCAAAGAAGTATTTACCGGTGTTGGTGAATGACATCGTTACAGGGTCTGTTGCCATAAACATCATACCAAAGGCAAAACCACCTAATACTAAGTGCCAGTACCAAGGCATAGCAAACATAGTGTTGGTGTCAGAACCAATCGCATTGAACAAGAATGCTGTTGCAACCATACCGCCGAACACACTCAAAACGATACGCCATGAAGCGATTCCTTTATAGAGGATGTACGCGCCGCCAAGGAAAATCGCTAACGTCGATACTTCACCTACAGAACCTGGGATGAAACCGTAAAATGCGTCTAACCAAGCTTGCGAGAAGATTGGTGCGTATTCTAGAGCGCCAGTCGCCGCTGCACCTAGTGCTGTTGCACCAGAGAAACCATCAATAGCAACCCAAACGGTGTCGCCTGAGATTTCAGCTGGGTATGCAAAGAATAGGAATGCACGACCTGCTAATGCCGGGTTAAGGAAGTTTTTACCTGTACCACCAAAGATCTCTTTGGCGATTACAACACCAAAGGTAATACCTAGCGCAGCCTGCCATAAAGGAATGGTTGCCGGTAAAATCAATGCAAATAAGATTGAGGTTACAAAGAAACCTTCGTTAACTTCATGCTTACGAACAGCTGCGAATAGTACTTCCCAAAAACCACCTACAATAAACACTGTTATGTAGATAGGTAGGAAGAAAAAGGCACCATAGGCCATTTTCGCAATCCAGCCGGATTGAGCCGTTAGCTCACCACCAAATAAGCTAAATAAGCTTACTTGCCAGCTATCAGGTAGTGCATAACCTGCCGCTAATGCATCAACAGCTTGATGACCGATATTGAACATACCAAAGAACATGGCAGGGAAAACCGCTAGCCATACAGTGATCATGATACGTTTCAAGTCGATACTGTCACGAATGTGAGTTTTACCCTTGGTTACATAACCTGGGGTAAATAAGCCCGTAGCAACGGCTTCGTATAACGCGAACCATTTCTCGTGCTTGCCGCCTTTCTCAAAATGCGGCTCAATGTCTTCAATAAACTTTTTCAAGCCCATGACTAACCTTCCTTCTCAATAATGGTTAGGACGTCACGCAACATTACGCCGTAGTCTGTTTTACCAGGACATACGAATGTACATAATGCTAAATCTTCTTCGTCAAGCTCTAGCGCACCAAGCAATTGTGCACTGTCAGAGTCTTTCGCGGCTAAATCGCGCAATAACAACGTCGGAAGAATATCAAGCGGCATAATGCGCTCGTAGTTTCCGATTGGCACCATCGCACGAGGAGAACCATTGGTGGTGGTCGTCATGCTGAATAGCTTGCCTTTAAAGAAGTGTGACATGTAAGCACGGGTAACCGAGAATTTGTTCGGACCTGGGTACATGTAACCGATGAATTCTTTTTCACGGCCTTCTAAAAGCGCTACGACTTGTACGTGGTAACGACCTAAGAATGCGTGAACACCTGCTGCCGTAACACCTTGAAGAGGTGAACCAGAAATAACGCGTACATCGCCTTGTTCCAATTCGCCGGCAATCAACTCATTGGTATTAACACCTAACACAGTGCGTACCAAACGAGGATTCTTTACCGCAGGACCCGCTAGAGCGATAACACGAGTAGAGTCAAGCTTACCAGTAGTGAATAACGTACCGATGGCAATAACGTCTTGGTAACCAACATGCCAAGCCATTTTCTCAGCAGATACTGGTGCTAAGAAATGAATGTGCGTACCAACAAGACCTGCAGGATGAGGACCGGCAAATTCATTTACCGCCGCATTACCCGCTGGGATATCAGCACCAGGTGCTTTTGATACGAACACTTTGCCTTCGGTTAGGGCTGACAATACAGTCAAACCATTAACAAAAGCATCTTTTTGCTCAGCGATGACGACTTGTGGATCAGCGGCTAATGGGTTGGTGTCCATAGCACTAACAAAAATGTTAGTTGCAACACTGCCTAAGGCAGGGATTTTGCTGTATGGACGCGTACGCAAAGCAGTCCACAAACCAGAGTTAACTAGGTTTGTTTCAGCATCTTCGCGAGATACAGACGCTAGCTGATCCGCACTGTAAGCACTAAATGTTTCTTCTTCGTCGTCATTGATTTCAATAACAACAGATTGCAAAACACGCTTTTCACCACGGTTAATTTCTTTAACAACACCAGAAGCCGGAGCTGTGAATTTAACGCCAGGGTTTTTCTTGTCTTCAAAAAGAACCTGACCTTTTTTAACGCTGTCACCTGCTTTTACAAACATGGTTGGGCGCATACCCACAAACTCTTCGCCTAGTGCCGCAACGGTTTTGATGGCCGTACCATCATGGATTACTTGCTGGGGAGCCCCTTTTACAGGAATATCCAGACCTTTTTTTATTGTAATCATAAACACATGCACTTGTTGACAGGAGTTATAGTCACCGAAAATCAACGGCGACCCAGTTTCTTGCCCTGGTAAATTGCTACAACAATTTCCTTTTGGGCAAGGCTTTTAGTTCAAAATTTTTTCGGCGCGAATTTTATCACATAAGGCTATGCAATTTCTATTGATTTGGTGACAATAAGTAACATTTTCGCATCGGACACAAATAACTTTCCTCAGTACGCAAAAAAAACCAATAAAAACAGTAGCTAAGAGAATTGTAATTTTAGTAATAAATTATAGTAGAAAATGAAAAAATAAACGCCCAAAATCGTCAATTTAACGACCTTGGGCGAATATTAAGAATTGAGTAAGAAAACTTATAACAAGTTGTTAATTGGCGCTAGAGGGCTAACGTCAGCGTCGTAATCAACACCATCAACTTCAAAGCCAAACAATTTCATAAATTCATGGTTATAACCAACATAATCGGTTAATTCATCAATAGAGTCCGTATCAACCTGGTCCCAAATCGCTTGCACACGATCTTGTACCGAGTCTTCAAGCTCTTTTAAATTTTGCATGATGCGATTGTGCTCATCCAAATCACGAGACGCTGAATATAGGTTATCGCGGAACAAACCTTGAATTTGCTGAATTGGGTTTTCCTGAGTGCCATCTTGCTTCATCACCTTGAACAGGCCAGAGATGTACAACGGCATAATTGGAATCGCAGAGCTTGCTTGGGTAACAACCGCGTTAAGCGATGTGACAAAAGCTTCACCATCAAGATCAGCCGTTACGTTGCGGATTTCAGTTGCCGCGCGGTCAAGATCTTCTTTGGCACGACCGATAGTAGCTTTACCATATAACGGCCATGTTAATTGCTTACCAATATAGGTGTATGCCACGGTTTTACAGCCTTGAGCAAGAACACCGGCCTCGGTAAGAGCTTTCATCCAAAGCTCCCAATCTTCGCCGCCCATGACTTTGATGGTGCCGTCAATTTCTTCTTCGCTGGCTGGCTCTACTGCCACTTCTTCGATAACACGTTTTGATGTGTTTAACGACTTGGTGGTAAAACCATTGCCGATTGGCTTAAGCGCTGACGCGTATACTTCACCGGTTACAGGGTCAGTACGACGCGGTGCTGCTAGTGAATAAACAACAAGGTCTACTTGGCCAAGATCTTCTTTGATGGTCGCAATGGCACGTTCTTTCAATTCATTTGAGAACGCATCACCGTTAATGTTTTTAGAATAAAGGCCAGCGTCGTCTGCTGCTGCTTCAAATGCAGCGGTGTTGTACCAACCTGCAGAGCCGGTACGTTTTTCAGTAGGTTCTTTTTCAAAGAAAATACCTAATGTTGATGCACCGCCACCGAATGCCGATGTAATACGAGATGCCAGACCGTAACCCGTTGACGCACCGATAACCAATACTTTTTTCGGCATGTTGTCAGCTTGCGGCTGAGACTTTACATAATCGATTTGCTCTTGAACGTGCTGAGCACAACCCGTAGGGTGAGCATTTGTACAAATAAAACCACGTACTTTTGGCTTGATAACCATAGTTAAACCTTTTATTTATTCCGTTACAGGTGACAAACATTGCCACTTATATAAAAAATTGCCGCTATTGTACCTGAAAATCATCGAAATGAGGTCAGAGCAGCAATGGTTTTCATTATTTCATGTGCATCAGATGCTAATCCGGCTACTGACGATTTTGCAGATACGCTTGCTCACTGATTTCATGATAACTCTTGATTGAGTCATAAAAACGCTTATATGAGGTCCACACTTCATTGACCTGTTCGTCATTTGCCGCCATTTCCTCGATAACCACTTTGGTGGTGCTTTTTAGCACTTCAATGACTTGCGGAGGAAAGGTTTTCACTTCGACGCCATGTTCTTCAACCAAGGTTTTTAGTGCCGCGCTGTTACGCGCGGTATATTCACTAAGCATGTCGTCATTAACCGCTCGGGCAGCGACAAGCACGATTTCTTGAAGGTCAGATGGTAAACCATTAAACGCTTTTTCGTTGATTAAAAACTCTAAGGTTGCCGTCGGCTCTTGCCATGCAGTGGAATAGTAATATTTAGCGGCTTTGTAAAAACCAAACGCTAAATCATTGTACGGGCCAACCCATTCCGATGCGTCCAATGCGCCGCTTTGCAGCGATGGGAAAATTTCACCACCCGGCATAGTTACCGGTAACGCACCTGCTCGACTCATAACTTCGCCACCGATGCCACCGATGCGCATTTTTAAGCCTTGTAGATCTTCAACCGAGTTGATTTCTTTGTTGAACCAACCCGCAAACTGCGCGCCGGAGTTACCGCCAGCAACAGGAATAATACCAAACGGTTTATACAGTTGTTGCCAAAGCTCTAAGCCACCGCCGTAATGCAACCAGGCATTAGTCTCTACGGCGTTCATACCAAATGGTACCGCGGCAAAAAATGATGCTGCGGGGATTTTGCCTTTCCAGTAATAGGCACCAGAGTGGCCCATTTCAGCCGTGCCTTCTGCAACGCTGTCGAATACTTCAAAGCCAGGGACTAATTGACCTGCACCGAATACCTCAATGGTTAGACGGCCATTACTCATTTTATTGACATGTTGTGCGAATTTTTCTGGGGCAATGCCTAATCCAGGGAAGTTTTTCGGCCAAGACGTGACCAGTTTCCACTTAAATTTTTGTTGTTTAACTTGAGCTTGCGAGGTTTCGCTTTTCTCTCCACAGGCACTGATAAACAGCAATGAGGTTGCCATCAACACGATACGACTGAATGCTTTCATAATCTCCCTTTCCACACTTACGCATTAAAATTACACTGCATTACGCTGCGCCGAGTCGTCATCCGTCAGTCCACACTAATGCACATAACGGCAAGACCTAGGCAACGTTGCATGTTTTATTGAATATGTATTAGTACCATACTTTTATGGATAAATCTTATCAGGTAGCCAAGTCACTAACTCAGGCCAAATTGACAACGCCAACAGCAATAACAACTGCATAACGATAAACGGAATCACCCCTTTATAGATTTCAGCGGTTTTGATTGCTTTATCGGCGACGCCGCGCAAATAAAATAAAGCAAAACCAAAAGGTGGTGTTAAGAACGAGGTTTGCAGATTTACCGCGATCATGATGCCCAACCACAATGGATTGATATCCATCATCAATAAAATCGGTGCAACAATTGGGATCACCACAAAGGTAATTTCAATAAAATCGAGAATAAACCCCAATAAAAAGATAACCACCATCACCACCAGCATGGCACTAACGGCTCCGCCGGGCAGTTGGTTAAAGAAACTCTGTATTAACTCTTCACCACCGAGTCCGCGAAATACTAAGGAAAACAAACTGGCGCCGATCAGTATTAAGAATACCATGGAAGTTATTTTTAAAGTCGATGTCATAACCGCCTTTAAATTCGTCAGAGTCAATGCGCCATTGAGGGCCGCTAAAATCAACGAGCCAAATGCGCCAACGCCAGCGGCTTCAGTTGGTGTTGCATAACCACCTAAGATAGAGCCTAACACCAAGACAATAAGAATAAGTGGTGGTAACAAGGCGCGCAATAAGCGGCCAATCTGAAGCTTTTCCTGCTCATTACTCACGGTTATGTTGCCAGGACGTAATAGCGTAACGGCAATAGAATAAACAATATACATCGCCACTAAAATCAAACCTGGGATGACCGCGCCGGCAAACAAATCGCCAACACTGATGGTGTCAGGGTTGAAGTTACCTTGCTTTAGCTGAGCCAGTTGATACGAATTCGATAATACGTCGCCTAACAATATTAAGGCAATGGAAGGTGGGATGATTTGCCCTAACGTGCCAGTCGCACAAATAATGCCAGTTGAAAATCGTTGATCGTAACCACGTTTGATCATGGTCGGCAATGACAAAAGCCCCATGGTGACCACCGTCGCGCCAACAATGCCGGTACTGGCGGCTAACAACATCCCCACTAAGGTAACCGATATGGCTAAGCCACCACGAAAGCGACCAAATAACTGTGACATTGAGGTCAGTAGCTCTTCGGCAATTCTAGCCCGTTCTAAGACGGTGCCCATAAACACAAACAAAGGCACAGCCAATAAGGTTTGATTGTTTAAAATACCATAATAGCGCGATGGCAATGCCGATAAAAATGAGCCATCAAAAGCACCAAACACGCTGGCAACAGCAGCAAAGATCAACGCCGTACCGGCCAAAGAAAACGCCACTGGGTAGCCCAGCAGCAACACCAAACAGACGCAAACAAACATCAACAAGGCGAGATATTCCATTACAATAGCTCCTTGTTGGCTGCGCTGTTATTGTGGCGGTCAGCATCACCCTGATGATCTGCACCATTTGCGTTTTGGTCGCATATAATCAACCAATTTCGACCTATTTCGGCCAATCCTTGCAGCGTCAAGGTGAGCACTAATAACCAAATAAGGGTTTTATTGAGATACACCGCCGGCAAACCACCTGGCTCTTTCGAGCTCTCTAATAGCTGCCAAGACAACAAGACGTAATCGATACTAACGTAGAATACAAACAGGCAAACCGGTAACAACAAAAATACCGTACCGAGTAAATTTACCCAGGCTTTTTGTTTAATAGAGAATTGTTGATAGAAAATATCGACCCGCACATGGGCATCATGTTTTAGGGTAAACGCGGCGCCGAGCATAAATACCGCACCATGGGCGTAGAGCACCATTTCTTGCATGGCTATCCAGCCAAGATTGAAACCATAGCGCAACAACACAATCGCAAATGTTAGTACCACAACCACGACAGTTAACCACGCGATTAACTTACCAGTGTATTCCGTGAAGACATCGGCGAGAGAAACAAACCGCCGAACTGCATCTAACTTCATGACGCCTCAAAACCAATATTGTTATTATTATAAAAGCCTATTGATAACAAAATTTTAACCATTAAACCATATCAAAATTACCTGAGCAGCATGTAAAAACGCAAAAAGGAGCCACTGAGGACTCCTTTTTACTGCAAGGCTAACGATTAGCGTTTGCTGCCACCCAAACAATCAGGTGAGTTAGGCACGGCTTGCGCATTCATTTGCTGCCACTGCTCGAGTGTATAGGTGTGCATCGCCAGCGCGTGAATGGCATTTTCTAATTCATCACTTAACACACTGTTGACCTGACGGTGACGGGCAAGCAATCGCTGACCATCAAATTTATCGGAAACAACAACCACCTTAAAATGCGACTCGCTGCCTTCTGCGACGTTGTGCATATAGCTTTCATTGATCACTTGCAGATGGTGAGGCTGAAAATATTCGTTTAGTTTTTTCTCGATAATGGCTTGCACAGTCATGTAAATAGTTCTCTCGTATTATTCGTCAGCGGGTTGTTTAATCATGCGGTACGTTAAATTGATGCGCCCAGCCATGGCTTTAGTTGATTTTGGCACAGCGTGTTGCCATTCGTTTTGCACATTACCGCGCATCAATAACAGACTTCCTGATTTTAAAGCTATTTGCAGCTTTTCACCACTGCTTTTGTTGCGTAAACAAAAGCGACGTGGATGACCAAACGACAAAGAGGCAATAACCGGTTTGTCACCCAGTTCTTTTTCATTATCACTATGCCAGCCCATCGAATCTTGCTGATGACGATACCAATTGGCCAACACCGAATTAAAGCGACATTTTGCCACTTGCTGGCATTGTTCTTTTATTCCCACCAAACTCCAATGCCATGGATGCGGTTGCATTATCACCCCAGAATATTTATATCGCGCATCGGCGTCACCATACCAAGCTTGCAACCTAGGAATGGTGACCATCTTACCAAACATCTTGATTTGCCACTCTTGCCAAGCCAACTGTTGTTGCAACAACTGATAGATAGACTCGGCATTGGTGGCGAAAAAATTGGGGAAATAAAGCAACTGGCCATCCAATAAGCGCAAACAATCGGACACATCAGGGCTAATAGCGTTAAGCTTTTCTGGCGTATCTATAGTTAATTTGTCATAGGTTTGCGATAATACACTCATCAAACTTTTACCATTTAATTACGTCGAATATTAATCATGCTAAGCCCATTTATTGTTAATGACTCGCCGGTTCACTTACATCGTTTCCCATTAGCCCAGGTTAATCGTAGCCTGCAAGCATGGGACGCGGCAGATGAGTATATCATTAACCACCTTAAAGATAGTGGCACACTCGAACGACCATTAAATATTGTCATTTTTAACGACAGTTTTGGCGCACTAACGTTGAATTTAACCGAGCATACACTGCAATTGGTGAATGACTCTTATATTTCCCAACAAGGAATCAAATATAATCTAGCGGATAATAACTTGGACCATAGCAAGGTCAGCTTGTTGTCTAGCATAGACGATATTAGCCAACCGGTAGACTTGGTGTTATTGAAAATCCCTAAGACCAATAGCTTGTTAGAATTTCAATTGCAGCAAATTCAACAAATCGCCAGTAAAGAGACGCAAGTTATCGCCGCTGCGAGAGCCAAGGATATTCATACCTCAACGTTAAAGTTGTTTGCCAAACACCTTGGTGAGACAACAACCTCATTAGCGGTGAAAAAGGCACGATTGGTGTTTAGTAAGGTTGATAACGCTAAAAAAACAGCGCCAATTGCTGATAAAGTCTGGCCACTACCGGGCTTTGATATGCACATAAGTAATCAAGCCAATGTGTTTTCAAGAGATAGCATCGATATCGGTGGGGCATTTTTATTACAACACTTGCCGACCTTAAAAGCCGGTGACCAAGTCGCGGATTTGGGTTGTGGTAACGGTATACTAGGTTTGGCCTTATTAGCCCAAAATGATGGTATTAAAATGGGCTTTTTTGACGAGTCTCATATGGCCATTTCCTCGGCAAAACAAAATGTTATGAACAATCTGCCAGAGCAGCTGTCAAACTGTCGATTTGTGGTAGGTGACTGCCTCGAAGGTTGCCCTGAAAACAGCTTAGATTTGGTTGTTTGCAACCCACCTTTTCATCAACAACAAGCAGTTACCGATCATATTGCTTGGCAAATGTTTAAAGAGTGTTACAAAACTTTGAAAAAAGGTGGCGAATTAAGGATAATAGGGAACAGGCAGTTGGGATATCATATAAAACTCATGCGACTGTTTAATAATTGCCAAACATTGGCAAGCAATAAGAAATTTGTCATTTTATCGGCCAAAAAATAATGAAACAGAATATAATTGCCGTTGCGCTATCGGCACTGTGCCTTGTAGCTTGCGCTCAAGAGCCAAATACAATCAGTTTAAATCCAAAAGTGAATGCACACGCAAATAAGGTATATGACGACCTGAATGCGAAGATTTCAGTTTACGATCTACGCTCTACTGCACACATCGTTGAAGTGCTTTCAGCCGATCGACCATCAACCTTGATCAGCAGTGCAGACTCACTGAAAGACGTATTGAATAGCGAATTTAGTGATCAACTGGCATTGCAGGGACTGAAATTAAATAGTGGTTCTGATTTACAGGTGCAATTTCAAGTTGAAAGAGCTCGTACCTATGTCAATCAGGACGTTTTAGATTATCGTGCTAATACCATCATTAAATTGCGCGTCAAAGTAGAGAATCCGGCACAAACCTTGTCGAAGACTTTTACCTTGCGAGCAACCACTCGTGGTGCGTTATCAGCAGATATCGATGAATTGCAAAAAGACTTTAACGTGCAATTGGCTAAGTTGATCATCCAAGTGGTCGAAGATGAACAACTGCAACAGTTTATAAAAGGTTAATTTATGGTTCGCACCCTAGTCGCGCTGATGCTGACATTATTGATGTCGGCACATGTTATGGCAGCTAAACAAAAAATTATTGATGCCAATAATTTGTACCCTCAGGTTAAATTAGAAACCTCTATGGGTGTGATCATCATTGAATTAAATCGAGTGAAAGCTCCGCTGGCAGTCAATAACTTTCTTTGGCATGTGGTGAGTAAGGAGTATGACAACACCATATTCCATCGTGTCATCGAAGATTTTGTGGTTCAAGGTGGCGGTTATGACGCCAACTTTATCCCACGAAAAGAACGCGACTCGATTTTCAATGAATCCGGTAATGGCTTAAAAAACACTTATGGTACTGTAGCAATGGCTCGTCAGCATGATCCACACAGTGCGAAACGCCAATTCTTCTTTAACGTTGGCGAAAATACCGAACTAGATCCTGGTCGCAATTGGGGTTATACGGTTTTTGCTCATGTGACATGGGGCGATGAAGTTCTTGAAAAAATGGCGATGGCTGAAACCGACTTTCACGAAGGTCAAAGCTGGCCTGACGTACCAATTGAACCCATTATCCTGATCAGTGCATCCTTGCTACCTGCCGACTACATTCACGAACCATAAAATTAATTCAGGCGCTATAGGCGTCTGATTTATTTTGACATTTTTGATCGTTTCGTTTTATTATTCTGCAACTTTTGCTTGGAAAATTGTCCAAGTATTAACTAGATTTAAATTAACGTAATTTAAAAGAAGTCTTAAACACGGAAGAGACAATGCTAACAAGGATATGAAAGCATTTGGAGTTGTTGTGTACGTGGAAAGCTTTATTAATGACAAAATTTCACAGCTGGTTTATTACCTACAAGCGCTATTAAAAAATTCAGTTCATTACACTGAAGTTGATAACTTTATTTGGGATTGTTTAGAAGAATGGTCACAGTTAAACGTAACTGATGACACCCCTTCGAGTGCCAAAGAACGTGTCTTTTGGCATTTGATTCATGAGATCAAATTATCGTCATTGGTTAATCTCCAAAAGGACTTACCACTATTCGCGGAAATCCAGACCTGTCTAGATTTTTTAACGGATAGAGGCAGTTACCCGATCCATTGTGTTGGTTGGCGTCCAGTCGCAGATTTTTAATCTGCGATTCGCTTTTTTTAAATCTTCGATTGGCTTTTTTTAATGCCCGCTATCTGTTAGCCTAGCGCCATAACAACAAGTTTTAGGTCGCTGTTTCATGCCCGCCTCAGAAGCGCATCAACAAGATTCTCCCGGTATCATAGATACCATTTTCAACAAACGTATGCTGATCTGCATATTTACCGGCTTTAGCTCGGGCATGCCGCTATTTTTCCTTTATCAGTTATTACCTGGTTGGTTAAGAAACGAAGGCGTCAGTTTGGCCGAGATAGGTTTGTTTTCCCTTATCGGCATTCCCTATGTATGGAAGTTTATTTGGTCGCCAGCGATGGACCGATATACCTTGCCATTTTTGGGGCGACGACGTGGCTGGATGTTATTAACGCAAGTGGCATTATTGGTGTCTATAGCGATGTTTGCCTACATAGACCCGACCATGGATATCTGGGCAGTCGCCTATTTAGCCGCAGCCGTCGCATTTTTCAGTGCCAGTCAAGACATCGTACTCGATGCCTATCGACGAGAATTATTACCAGATCATGAGCTTGGCTTGGGCAACTCCATTCACGTGCAAGCGTATCGTTTATCCGGTTTGGTGCCGGGTTCACTCGGCTTTATTCTTGCCGATCAAATGCCTTGGTCTATGGTGTTTATCGTTGTCGCCGCGTTTATGCTAATCGGTGTGGTGATGACATTATCGGTCAAGGAAGCCCGCATAGAAGCCAATGCGCCTAAATCATTGCATGACGCGGTGGTATTACCTTTTAGAGATTTCATCGATCGCGAAGGCGTGAAATCGGCGCTGCTAATTTTATCATTTCTGTTCTTATATAAGCTTGGCGACAATATGGCAACGGCTTTGCAAACGCCGTTTTTTATTGACCTAGGCTTTAGTAATACTGAAATCGGTGGTATTGCTAAAGTCGCGTCTTTGGTCGCCATGACCATAGGGTTAGCGGTTGGCGGCATCATCATGATCAAGTTATCAATCAATCGCGCCTTGTGGATATTTGGTGTCGTGCAAATCGTTTCGATTTTAGGATTTGCGGCGCTGTCAGAAATAGGTAACAACAATTATGCCTTGGCATTTGCCATGGGCTTTGAATATTTAGGGGTCGGGTTAGGCACCGCCGCGTTTACCGCATTTATTGCGAAAAACACCAATCCAACCTTTGCTGCAACCCAATTTGCGCTATTTACCGCGCTAACCGCGTTGCCACGCACCATTGCCAATGCCGGTACTGGCTTTATTGTTGAGCATATAGGCTGGACACCGTTTTTCCTAGTATGTACCGCACTGGCTGTCCCTGGAATGTTGATGCTATTTAAAGTCGCCCCTTGGCATGAAAAGCACTAACTCGAGCAAAGCGTAAATATGGCATTAACAAGATAGCGAAATTGTTCTATAGTAAAGAGCATAAACCGTTCCACTTTATTAATAAAAATCAAAAGGTTTGCCATGTTGTTACGTTTATTTTTCATACTACCTGTGATTATGTGCCTGATTTGGTGGTGGTATTTAAAATCGAACAATTACAGTATGAAGCAAGGGCTTAAAGGTTTTGCTTACATAATCGCCTTTAACCTTATTCTGGTGGGCTTTTTCTCGATAATGATCCACATTACTCGCTGATCGTTCGCTAATTAATCGCTACTTTGATTGCATAGACCTACACTATACTGTACATTGCGCTCGCCCTCGGCTTAACCTTGAATATAGGCTAAGCCATTAATTTTCCAGCAATCAGAGAGTGACTATGAGTTTTGAAACTCTAGGCTTAAGCCCACAAATTTTATCTGCACTACAAGATAAGGGTTACACCACCCCATCGCCTATTCAAGAAAAAGCCATTCCAGCGGTATTATCTGGACAGGACGTTATGGCGGCCGCGCAAACCGGTACCGGCAAAACCGCAGGTTTTACCCTACCGATATTGCAAACTCTAGATAATGGTAAGCAAGTCAAACCAAATCACATTAGAACCTTGATTCTAACCCCGACCCGAGAGCTTGCAGCACAGGTCGGTGATAATGTTGCGACCTATTCAAAGAATCTCAATCTCAGCAGCTTTATCATTTACGGTGGCGTTAAAATCAATCCGCAAATGATGCGTCTAAGAAAGGGTATAGACATTTTGGTTGCCACCCCTGGACGTTTACTGGATTTGTATCAACAAAACGCAGTGAAGTTTAGCCAGGTTGAAGTCTTGGTGTTGGATGAAGCGGATCGTATGCTGGACATGGGCTTTATCAATGATATTGAAAAAATTATTAGACTATTGCCGAAGAAACGACAGAACTTATTATTCTCTGCGACATTCTCCGATGATATACGTGCATTAGCCAGAGGCTTGGTTAAAGATCCGGTGGAAATTTCCGTTAGTCCGGCCAATACCACCGCTACCACCGTAGAACAAAAGATTGTCACCACCGATAAGAAGAAGAAGCCGCGCTTATTATCTTATTTAATTGGTCATAATAACTGGCAACAAGTGTTGGTATTCACGAAAACCAAACACGGTGCCAATCGCTTAACCCGTCACTTAGAAGAAGATGGTATCAAAGCGTTAGCCATTCACGGCAACAAAAGCCAAGGTGCGCGCACCAAAGCGTTAGCGCAATTTAAAGATGGCGGGATCCGCGTCTTGGTTGCCACCGATATCGCAGCTCGTGGCATAGACATCAATGAATTAGAGCAAGTGGTGAACTTTGATTTGCCGCATGTTGCTGAAGATTACGTACATCGTATTGGTCGTACCGGTCGAGCGGGTAAAGACGGTAACGCCATCTCATTGGTGTGCTCTGATGAGTACAAACAATTGGTTGCCATTGAACGACTCACGCAAAAGCTGTTAGAACGTGAAGAAGTGGCAGGCTTTGAAGCGGCTAACCCGGTTCCTAAGTCGCACGACATCAGACCGTTTAAAGATAAAAAACCAAAGAAACCGAAAAAGCCAAAAGCAGAACACCATGACGGGCAAAAAAGTTCTGACAATGCGCGTGGGCATAAGCCGGTCGGTAAGAATAAACGCCATACCAGTAAAGATAACCCTTACGCGAAAAACACCAGCGGTAAAGCGAGACGTCGTCCGGCAAAATCATCAAACCAAAAGTCGTCTAGTTCGAACTCATCTAAGCAAAAATCGACTGGTCAAGGCCGAGGCGGAAGTCGCGTCGCAGGATAAAAACCTCGTTAATGATCAGCCAGCGCATCGCTTGACGACGTCGTTGAACGATGCGCATTGTCAGGAACATTCAGTGCAACAAATGATTATTTAACTATCAGTAGATGGCACAAACAACAATTTGTGGAACCTACTCGGGTGTATGTGACTTGGTAATTGCATACCAAACAGTTCCAGCATCACCTGTCGATAATCACGTTCATCGCTAATATCTCGGCGTGTTTTTTGGCCATTTTTAGTGATGATCAATTGCCCATTAGATAGCGTTTGTCGGCCAGTTGCATTGGCAATAGTACATACCGAACTGGTGGAAAAATGTGATTCAGGCGAGGTTTGCTGATACACACACATATCGTTAAACGCACTAATTGGATAAGGCGTTAGGGTGAATTTATATTGTTTGAAGCATTCGCCTTTAACCTTGGTTTGCCGCAGCACGTAAAAACCGTGTTGTTGTCTCAGTTGATAACGATTAAACCCATCATCAACGCTACTGCCAGACAAAGGTACTAGCGTTCTAAAACTGTCACCAAAGCCAACATCAACGATAAAATCTTGATCACAAAGACTAACTTGCAATAATAAATGGTCAAAATCAGGGCCGTAGCTATCCTTTGACCACACATTGGCCGCCAACATTTTTGCGTCGTAACCTAAGCCAGTAAGCAATTGATAAAACATATAATTTAGTTCATAACAAAAACCACCTCGGCGGTTTTCGACGATTTTATGATACAAATCAGGCAAGCTCAGAGAAATCCCGTTATCTAAAGCAATATCTAAATTTTCAAACGGGACATGATACAAGTGAGCGGTAAAAAGTTGCTGTAAATAGGCTTGATCAGTAGTCTCAGGCGCCACCATCCCTATGCGCTGCAAATAACAGTCTAGTTGTTGTTGTGTTAACGCTTTCATTGCTGAATCGTTTGGCAAGTGTGTCTCCTTCAATTTAATCAGGGCGCCGGCCATTAATACGCCGGCTTATGTTTACATAAGTCGGCATGCTACAACCTCAAGCTAAGTTGAGGTCAACAGTTTTTTGCCACTGCTTTTTCCACTACTCTGACCAAATAGCCAGTTCGTTGCCACCGGGGTCACAAAAATGAAAACGTCGGCCTCCGGGAAAGGAAAATATTGGTTTTACAATAACCCCACCGTGGTTAATCACTTTTGCCAAAGATTCTTCTAAATGACTGGAATATAGCACCACTAAAGGTGCACCTTGTTGATAGCTGGCGGTTTTATCGTGCAGGTAAAAGCCACCATTAAATGAGCCGTCGTTAAACGCCGTATAGTCCGGGCCATAGTCAGTAAATTGCCATTGAAATGCCTGGCTATAAAACTGTTTAACTTTGCTTATGTCTGTGGTTGGTAATTCGATATAATTGATTGTTTCCGCTACCATTATTTGCTCTCCTGTTTGCTGGCAACTTTTTGATAGCAAACATCAAGATTGCCGTTTCCTTTGTGATGGTAAAAGTCATGGGAATACTTGCGGCGTTGCGCTAATTTGTTTTGAAAATAGTCGCTTGTAGTATCTTCGATGAGCCAATGTTGCTGCTCATTTTTTGCCAATTGAGAGCCAAGATATGCCTTGATAATAAAACTTGGCTGTTTTGCATCACTAAACGCACCACTCAATAAGTCATCGCCTCGCTCTATTTTATACAGCGCTTGCCAACCATCAATAACCCGGCCAAACACGCTCATATTGCGATCAAGATGACGCGGTGAGACGCCAAACATAATGGCAAAGTCTGTGGTGCCAGAATGAATGTTATTGCCCCGGGCTAAGTTGATCACCCCTGGACAATGTATTAACCATTCTTTGTTTTCACTGACAGAGCGCCCTACCGCAAAACCTTGGATAAAGCCGGTCTGCTCTGCTAATAAGTCAGCAGACTGAACTAAGGTAAATGGCGACTCTTTATTGATGTCCCGCTCAATTTCAGCCTGCATTGAGGTTTTGACTTTACTGGTTTTGCTGCCGCTGGTATCGCCGCCTTGCACCACAAAGTTTTCGATCACCCGATAAAACGGTAGGCCATCATAAAAGCCTTCTTGTACCAACTTACGCATGTACTCAACATGGCGAGGCGCAAAAAACTGTGCCAACTCAATGGTCACAGTGCCTTGATTGGTTTGCAGGTAGAGCAGATTCTCTTGTTCAACTTTTCGCCATGATGGTTGATTGGCCAAAGCGGTTAATGAAGTAAATAACAGTACGATTATAGCGATGCTACGTAACATAATAAGTCCCTGATATTGCGTTTATCAATTAACCATAAAGCAATTATGATAAAAATTACAGGCATAAAAAAACCACGCTTGAGCGTGGTTTTTTCAATATAGATTAATCGTTTAACCAACTAAGGCTAACAATACACCTGCAGCTACCGCCGAGCCAAGGACACCCGCGACATTTGGTCCCATCGCATGCATTAACAAGAAGTTATGTGGGTTTGATTCAAGACCTACTTTATTGACCACCCGTGCGGCCATAGGTACAGCAGACACACCGGCTGCACCAACCAACGGGTTAATTGGGTCGGTAGAGAATTTAGCCATTAATTTCGCCATTAATACACCTGCTGCGGTACCGATTGAAAATGCCACAGCACCTAGACCTAAAATGCCTAAGGTTTCAACATTCAAAAACGATTCAGCGCTTAGCTTGGAACCAACACCTAAACCTAGGAAGATGGTGACGATGTTAATCAACTCGTTCTGCGCCGTTGAGCTTAAACGATCCACAACACCACATTCACGCATCAAGTTACCTAAACAGAACATACCCACTAGCGGCGTGGCTGCTGGTAGAAAGAAAATGGTCATCATCAAAACAGCTAATGGGAACAAAATCTTTTCAATTTTGGTGACATGACGCAATTGCTTCATTTCAATCTTGCGCTCTTCTTTATTGGTCAGCGCTTTCATGATTGGTGGTTGAATAATCGGTACGAGCGCCATGTATGAATAGGCTGCTACCGCAATGGCACCGAGTAATTCTGGGGCAAGCTTCGAGGCTAAGAAAATAGCCGTTGGGCCATCAGCTCCACCAATAATGGCTATCGCTGAGGCATCTTGCAGACTGAAATTAAAACCCGGAAGTGCATTTAAGGCAATGGCACCAAACAGTGTGGCAAAGATACCAAACTGCGCTGCCGCACCGAGCAATAACATACGAGGATTGGCGATAAGCGCGCCAAAATCCGTCATCGCACCAACACCCATAAAAATCAATAATGGGAAGATACCGGTATCAATGCCAGCGTAGTAAATGTAGTGCAATACACCACCGACTTCGCTAAAACCAGCAACCGGTATATTGGTTAGGATTGCACCAAAACCAATTGGCAATAACAATAAAGGCTCAAATTTTTTCGCAATAGCTAAAAATAGCAAACCAAGGCCGACCAACATCATGATCACCTGGCCCAACTCAAAGTTAGCCAGACCTGTGGAATTCCACAGGATATTCAAGGAGTCCATTTGCTACTCCTACAACGTCAGCAACGCGTCGCCTACAGCAACGCTATCGCCTTCTTTTACATCAACACTCGATACCGTGCCCGTTGCCGTTGCGCGAATTTCTGTTTCCATTTTCATCGCTTCCATGACAACAACCACATCGCCTTCAGTAACCATATCGCCAGCTTTCACCAACAATTTGAAGATGTTTCCTGCCAATGGTGCATCAACTGTCGTGCCACCAGACGCCACTGCAGGCGCTGCAGAAGCGCTAGGCTTAGCAACCGCAATGTTTTCAATGCTGCCACCTGGGGCGACAACCACATCGTAAACATGACCGTCTACTTGTACCGCATAGCTTTCGGCTTTACCTTTAGCAGGCGCTGCTTGAGCCGCTGCCGGTTTAACATCGTCGGCACTCGGTACCGGTTCAAACGCGTCTGGATTGTTACGATTCTCTAAGAACTTAAGGCCAATTTGCGGGAATAGTGCGTAGGTTAATACGTCGTCGATAACCGCTTCAGCAAGATCAATATTTTTCTCTTTTGCTAAATCCATCAGTTCGGTTTCGAGTTTATCTAACTCAGGCTCAAGGAAATCCGCAGGACGACCAGTAATCGCCTCACCACCATCTAACACGCGCTTTTGTAAATCGCCGTCAACAGGGGCTGGTGTCGCGCCATATTCGCCTTTAAGAACACCAGCGGTTTCTTTCGTGATCGACTTATAACGTTCACCAGTGAGCACGTTTAGTACCGATTGGGTACCAACAATTTGTGATGTTGGCGTAACCAAAGGAATGTAACCTAACTCTTTACGAACACGTGGGATCTCTTCCAACACTTCGTCAAACTTGTCTGCTGCGCCTTGCTCACGCAGTTGATTTTCCATATTGGTTAACATGCCACCAGGCACTTGTGCTAACAATATACGTGCATCAACGCCTTTCAAGCTGCCTTCAAACTTGGCGTATTTAGCTCGCACTTCACGGAAGTAAGTTGCAACTTCAGCCAGCTTTTCCATATCAAGACCAGTATCTCGGTCACGACCTTTAACCGTAGAAACGATAGATTCTGTTGGTGAATGACCATAAGTCATCGACATTGATGAAATGGAAGTATCAATCACATCAACACCGGCATCAATGGCTTTCATGTGAGTGGCCATGCTTAGACCAGTTGTCGCATGACAATGCAATGAAATAGGTAAACCAACCTGATCTTTTAATTTGCCAATCAACTCTTCGCCGTCGTACGGGTTAAGTAAACCTGACATATCTTTAATACATAACGAGTGAGCACCCATATCCTGCATGCGCTTGGCCATATCAAGCCAGGTATCGATGGTATGCACTGGAGATTCGGTGAATGACAACGTACCTTGAGCGTGTGCTCCAACTTTAACCGCCGCTTTGATCGCGGTTTCTAAATTGCGGGTATCATTCATGGCATCAAAAATTCGGAACACGTCAACGCCATTTACATGGGCTCGCTCTACAAATTTTTCGACAACGTCATCAGCATAGTGACGATAACCAAGGATATTTTGGCCACGAAACAGCATTTGTTGCTTGGTATTAGGCATCGCCTCTTTTAATTTACGAATGCGCTCCCATGGATCTTCACCTAAATAACGAATACAAGAGTCGAACGTAGCGCCGCCCCATGATTCGATAGACCAATAGCCGATTTCATCCATTTTTTTGGCTATTGGCAACATATCTTCTAAACGAAAACGAGTAGCCAATAATGATTGGTGACCATCACGTAAGACTAACTCAGTGATCCCCAACTTATTTAATGACTCGGACATAGTTTGCTCCTAAATTTGTACGTTATTCTTGCGATAGTGAGCGATAGCAGTGCTAATTGCAGCAACAACCCCTGGCGCGATTTGATCACTCTTGGCAACAGAGGTGTTTACTTTTTTGCTCTGCGGTGCAGTCTCTGGAAAATGGCTGCCAATCTTGGCCAGCAGTTTGATGGCATAAATCAAAACAGTTAAAAATGCGAAAACAAACCCCATACCAACTAATAAAAGCATACCAGCTTCAATAAATACTTGTGATAGGTTTTCCATAGTCGATCTCATTAGCGTAATAAAGAATTTAGAATAATCACTCAAATTCAAAATGGCAATGATAAAATGTCAATTAGATGTAAATATTCACTGTCAAGAGGCAAAATGAGTAAAAAACAGTGATTTTTAGATAAAAACCGCATAACTATGCAGATTTTCTATTTAGTGTGAATTTTTATTCCAACCTTACCAATAAAAAACACCATGGTTTTGTATAGCAATTAGCCAATCCATTGGTTATTTCAAGCAATAATGCGGCATTTACAGCGAAAATCCGCTCCTTCTACGGCACTATTTTGGGATTTATGTGCTGCTGTGCTAGAACAACACTTAAAAGCGACGGAAATTACGCTGCTGTGTATAGCCCAATTTATAGCCCAATGTATAACCCAATCTTTCGCGATGTGTGGTAACTGCGTCAATCAATAGCCGCAATGACAAATGCGCATTAAATGGTCTGCATGCTTTCGACAAAACAGCCATTAAGCTATCACAAACATGCTAATGACAACCCTTACCCGCAAAATCCGTTCTATACTTAATTTCAGTTAAATCAGGCTTTTATATAACAAACTAGATATAAACAAGAATTCCTATATCGATAACACGTGAAGCCTGACTCAATGTTAAAAATTTATTAAATCATGCAGATGCATACGCAGTAGTGATCAACTTGTATCTGCACCCGAATGGAAAGCCATGATGAAAATAAAAAATCAACCTCGAACAACAGCGTTTATTAGCGCCATTTGCCTTGCTGCCCTAACCTATGCGGCAAATATCCTTGCTGCCGGTGGCGGTGCTCCGGTGGTCGACCAAAACTTTAAGATTGAAGCCGGTACCACCTTATTTAAAAACGTTAACGTGTTTAATGGTACTGACAATAAGCTTTACAAAGGCATTAACGTATTGGTTGAAGGTACCACGATTACCAAAATCAGTGATGACGATATTGCCATAAATGCTGACCACAGAGTCATCGATGGCCAAGGGAAAACCTTAATGCCAGGCCTTATTGATGGTCATGCGCATGTAATGATTAATAATGGTTACGGTAAAATAGAAAGCGATATGGACTTAACCGATATGTCTTATCGCGCGACGATTGTCGCTGAACGTTTTCTTATGGATGGTTTCACCACAGTACGTGACATGGGTGGCCCAGCATTCGGACTGATGCGTAACATCAACTCTGGTCATTTACTCGGTCCTAAGATCTTCCCTTCAGGTGCTTTTGTATCACAAACCTCTGGCCACGGTGATTTTCGCGATCGCGGTGATGTTGGTTTTTCACCTGCAACCTCTGGCGATATAGCTAACTTTGAAAAATTTGGTATCGGTGCGGTTGCTGACGGTAAAGCTGAAGCGCTAAAAGCAACGCGAATTAATTTACGCAACGGTGCGACACAAATTAAGATCATGGCAGGTGGCGGCGGTTCATCTAAGTATGACCCAATCGATACGGTGCAATTTTCCAAAGAAGAAACCTGTGCCATCGTTGAAGCCGTTAAAGATTGGAATACCTATGTAGGTGCCCACGTATACAACGACCGTGCAATGAACCGTCTAATGGACTGTGGCGTGAAATCATTCGAACACGGCTTTTTCATGAACGAAGAAACCATGCAGCGTATCTCTAAAGAAGGTGTCTACGTGGTACCACAAATGTGGGGACTATCGCCGGACCTAGCGAAGAACCCATTGATGCCTGCAGACAAAATCCCATTAGTGGCGAAACTACAACAACAGTTTGGCGACTATGGGAAAAAACTCATCGCTAATGATGTAAAAGTTGTCTTCGCATCGGATTACGTCGGGGTTTTCGCTGATGCTGAGCGTGCACGTCGTTACGAAATCTGGTGGCGCGGTGAATCGTTTGGCGATAACTTCGAAGTATTGAAGCAAATGACCTCAACCGCTGGCGAATTAATGGCTTTATCAGGTCCACGCAACCCATACGCTGCATCAGGTAAACTCGGTGTGGTTGAAGTAGGCGCTGCCGCTGACCTTATTCTTGTCGACGGTAACCCACTGAAAGACTTAAGTGTTATTGGTGGTAACGATAAATGGTTTGATGCAGATCCAGCATACACTTTAATCCCAACCATTCACATCGTGATGAAGGATGGTGTAATTTATCGCGATGAGCTCTAACTCATTAAAATAATTAACAAAAAGGTTGGCGGCAGCGAAGCCAACCTTCCCTCCCCGCAAAAAGTGTCAGAAATTTATACAGTTTTCAACAGCTTACCTTGATTTCCCAAACAAAATAATGTGGTTAATTTTTAGTAATAATAAAGTTTTGAGCTAGACTAAAATCATCTCTGCATCTTAATAATAGAGGGGTTAACTATGCTTAAACACAAGTTTATTGCATCAATAGTAATAACATTTTCCACCTTTTTTACATCGCTCAGCTTTGCCGCTGACAAACCGAACATTTTGGTTGTTTGGGGTGATGACGTCGGCATTTGGAACATAAGTGCTTATTCGAACGGTATGATGGGGTATCAAACCCCGAATATCGATCGCATCGCAAATGAAGGTATGCGCTTTACTGATTACTACGGTGAACAGTCTTGTACCGCAGGCCGTTCATCATTTATTACTGGTATGTCCGTATTTCGTACCGGCTTGTCTAAAGTTGGCCTGCCAGGCGCTGAACTTGGCATGTCAGAAAAAGACATAACCATTGCTGCGGTATTAAAAGAGCAAGGTTATATGACCGGTCAGTTTGGTAAAAACCACTTGGGTGACCAAGATAAGCACTTACCAACCAATCACGGCTTTGATGAATTTTTTGGTAACCTGTATCACTTAAATGCGGAAGAAGAACCAGAGAATAGAGATTACCCAAAAAATCCTGAATTTCGCAAGAAGTTCGGTCCTCGTGGCGTAATCAAGTCTAGTGCCGATGGCAAAATCGAAGATACTGGCCCATTGACGAAAAAACGTATGGAAGTTGTTGACGATGAAACCGTTGCTGCAGCGTTAAAGTTTATCGACAAAGCTCATAAAGCCGACAAGCCATTTTTTGTATGGTGGAGCGGTACGCGTATGCATTTTCGTACCCATGTCAAAGACGAGCTAATGAACGACCCTAAATATGCAGAATATGATGAATATACCGTTGGTATGATTGAACATGATATGCATATTGGTATGTTTTTGAAGAAGCTTGATGATTTGGGTATCGCAGACAATACCATCGTCTTTTACTCTACCGATAATGGTCCGCATATGAACACATGGCCAGATGCGGCTATGACGCCATTTAGAGGCGAGAAGAACACTAACTGGGAAGGTGGCTGGCGTGTACCAGCAGTGATTCGCTGGCCTGGCAAAATCAAACCTGGTTCGATTACCAATGAGATTGTACATCATATGGATTGGTTGCCTACCTTCGCCGCTGTTGCCGGCAATGACGAGGTGAAGGAAGACCTATTAGATGGTTACAAAGCCATAGGTCGTACCTACAAAAACCATTTAGATGGCTACAACTTAACGGATTTACTTACTGGTAAAAGTGATAAGTCGGGACGTAATGAAATATTCTACTTCTCAGACGACGGTGATTTAACCGCACTACGCTATCAACAATGGAAAATCATCTTTATGGAGCAACGCGTAGAGGAGACCCTCGAAATTTGGGCGAATCCATTTACGCCATTGCGTGTACCGTTGATTTTTAATTTGCGCCGAGACCCATTTGAACGCGCGCAAAAAACATCTAACACCTATTATGATTGGCTGATAGACCGCGTATATGTTTTGGTTCCAGCACAGACCTATGTTGGTCAATTCCTAGAAACCTTTAAGGAATACCCGCCATCGCAAAAAGCAGCGAGCTTTAGCTTGGATCAAGTTATGGAGAAACTGCAAAAAGGTGGTGGTAGTAAATAGCTACTGGCATTAAGTAAAGATAAAAAGCCCGATTTGTATCGGGCTTTTTTGTCTTAGATCGGCTAGGTGCTAGGTGCTAGGTGCTAGGTGCTAGGTGCTAGGTGCTAGGTATGAAGGACTATAAAAGCGTGAGACTTAAAATCAACCACCGCGAACATATTCTTATTTTTGTGCGCTATAAACTGTAGAAAGCAAAAAACCGACCATAAGGTCGGTTTTTCGCAAATAGTGGCGATTACTTCATGAGTCGAACCTGCGACCTGTCATCCCGGGCTTGACCCGGGACCTCTTAGCCCCAACGGGAGCCTATAAACCAGTAACGACGAACTTCACGAGGTTGCGGCATGCGCCGCAATGACGGCGCATATATCCTTATTCTTGTTAGGTTTTAAGTGCAGAAAGCAAAAAACCGACCATAGGGTCGGTTTTTCGCAAATAGTGGCGATTACTTCAGGAGTCGAATCTGCGACCTGTCATCCCGGGCTTGACCCGGGATCTCTTAGCCCCAAAGCGAGCCTATAAACCAGTAACGACGAACTTCACGAGGTTGCGGCATGCGCCGCAATGACGGCGCATATATCCTTATTCTTGTGAGGTTTAAACTGTAGAAAGCAAAAAACCGACCATAAGGTCGGTTTTCGCAAATAGTGGCGGACACGGCAGGAGTCGAACCTGCGACCGCCTGGTTCGTAGCCAGGTACTCTATCCAGCTGAGCTACGTGTCCGCGGTCGGTAGTTTTAAGTGATACCTCACTTCAAAAATTTATGGTTCGCTTTTGATTAGCGAATAAAAAACCGACTTATACAAAGTCGGTTTCTCGTAATAGTGGCGGACACGGCAGGAGTCGAACCTGCGACCGCCTGGTTCGTAGCCAGGTACTCTATCCAGCTGAGCTACGTGTCCGCGGTCGGTAGATTTAAGTGATACCTCACTCTCATTTATTTAACCACTTTGAGAAAAGTGGCGGACTTGGTTGAGTCAAACTGCAACCGTCTGGGCTCTTATATTAGCGCCAGGTAACACCTGGATAACCAGCTTTAAAGTCCCTCAATTATTTATCCACTCTGAGAAAAGTGGCGGACACGGCAGGAGTCGAACCTGCGACCGCCTGGTTCGTAGCCAGGTACTCTATCCAGCTGAGCTACGTGTCCGCAATCTAGTATCGAATGGCGGTGAGGGAGGGATTCGAACCCTCGATACAGCTACAAACTGTATACTCCCTTAGCAGGGGAGCGCCTTCAGCCTCTCGGCCACCTCACCGTTTCGATGGCGTGCATATTAATGGATTGGAAAAATATGTCAACGGATTTTTTCGTCTTTTTTACTGATTGCTGATATTTCAAACAGACAGCATATTTTTCGAGCCCAAATGCATGAAAGGGTTACAACGCATTAACGTAATGTAACGTGACGCCCTTTGCTATTGAGAAAGATTATTGGTTACCTACAGAATCCGGATCGCCCTTTTCGGCTTGGATTCTCATGTAGATTTCCTCACGATGTACAGAAACTTCTTTCGGCGCATTGACACCAATGCGAACTTGGTTCCCTTTGACCCCTAGAACGGTGACAGTTACATCATCACCTACCATAAGAGTTTCACCAACTCTACGTGTTAAAATAAGCATCCTACTGCTCCCTTTTCATTTTGTCAGAAATCAAGCGGTATATTAACAAGAATCAGTAGCCGATGAACAGCACTGATTTATTTTCCCTACCACTAAGAGTAAATTTAGCAAAAATATCCTAAAAGCCTAATAAAACTAGTCATTTAAATTAAACTTTTTAGTTAATGAGCTAATCGCAAGCGGCGCATCGCCTTGTTTCATCAGTACCGACAATTTTATTTCTGCGGTAGAGACTAAAAACACATCGATGGCCTGTTGCTGCAAAGTCGCGAACACACCTGCCGCTACGCCACAATGAGAACGCATACCGTTACCTATCACAGATACCTTGCTCAATTGTTTAAGACAGTGGTAAGCACTAATAAGTTTCACGCTGACGAATTCTTTACAGATATCCTCTGCGGCTACCAAGTCCTTACGTGCGATAGTGAAATTAAGATCCTTTGATTGCGCATTAGCTTGATGAGAAATCATATCAATTTCGACATCAGCTTCGGCCAACTCGGCGAACAAACGTGTTCTGAGCTCACTAAGTGGCAGCATTGATTTAACCGAGAACAGTATTTCATCGTCTTGACATGCAATCGCTGTGACCGGATGTTGACGATCAACTTCTGGCTCATAACAAATCTGCGTACCATCGCTATCGCCATCGGTAAAACTCGACAGCACCCGCAACGGCATTTTATTTTGTCCGGCAAATTCTACCGCTCGAGGTTGTAGTACTTTTGCACCACAACTGGCCATTTCCAGCATCTCTTCAAAACTAACATGGTCGAGTTTTTTCGCGCTGGCTTCAATTCGAGGATCTGTGGTGTAGACGCCATCAACATCGGTAAATATTTGGCACTCTTTAGCACGTAATGCACTGGCAATTGCTACCGCCGTTGTATCTGAACCGCCGCGACCTAACGTGGTGACATTGCCTTCACTGTCCATGCCTTGAAAACCAGCGACGACCACCACATGGCCTTGCTGAAGTTCGATTAACATGCGCCTAGTATCGATGTCTTTAATGCGCGCTTTATTGAATCGGTTATTGGTATGAATCCCCGCCTGATGTGCTAGCAACGAGATTGCTGAATAACCTCGCTTAATAAGCGCCATCGACAGCAGCGAAATAGACACTTGCTCACCTGCGGCAAGTAACATGTCTAATTCTCGAGGAGATGGGTTTTGGTCGACTTGAGACGCTAAATCAACTAGGCGGTTGGTATCTCCAGCCATGGCAGAAACGACCACGACCACAGAGTGCCCTTGATTTTTCGTGGCAATGATTTGCTCTGCCACTTTCTCTATACGAGAAGGGGAACCTACAGAGGTTCCCCCATATTTTTGTACAACGATTGCCATTAAGCAGTTACGTCCATTACAACTTGTCTGCTAGCCAAGACTCAACACTGGCAAGCGCTGGCGCTATATTCTCAGGTTGACTACCGCCGGCTTGAGCCATATCAGGACGTCCACCGCCTTTACCACCAACTTGCTCGGCAACCATTTTCACTAAATCACCGGCTTTTACTTTGCCGATTAGATCTTTGGTAACACCAGCAATAAGGTTCACTTTGCCGTTATTGGCCAGTGCCAACATAACAACGCCGGATCCCATTTTATTTTTCAGATCGTCAACCATATCTCGCAATGCTTTTGGATCACTGCCTTCAACATCGGCAATCAATGCTTTAACACCATTGATATCAATCGCTTGAGAGAGCAAATCAGAGCCTGCTGCGGCGGCTAGTTTTTGCTTCAAGGTGGTGATGTCTTTTTCCAGCTGTTTTGATTTGCTAATAACCTGCTCGACCTTGGTCAAGGTGTTCGCTGCATCTGACTTAACCATGCCAGCAATCGCGGCTAATTTGTCAGCTTGAGCATCAATAAAATCAAGAGCCACATCCGCGGTTACCGCTTCGATACGACGAATACCGGCGGCGATACCACCTTCAGATACGATTTTAAAGACACCAATATCACCGGTACGCTCAACATGCACACCACCACACAGCTCAGTAGAGGTGCCGCCTAAGGTGACAACTCGCACTTCATCTTCATACTTTTCACCAAATAAAGCCATCGCGCCCTTTTCTTTGGCGGTATCGATATGCATATTTTCAGCGTGTTGCGGGTGATTGTTACGAATCTCTTCATTAACCATACGTTCGGCTTGACGCAATTCTTTAGCGGTTACACCTTCAAAATGTGAGAAGTCAAAACGTAATTTTTGATCATCAACCAAAGAGCCTTTTTGCGTCACGTGATCACCCAATACGGTGCGTAATGCTGAGTGCAATAAATGTGTCGCTGAGTGATTTTTGATGATGTTACTGCGACGCTCAGAGTCAATGACGGCTTCAGCAGCAGCATTGAGCTGAATATCCGCTTGCGCTTGACCATGATGGGCAATGGCATTGCCTAACTTTTGCGTATCGCTAACAACAAATACACCAGCATCGGTCGTGATGGTACCCGTATCGCCAACCTGACCACCAGATTCTGCGTAGAACGGCGTGTTATCGAGAACCACGACACCTTTCTCACCGGCTTTAAGTGTATTTACTACGCCATCACTGTTGAACACTTCAACAATCGTGGCGTTATAACGGTGCTTGTCGTATCCCTCAAACTGTGAGGTTTTATCTGACTTTAACGACTCATTGTAATCGGAACCAAAGTTACTGGCTTTTTGCGCACGTTCGCGCTGTGCCTGCATTTCTTTGTCGAAACCTGGTTGGTCGATTTCAATGTTGTTTTCGCGGGCGATATCGGCGGTTAAATCCGCTGGGAAACCATAGGTGTCGTAAAGTTTGAAGACATCTTTGCCATCAATGGTTTTGCCTTTAAGGTTGGCAATGACATCGCTTAATAAATTCATACCACGGTCAAGGGTTCTGCGAAATTGCTCTTCTTCCACCTTAAGGATTTTTTCCAACACACTGCGTTGCTGAATTAGCTCTGGGTATGCGTCAGCCATTTGCACGATAAGAGCAGCAACTAACTTATAGAAGAAGACATCTTTGGCCCCCATGATGTGACCATGACGAATTGCACGACGAATAATACGGCGCAATACATAGCCGCGACCTTCGTTTGATGGCATCACACCATCAGCGATTAAAAAGCTACATGAACGAATGTGATCGGCAATAACGCGCAATGATTTGTTATCTAAATCATCGACATTTAGCAACTCGGCGGTGGCTTTAATCAAGCCTTGAAAAATATCAATTTCATAGTTGGAGTGAACGCCTTGCATAATGGCAGCAATACGCTCAAGCCCCATGCCGGTATCTACTGACGGCTTTGGCAGTGGTTCCATGGTGCCATCAGCATGGCGATTAAACTGCATAAATACCAAGTTCCAGATTTCGATGAAACGGTCACCGTCTTCTTCAGGTGTACCTGGAGGACCACCCCAGATATGTTCACCGTGATCATAGAAGATTTCAGTACAAGGACCACATGGGCCAGTATCACCCATCGACCAGAAGTTATCAGATTCAAACTTCTTACCACCTTGCTTATCACCAATGCGAATGATCCTGTCCGCTGGCACGCCAATGTCTTCGTTCCAAAGAGCAAACGCTTCGTCATCGGTGTCATAAATGGTGACCAATAGTTTATCCACTGGCAACTGCAAGGTTTCCGTTAAGAATGACCAAGCAAAACGAATCGCATCATGTTTGAAATAGTCACCAAAACTAAAGTTACCTAACATTTCAAAAAAGGTATGGTGACGAGCGGTATAACCGACGTTTTCAAGGTCATTATGTTTACCGCCGGCGCGAACACAGCGTTGCGACGATGTTGCGCGAGTATAACTGCGCTGTTCCGCACCCAGGAAGGCATCTTTAAATTGCACCATTCCAGCGTTGGTAAACAACAAGGTTGCGTCATTACCCGGCACCAGTGAGCTGCTTGCTACTACTTGGTGTTGCTCTTTAGCAAAATGGTCTAAAAATGCCTGTCTTATTTGGGCACTGGATTTAATCATTTTCATCGTCCAATTTAGTCTAGTGTCATCGCGGCACTGATTTGTTCGAAATCAAAACCACGATATTGCAAAAATCTTACTCGTTTGGCTTTATCTTTTTGATCACGAATTGGCACATCGCCAAAACGCTTATGATAAACCTGTTGTGCCAATTCAAACCAGTCTACTGGTTCGCTGGCAAAGGCCTGACTTGAGATATCTGAAGCAAGCCCTTTTTGTTTTAATTCGTTACTGATATAGGTACGACCGTAGCCTTTTGCAAGGCGTTGCCTGATAACACATTGTGCATATCGAAGATCGCTTTGAATATCATGTTCAATCAGTTTTTCTAAAACAAGGTTAATATCATCCAATTCAAAATCTTTCTGTTTGAGCTTTTGCCTAAGCTCATGACATGAATGTTCTCGCCTTGCCAAATAGTTATACGCGGCTTTTTTGACTTCCTTGTTAATAACTGGCGCTGAATCGTCTGACACGAGTATCCTGTTTTTATGATTGAAAACTGGCCTATTTTACCTACATAAAAATAAAAAAACAGGTAGCGCCGCCATGCTTTTGCTACTTGGCAGAGAAAAAATGTAAAAAACCTTTAATTTTTGACAAATTAACGACTTTACAAGCTACAATCGGGTCAATAAAAATTCACTATTACAATCAGCGCTAAGCGCTCAAAATAACAAGAGATCGTTTTTAAGGGATATTATGAAATTGAAAAAATCAATCGCCCTATGTTTGATGGCATTCGCCTCAGCCACTACCGCAGCCGACAATAAACTAGGCTATTTCAGCGCACCGAGCATCCATGATAATTCTGTGGTTTTTACTGCCGAAGGTGATTTATGGCACACCTATACCAATGTAGGAACAGCCAAACGTTTAACCACTCACGAAAGTGAAGAGACCATGGCCAGCATTTCCCCTGATGGCCAGTCTATTGCGTACATTGCCAATTACCAAGGAACGTTTGAAGCCTACACAATGCCAATCAATGGTGGTCAACCAAAACGGTTGACCTTTGAAAATGCGCGCGTTCGTGTACAAGGTTGGAGTCACGATGGCGAAGTGATTTATGCCACCACATCAGGTTTTGGCCCTGCCAATTATTGGACCCTTAAAACCGTTAATCCAAACACCTTAAAAACCACCGAACTGCCATTGTCTGATGCCATTGAAGGTGCGGTGAGCAGCGATGGTAAATATCTATTTTTTACCCGTTTTGGTTTGCAAGTAACTGGCGACAACTCACGAGTCTACCGAGGTGGTGCACAAGGTCAAATCTGGCGTTGGGCATTAAACTCGAAACAAGAAGCCACACCGTTGACCAAAGATCATATGGCATCGGTACGCGAGCCTATGGTGTATAAAGACAAAGTTATCTTTATCTCCGACATCAGTGGCAGTGATAACTTGTGGTCAATGGACTTTGATGGCAATAACAAACAACAACTGACCAAACATCAAGATTGGGAGATTCGCCTCGCCTCAAATCAGGGCAACCAAGTTGTCTATCAATTAGGTGCGGATATCCATCAGTTTAATCTGGATAACAGCACTGACAAAACCTTAGATATTTCTCTTGTATCAGATTTTGCCGAGCGCCAAGAGCGCTGGGAAAACAAGCCGATGAAGTACTTTAATAACGCCGCCATTGCAGGCAAGGCTAAAAAAGTCGTTATTACCGCTCGTGGCAAACTGGCGGTGGCTGGCTTAAATAATACGCGTTTGGTTGAAATCGATACGCCAGCGCAAAGTCGCACGCGTTCCGCAGTTTTATCCGTTGATGGCAAATACGTTTACGCCATTAATGATGCCAGCGGCGAAAACGAAATCTGGCGCTTTGCCGCTGATGGCTCTGGCCAAGGCAAACAATTAACCAAAGACGGTGGTAGCTTTCGTTGGAATCTTTACCCATCACCAAATGGTAACTATTTAGCCCATGATGACCGTGATGGTAACTTGTGGTTGCTTAACCTGAAAACACAAAAGAACCAAAAAATAGCGGAAAATGGCGGCGGTTTTAGCGCCTTTGATTCGGTCACCTGGTCTGCAGATAGTAAGCTAATTGCCTTTGCTGGCAGTCATGTTGATCGTCAACGCTCAAGCATACGCTTGTATTCACTGGCGGGCGATAAAGAGCAATTTCTTACTTCCGATAAATACGAAGCTTTCTCGCCGACCTTCTCAGCTGATGGTAAATGGTTGTACTTTATTTCCAACAGACACTTTAGCTCTAATCCGCGTTCACCATGGGGTGATCGTAATATGGGACCAGCGTTTGATAAGCGCGGACAAATATTCGCCTACGCCTTAACCAAGGATGACAAATTCCCATTTAGCAAACCAACGGAATTAGACAAGGTTAATGGCAGCAAAAACAAAGATGCTAAAGACGACAACAAAGACAGCAAAAAACAAAGCAAGAGTGTCAGCATCAACTGGGACGGCATAACCGATAAGTTGTATCAAGTGCCTGTCGCGAACAATAATTACTCGTCACTTGCGGCAAGTAAAAAAGGCTTGTATGTACTAGAGAGCGCCGGTTCGGCGAAAAACATTAAGTACATTAAGTTTGACAACATCGAGCCGAAGCCTGAAACCTTTGCTGGCGGTGTACTTGGATATCAACTGGCTGCTAATGGTGAACAAATCTTGTTTGCCAAGCGTGCAAAAGATGTGATGGAAACATACATCGTTGATGCCAATGCCAAAGCCCCTAAAGACCTGAAAAAATCGAAAATAAACTCGAATCACTGGCAAATGGCGTTCTCTCCAGCGGATGAGTGGCAACAAATGTTTCAGGATGCATGGCTAATGCACCGAGAGTTTTTGTTTGATGCCAATATGCGCGGTCTAGACTGGGCAGCAACCAAGAAAAAGTATCAACCATTAGTTGACCGCATTACCGCACGTAGTGAATTAAATGATATTTTTGCGCAAATGATGGGCGAGTTAAACGCTTTGCACTCACAAGTGCGTGGCGGCGATGTGCCAGTCGATAAAGACTCCGCCAAAGGCAGTACCTTAGGTGCTCGTTTTGGTGAAGTGAAAAACGGTGTATTGATTGACGACATTTACGATGGCGATAAAGACTTACCAGCCTTTGCCGCACCGCTTGCCAAGGCTGAAGTAAATGCCGCTGAAGGGGATGTCATTACCCACATCAACAATAAAAAAGTGAATAGCTTGGTTGAGATGCACCAAGCGTTGCGTAACCAGGCGAAAAAACAAGTACTGCTGACACTAGAGCGTAACGGTAAGACGCACAAAACAGTCGTGGTGCCAACTTCGGCGCGCACGGATGCCGCTCTGCGCTATCTTGATTGGGTTGATCACAATCGTAATAAAGTTGCTAGCAGCAACAGTGATATCGGTTACCTGCATATGAATGCGATGACCGCCAATGATATCAACAGTTTTGCTCGTGAGTTTTATGCTAATTTTGATAAAGACGCCTTGATCATTGATGTGCGTCGCAACCGAGGTGGTAACATTGACAGTTGGATTATTGAAAAGCTACTACGTCAAGCGTGGATGTTTTGGCAAGAGCGCAATAGTGCTCCTTACACAAATATGCAGCAAACATTCCGCGGTCACCTTGTCGTGCTAACCGATCAGTTAACCTACTCTGACGGTGAAACCTTTTCAGCGGGCATTAAATCACTAGGGCTTGCACCGCTTATTGGTAAACAAACCTCTGGTGCTGGTGTATGGCTAACCGGTCGTAACCGTTTAACCGACAATGGTATGGCTCGTGTTGCCGAACTGCCACAATACTCACTGCAAGGTGAATGGGTTGTTGAGGGAACGGGTGTATCACCTGATATTGAAGTGGATAACCTGCCATATGCAACGTTTATGGGCAGTGACGCTCAACTAGATGCTGGTATCGAATACTTATTGAACAAGCTTAAAAGCGAACCAATTAAGCCGCTTAGTGCCAAGCCTATGGCAAAACAAGGTCCAGCAGCGGATATCAATAAAATTAACTAGTCACAGTGAAAAAGTAAGACAACAAAAAGGGCATCATTCGATGCCCTTTTTTACTGCGTGATTGCTTGATTTTACTTTCAAGGGGTCAGATCACTTGAACGTATGACATTTTCAATGTTTTTCAAGTGATCTGACCCCATGAAAAATGATGTTACTGCCCGTAATCCAAGTTAGGCGCTAGCCACTTTTCCGCCTCTGTTAAGCTCATCGATTTTCTATCGGCATAACTTTGTGCTTGTTGCTTGTCGATTTTCGCGACAGCAAAATATTTACTGTCTGGGTGGGCAAAGTACCAACCGCTCACCGCAGCACCCGGCCACATGGCAAAACTAGAGGTCAGCTCCATACCGATATTGGTCTCAACATCGAGCAACTCCCATAAGGTACGTTTTTCGGTATGTTCTGGACAAGCGGGATAGCCCGGCGCAGGGCGTATGCCTTGATACGATTCGCGAATAAGCGCTTCGTTATCAAAGTTTTCATCGCTGGCATAACCCCAAAACTCTTTGCGCACACGTTCGTGCAAATATTCGGCTGATGCTTCAGCTAAACGATCTGCCACTGCTTTTAATAAAATGGAATTGTACGTATCGTGCTTAGCATCATATTCAGCCACCAACTCATCCGCACCAAAGCCAGAAGACACCGCAAAGGCACCAATGTAATCGTCAATAGCGCTGTCTTTACTGGCAATATAATCACCTAAACAACGGTTATATTGCCCTGCTTTCTTTTTCGTTTGTTGACGAAGGTTGCGCAATGTAGTCAATCGATGGTTTTTGTCATCATCACTATATACTTCTATATCTTCACCGATACTGGCTGCTGGAAACAAACCAATAACCGCCTTGGCTTGCAGCTTCTTATCGGCAATAACCTGATCTATCATCGCATTTGCATCGGCGAACAGCTTTCTTGCTTCTTCGCCGATAAGCTCATGTTCAAGAATTTTCGGGTACTTGCCAGACAATTGCCAAGTTAAGAAAAACGGTGTCCAGTCGATGTACTTTCTGACTTCATTTAAATCGAGATTATCTAAAACCGTGACACCGGTTTTGTTTGGTTTGCGTGGAGTGTAGTGGTCGAAAGATAAGGCAAATTTGTTGGCTTTCGCCTCATCAAAGGTCGACAAATCGCTGCGCGGCCCTTTTTTATTGTGGCGTGCACGTACGGTTTCGTATTCTTTGTTGATTTTAGCGACCAGATCGCCTTTCAATTCTGGTGTCAGCAAGGAGTTAACCACGGATACCGAGCGAGATGCATTTGGCACATAGACCACAGGATGTTGATATTGCTGCTCTATTTTAACGGCAGTATGGGCTTTAGATGTCGTTGCGCCACCGATCAATAAAGGTAAGTCAAAGTCGAGACGCTGCATCTCTTTAGCAACGTGAACCATTTCATCTAAGCTTGGTGTGATCAAGCCAGAAAGACCGATTATATCGACGTTTTCATCTCTTGCTACCTGCAATATCTTATCGCAGGACACCATCACCCCTAAGTCGATAACCTGGTAATTATTGCATTGCAACACCACACCGACGATGTTTTTACCAATATCGTGCACATCGCCTTTAACGGTGGCTAACAGCACTTTACCATTGGTTGAGGCTTCGGTTTTTTCGGCTTCAATATACGGTTGCAAGTGGGCAACAGCTTGTTTCATAACACGAGCGGATTTTACCACCTGCGGTAGGAACATTTGCCCTTCACCAAATAAATCGCCTACTACGTTCATGCCATCCATCAATGGCCCTTCGATAACGTCCAATGGTCTGCTCGCTTCAACACGAGCTTGTTCGGTATCTTCGACGATAAACTCATTAATGCCTTTGACTAAGGCATGCTGCAAACGTTCTTTAACGGGCAATTCACGCCATGCTAAATCAACCACATTGGTTTTGCTGCCAGCTTGACCGCGAAACTCCTCGGCGACATCAAGCAAGCGCTCGGTTGCGCCGTCATCACTGTTTTGAACAACGTCTTCAACCGCCTTTAATAGGTTTTCAGGAATGTCTTGATATATGGCTAATTGGCCAGCGTTAACAATCCCCATGTCCATACCATTTTTAATGGCATGATATAAAAACGACGCATGAATCGCCTCTCGCACCGGGTTATTACCACGAAACGAGAAAGACACATTAGATACACCACCAGACACCATGGCATAAGGCAAGGTGTCTTTGATAACTTTGGTTGCTTCAATGAAATCGACAGCGTAGTTATTATGCTCTTCGATACCTGTGGCAATGGCGAAAATATTGGGATCGAAAATAATATCTTCCGGCGGAAAGTTCAGTTCATTAACCAAAATATTGTAGGCTCGAGTACAAATTTCCACTTTGCGTTGTTTCGTATCCGCCTGACCAACTTCATCAAAGGCCATGATAATAACCGCCGCACCGTAACGACGAATAAGCTCCGCTTGGTGGCGGAATATTTGCTCGCCTTCTTTTAATGAAATGGAATTAACGATGCCTTTACCTTGAATACACTGCAACCCGGCTTCAATGATTTCCCATTTAGACGAGTCCAACATGATAGGCACTTTAGCAATATCAGGCTCACCGGCAATTAAGTTCAAAAACTTAACCATGGCGCCCTGACTATCGAGCATGCCTTCATCCATATTGATATCGATGATTTGAGCGCCATTCTCAACTTGTTGTAAAGCAACCGAAATCGCTTCGTCGTACTTTTCTTCGGTAATCAGGCGTCTAAAAATCGCCGAGCCGGTGACGTTGGTGCGCTCACCTACGTTTACGAACAAACTGTCTTGATCAATGGTTAATGCTTCTAAACCTGATAATCGACACGCCGTTTTACGAGGCGAAATAGGTCGTGGTTTGATGTTTGCTACGGTATCCGCGATGCCTTTAATGTGCTCAGGCGTGGTACCACAACAGCCACCTACAATATTTAAAAAGCCAGACTCGGCCCATTCTTTGATGTGCGCGTTCATGTCCTCAACGGTGAAGTCATATTCACCGAAAGCATTAGGCAAACCGGCATTTGGATGGGCACTGACCGCGTAATCAGAGATATTACTTAACTCTTCAACATATTGACGCAGCTCAACGGGACCGAGCGCACAGTTAAGACCAAACGATATCGGATTGGCATGACGCATAGAATTGTAAAATGCTTCGGTCGTTTGTCCCGACAGGGTGCGACCCGATGCATCGGTGATGGTTCCTGATATCATTATTGGTAGTCGCTGACCACGTTTGGCAAACACTTCTTCAATGGCAAAAATGGCCGCCTTGGCATTCAGGGTATCAAAGATGGTTTCTATCATAATGATATCGGCGCCACCCTCAATCAATGCTTCGGTCGACTCTACATACGCCTCGGCCAACTCATTGAATGAGACGTTACGAAATGCCGGATTGTTGACATCAGGAGAAATTGAACAGGTACGGTTAGTAGGCCCTAACACACCGGCAACAAAGCGAGGTTTATGAGGCTGCTGCGCTGTCACTTCATCCGCTACACGTCTTGCTATCTGTGCTGATACCAAGTTGATCTCACGACTTAACGACTCCATGTCGTAATCCGCCATAGCGATGGTGGTTGAGTTAAAGCTATTGGTCTCAATAATATCGGCACCGGCCAATAAATACTGGCGATGAATATCAGCAATAACTTCAGGTTGGCTAAGTACCAATAAATCGTTATTACCTTTTACGTCACAGTGCCAATCGGCAAAACGCTCACCGCGATAATCACTTTCTTCAAACTTATGCTGTTGGATCATCGTGCCCATGGCACCGTCCAAAACTAAGATACGCTGTGCTAATTGTTGCTCTAATAAAATGCTGGTTGCTGATTTCACTGTTACTTCCGAAAAGCAGGTAAAAGGCTACGCCTTGAGTTAATTATTAAGTTCGTATGGGGTAATTTGGTATACATAGTAGTTTAGCCAGTTACTAAACAATAAACAGCCATGGCTGCGCCAACTATTGCTTGGCTTTTGCTCGAAATCATTATTGATAAAATAGTTAACTGGAACAAAGGCATCGATACCCGCGCTGATGTCTCGTTGATATTCATCCTTTAAGGTACTTGCATCATACTCCGGGTGGCCAGTAACAAATACATGTTTTTTATCATCACTGGCGGATAAATAGACACCGGCTTGGTGCGATTCGGCAAGCACATTCAAGCCATCAATAGAATGATAATCTGCTATTGGCACTTCACCATATCGAGAATGTGGTACTTTAAATTCTTCATCAAAGCCGCGTGTTAGCGGCTCTAAATCGTCAAGCGTTTGATGCAAATAGACCCCGGATAACTTCTGCTCTCTCAACTCACGTTGCAAGCCATAATGGTAATACAACGCCGCATGAGCCGCCCAGCATGAATACATAGTCGACGTCACATTGGCATCCGCCCACGCGAATACCTCTTCGATTTTGGGCCAATACGTCACTTGTTGATAATCGAGCTGGCCAAGTGGTGCCCCTGTGACAATTAAACCATCATATTTTTTGTGTTTAATGTCTTCAAACAATACGTAAAACGCATCCATGTGTGCCTTAGGCGTATTCTTCGACTCGTTTAAATGCAACCGCACTAAATCAACATTGATCTGTAGTGGTGTATTAGAAAGCATGCGCAATATTTGCACTTCGGTTTCTATCTTATTTGGCATCAAATTGAGAATAGCAACCTGCATCGGGCGAATATCTTGGTTTATCGCTCGGTTCTCCGACATCACAAAAATGTTTTCATTGGCCAGTACCGCTAACGCTGGCAACTGATCCGGTATCTTTATTGGCATCGACTATTTCCCATATTGCATTGTGCTTAATACTACTTAACCATCTGGAAATGTCAACATCTAAACGTTTAGACGTCTATAAAAATAATTACACCGTCAATTTGTAAAGAAATGTTAAATGTGTGTAAAATCGAAACACTTTCTTGAAGATTTCAAGAATACAATCACATTCCAAAATAATAAAAAGGGAAGTTATGAAGAAGTTTATTACCCTATTCTTGTTTATGTTCATAGGAGCACAGGCATCGGCAGCCGATCTAGAAGAGCTTGCTAAGTATGCCAAAAAGCCTATGTACACCTCCGCAAAAATATCTCCAGATGGAAAACACTTGGCCGTTAGAACCTATCATGAAGGCGAATATGTATTGGCATTTATGGAAACAGAATCCAAAAAGCTGGTATTTACCTTAATCATGGGTGGTAAAGAAAGTGTCGGTAATTACCACTGGGTGAATAACGAGCGCGTCGTCGTCTCGCTATTGACTGAGACCGGTGCGTTAGGCGTAGAGGCTCTGACAGGTCGTTTATTTGCCATAAACTACGATGGTAGTAGACGTGAACCTATCTTCTCAAATAATCATAACGGTGACGTTGGTTCAACATCAAAGCGTAAAACCTTCAGTGGTTACGGTACGGTCGTTGATACTCTAGATGGCGACGACGATAACATCTTAATCATGGTTCGCCCTTGGTTAAGAGCAAGACATCAAGAACAACGTGCACCAGAGTTAGTTCGTCTTAACGTTTATACCGGTGCGCAAAAACGCATTATGAAATCACCAGGTCGTGGTAATAGATTCTGGCTTGATCACGATAAAGAAGTTCGTTTTGCCAAAGGCACGGTCGGTTATGACGATACGTTGCTTTATTACCGCGAACCTGGCGGTGAATGGGGCGATTTCCCATTTGATATCGATGTGGATTTTGCCAAAGACAAAGTCGACGTCTACGGTTTTAGCGCAGACAATAACAAGCTTTACTACACCCTCTTTGATGATGGCGACAACGGTACCTTGTACTCGTATAACTTTAAAAAGAAAAAATCTAGTAAGGTTTTTAAAAGTGAGACCGCCGTTATAAGCCGTATGCTTTATGACAGAGACCGCGTACCTTACGGCATTAAAATTGATGAAGATTATTCAAATTACCTAATGTTTACTAAAAAAGTACCATTAGCCAATGTTCATCAAATTCTTTATAAGTCTTTCAAAGGTGACTCTGTTGATATCACGAGTACCACACAAGACGGTTCAACCGTCGTTGTATTAACACACGGCGATAGAAACCCTGGTACCTTCTATTTATACGATACGGTTGAAAACAAAGCGAAGTTCTTGTTCAAGAGCTATGAGTGGTTGGAGACAAAAGAACTATCGGCAATGGAACCGTTTAGGTTTAAAGCAAGAGATGGTGTTGAATTACTAGGCTATATTAGCTTGCCGAATAATATTGACGGTAAAAACTTACCATTGGTGGTTATGCCACACGGTGGCCCAAGAGCACGAGACTATTGGGGTTATGATTCTCACGTACAAACCCTAACCTCTAACGGTTTTGCCGTATTACAAGTTAACTTTAGAGGGTCAGACGGTTTCGGCGAAAACTTCATGCACATGGGTGATAAAAAATGGGGTACCGAAATTCAATATGACATCATCGATGCGACAAAGTGGGCTGTAAATAGCGGTATCGCAGATGCCAACAAACTGTGTATCTACGGTTGGAGTTTTGGCGCTTACTCGGCGCTACAAAGCTCTATAGTGGAACCGGACTTGTATAAGTGTTCTATTGCAGCAGCTGGTATCTTTGAACTAGAAGCGGCTTATGATCGAGGTGACATTCCTGACTCAGCCTATGGTGCAGATTATCTAAATGAAGCGATCAGTGATGATGAGAAAACATTACGTAGCCAATCGCCATATTACAATTTAGACAAACTGAAAACACCAGTGCTATTAATTCATGGTTCTGAAGATGATCGCACACCAATCGAGCATGCTGAAGATTTAGCCAGTCGATTAGAAGATATGGATCGTAAAGTGGAAACCTTGTTTGTGGATGATGAATACCATGGTTTTAGAATCGAATCTAACCGTGTTAAAGCAAACAAAAAAGTCATCGACTTTCTTAATCAACACATTGGTGGTTAATGGTTACACCACTAAATAAGACATAAAAAAACCGCTCTTAAGAGCGGTTTTTTTTATCTGTAAGATTAAGCGTTAATGTTATTCAACTTCAACCGCTTCTTCTTCACTGTCCTTAACTGTCGTTAACAACATAGCGCGTAACTTAGCATCAAGATCTTTTGCCATTGCGGTGTTTTCTTTCAAGAATTTACATGCATTAGCTTTACCTTGACCAATACGTTCACCGTTACAGCTATACCAAGCACCGGCTTTTTCAACCAGCTTATGTTGTACACCTAGGTCAATCAACTCACCAATGTTGTTGATACCTTCACCGTACATGATTTGGAACTCAGCTTGTTTGAATGGTGGTGCAATTTTGTTTTTAACAACCTTAACACGCGTTTCGTTACCGGTAATTTGGTCACCCTCTTTTACCGCACCGATACGACGAATATCTAAACGTACTGACGCGTAGAATTTTAGTGCGTTACCACCGGTCGTCGTTTCTGGGTTACCGAACATTACACCAATCTTCATACGGATTTGGTTAATGAAAATCATCATGGTGTTTGATTGTTTCAAGTTACCGGTAAGTTTACGCATAGCTTGTGACAGCATACGAGCTTGTAAACCCATGTGACTATCACCCATATCACCTTCGATTTCAGCTTTTGGCGTTAACGCCGCTACCGAGTCAACCACGATAAGGTCAACCGCGCCTGAACGAGTCAGCATGTCACAAATCTCTAGCGCTTGTTCACCCGTATCTGGTTGTGAAACAAGTAAGTCATCGATATTAACGCCAAGCTTTTCAGCGTAAATAGGGTCTAGTGCGTGCTCAGCATCAACAAACGCACAGACTTTGCCGTTGCGTTGTGCTTCAGCAATAACTTCTAGCGTTAATGTGGTTTTACCACTTGATTCTGGACCGTAGATTTCAATGATACGACCCATAGGTAAACCGCCAGCACCTAATGCAACGTCTAACGATAATGAACCAGTCGATACTGTTTCAACGTCCATGCTGCGGTTCTCACCTAATTTCATGATTGAACCTTTACCGAATTGACGTTCGATTTGGCCTAATGCTGCGGCTAACGCCTTTTCTTTATTCGCATCCATTGTTGTCTCCAGTAATTTTTATAATTTATCCAGTAGTTGAGAAATAGTATACTGTATAATCGTACAGTATCAACACCTTTTTCTTTAAATCGTTCAAAATACAACCTAAGACGTTGATATATAACAATATAAAATACGCATCAAGTTTATCAAAAAGTGCTAAAAGACGATTTAATACAGTGTTTACAACAGTGGAATTCAGTATTTATACAGTAGTTTTACTTGGCAAAGTTTACGCGTTGTAGAGCAAAACAACTTTGCGCTTTACTGCAGATTATTTTAACATCTTTAGATTACCAATTTCACTAGATATTTCTCGGCCCCGTAGCGCGATTCCTAAGCCTTTGCCGGCATTAACAATTTAGGGCCAAGCCAATAAAAATAAGTTAATAAATGACAGACGATCTCTTAAAAAATACCAATCCGACGCCGATGATGCGGCAGTATTTGACCATAAAATCTGAATTTAAACACATTCTGCTATTTTATCGTATGGGTGACTTCTACGAGTTATTTTATGATGACGCTAAAAGAGCCGCAGACTTACTTGATATCTCACTGACCGCACGTGGTAAATCCGGCGGCAATGCCATCCCCATGGCCGGTGTCCCTTATCATGCGGTAGAAGGTTATTTAGCGAAATTAGTGCAATTGGGCGAGTCCGTTGCTATCTGTGAGCAAATAGGCGATCCAGCAACTAGCAAAGGTCCGGTCGAACGCAAAGTGGTGCGCATCATCACCCCAGGCACTATCTCAGATGAGGCCTTGCTTGAAGACAAGCATGATAATCTATTGGTCTCGGTATTTGAGCACCAAGATAGCTATGGTGTTGCTTATTTAGATATGAGCTCAGGTCGCTTTGTTATCTGTGAACCCAATACAGAAGAACAATTACAGGCGGAATTGCAGCGATTGAATCCTGCCGAGTTGCTGTATCCAGAATCATTTAGTCAACAAGCACTTATTGAACAAATCAAAGGCAGTCGACGTCGACCAGAGTGGGAATACGATTTAGCAACGGCTAAAAAAGTGCTAAATGAGCAGTTTTCAACAACGGCATTATCAGGCTATGGCGTTGACGATTATCCGCTTGGCTTGTGCGCTGCAGGCTGTTTATTGCAGTACGTTAAAGATACTCAACGTTCGGCGCTGCCACATATTCGCAGTATCAAAGCTGAAGCCTATTCACAAGGCGTTATTCTTGACGCAGCAACTCGTAAAAACCTTGAATTAACCGTCAACCTATCGGGTACGGTCGATAACACTTTGGCATCGGTACTTGATAAAAGCGCCTCGGCTATGGGCTCTCGTTTACTAAAACGCTGGCTACATTTTCCGTTACGCGATATCGATACCTTAGCGCAACGTCAAGACGCCATTAGTAGCATCCTAGATATCGATGTCCAAGAAGACTTGTTTGATGTCATTAAAGGTATGGGCGATATTGAACGTATTGTCTCACGCATCGCCTTGCGCAGTGCACGCCCACGAGACTTTGCACGATTGCGTAATGCACTGACCTTATTACCCGAGCTCAATGAATTGAGCGGCCTATGTCAATCTACATTGATGCAGCAATTATCAGAGCAAGTCACACCGATAGACTATGTTCAGCAATTGTTGAGCGAAGCGATTATCGATAACCCACCGGTATTAATACGAGACGGCGGGGTGATTGCCGAAGGTTATCACAGCGAGTTAGACGAATTACGTGGTTTAAGCAAAGGCGCTAGCGAGTTCCTTGCGCAATTAGAAGCCAAAGAGCGAGAGCAAACCGGTATCTCTACCTTGAAGGTTGGCTACAATAAAGTTCATGGTTTTTATATTGAGATCAGCCGCAACCAGTCACAAGATGTGCCCGATCATTATATTCGCCGGCAAACCTTAAAGAATAACGAACGCTTTATTACCCAAGAGTTAAAATCACACGAAGAAAAGGTTTTAACCGCGCAAAGTCGTTATTTGGCCTTAGAAAAACGCCTCTATGATGAGTTATTTGATCTTATCGCTGATCATATCGAACAATTGCAAACATGTGCGCAATCGGTCGCTACACTCGATGTTCTCAATACCTTTGCTGAACGTTCGCAAACATTAAATTATCAAAAGCCAACATTGACCAATGAACCCGGCATACACATTAATGCTGGTCGTCATCCAGTGGTTGAGCAAGTCAGTAAAGACGCCTTTATCGCCAACCCGGTGGAATTAAATAATGAGCGTCGAATGTTGATCATTACCGGTCCAAATATGGGTGGTAAATCAACCTATATGCGACAAACCGCATTGATCACCCTACTCGCTCATGTTGGCTGCTTTGTCCCTGCCGACAGCGCGACCATAGGCATAGTGGATCGCATCTTTACCCGTATTGGCGCCTCAGATGATCTGGCAAGTGGCCGCTCAACCTTTATGGTCGAAATGACCGAGACAGCCAATATTTTAAATAATGCCTCGGATAAGTCATTGGTACTGCTCGATGAGATTGGTCGTGGTACATCCACCTACGATGGCTTATCGTTAGCCTGGGCTTGTGCTGAATATCTGGCTTTAAACTCAAAAGCATTTACCTTATTTGCCAGTCATTATTTTGAATTAACCGAATTGGCCGAGCAAATGGATAATCTTGCCAATGTGCATTTAGATGCCATTGAGCATGGCGACTCTATTGTCTTTATGCACGCAGTGCAAGAAGGGGCAGCGTCGAAAAGTTTTGGTTTGCAAGTTGCGCAATTGGCCGGTGTACCTAAAGTCGTCATAACTCGCGCGAAGCAGCGTTTAGGTGAGCTAGAAAGCCAAGCAAAACCAACAATATTGTCGCAAGCGCCAAGCGATACGATGCAGGTCGATATGTTTAATGAGGCACACCCAATCATAGAGCAGCTAGACAGCCTAGATATCGATGATTTGAGCCCCAGACAAGCACTTGATTTACTGTATCAATTAAAAAAATCGTTATAGCGAAATAGCTACGATAAGCTGCAAAAGAAAGAGCCGCCAGTTCAATAAACTGGCGGCTCTTTTTTGTTCAATCTAGTGTGCTTGAGCTTACTGCTGAAACAATGACTCGATAGACAAGTTTTGCGCAGATAAGATATCACGTAAGCGTTTTAATGCTTCTACCTGAATTTGACGAACGCGTTCACGGGTTAGGCCAATCTCATGACCAACATCTTCTAATGTTGCCGGCTCATAGCCAAGTAAACCGAAACGACGAGCTAATACTTCACGTTGCTTAGAATTTAGTTCATTCAACCAATGTACAATATTTTGACGAATATCTGAGTCTTGTAAATCAGATTCAGGGCCTTGGCTCTTCTCGTCGGCAATAACATCTAACAATGCTTTGTCTGATTCGCCACCAAACGGAGTATCAACTGACGTAATACGCTCATTTAGCTTAAGCATCTTGCTGACATCAGCAACAGGCACTTCTAATTTACTGGCAATTTCTTCGGCGGTTGGCTCATGATCTAACTGTTGCACCAATTCGCGGGCAGCACGTAAATATACGTTTAGCTCTTTAACCACATGGATAGGTAAGCGAATGGTTCGGGTTTGATTCATAATGGCCCGTTCAATGGTTTGACGGATCCACCAGGTTGCGTAGGTAGAGAAACGGAAGCCGCGCTCTGGGTCGAATTTTTCGACTGCGCGAATAAGGCCCAAGTTTCCTTCTTCGATTAAGTCTAATAATGGTAAACCGCGATTGTTATATCGTCGTGCAATTTTGACGACTAGTCGGAGATTACTTTCAATCATTCGAGCTCGGGATGCTTCACAGCCTTTAAGTGCCTTTCTGGAGAAGAAAACCTCTTCTTCTGCACTTAGTAGCGGAGAAAAACCTATCTCGCTCAAATACATCTGAGTTGCATCTAAATTTGATGCAGTGTCTTCGCTGCTGATTTTCTTTTCAGTAGTCTTAGTTGCTTCTGCAACTGCAGCGCCTGTAGTACTTTTTGCATTATCCATCGACATCTCCCAATATCCGCGGAATTATTATTAAACGTTCACTCGTGCCTCTTTTTTTTATTAACTTATTAACGATTATTTCGGTAAATAACGCATTGGATTTACCGATTTGCCCCTAAATCTAATTTCGAAGTGCAACATAGTACGATCTGTACCAGTATTGCCCATTCTCGCGATCACACTTCCTGCTTTTACTGTTTCTTGTTCTTTTACCAGTAACTCATCATTGTGAGCGTAAGCACTGAGATAGTCATCATTATGTTTGATGATTATCAGGTTGCCATAACCGCGTAACGCACTGCCGGAATAGACTATCAAACCATCGGCTGCAGCTTTGACGGGTTGCCCCTTCTTACCTGCTATATCGATGCCTTGATTTCCTTTTTCGGCACTTGAAAAGTTTGAAATTACCGGCCCTTTAACAGGCCATATCCAACGATTCACTTTTTGTTTTAATGATGGTACTTTCACCGCAGTGAATTTCCCACCCTTAACTTCACCATACTCCTCGGCTTTATCATTTGCAACAGTTTTTTTGCTGTTTTTTTGCACAGTTTTAACGATTGGTTTACTGGCGTTTGTTGAGCCGTTATTTTTACTGGCTTGCGCTGTCAAATGTAAAGTTTGATTTGGATAGATTTGATATGGCGGCTTAAGGTTATTATATTGTGCCAAAGTGCGCACATCGGTCCCCGCGCGAAAGGCGATAGAATATAAGGTTTCGCCTTTTTTAACCTTGTATGTCTTATCTTGGATCGGAGATTGAGCCTGGCGTGAACTGCTGTTTGTTTCTAGGTTTACGACCGGTGCTGGGCGTGTTCTTTCCGCGCACGCCGATAACGCCATGATCACGGTGATCATCACTGCAAAAGTGTAAGAGTTGTTTTTTCGTTCCCGCCAATTCATAAAAATATTTATTGTTATTCAGTTAGTTAACAGTTTTTATTGGTTATTATCTCAGTATAAAATATAACGCTATTGCTGCAAAGACCACAGCCCAACCGATAATATCGACGCTGTTTCTGAGTTTCGCTTCCATTTTTTCACCGCCTGCTTTAATCAATCCTGCGACCAAATAAAAGCGCATTCCTCGACCTATTGCCGATGCCAAAAGAAACGGTAAAAACATCATTTGTAAAAAGCCAGCACTTAACGTGAATACCTTATAAGGTATTGGTGAAAAGCCCGCTAAGAACACCACCCAGACCCCATAGTCGGCGAACCAATCCATGGCGTGTTGGAATTTATCCATGTAATTAAACTCTATCAATAATGGTTTAATTACCGGTTCAAATAGCCAAAAACCAAGCAAGTATCCGAGTACGCCACCAACCACAGACGCTAAGGTGGTGATCATTGCTAAACGCCAAGCATTTTCAGGTTTCGATAACACCATAGGCGCCAGTAATACATCCGGTGGTATTGGGAAAAATACCGACTCAGCAAACGACAATACCGCCAACACTTTAGGAGCGGCAGTATGGGTAGCCCATCGCATCGTCCATTGATACAAAGGCGAGAATATCTTCACAGCAATTCTCCAGGTACCAAAGGCACAAAACGCACAGCTTCAATTTGGCTAACATTAAACGTATCACCTTGGCGCTGGATAAGTTTAAGTACTTGCGCATCTTGGCCCACTGGAATGATCAACTTGCCACCATCGGCCAGTTGCTCAAGTAATTTTTGCGGTACTTCAGTGGCGGCTGCGGTTACGATAATTGCCTTAAACGGAGCTTTGCTCGCCCAGCCTTTCCAGCCATCGCCATGCTTCATTTGTACATTATGTTGATCAATGCTTTGCAAACGACGTTTGGCCTGAAATTGCAACGACTTGATGCGCTCAACCGAATACACTTTACCAAAAAGTTGCGCCAAAATGGATGTCTGATAGCCCGAACCAGTACCTATTTCTAAAACATTTTCAGCGTCATTGCCTGCCAATAATAGTTCCGTCATCTTAGCGACAATGTAAGGTTGTGAAATGGTTTGCCCTTGCCCGATTGGCAATGCGGTGTTGTCATAAGCCTTATGAGCTAAAATTTCCGGAACGAAAATATGACGAGGGCTACTGGCGATGGCGTGTAAGACTCGCTCATTGCTTATGCCCTGGCCGTGTAATTGCCGTGCTAATAATTCGCCACTGCGCAATGATTTGCCACTTATACTTCGAGTTGCATTCATATGTCTAATTCACTTATCCAGTCTTTTATTTCGCTCATGCTGTTATAGGCTGTCATATCAACGGTTAATGGTGTCACAGATGCATAGTTATTGGCAACCGCATAAAAATCTGTTCCTGGTCCAGCATCTAGCTCTGATCCTAGCGTGCCATACCAGTAAATATCACGTTGCCATGGATCTTGGCTACGTTTCATCGTTTCGGCTTTATGGCGATGACCCAAACGCGTCACGCTGATACCTTTTAACTGCTCAAGAGGTATATCAGGGACATTTATATTGATGATTTGATCACTTTTCAGTGGGTGTTGCTTTAATCGAGCAATAAACCGACTCACCACGACGGCTGCGGTATCAAAATGTTTGTACTCTTTACCTACCAACGATACCGCAATGGCCGGTAAGCCCATATGACGGCCTTCGGTTGCCGCAGCCACTGTGCCTGAATACAACACGTCATCACCAAGGTTGGCACCGTGATTGATACCGGCAACAACCAAGTCTGGCTCTTGCTCATACAACTGACTAATCCCCAGATGCACGCAATCCGTTGGCGTACCGTTTACGCTTATAAAACCATTATCAAGGGTCTCTGTACGCAGCGGATTTAACAAAGTAAGTGAGTTACTGGCACCGCTACAGTTGCGATCTGGTGCCACGACCTTGGTATTGGCAAACTGACTTAAATGCTGATGTAAAACTTTAATGCCTTTGGCGCTAACGCCATCATCGTTACTTATCAGAATGTTCATTTTCACGCTCTTTTACGCTGATGTCGGTATAATCGAGTAATTCTCTTAACACAGTTGTCGCGAAACAGCCTGACGGTAAGACAAAGCTTACCGTGGCATTGTCACCATCAACCGTCATTTTTGCCGCTTGTACATATAGACTTATCGCTCGACGCTCTTGTTTTAAGGCAAACTTCTCAAGGCCGTCGCAGTAATCGCTTAGTTGTTCAGCAATGGCCAATTCAAACTGTTTGGCTTGATCACTGCTCATTAGCTCGCCTTCGCCCCACAATGGTAAGGTCGCGGCAATATCTTGCTCAGCTAGGCGCTGGATAATCTGATCATCTATCTTATCGCAGTGAAACACACTGCGACTGCCACTTAGCATAAACACATCACCATCAACGGGGTTGCTAAAATGGCCGTTTTTAATACGCGCATCGAGCATTTGGTTGAACACATGAGAACGCGCCGCTGATAAATAAAAGCCACGTTTGTTTCTGTCATGAATGCGTTTACCGGCAAACAGTTGCTTGGCGCCATTTAGGTTATTGCCATCAATACCAAATCGTTGCTCGCCAAAATAGTTGGCAACACCGGTTGCGGTGATCTTTTGCCATCTTTGTTGTAATGCCTCGATGTCGGTGACATTGCGTAAGGTGATTTCAAAACGATTGCCCAGTAAGGCGCCGGTTTTAAGCTTCTTATTATGTCGCTGCCACGATAAAACTTCGACACCGTCACAATCAAAGTCACTTAAATCGTATTGTTTTTTACCTGGTACATGAACGCCAAAAAATTGCTCGGTAACGGCATTTCGATCTTTCAGACCGGCGTAGGTAACCATGTGTGGTTTCACTTTAAAGTACTTGGCTAATTGCTTGGCTACATACACCGTATTGGCACCGGTCTTGCGAAGATTAACCAGTAAGTGCTCACCTTCACCACTGGCCGAAAAGGGTAATAGCTCAGTTACTTTAAAGTCTTCAGGGCGACTGCGTAAGTCGCCAGTGCTTAGCGGCTTGCCATAGACATAAGCAAGTTCATCGAGGTTATGCATCTTTTAATAGTGCTACCGCATGAACGGCAACCCCTTCTTTGCGACCAACAAAACCAAGCTTTTCGGTTGTTGTAGCTTTGACGTTGACATTATCAATGTCGGTTTGTAAATCGCTGGCGAGAATTTCGCGCATCGCGAGCAAATGCGGCGCTATTTTAGGCGCTTGGGCAACGATAGTTATATCAACATTGCCAACTTGATAATGCTTGCTTGTCATTAACGACACCACATGGCGCAATAAAATACGCGAGTCGATGTTTTCATAATCGCTGTCGGTATCAGGAAAGTGATTACCAATATCGCCTAACGCCAAGGCACCTAATATGGCGTCGCACAAAGCATGAATCGCGACATCACCATCGGAGTGAGCAACAAAGCCTGCACTGTAATCTATTTGCACACCCGCGAGAGTAACCGGGCCTTGTCCACCAAATTTATGAACGTCATAACCATGACCTATTCGCATGATGACTCCTGTTGGCTAAGAATAAACGCCGCCAAGGGTAAATCCGCTGGCCGAGTTATTTTAATATTATCTTCGCGCCCTGAGACTAAGTGGGCCGATTGACCGGCATACTCTAGCGCAGACGCTTCATCGGTTATTGCTGCATTCTCTGCCAAGCCATTGGCCAATGCGTCAATAAGCAGACGATGAGGGAACATTTGTGGAGTTAATGCGTGCCACATATTTTCACGCTCTTCGGTATAGGCGATTTGACCGCTGCTATTGGCACGTTTCATGGTATCACGCACCGGTGTTGCCAAAATGGCGCCTTCTTGGCTTTGTTCGCAAAATTCAATGAGGCGTTCAATATCGTCATGGCTGACACAAGGTCTTGCGGCATCATGCACTAATACCCAGTCTTGCTCTGACATTGCTTGCAAGCCGGCCAACACCGAGTCGGCACGCTCTGTACCACCAACGGCGGTGTGCACGTTCGGGTGACTTGCGATGGCTAATTTACTAAACAGTTGGTCATCTTTACTTAAGACGACAATCACTTGGCTTATTTTATCGCAGCTTAGTAAGCGATTTAAGGTGTGCTCTATGATGCTACTGCCGTTGATTTGTAGATATTGCTTGGCAAGGGGTTGTTGCATACGAGAACCAACACCGGCGGCCGGCACAACAACGGTATACCCAAGCGGAGTAGATGTTAAAGTCAAAATTATTTCTCTTGCGGAATTACGCGGATGAAGGTTTCGCCATCCTTTATCATACCTAGCTCATTGCGAGCTCTTTCTTCAACAGCTTCTAAACCATGACGTAGGTCTTTAATATCAGCCCAAACCAGTTGATTTCGCTGACTTAATTTCTCATTGATTTGCTGTTGTGCCTCAATGCGTTCCACCTGTTGCCAATAATCAGGCACACTGTTTTTGCCAAACCATAAACGGTATTGCAGCAAAATGAAAAACAGAACCAAAATGGCGGTGATTATACGCATGCCTTGCACTAATTTATTATAGGTATTAACCACATTATAAAATGCGATTAACACAAGTCCATCATTAAAATCGTTTAATGTGAATTTAATGGCGAAGTTGACGCATTAGCGCTCGAAGATGGGCTATTTTAGTGAAAAAAAGCCTGATTTTAAAGATGCCGTGGCACGCATATTTTGCCAATTAATCTGGCAAGACAATAATAACTCGCGTAACGACAAAGGATGAGGCTGTGTTCTTGCAACGCCGCGCCATTGATGGCCACTGCAAGCGGCGGCAAATGCTTTTTTACATGGCTTAAGCAGAGTAAAACGCGAGTCTTTATTGACAGGGACAGGCTCGAGCTCAAACCAACCACTGTAGTTCAATCGGATGCGCTGCTGTTCGATGTCGACGCGATCAATGCAATCGATGGCGATTCGCTGCAAGCCATCCTCATTCACCAAAACAGGCACCACTAAGCCCAAAGGTAACGCTGCCTTTAGGTACCATTGGCTAACTTGTTGCTCGCTTTGGCCTGTTAATGGCAGTTTATGTGATTGCTTTTCACTCCAACTGGCATTTTGCAAATCGAGTCCCAGTGGCGTTTCACTGGCCAACATCGAGCCGGCGGTTTGTTTGATATAGTGAGGTAGACTTTTAAGTCGCGCTTGAATGCTTTGCGCAAAATCTTTTGGCTGATTGGCAAGTAATTGAATTTCCCGCTCATACAAAGCACTGCACAGTTCTGAGAACTGTGACGAGTGTTCAAGCGCGTCCGACAACAAATCTTGCATGTTAGTAAATCCTATTCAAAATCACGGACTTGAATTAGGCCTTTATATCCAATAAATATAACGAGTGAATAATAAACTAAATTTGATTATTTAAAAAGCACCGATTTCTCAGGCTTACTATTCTGGTATAGCACATTTTTGCCAGCGCATCTGAATGACGGCGAATTAGTCCGCAGATAAATGCTTTGCCATTGCCTAAAGGCACATACAAAAATGCCGATGACCTTAGCAATCGCTAGTGTCATCGGCATCATTATGCTTGTTCAATCAAAGGGTAAAATTACTGACCTTTGATTTCACTGCGGCCGTTAAATACCGCTTTGTCACCTAGGAACTCTTCAATACGAAGCAGTTGATTATACTTGGCGACACGGTCTGAACGACACAATGAACCGGTTTTGATTTGACCTGCAGCTGTACCAACCGCTAAATCAGCAATAGTTGCATCTTCGGTCTCACCACTACGGTGTGAAATAACCGCAGTAAAGCCAGCGTCTTTCGCCATTTTGATCGCGTTCAAGGTTTCCGTTAAAGAACCAATTTGGTTGAACTTGATAAGAATTGAATTACCAATACCTTGCTCAATACCACGGGCTAAGATTTTGGTGTTAGTAACAAACAAGTCATCACCAACAAGCTGTACTTTCTCACCAATTTTGTCGGTAAGAACTTTCCAACCATCCCAATCACTTTCATCCAAACCATCTTCAATTGAAATGATAGGATAGCGAGCCGCAAGATCGGCTAGATAATCAGCAAAACCTTCAGAGTCGTACTTCTTACCTTCACCAGATAGGTCATAAACACCATCTTTATAAAACTCAGACGCGGCACAATCTAGTGCCAAGGTAACGTCAACGTTCATTTTATAACCGGCATTACCAACAGCTGTCTCGATAATCGACAAGGCTTCTTCGTTAGAAGCAAGGTTAGGTGCGAAACCACCTTCGTCACCAACGGCAGTATTTAAGCCTTTCGCGCCCAATTCTTTCTTCAATTGATGAAAGATTTCAGCACCCATACGTAACGCTTCCTTAAAAGAAGGAGCGCCGACAGGTTGTACCATGAATTCTTGAATATCAACGTTGTTATCGGCGTGTTCGCCACCGTTAAGAATATTCATCATAGGCACTGGCATTGAATATTGACCAGGCGTGCCATTTAGATCAGCAATGTGTTCATATAATTCGACACCTTTGCTATTTGCAGCAGCTTTGGCAACCGCGAGAGATACGGCAAGAATGGCGTTAGCACCAAAGCTTTCCTTGTTCTCAGTACCATCTAGATCGATCATAAGCTGATCAACTTCAGCTTGATTTTCAGCGTTTTTACCAAGTATAGCAGGAGCGATTTTATCGTTAACTGCAGCAACGGCTTTTAATACACCTTTGCCCAAGTAACGTGACTTGTCTCCGTCACGTAGCTCAAGAGCTTCACGTGAACCAGTCGATGCACCAGATGGTGCGCAAGCACGACCAAATGCACCTGAAGCCAAACGAACATCCGCTTCGACTGTAGGGTTACCACGAGAATCCATCACTTCACGGGCAATAACTTTAACTATTTCCGACATGTTTACCTCTACGTTATAAATATAAAAATTGACGCTATTTCGAGTCTCCCCGAAAAAAAAGCCGTAACTTGTGTGGCAAATTACGGCTTAGTTTGGTTATTTATTATCGCTTTGTTGATGCGTAAACGCTGCAGCAATAAAGCTTTCGAACAACGGGTGACCATCACGCGGTGTCGACGTGAACTCTGGGTGGAACTGACCGGCGACAAACCAAGGGTGAGTTGGTATTTCGATCATTTCAACTAACTTCTTGTCTTGTGACAATCCAGAGAATACCAGACCAGCTTGCTCTAGTTGGTCGCGGTAATGATTGTTTACTTCATAACGGTGACGGTGACGTTCATAAACGCTCTTGTCGCCGTAAATGCTTTCCGCTTTGGTGCCGGCAATCAGGTGACACTGTTGTGAACCAAGACGCATGGTACCGCCAAGATCAGAGTTTTCACTGCGAGTCTCAACATTGCCTTCTTCATCTAACCACTCTTCGATTAGACCGACTACTGGGTATTGTGTGGCTTTGTTAAACTCAGTCGAATGTGCTTGCTCAAGACCAGCAACATTTCGTGCAAACTCAATCAGTGCAACTTGCATACCCAGACAAATACCAAAATATGGAATGTTATTTTCACGGGCGTATTGTGCGGTAAGGATTTTGCCCTCAACACCACGTTCACCAAAACCGCCAGGTACCAGAATCGCGTCCAAGCCTTGTAACTCTTCAGCACCTTTTGCTTCGACATTTTGCGAATCAACGTATTTAATGTTGACGGTTAATTGATTTTTTAAACCCGCATGCTTAAGCGCTTCGTTAACGGATTTGTAGGCATCAGGCAGTTCAATATACTTACCAACCATACCTATGGTCACTTCGCCTTTTGGATTCGCTTCTTGGAACAGCACTTGTTCCCATTCGTGCAAATCTGCTTCAGGCGCATCAATACCAAAGCGTTGACATACTAAGTTGTCAGTACCTTGTGATTTCAGTAACGCTGGAATTTTATAAATGCTATCTACGTCGCGCATCGACACAACAGCTTTTTCTTCGACATTACAGAATAACGCGATCTTAGCTCGCTCATTTGCTGGAATCGCGCCTTCGCTACGACAAACCAGAATGTCTGGGAAGATACCAATAGAGCGTAACTCTTTTACAGAGTGTTGCGTTGGTTTGGTTTTGATTTCGCCACTGGCTTTTAAGTAAGGAACCAACGTCAAATGCATGAACATCGCACGTTCACGGCCTAATTCAACACCTAACTGACGAATTGCTTCTAAGAATGGTTGTGACTCAATATCACCAACCGTACCACCAATCTCAACCATAGCAACATCATAGCCTTCAGCGCCTTCTATAACGCGACGTTTGATGTCATTGGTGATATGTGGAATAACCTGAATAGTTGCACCTAAGAACTCACCACGACGCTCGCGAGCTAGAATGTCTTGGTAAATACGGCCCGTTGTGAAATTGTTCTTTTTGGTCATCTTGGTGCGAATAAATCGCTCATAGTGACCTAAGTCAAGATCGGTTTCAGCACCATCGTCAGTAACAAATACTTCACCGTGCTGAATAGGACTCATGGTTCCCGGGTCAACATTAATGTAAGGGTCCAGTTTAAGCATGGTCACTTTCAGACCTCGCGCTTCAAGAATCGCTGCCATAGAGGCCGCAGCAATACCTTTACCAAGGGATGATACAACCCCACCTGTTACAAAAATATATCTCGTTGTCATGTGAAACCCGGAATTAAGGAATTAACAGAAATCGTGTGTCTATAACTAGCGTTAATACAGAAAATCAAATGCTTAGTTAAAGTTAGCTACCCAAGTAGCAGGACGGGGCGCTATTGTAACAAAAGCCGACTTAGACAACAATATGCTTTTTACATATCTGGTCATGTAATTCTTACAACGTTATTTTGTCTGTATTGGTTTGCCGTTTATACACGTTTGCGTCAAATCAACAAGGTAATCGTTAAGTCTGTGCAAACAAATTAAATTACTGTTTGTTTCAACAAAATTTGTCTTCGAAAGATAAACATGTCCTAGCATAATAGTAGACCGAACCGCTTGTGTAAAAGTTAAACAAGGAATTTAGAATCTATGTGGCAACAAAATATCATTCAACTTTCGGCCATGGGTCGTGGTTTTCATTTGATCACCAATCAAGTGATACAACAATGTCCACAAATACATAACCTTGATGTGGGCTTATTGCATTTATTTTTGCAGCATACGTCGGCGTCTATCACCGTCAATGAAAACGCCGACCCAACCGTACGCTATGATTTAGAGCAACACTTTAATCGTTTTGTGCCGGAAGATGCGCCCTATTATCAGCACGACTATGAAGGCAGTGACGACATGCCTGCTCACATCAAATCAACGACCATAGGTTGTGAGTTAACCCTACCGATTCGCGATGGGCAATTGGCGTTAGGCACATGGCAAGGGATCTATTTATGCGAACATCGCAATCAAAGCGGTGGCCGACGCCTTATCGCCACCATCCAAGGTCAATAACTTGCACTAACAACCAAGCGACAAAGACATTTAAAAACAAAAACAGGGCCAAATCGCCCTGTCTTAATTACCTTTGATGGCGATTAACTATTATTCGTTTTACTCGGAATCGAGTACATCAAATGCTGATGAAAACGCAATACGATGCTGTCTTTGACTTGACTGTAGTTTAATTCATTTGCCAATTGGCGTACCGCTTCACTTAGATGGTTAACAAAACGCCCATAACCATATTTGTTGATATCATTTTGCGATGCGATAAATACCAAACGTATACTATCAACTAGATTTTTACTATCCCACTGACTCACGTACAGCCCTTCGGTGCCGACCGGTTTAAAGCCAAGATTCAGTAACTCACCTTTTGGTAGTACATAGTTTTCATTATCACGGCGAATGATAGGTATTTTGCCATTGGCGATAATCGCCAATTGGTTGAGGTTATATTGCTTGGCAATTTTGACAAATTTGTCACTGACAAAGGTATACAGTGGATTGTAGGGATCCGGCGCAGCTTCATCTATCTCACAAAATTGCAATAATTGTCGATGAATAGGTAAATTCACCACCGCAAAGGTCATGTCGTTGTTTTCAGCCGGCAATAACAATGATTGTTGCTGATAGCGTTTGATGATCGGGCGGAAACTGTGCGTTACCGACTTATCACAACCCTTTTTTCTAGCAAACACGTCGTAAGTCAGATGCTGATGATCGCGCACTTTAAAGTTACCCACATCAACTTTCAATAAATTGGCAAACTCTTCGATTAAGGCGGTAACACCGGCGTGAAATTCTGGGGCATTAAACCGTAACTCATCACCTGTAGCTAAAAATAACAGCTGGATTTTATCAGCTAATACATCGGCATTAAAAAAGGTGGTCAAGCCGGTATGCATGCTCGGATCGTACATAAACAGGATTTGTTGGTCCGTCTCCAAAACCTGCTGTTCTTGCGCATACATAACACGCACTAATTTATTTTTGCCAATAAAGCTGACATTTTCGAAACCATGGCGTTCACACAGATTGAAAAAGCTATGTGATAGGTTACGATAAAAATCGGTAAAATATACGCCATGGCCATGACTGCCGGCAATCAATTCCAGTAGTGCTAGATTTGGCTTAAATTCGACTAATATGTATTGGTTTTCTCTGACGTTGGCTGGCACCAACACCTTATGCTGGGCACTGCGCTTGCGGATTAACCCAATTCTCGATTGACTTTGTAGCATAACCTTCGCTCCTTGTGTCTTAGATACGAGCTAAGGTTAATTGTCTAAAATGTCAGCAAGGTGACAGAATCAAGATCGTTTCATGACAGCCTTTTCGCCTGCAGCCAAAGTGATTCAAGGTATTGCAAACTGGATTGACGAATATCCATATCATTATCAATATGATGTTGTTCGATATATTGAAAACGGCGGGTAAACTTTTTGTTTGCTTGGCGCAATAACTGTTCAGGGTCATATTTACCATGACGCGCTAAGTTCACCACGGCAAACAATAGATCACCAATTTCCTCAGCCAATGCCTCGTTGTTGATATCACTATGGTTCAGTTCTTGTTCGACTTCATCAACTTCTTCTTTAACTTTTGCCAATACATCACGGATGTCATGCCAATCAAAGCCAACGTGAGCGCAACGTTTTTGAATTTTTGCCGCCTGCATTAACGCAGGTAATGCCTTAGGGATATCGTCAAGTAACGATTGCTGCTGATTCTTATTGGCTCGCTCTTTGATTTTTTCGTTTTCCCAATTGGCTTTAATTTCCTGCTCATTGGCAAATTGTTGTTCAGTAAAGACATGGGGATGACGGCGGATCAGCTTTTCGCAGATGCTAGACACCACATCGGCAAAATCAAAGCGCTGCTCTTCTTCGGCGAGACGTGAATAAAACACCACCTGAAATAACAAGTCGCCAAGCTCTTTTTCCAGCTCAGGATAATCTTTATTTTCGATTGCTTCGGCCACTTCAAACGCTTCTTCCAGGGTATATGGGACGATACTCTGGTAACTTTGTTTGAGATCCCATGGACAGCCGCCATCAGGGTCTCGTAATTTACTCATGATCCACACCAATTTATTGATGCTGTCAGGTTGGTTAAGCATATGCTGCAGGTTAGTTTGAGTCATTAATTGCGCATCCGTTTGACACTGATAATATCGTCAAGTTGATCCAATTTATTGAGCAAACGAGACAACACATCGGAATTCGCCACTTGCAGTTTAAACATCATCTCGTTGCAGCTTAACTTGGTGTCGTTGCGCGAAGACATGTCTAAAACATTCACTTTTTCATTGGCTATGATTGTGGTCACATCGCGCAATAAACCTTGTCGCTCTCCGGTAATAATTTTGATCGCCACTTGATAGCTCTGCTCTGAGGTTTTGCCCCATTGCACTTCAACCTGACGCTCAGGTGATTGTTGCAAGGCATGTTTTAACTGTTCACAATCGTTGCGATGGACACTGATACCACGCCCTTGTGTAATAAAACCAAGAATGTCATCGCCAGGTACTGGCTGACAGCATTTGGCCATATGCGTTAATAAGTTACCCACACCAGATACGGTAATGCCATTTTTGTCGACCCGTGATTTTTCATTGCTTTGACGAATCTGCAATTTAGGATCGACTTCATCCTTAGCTTTTTTGCGATTAACGATGGCATTTAGCAGGTTAATCACCTGAATGGTTTTAACATGACCAGAGCCCACTGCGGCTTGCAAATCCGCTAAGGCTTTAACATTAAATTTCTTAAAGGCCGGTTTTAAGTCAGCGTCTTGCAGGTTATTTTTCAGTAACTCTTGCTCTAATTGCTCTTTACCGATTTGTTGATGTTTGTCGCGATCTTGTGATTTAAAGAAACTTTGTACTTTTGAGCGAGCTCTCGCGGTATGGATATAACCCAAAGATGGGTTAACCCAATCCGGACTCGGATTTGGCTTTTTACTGGTTAATATTTCCAGCTGCTCACCGGTATGGAGTTTGTAGGTAAACGGCACGATACGACCATCGACTTTGGCACCAATACAGCAATGCCCGACATTAGAATGAATGTAATAAGCAAAATCTAATGGCGTTGAGCCGTTTGGCAAATCAATGACATCACCATTTGGGGTGAATACATATATGCGATCCTCAAACACTTCATTGCGGATCTCATCCACCAATTCTTCAGAGTTCTGTACGTCTTCTTGCCACTGCAACAACTTGCGTAGCCAATTAATTTTTTCGTCAAAACCGCCGGCTTTGCCTGACGCTGAGCCTTCTTTATAACGCCAATGTGCCGCAACACCGAGTTCGGCATCATCATGCATTTGCTGGGTTCGTATTTGCACTTCAACCGGTTTACCCGCCGGACCCAACACCACGGTATGTATTGACTGATAGCCGTTCGCTTTTGGCGTCGCGACATAGTCATCAAACTCACTTGGCAAATGTTTCCATGAGGTATGTATTGCGCCAAGTGCGCCGTAGCAATCTTGTAACTGGTCGACGATGACGCGAATCGCTCTGACATCAAACAGTTGATCAAAATCGAGCGACTTTTTCTGCATTTTTTTCCAAATGCTATAAATGTGTTTTGGCCGACCATAGACGGTGCCTTTGATCGAAAGGTTGTCTAGTTGTTGCTGTACGCCGGCCACAAAATCAAGCATATATTGCTCGCGATCAAGACGCTTTTCATCGAGTAATTTGGCGATGGTTTTATAGGTCTCAGGGTGCAGATAGCGGAACGAGATATCTTCTAATTCCCACTTAATTTGACCGATCCCTAGGCGGTTGGCTAACGGCGCATAGATATTGGCGGTTTCTTTGGCGGTCAGTACCTTAACGTCTTCCTCAGAATTTTTCACATCTTTAAGGTTACATACGCGTTCAGCGAGCTTGATCACCACCGCTCTGACATCTTCAACCATAGACAATAGCATCTTACGAATATTATCTATTTGCCCACTAGCAAAGCGCGTACCTGAGGGTTGCTGTAAACTGCGAATGGCGTCCATTTGATGCACGCCGCTTGCTAAGGTATGAATGTTGTTACCAAACTGCTCTTGCACCCACTCGAGGTTTATTACCTGATGCTCCAACAAGGGAACCAACATGGCAGCGACTAATGAATCACTATCCATATTTAGGCCTGCGAGGATCTCCACCATTTCCAGAGCTTTGCTTTGGCAGGATAGATGCTCAGCAAATAATGGCTTGAGCTTACTAAAAGCCGATTCCAAACTGGCAGCCTTGTCCTTCGCTAGGGCTAAATCAGACAAGTAACTTTCAAAATTTTCGGCTGATAGCTGATGAGATTTACGAACAGATACCATTGGTGTTCCTATTTATTCTTTACAAATAACGCCATGGTTTCGACATGACGGGTTTGCGCAAACATATCCATAAGCGCAATTTTCTCGAGGCGATAGCCATTGTTAAGTAATTCGTCGCTGTCACGACTCATGGTCGCGGCATCGCATGAAACATAAACAATCAGCTCTGGCGCCATGCTGACGATTCGTTTTATTGCCCCAGGTGCACCGGCTCGCGCGGGATCAAGTAGCAACTTATTAAAATGCCCGACAGGGTATTGCTCAAGCCACGGCCACGGCACGTTTTCATCGTTAAGGTCTGCCTGAAAAAAATCACAATGGCGCAAATCATTGGCCTCGGCATTTTTTTGAGCCCGCTCAACCATGCTGTCGACACCTTCAACGCCCACTAACTGCTGGCATTGTTTTGCCATCGGCACACTGAAATTACCAAATCCACAGAACAAATCAACCACCCGATCGTCTTGCTCAAGTGCTAACCAGCTGATGGCTTGCTGCACCATTGTCGCATTTAGTTCGCCATGCACCTGTAAAAAATCGTTATGCGAAAAAGACAATTGGCAACCGTGCATTTGAAACCACAAATCAGCCACATCCTCGCCATCGAGGGTGCTGATGCCTTGCTCATCTTGCAAAATAATTTGCAGCTGCTGCTGTTGGCCGAATTCCGATAACAAGGCGATGGATTTCGCTGGCAATTTTTTTAATGTACGCAATACCAAGACATTACGATCGGCAGCGATAAACTCACAATGACCAATGGCTTTGGATGGGCTTATTTTTTGCAATACCTGTTGCAACGGCACAAAAACATCACTGACGTCTTGGGGCAATACCAAACACTGCTTGATTGGCGTTAATACATTCGATTGTTTTTTACGAAAGCCTAAGGTTACTTGGCCTTGTCGATCATATTGCACACCAATTCGCGCTTTGCGGCGATAATGCCACGGCTTGGCAACTAACGGTGCTTGCCAAGGCAATTGCTCAAGCTTGGTATTACGACGAAATAGCTCGCTTACTTTTTGTTGTTTAAAATCAAGCTGCGCTTGGTACTCGAGATGCTGCAAATTACAGCCACCACATTGATAAAAGTGGCGACATTCAGGGCTAACCCGCTGTGCATTTGAGGTGAGTATTTTTTTACTGTCAGCTCTGAGGTATTTCGATTTTTGCTCAATAACCTTCGCCTCAACCACTTCTAAGGGCAAAGCATTACTGACGAATACAGGCTTTCCCTGATGACGGGCAACACCATCGCCATTGATATCAAGCCGCTCGATTGTCAGCTGCAGAGTTTGCTTATCAAGGGCCTTGGCGTTTTTCGGTTTATAAATTTTAACCATTTAATTTTACGAAGTATTTTTGCTATGACTTTGCTGCAAAAACTGTCATTATAGACTCGCAGCTAAAAGTATCAGTTTAACACGTATAGAGTAAAATTATTATGAAAATAACGCTCAGGGATTGGGTTATCCTGTTTACCGTTATTCCTTTGCTTTTTGTCGGCTCCGGGCTTAGTTTGTTTTACGCTTGGGACCGTTATGTCACCGTTGATGAACATATCGAAGACAAAGCCGGAGCCTTGGTTGATGTATTGACCATGCAGACCCGTTTGATCATAGAATCAGGCAAGCTAGAAAATTTACATCCGATCTACCAATACGTGTTATCTCGTCACAGTGGTATCCTTAAAAACTTGGCGATTATCGCCGATGACGACACCGTGTTATACAATGCAACGCCGACGTTCCACCCTGAAGAACATCTTATGGTTCGTGCCTTTGGCGAACCAGAACCTGGTAATTATCAAAACAGCCGCGTTTATCAAACCCCAAACAGTTATCTCTACTACGTACCTATGGTAAAAGAAGGTTTAGGTGAAGGCCGACTCGACTTTCGCTATAACTATCTAGGCTACGTGGTTTTTGAAGTCAGTAAACTACCGTATCAGGCGGAGATGCGCGCCGCCTTTGCATTTTCATTTGCCGCATTCGTTGTTACCGTCCTTATCTCTATCGCCTTTGGTCATAATATCGTTCGCTTTGTATCAAGGCCGGTGGAAGAGCTAAACAAAGCGATTCTCAATATTCGCCATGGCGAGGCCGGAACAAAAATTTCCGGCAAGTTCGAGGGGGAAGTCGATCTATTAAGGCTAGGTCTTAATAACCTGTCGCAAACCATGGGTGACTTCCAACGAGATATGGAAATGAACATCGAGTCGTCTACTCGTGAAATGCGACAAAACTTATCGCAATTTGAAACACAAAACGTGCAGCTTGAACTTGCTAAGCGTCGCGCGGTTGAAGCGAGCCAAGTAAAGTCTGAGTTTCTTGCCAATATGTCGCACGAACTGCGCACCCCATTAAATGGTGTTATTGGTTTCACCAGACAGCTGTATAAAACGCCACTCGATACCAATCAGCAAGAATTCTTATATACCATTGAAAACTCAGCCAACAACCTATTGTCGATTATTAACGACATTCTCGACTTTTCAAAACTCGACTCGGGTAAGATGGCGCTGGAAAAAGTGCCATTTAGTTTTCGTGAAGCCATTGATGAAGCCACGGCATTGTTAGCAGAGTCAGCCAACAACAAGGGCTTAGAATTTTCGATTAATATCAACCCAACCATGCCCAACTCATTGATTGGTGATGCGCTGCGTATTAAGCAGGTACTTATCAACCTGATCAGTAACGCCATCAAGTTTACTGAGCAAGGCCATGTCGCTGTCGATATTGATTATGAGTTGCTTGACGAAGAAGACATTTTTATTACCGCCGACATTCGCGATACCGGTATTGGTATTTCTGACAAGCAAGCCGAAACGTTATTTGAGGCGTTTAACCAAGCCGATAAGAGTATCACTCGCCTATATGGTGGTACCGGTTTAGGCTTGGTTATTGCCAAACGGTTGGCCAATGAAATGGACGGTGATATTAATTACATCAGTAAAATTCACCAAGGGTCCACCTTTAAGTTCAGTTTCCACAGTAGCATTAACCAGTTGCCGGTTGATGCCATTATCGAGCCGTTTGAGCTTGAGCAAAAACGCATTCTCTTTTACGAGCCGCAGCACAATACCCGCTCAGCAATCACGCGCCAACTCAAGCATTGGCATATGGATGTTGTTGAAGTCAGTGAGATGTCTCGTTTAGTGGAAATACTGCACGCCCATAAATACGATTATGCTTTGATTGGTACCCAAGTATCGCCGGTCAATATCGGCGATATTAAGGCGCTAACAGAATCCATTGCCAGCGTGATACCGCGTACCACGTTAGCGATTAACTCGTCATCGCTTAAAATGAAAGAGACCTTTATCAAAGCCGGCGCTCGCGACGTGATCAGTAAACCAATAACCTATAAAAACTTACGCCGTGCCTTGCTTGGCGTGCCAGACACGGATGTAGAAGCCATCGCCTTAGGTGATAACAACAGCGAAGATTTAACCCATATGAAGGTATTGGCGGTTGATGATAACGAAGCCAACCTTAAACTGTTGATGAGCTTACTTAAGCAAAAAGTCAGTGACTTAGATACCGCCACTGATGGCCGTGCGGCACTGGAGTTATGTCGTTTCCATAAATACGACCTGATCCTAATGGATGTACAAATGCCGATTATGGATGGCAGTATGGCGATGGAAAAAATCCGTGATAACACGCTTAATGTGGATACGCCAATCATCGCTGTTACCGCGCATGCACTGCCCGGTGAAAAAGAAAAGTTCATTAAAGATGGCTTTGATAGCTATTTAGCAAAACCCATCGATGAAGGCTTACTCGAACACATCATTTTTGAATACGCACCGACGTTTGCTGCGCCACGTATGGAACGGACCATGGTTGAGCATGAGCAAGGTATGGTCGATGTTGGGCCAACTTCACCAGTGTTTGATTGGCCGTTAGCATTGCAACGCAGTGGCACCAATCCACAATTGGCGCTGGAGATGTTTAAGATGTTGCTCGATTCATTAGAGCAAACCACGGTTGAGTTGCGCCACTATATCGACGTCGACGATTTGACCAGTATTGCCAGCTTGGTTCACAAGCTTAATGGCGCCTGTTGCTATGTAGGTATTCCGCGACTTGAAAAGGTCGTCAATGATATTGAAACGCAAATTAAGAAAGGCGCGATATTAGCGGATCTAGAGCCGGAGTTTTTTGAGTTGTTTGATCAAATCGAATCGGTCATGACCCATCAACAAGACTTTTTACAAAAAGTCGAAAAGAGTATCGAGTCGCATAAGCACAAACCCTAATCGCTACGGTTATGATTTGTGTTGCTGCAGGTTGTATTGGCTGTTGTTAGCGTATTCTGCTGTTTAACGGGAAAGCACCACAAACGCCATGGCGTAGTGCTTTTCATCGGACAAACTAATGTGCACTGACGCAACACCCATCTGCGTTGCAATTTGCTCAGCGCGACCGGTTAAGTGCAGTGTTGGTTGCCCCGAGTCAAGACTGACAATATCAAAATGCTGAAAGGAAACGCCGTCGGCAATGCCACGGCCAAGGGCTTTCGCCGCCGCTTCTTTGCCCGCCCAGCGTTTCGCTAAATAAGGTGCCTTAAAATTAAGAGACAGGTAGCGCTGATATTCACGCTCGGTCAGCACGCGTTTGGCCAGTCGCTCTTGCGCCGCCTCACTCATCGATGCAATGCGTTCAATTTCAACAATGTCATTGCCTATGCCCAGTACTGACACCTGCGTCTCCTTAATTATAGGTTTTGGCTACGAGCTTCAACCATCAAACGTTTCATATCGCGTACCGCTTTGTCCATACCATCAATGGCGGCACGGGCAATAATCGCATGACCAATATTTAGCTCAATAATATCTCTTATGGCAGCAATCGGTTTAACGTTAAAGTAATGCAAACCATGTCCTGCATTGACCTTTAAGTCCAAAGACACGGCGTAATCCACACCTTGCTCAATCTTCGCCAGTTCCGCCATTTGCTCAGCTTCCGTTTCTGCATCTGCATAATGACCGGTGTGAATTTCAATAAAAGGTGCACCACTTTGCTGACAGGCATCAAGTTGCGCGGTATCTGCATCAACAAACAAACTGACGGTAATACCTGCATCCGCTAAACGTTTAACCGCGGCGCTGACTTTATCCAGTTGCCCTGCGACATCTAAGCCACCTTCGGTGGTTAACTCTTCACGCTTTTCTGGTACTAGGCAAACAAACGCAGGTTTAATGCGACAGGCGATATCGAGCATCTCGTCGGTTACCGCCATTTCCAAGTTCATGCGCGTTTGAATGGTATGCGCCATCACGTCAACATCACGATCACAGATATGACGTCTGTCTTCTCTAAGGTGAATGGTGATACCGTCAGCGCCCGCATGCTCAGCAACAGCCGCGGCATGTGCCGGATCAGGATAGGTTGTACCGCGCGCCTGACGCAAGGTTGCAATATGATCTACATTAACACCTAATAAAATATCGTTCATTTTTTGCCTTTGTTTAAATGACTGGCGAACAAACTGCGACTGTGCAGTGGTTTATCGCCCAATTGTTGATTTAATACTTGTCGCATCAAACGCTTACACGTCAATAATACGTCTGGTTGGGATAAATTACCAAGCCCAATTTGTTGCAAGTGTGAGCTGGCATAGCGGGCTTCTTTGCGGTTATCCGCCACCACAAAACCACTTTGTGAGCGGTAATGATAAAATAATTCATTGCCTGATGAATAGCCGGCATCAGGCTGAGCAACCTGCTCATCTGTCGGCATGGCAACAGCCTCTGCCATCGGCTGTAACTCAGAGAAATCGATGCCCTGCCCTAACTCTTGCAACAAGGTCATTTCAAAACGACGCAATAATGGCTCCATCGCCTGACCATCAGCGAGGGCCTTTAGGGTTTGCGCGTAAAGATAGAAAAGTTCGTTAGCGGCTATATTTTCAGGAAGTAAGCGAACCAAAAGTTCGTTTAAATAAAAGCCGCTGTATAAATACTCTTGCTGCAGCATCAGGCTTTTTTCAGCGCGCTCTACTTTGGATAAGGTTTTTAGCGATGCATCGCCTTTGAGCTCAAGTTCGAGCGCTGCAAAGGGTTGCAGCTGCCCTGCTTTGGCATTCTTGCCACTGGATGAGGTATAGGCGATGACGCCGATATGGCCATCATTTTCGGTAAACAGATTGAGTAAGCGGCTGTTATCGCGATATGGTCTGGAATGCAGCAAATAAGCTCGCTGCAATTGCACTGGCTTACTCCTCATCTAAATTAACCGGAGTAATCGTCCCCGTAGCCCAAGCTACGCAGCGCACGCTCGTCATCAGCCCAACCGGATTTCACTTTAACCCAAGTTTCTAAATAGACTTTTCGCTCGAATAGCTCTTCCATGTCACGGCGTGCTTCACGACCAATAACTTTCATCTTTTCGCCTTTGTTACCGATCACCATACGCTTTTGTGAATTGCGCTCAACCAAAACTAAGGCGTTGATATGCAATATGCCTTTTTCATCGGAACGAAACTGCTCAATTTCAACGGTCGTTGAATACGGTAATTCGTCACCGGTAAATCGCATCAGCTTTTCACGCAGAATTTCTGACGCCATAAAACGAGACGAACGATCGGTAATGTAATCTTCTGGGAACCAAAAATCACTTTGCGGTAGGCTTTGCAGACAAATCTCACGAATGCGACCAACTTTATCACCTTTGGTGGCACTGATTGGTACAATTTCTTGGAAGTCATAGCGAGCTGCGAGCTGTTGCAGATGAGGTAATAACTCTTCCTTATCCTGAACATTATCGACTTTATTTACCGCAAGAATGGTCGGGCGCTTCGATTGCTGAATTTTGCCCAGCACCATTTCATCGTCATCAGTCCAATTCGTGCCTTCGACCATAAAGATGATCAATTCAACTTCGGCAATTGAACTCGATGCAGCACGATTCATTAAGCGGTTAATGGCGCGCTTTTCTTCTTGGTGTAAACCTGGGGTGTCTACCAATACCGCCTGACGATTGCCTTCGGTAAGGATACCAAGAATGCGATGACGGGTGGTTTGTGGTTTACGCGAGGTAATACTCACTTTCTGCCCTAACATGGCATTAAGTAGTGTGGACTTACCTACATTTGGTCGGCCGACAATTGCCACCAGACCACAGTAATTTTCATTATTTGACATTCAACTGCTCCAGCGCCTGCTCTGCGGCGGCCTGTTCAGCCTTACGGCGAGATGTGCCTTTGGTAATAATAGCATTTTTGATCGACTCGACCTGACAACTGACCGTGAACTGCTGATTATGAGCTTGACCACTGGTGTCGATAACGTCGTATTTAGGCAAGGCTAATTTTCGTCCTTGTAGGTATTCTTGCAAGCGTGTTTTCGGATCTTTTTGCGATTGTCCCGGACTAATTTGTGCCAGCCTTGGTGCAAACCAACTGAGCACTAAGTCGCGGCAAGTGTCCATATCAGAATCAAGGAACACCGCGCCGATAATAGCTTCTATGGCGTCCTCGAGTATCGAGTCACGGCGAAAACCACCGCTTTTTAGCTCCCCTGGACCAAGCACCAAACTTTCACCTAACTCAAAGTCGCGGCCAAGTTCTGCCAAGGTTACGCCTCGCACTAACGTTGAGCGCATGCGAGTCAATTCACCTTCCGATGCTTTCGGAAATTGATCAAATAACGCTCTGGCGATGATATAGCCTAAAATAGAGTCACCAAGAAATTCCAGGCGTTCATTGTTGTCGCCTTTGGCGCTGCGATGCGTCAGGGCTGTGACCAGTAACTTCTGGTCATTAAACTGATAACCTAGTTTTTTTTGCAGTTGCTGCATTAACAATGATTTGCTCAAGTTATTCAATACCGCCAATTCGAGAAAAACGCACGCCAGTTGGGATCCATGCCGGCAAGAAATCACTTTCATTGCGTTCAAAGTCAAAGCTCATCCAGATTGCTACCGCTTCACCTACTAGGTTTTCTTCAGGCACAAAGCCCCAGAAACGACCGTCAAGAGAATTATCGCGATTATCACCCATAACAAAGTACTCGCCTTCTGGTACCAGCCATTCGCCTTTATTGCGGCCAGGCTGATTGAAAAAGCGCATGGTTTGCGCCGGCGTGTTGTTGTTGATCAAAATCTCATGGGTTTTCTCACCCATGCGCGACTCATAACGAGTCAGTGCCATACCGTTGTGGAAGTATTCACCGGTTTGTTTAAAGTCGGTTAATACCTGCGTCATTTTCGGGCATGGTTGGCTTTTATCAACACACTTTGGCTGAATATATAGCGATTTGTTTTTGTAAATGATGCGGTCGCCTGGCAAACCAATAACACGCTTGATGTAATCTATTTGTGGCTGCATTGGGTATTTGAATACCACAACGTCGCCGCGCTCTGGTGCGCCCATTTCGACGAATTTATTTCTGGCGATTGGATCACGCAAACCATACGTGTGCTTATTCACCAGAATAAAGTCGCCATCCAATAACGTTGGCATCATCGAACCCGACGGAATTTGGAACGGTTCCCACAGGAACGAACGCAAAACCAAAACAAAAGCAATAACCGGAAATACCTGTACTGAGGTATCTATCCAAGCATTGGGCGTTAAAATTTTATCAACGGCAGCCTGATCTAAAGGCTGTGAGCACTGCTGCTGTGTCGCTTTGAGATTTTCTTTGCGTTTAGGTGCATATAGCATTTTGTCCAACACGTAAACAAAACCGGTGATCATTGTCACCACCACCAACAAAATTGAAAAATAGGCTGCCATATTGTTTTATTTCCCTAATTTTAATACTGCCAGAAACGCTTCTTGAGGTACTTCAACGTTACCTACTTGCTTCATGCGTTTCTTACCTTCTTTTTGTTTTTGCAACAATTTCTTCTTACGAGAAACGTCACCACCGTAACATTTTGCAATAACGTTTTTACGCAGTTGCTTGACCGTTGTTCTGGCAATAACGTTGTTACCAATTGCAGCTTGAATTGCGATATCAAACATTTGACGGTGAATCAGCTCTTTCAACTTGTCCACCAACTCACGACCTCGTGATACCGAATTGGTACGGTGAGTAATCATTGCTAATGCGTCAACGCGATCGCCATTGATTAGAATATCGCAACGCACCATGTCTGATGCTTGGAAGCGAACAAAGCTGTAATCCAACGATGCGTAACCACGACTGGTAGACTTCAATTTGTCGAAAAAGTCCATGACCACTTCGGCCATTGGCAATTCGTATTTAACGGAAACCTGATTGCCATGATAAGTCAGGTTTTTTTGCACACCACGCTTCTCAACACACAAGGTAATAACATTACCAAGGTGCTCCTGTGGTACCAAAATATTGGCCTCAACAATTGGCTCACGAATTTCATCGATGTTATTAACCGCAGGTAAATCACCCGGGTTATCTATGGTCAATACCTGACCATCTGTGGTCAAAATCTCATAGTTTACCGTTGGTGCTGTGGTAATAAGGTCAAGGTCGTATTCACGCGCCAAACGTTCTTGAATAATTTCCATGTGCAACATGCCAAGGAAACCACAACGGAAACCAAAACCAAGGGCACCAGAACTTTCCGGTTCAAAGAATAATGACGCATCATTCAGACTTAACTTGTTTAACGCATCACGGAAATTTTCAAAGTCATCAGAACTTATCGGGAAAATACCGGCGTATACTTGCGGCTTAACGGTTTGGAAACCCGGTAGTTGTTGCTCTGCCGGATGACGCGTTAAGGTCAAGGTATCACCAACCGGTGCACCATGAATCTCTTTGATACCCGCGATAATAAAACCAACTTCACCGGTTTTTAAAATGCCCGTATCGGTTTGCTTTGGTGTGAAAATTCCGACTTTATCAATGATGTGACTTTGACCCGTCGACATAACGGTCATCTTGTCACCTTTTTTGATTTCACCATTCACAACACGAACCAAGGACACAACGCCTTGATAGTTGTCAAACCAAGAATCGATGATCAGCGCTTGCAGATTATCTTCTGTCTCGCCAACTGGTGGTGGAATATTTGCAACAATGCTTTCTAGAACTTCTTCAATACCAATGCCGGTTTTTGCTGAACATTGCACAGCGCCAGTGGCATCAATACCAATAATATCTTCGATTTCTTCACTGACACGATCAGGATCGGCTTGTGGCAAGTCAATCTTGTTTAGAATCGGAACAACTTCCAAGTCCATTTCGATGGCAGTGTAACAATTGGCAAGGGTTTGCGCTTCGACACCTTGACCGGCATCGACAACCAACAGCGCGCCTTCACAGGCTGCTAATGAACGCGATACTTCGTATGAGAAGTCAACGTGACCGGGTGTGTCGATAAAGTTAAGTTGATAAGTTTCACCATCTTTGGCTTTGTAGTCTAAGGTGACACTTTGCGCTTTGATGGTAATTCCACGTTCACGTTCGATATCCATGGAATCAAGAACCTGAGCTTCCATTTCGCGATCCGCTAGGCCACCACAAAATTGAATCAAACGATCGGATAACGTTGATTTACCATGGTCAATGTGGGCGATAATTGAAAAGTTGCGTATATGCTTCATTTACATTAATTTTTTCATATTAGCTTTTAAGACCATAATATTTTTAAAGCGTTCGATTTAATCGACAAAAACCATTCTGGAGGTAAGATTTTGTCTCGCTATCGTCTTAAAATAGGTTAATAAATATTCTTAGCGCGAATTTTACATTAATTATCAACAGGGCGCTAATTAAAAGTTTGTAAGTATTTATTGATAAGCAACGCTGGCGAGGCGTTAATTAGATTGCTTTATCGCTGTTGGCGGGTTCAATTTTGACCTTTGTGATCAACTTGTCATGACAACGACGCAGTATTTTGGGTTGTAAGTTTTGCTGATTTAATTTGCCGCGCTGTTGTCGCCTAGCTAAAGACCAGCCCATATAGGCGCAGCTTAACGCCATCAATAATGCCCATGGCTCAGCCATACCAAGTTGCTCTACCAAATACAGTTGCGCCACGGCAGCGCCTAATATTAATGCCATTAATGGCCATAAATAGACCACCGCGGCACTGCTGATTAAAGATTTTTCATCAAGGGCGATAACCACTTCATCTCCGACCTGAAGATCGTTGATATCATGTTCAACGGTAAGCGTCATACGGCGATGAGGAAACGCTTTAGCAACCTGGCCACTGCCACAATTATCTTGTTGCTGACAGCCATGACAACTCGATTTCACCTGACTTTCAACGTCAGCACGAGCGCCATCAATACGGGTGACAAATGCGGTTTCTTCAATCATTAAGGTTTGTTTAGCCAGTTCGCGTTGTGTTGCAGATGCGCTAGTTTAACATAAAATCCGTGATTTAATTAAAAACCACGGACTCTGCAATATGCGCTGCTGTTTTCGCAGGGATTTTACCAATCACGGTTATTTCATGGCCTTCGCGTAACAAAGACAATAATACCGTCGCGCCAGTTTGATTTACCGTCGCCGCTCTTGGTTGTTCCGCACTTGGTGTAACGTACACTGAAACATCGACTAAGCCGTCGTTAAACATCATCGCTTGTACGCGCTCACCAATTTTGGCGATGTATCTAATTTGTGAGCTGACCTGCTCAAAGCCTTTGGGTAGATAGGTTACCGTCCACGGCAGACTCACGTCGGCGCTATTGTCGTTAACCAATTTAGGTAAGCTGATTTCCTGCATTTGTGCGAACAGTTCTGTGGCATCGTCTTTTAGTTGCAAATGGGTAAACTGAATCTGCTCTAAAATCTCAGCGTCCTTGGAGACGACCGCAATTTTCAACATCAAACCTGTTTCGGCGTCGAGCCATAGCCAGTAACCAAAGCGATTTTTATCTTTGCTTTCAAGGCGAATTAACTGCGCCTGACGTCCTAAAATGCGACTTTTGCCGACTAAGATAAATCGATAAGTCTGTTGCAATAGGCTGTAATCGGTATACAAAGACGCAGGTATCGGCCCACGAATCGTATTGCTTTGCACCGAATAGGGAACACGATCAGGTTCAAAGTAACTCACCGTTGAGTTATAACGGATTGCCTCTTGTCGAGCACCATTGAGTAAGGTGATCAACTCCAATTGCTCCCCTTCTTTGATGCCGTGAAGCCAACGGTATGGCTCAGCTCGGTTGTTGCGGACAACAACAAATGAGGTATCAAAATTGAGTGTACGCATCGCTTGATTTAAGCGTTCCATCCACTGCTGGGCAGTGGCTTTGCTTTCTTCGCTAGCGTCGTTATTCGGTTCGTTTTCTGATTCTGAGGTTGCAGGTTGTGGAAGAGAAGGCGCCTGCTCGGCATGCGCGTTGGCGGCCAGTAGCGCCGCCGTCAGGAAAATATAAAGTTTTTTCATTAATTAATGGCCAGCGCCTTCCGGATTAACGGTTTGTTGCTGCTCCGCAGTTTCGCTGTTTTGAATTTTTATTTGCAGTTGATGATCATTTAGCAATGACTGCAGCTTTTTGTGATGCTCGGCTGCTTGCTGGCGTTGTTCACCAATGCTTGGTTGTGGGTAGTTATAACTTACCGGGTCAGCGACACCACCAATAGGTAATGGTTGCCATACCTGAGTTGGAGTAAGTGGCTTATCATCGCTGGTATTGGCCTGTTGCACACCTAGCACCATCAAACCGGCAGCTGATGCGGCAATCGCCATTTGGCCGACAGGTTTGGCCAATTGAACAACCTTAGCTTTCGCCCACTGTTGTAGGCTTGAGGATTTTCTCGGAGCCAACACTGTAGGCTCGGCAGCAATTGCCATAGCAATGTCATCGGCCAATTCATTATCGATAAAATCAGCGCTTTCATTGCGCATGATATCACCATACAGCTGATAACGACCGTAGGTCTGCGCCAGTCTATCATCGTGTTTTAATTGATCGAGTGTATCTGTATCGACACTCTGCTCATCAAGTAACGATGATACTGTTTCAAACTTATTATCACTCATACCTATACTCACATATATAGTTGCTTAAATCATACTGCGTTTTCGTTAAAAAGTTAACCAGCAGTTTAGCAACCGTTACCTTTATTGTTATCTGCAAAGGCGATTTTGTCACCTTTGCACGCTAAATTTACACTCATTCGCTAGCTATCTTTGCATTAACGGACGAACTTTCTTATCAATTGCATCTCGAGCTCTGAAGATTCGTGAACGAACCGTGCCCACTGGGCAATCCATAACTTCGGCTATCTCTTCATAGCTCAGACCATCCATTTCCCTTAGATTAATTGCAATGCGCAATTCTTCAGGTAATTGCTCTATGGTCTTAAAAATCATTGATCTGATTTCTTCCGTTAAAAGCAAGCGCTCTGGTGATGCATTTTCTCTTAGGGCATCTCCGCTATCGTAAAATTCGGCTTCCTCTACTTCGACATCGCTGCCTGGTGGTTTGCGACTGCTTGCCATTAAATGGTTTTTAGCCGTATTCACCGCAATGCGATATAACCAAGTATAGAATGCACTGTCGCCCCGGAAGTTTGCTAAGGCACGATAGGCCTTTATAAATGCTTCCTGAGTTACATCAGCCACATCGGCCTGATTCTTTACATAACGCGACACCAGATTCATCACTTTCTGCTGGTATTTTCGAACTAACAGGTTGTAAGCGTTCTTATCACCCTGTTGAACCTGCTCTACCAACATCTGGTCGACATTCTGTTTGCTCATCCGAGCCGTTTCTCCTTACTTCTGACTGGCCAAGCCGTGCAACCTGTTACCCATTATTATTTGTTAACGTTCTGGGTGTGGCCACGGTACTACTTTGCTACTGGCTTTTATCAACTTAGCTTGTTGGCTCATCACAAACACATTGGTTAGGACTGGGCATTTTTGAAAAAGTTCGCTAAAGCTGAAATTTTTTTATTTTCGATGACCTATACTGTGTGTTTTTGCCTTTAGCGCTTAAAGTAAGTTAAAATTGCCTCGATCACAAGTAACGATAATAAAACCGTATGAAACAGCAACATAACTGCGATGTTCTGATAATTGGAAGTGGCGCTGCCGGAATGACTTTGGCATTGAAACTGGCTGCCAGCGCCGATGTCATTTTATTAAGTAAAGGGCCGATTAACGAAGGCTCTACTTTTTATGCCCAAGGCGGTATTGCCGCTGTTTTTGATGAAAACGACTCGATTGAATCCCATGTCGAAGACACTTTGATTGCCGGTAACGGTATTTGTGATCGTGATATCGTCTCTTTCACCGCACAAAATGCTAAGTCGGCAATGGAATGGCTTATTGATCAAGGTGTCGACTTTGATCAACAAACCGATGAGCTAGGACAAGCACAATATCACTTAACGCGCGAAGGCGGTCATAGCCACCGTCGCATTCTTCATGCGGCAGATGCAACCGGCAAGACAGTACAGCTGACATTAGCGGAGCGGGTAAGTAAGCATTCACGTATCCGTGTGTTTGAGCGTTTTAATGCCGTTGATTTGATTCAAAAAACAATTCAGGGCGAGCGCCAGTGCATAGGCGCCTATGTATGGAACCGTAACGCTGAAAAAGTAGAAGCGGTGCATGCGCAAAAGACCATCTTAGCGACAGGTGGTGCATCTAAGGTGTATCAATACACATCCAATCCAGACATTGCCAGTGGCGATGGTATCGCTATGGCATGGCGAGCAGGATGTCGAGTCGCCAATATGGAATTTAATCAATTTCACCCAACGTGCTTGTTCCATCCACAAGCCGGTACCTATTTACTTACCGAAGCCTTACGTGGCGAAGGCGCTATTTTACGCCGCCCAGACGGCTCTCGTTTTATGCCCGAATTTGATGAGCGTGCCGAACTTGCGCCTCGTGATGTGGTTGCGCGAGCGATTGATTATGAAATGAAACGTCTTGGTGCAGACTGTATGTACCTCGACATCAGTCATAAAGATGAAGACTTTATTAAGTCGCATTTTCCAACCATATATAAGCGCACCGAGAAACTTGGCTTTGATATGACCAAACAGCCACTGCCAGTGGTGCCTGCGGCGCATTATACCTGTGGTGGTGTAATGACCGACCGATTTGGCCAAACCGATGTCAGCAATTTATACGCAATTGGTGAAGTCTCATACACCGGTTTGCATGGTGCGAACCGCATGGCCAGTAATTCATTGCTTGAATGTGTGGTCTTTGCACGCTCTGCCGCTGAACAAATCAAAAACCAATTGAACGTCAAAGCCAAAATTCACAAAATAAAAGCCTGGGATGAAAGCCGTGTTGCCAACTCTGATGAAGAGGTTGTCATTCAACATAACTGGCACGAACTGCGATTATTTATGTGGGATTATGTCGGCATTGTTCGTACCACAAAACGCTTAGAACGAGCGCTAAATCGAGTCAATTTATTACAAACCGAGATTCACGAATATTATAAGAATTTCCGAGTCAGTAATAATTTGTTAGAGCTACGTAACTTGGTGCAAGTGGCTGAGCTGATCATCTTAAGCGCGATGGAACGCAAAGAATCGAGAGGTTTGCATTATACCCTTGATTATCCTGAGCAGTTTAGCGAGTCGGGGCCAACCATTTTAGCCAGCAATAATGGTGACATCGCCCAGCCAACAAAAGTAGACGACGCCAGTAGTTAACGACAATTACTGTTATTTTACTTGTCTAGTTTGTTTGCGGCCCTCGCTGCGCCAATCACTAAACGACATAAATGCCGATATTCAGCCAGAGATAGGGCATCGCGAAAGACATAATAGCGATGCATGGCATGCCCCTTCGACTCGCTCAGAGACGAGATAGATGAGGTAGACGAGGTAGAGGTTGTCTGGTGCAACAAAAGTAAGCAGCCATAAGGTAATACTCGACTACCAGGGGCAATGCTAAACTGTTGATCTAGTTTATGATCTAGTGCGCGTAAATGACCGGAATCATCGGCATAAAAAACACCGTTAAGGCTAGCGTTAGAGACGATATAAAAGCACATGGCGGCGCTGGTTATTGCCACAATAAACGCCATGGCAAATGTGATAGTCAAAGATTGTAACGGCTGGCTGGTTGCTAACAAGGCAAAGGTGGTGATAAAAAACCCGCTCATCACCACCGCTATAAATCGTCTCGAATTGACCGATTTTTGGAAATTAAGCTTATACTTTAACTCGCTTGAGAATGTGTTGTACCATGGCATTGAGTGCTTCATCCTTGCATTCCTCATGTCCCATAAACCAGGCAAACAACTCAGGATCGTCACATTCAAGTAAACGGTCGAAATCCACTTTTTGCTGGTCGTTTAAATTATCCCAGGCTTCGTCTACAAAAGGTAAAAACAGCACGTCTAGTTCCAACATGCCACGACGACAAGCCCAACGTAATCTTGCTTTGTTATGTGATAAAGACATTGTGCCCCCACTGCGAAGAGAAAAATTGGCGCTATTGTAGCCCTTGCTATGCTTTATGACTACAAATATCACCAACATCCTTGATTTTTATGACTATCGCCCCTATTAATAGCCACAGTAGTTAAACAAAGATAACCAAAGCAAGTTATCATAACCTTAGTATATGCCTATGAATCTTCAATCTCAGCACCCAGCGCTAGAGCAGTTACCCGAAAGTTTCGCCATCGTTGCCGATAATATCTCAGCGATTCGCGTTAGTGGTGATGATGCCAACAGCTATTTGCAAGGCCAGCTTACCTGTGACCTTAGTCAGCTCGTTGAAAAACAGCTATTAATCGGTGGTCATTGTGATGCCAAAGGCAAAATGTTTTCAGCATTTAGGCTTATCACCCACAATCAGGATCGTTTAATGATCCAAAGTAAAGGTTGTTTACCAAGCTCGTTAACGCAATTGCAAAAATACGGCGTATTTGCCAAAGTAGACATTAATGAAGCTGATGATTTAGCGTTTCTGGCGCTGGTAGGCCAACAAGGTGTGGCTTTTTTAGAGCAACAGTTTGGCAAAGTACCTGACTCGTTTAACCCGGTCGTTGCTGAGCATGGCACCAGTATTGTCTATCTTCCCGGCAGCCTTGACCGCTACCTAGTGGTGAGCGATAAAGCGCAACTGAACGATATTGCTAAGCAATGTCAGTTACCGATTTATGATCATACCTTGTGGACGGCGATAGAAATTCAATCGGGTTTTGTCCACTTAAATGAGCTAGCCGCAGGCGACTATGTACCGCAAATGGTCAATCTGCAATTGGTTAATGGCATCAGCTTTTCTAAAGGTTGTTATATGGGCCAAGAAACAGTGGCACGTATGAAATATTTAGGTAAAAATAAACGTGCATTATTTGCTTTGCAAGGTCATACCGACCAAGTTGTAACTATTGCAGATGACGCGATGCTAGAGCTACAAATGGGTGAAAATTGGCGCCGTGGTGGCAATATTATCAGTCATTATCAAGCAGACAGCGGTGAGCTATATATACAAGCGGTACTCGCTAGTGATACCGAGCAAGACGCGGTATTTCGCTTAAAAGAACACACGGATGTCACCTTTAAGCTGATGTCTTTACCTTATTCATTAGCCGAGTAACCGGCATAATTAACATTGGATCTAATATGAAAATTGCAAATAACAAAGTTGTCAACATGCACTACGCGGTTATGGATAAAGATGAAAACCTAATCGATAGCTCGTACGATCACAAACCATTGGCGTTTATCCATGGTTCAGGTTTCCTTATTCCAGGTCTGGAAAGTGCACTAGAAGGCAAGCAAGTTGGTGACAGCTTTATCGTCGATATTGCCGCTGAAGACGCATACGGTGAGCGCCATGACGGTTTAGTACAAACAGTACCTAAAGCGCTATTTGCTAGCATTGACGATCTTGATGTTGGTATGCAATTGCGTGCCCAAACGGACCAAGGCGAACAGACAGTTATCGTTATTGGTATGGACGAAGAAGAAATCACCGTTGATGGTAACCATCCTTTGGCCGGTATGGACTTGAAATTTGATGTTGAAATCATCGAAGTACGTGACGCCAGCGAAGACGAGCTAGCGCACGGCCATGTTCATGGTGAAGGCGGTTGTGGCCACTAACGCCATTACTTAAGTCATTACTTAGGTCATGCTTAGGTCATCAATGACGCCAGATAAACAGCTGAGCGCAGAATAAGTAAAAGGGGTGGTTCATCCACCACCTTTACAGCGTAACAACGCAGTTCACATACTAAAAAATCCCGTACAGGGTTACTGTACGGGATTTTTTCATGTGCTATTAATGCATCAACGGCTAGGCTAACGCACTAGCGATGTTAAGCATGGCCGACATCAGTCGATAAATGGCCTAAATCGATACCCAGTTTTTCTGCCGCTTTTTGCCAGCGTAACTCGACCGGTGTATCAAATAAAATTTCTTTATCTGCCGGTGTAATCAACCAAGAATTGTCTTTAATTTCCTGCTCTAATTGACCAGCGCCCCACCCTGCATAACCTAAGGTCACCAAAAATTGATCCGGTGCACTTTCTGTTCCTAAGGCTTCAAGAATGTCTTTCGAGGTGGTGATCATAATATCTGAGCTCAGTTCCATTGAGCTGTTCCAACCGCCTTGGCTATTGTGCAATACAAATCCACGGTCAGGTGCAACAGGACCACCGGCAAGAACCCGCTGCGTTAATCGGCCAGCGGTGACTTTTTCAGCGTCTATTTGTTTTAACAATTCACTAAGGGTTATGCGCACAGGTACGTTAATAACCAAGCCCATAGCGCCTTGGTCATTGTGTTCACAGATGTAGGTTACTGTCTTGTGAAAATAAGGGTCTTGCATGTTTGGCATGGCAATCAATAGATGGTTTTCCAAACTATCCATGTCCCCTCCTTAAATGCTAGGCATTGTGTTTTGAAATTATCTTATAGAGAGTATGACCGGCTAATATCGATGACAATTCTCTCTGCCTATTAATAAACATGGCGCTAAAAACAGATTTTTTCAAGCTGCCTGTTTTAAGGCAAAACAGGCAAAAAAACACAAACCCTATACGTTACTTGGCGTTAGCGACTATTTCTTCGATTGCATCAAATAATTTACCGCTAATATTTATTGGATAGGCCTTTTCAATTTCGCGAATACAGGTTGGACTGGTGACATTAATTTCAGTGATTTTATCGCCAATAACATCAAGACCAACAAAATATAAGCCGCGTTTTTTCAATTCTGGGCCTATGGTCTCAGCAATTAATTTATCCGACGCCGATAACGGTCGAGCTTCGCCACGACCACCTGCGGCAAGATTGCCTCGGGTTTCGCCTTGTGCTGGAATACGCGCTAAACAATACGGCATTGGCTCACCATTAACGATAAGAATACGCTTATCACCATCGACAATCTCTGGCATGTATTCTTGCACCATGGCATACATAGAGCCATGCGCGGTTAAGGTTTCGATAATGACCCCGACATTGGCTTCACCGTCTTTCATACGAAAGATTGATGAGCCACCCATGCCATCTAGCGGCTTGATGATCACATCTTTGTGTTGCGCGTGAAAATCGCGAATACGCGTTGCATCGCGAGTGACTAAGGTTTTAGGTGTGAACTCTGCGAACCAAGCGGTAAACAGCTTTTCATTACAGTCACGCAGACTCTGTGGCTTATTAACGATTAATGTGCCTTGCTCTTCTGCTCGCTCAAGCATATATGTTGCGTAAATAAACTCAGTATCAAATGGCGGATCTTTGCGCATTAAAATCGCGTCCATATCGGCCAGAGCAACATCATCTGTCGACTCAATATCATACCAATGCTTGGCGTCATCAAAGACAGTCACTTTGCTAACACTTGCGCGAGCTTCGCCGTGCAACATATACAAATCCTGCATTTGCATGTAGTACAACTCATGGCCGCGACTTTGTGCTTCCAACATCATCGCCAGACTTGAGTCTTTCGCGACATTAATGTTTTCAATCGGGTCCATAACCACGCCAATTTTTAACGTCATAATAATTCCTAACTAGGGTTGGCTTGTATTTATAAATCGCCAAACTTGCATTGTAATGCGGTAATCGCGGTAAGAGCCGCGGTTTCCGTTCTTAATACTCTAGGGCCAAGCAAAACATCGGTGAATCCGGCATGTCCTGCGTCACTGATTTCATCATCTGAAAGACCACCTTCCGGACCGATAAGTAATCTTACCGCATCCGCTTGCATCGGTAGTGTCGAGATAGAGTATTGTGCTTTGGGGTGTAGATTTAGTTTCAATTCATCGGTGTTCTCGCTCAACCATTGCGATAACGGTTGCGCCGGCATCACTTCTGGCACTTGAGCACGACCACTTTGTTCACAAGCACTGATGACAATCTTTTGCCATTGTTGACGCTTTTTCTCAAGGCGTTCGCCACTGAGTTTGACACCACAACGCTCGGTAAACAATGGGGTAATTTGATTGACCCCCAGTTCAACAGACTTCTGTAAGGTAAAGTCCATTCGATCGCCACGAGAAATGCCCTGACCTAAATGAATGCGCAATGGTGACTCATTATCCACGGCAACCGAGTTTTCTATACTGGCAAAGGCCTGCTTTTTACTTACTTGGGTCAGCTTCGCTTGGTAGTCATGACCATCGCCATTAAACAGATAAATAATATCGTCGGTTTTTAAGCGCAGTACCCTGATCACATGGCCAAAAACATCATCGCTAAGGGCGACTTCGCTGCCGGTTGTTAATGCTCCAGGTTGGTAGAATCGATTGTTGCTCACTGAATTGGCACTTATTGCTGCTATCTGCCTTACAAGATAGGGGCGATGGATGCAAAAAACAAGAGATGGCGCGGCAAATATATGAATAGATTAAAGACAAAAAAATAAGCCAGATATGAATCTGGCTTATTTAAAACAATGATATATTTTAACGGCTTACTTTAAGCCGGCAGCATCGCGTAATGCATCTGCCTTATCGGTTTTTTCCCAACTAAAGGCGGTGAAGCTGTCATCACCCACCGTCATTTCAAATGGTTCGCGACCAAAATGGCCATACGCTGCTGTCATTTGATACATCGGATGCAGTAAGTCCAACATTTTGGTAATGCCGTATGGACGCAAGTCAAAATTCTCTCGTACCAATTTAATCAATGTATCTTCATCAACCTTACCGGTGCCGAAGGTTTCAATTGAGATAGAGGTCGGTTCTGCGACACCAATCGCGTAAGACACTTGAATCTCACAACGCTCGGCAAGGCCTGATGCAACAATGTTTTTGGCAACATAGCGACCAGCGTAGGCGGCACTGCGATCAACTTTAGATGGATCTTTACCTGAGAACGCACCACCACCGTGACGAGCCATACCGCCGTATGTATCAACAATGATTTTACGACCGGTTAAACCACAATCACCTACCGGACCACCAATAACAAAACGTCCTGTTGGGTTGATGAAGTATTTGGTTTGCTCGGTTAGTAGCTCAGCTGGTAACACATGCTTAATGATGTTTTCCATTACCGCTTCATACAAATCTTCTTGGCTGATATCAGGGTTATGTTGGGTTGATAATACAACCGCATCAATGGCCACTGGCTTGTTATCTTCATAAACAAACGTTACTTGCGATTTTGCATCTGGGCGCAACCAAGGTAGCACACCAGATTTGCGCATTTCAGCCTGACGTTCTACCAAGCGATGCGAATAATAAAGCGGAGCTGGCATAAGTGATGGCGTTTCGCTGGTTGCATAACCAAACATTAACCCCTGATCACCTGCACCTTGTTCTTCTGGCTTAGCACGATCGACACCTTGCGCAATCTCAGGTGATTGCTGGCCAATCAAGTTCATGATGCCACAGGTTTCACCGTCAAAACCAACATCTGATGAGGTATAACCGATATCGGTAATCACTTTACGGGTGATAGACTCCAAATCAACCCACGCTTCTGTGGTGACTTCGCCAGAAATGATTGCCACACCTGTCTTAACCATGGTCTCACAAGCAACGCGAGCGTGCTTATCCTGGGCGATTATCGCATCAAGTACTGCATCAGAAATCTGATCAGCAATTTTATCAGGGTGACCTTCAGATACAGACTCAGAAGTAAAATAATGTTTAGCCATGACGCCTCTTTTTAAAAACTATACATTCAGCAGGGATAACGTCGTTACGTTTGCCTGCTGACAAATGCCTAAATAATAGACAAGGAATTCGGAATTGAGAGAATTTTACCTTGCTTTCTTTCATAAATCTACACTTTTACGTCTAGACGTCTAAACTTTTTTCTGGAAAAAATTTTCTCTGATTGTTTTTCATTTCAAGGGGTCAGAACACTTGATCTCTTTTTCAAGTGTTCTGACCCCTTGAAAGAAGCAAAAGAGCACCCTAAGGTGCTCTTTTAATTACTATGTTAAGACCAGTATGGATCAGTGTTTATTCAACGCCGTCCAGTGTTGCGCCTTTTAAGCCACCAATACCGGTTTGATCGTTACTGCGAAGTTTGATCATTAAGCGTAGATCGTTTGGTGAATCGGCGTGATGCAATGCATCGGTGTAACTGATATCACCGGATTCATACAAATCAAACAGCGCCTGATCGAAGGTTTGCATGCCCAATTCACGAGACTTCGTCATTACCTCTTTGATCTGACCGACATCGCCTTTTTTGATTAACTCAGCGATATAAGGTGAGTTCAATAGAATTTCGATAGCAGCGCGGCGACCATGACCGTCACGGGTCGGTACCAACTGTTGGGCGACAATGCCGCGTAAGTTCAAGGCTAAATCAAACTGTAATTTTTGATGTTGCTCAGCGGGTACCAAGTGCATAATTCGGTCAATTGCTTGGTTGGCGTTGTTAGCATGCAGTGTAGCAATACATAAATGGCCGGTTTCAGCAAAGCTTAGTGCATGCTCCATGATTTCTTGCGAGCGAATCTCACCAATCAGAATAACATCTGGCGCTTGTCGCAATGAGCTCTTCAAAGCAGCATCAAAGGATTCAGTATCCATGCCGACTTCGCGTTGAGTGATCATTGAACGGGCATGCTCATGAACAAATTCCACCGGATCTTCGATGGTTAATATGTGACCACGCGCATTACGGTTACGATAACCAATTAACGACGCCATTGACGTTGACTTACCCGTACCGGTACCACCGACAAACAATACCAAGCCACGTTTTGACATCACCAAGTCTTTCAATACCTGTGGCAAGCCTAGCTTGTCGACATCCGGTATATCGGTAACGATGCGACGAACAACCATGCCGGGCATTTCGCGTTGCCAAAACGCTGAAATACGAAAACGGCCAATACCATCTACGGCGATAGCGTAGTTACATTCTTTGGTGGCTTCATATTCAGCTTTGTTCTTGTCATTCATCGAGCTTAAGACAAGATCAAGTGCCTCATCATAACTGAGAACCTTTTCATCAATGGCGACTAGCTCGCCATTGATTTTGGCACTGGCAGCTAGATTAACGGTTATAAATAAATCCGATGCATCTTGGCTGACCATATTGCTTAACAGTTCGTGTAAATACATCTCTCAACCTTAGTAAACTTTAAACTGATTCTTATCAGCTGCTTTTGCCATAGCGTCTTCACGGGTGATCAGGCCACGACTTAATAAGCCTTGTAAACATTGATCCATGGTTTGCATACCATGTGACATACCGGTTTGAATTGCCGAGTACATTTGCGCAATCTTATCTTCACGAATCAGGTTACGAATCGCCGGGATACCGACCATGATTTCGTGTGCAGCAACTCGGCCACCACCTACTTTCTTAATCAGTGTTTGCGAAATTACCGCACGCAATGATTCAGACAACATAGAGCGAACCATGTCTTTTTCTTCACCAGGGAATACATCAACAATACGGTCAATGGTTTTTGGTGCCGAGGTGGTATGCAAGGTACCAAATACTAAGTGACCGGTTTCTGCCGCGGTCATCGCAAGACGAATGGTTTCAAGGTCACGCATCTCACCAACCAGAATAACATCGGGATCTTCACGTAGCGCACTACGCAACGCGTTGCTAAAGCTTAACGTATCACGGTGCACTTCACGTTGGTTAATCAGACATTGCTTGTTGTCGTGCACGAATTCGATTGGATCTTCGATGGTTAGAATGTGATCGCGCTTAGATTCGTTGATGTAATCTACCATCGCTGCCAAGGTTGTTGATTTACCCGAACCCGTTGGACCGGTGACCAATACTAAACCACGAGGGTTTTCAGAGATTTGGCGGAAAATATCTGGGCAACCCAACTCATCCAATGATAAAATTTTACTTGGGATGGTACGAAATACAGCAGCAGGGCCTCGGTTCTGATTGAACGCATTTACCCTGAAACGAGCTAGGTTTGGCACTTCAAAGGAGAAATCCACTTCAAGATTTTCTTCGTATTCTTTGCGCTGACGATCGGTCATGATGTCATACACTAGAGCATTTACATCTTTGTCTTCTAGCGGTGGAATGTTAATCTTACGTACATCGCCATCAACACGAATAGCGGGTGGCATACCAGTGGAAAGGTGTAAATCTGATGCGTTGTGTTCAACACTAAACGCTAAAAGTTCGGTAATATCCATAATATTCCTAATTAATTATTGTTATCCAGAATAAAAACTATGAGTCTAATCGCTGATAATCTGCGCAAGGTTTTGACATCTATTGAGCAGTCATGCTGCCAGTCTAACCGCCAGGTTAATTCTGTAAATTTATTGGCAGTAAGTAAAACCAAACCTGCTGAAAACATCGCCGCGGCTTATTCTGCGGGGCAACGCCATTTCGGCGAAAACTACGTTCAGGAGCTTGCGAGTAAAGCCGATGAATTATCCGATTTGGATATCATCTGGCATTTTATCGGTCCTATTCAGAGTAATAAAACTCGTTTGATAGCAGAGCATGCCGATTGGGTGCACTCTATTGACCGAGAAAAAACGGCAAAACGCCTTAACGAACAACGTGATATTAACATTACCCCGCTGCAAGTTTGTTTACAAGTGAATATTAGTGCTGAGGACAGCAAATCGGGTACAAGTGTCGAACAATTAAACGCCCTTGCCGCTTTTGTCGATGGTTGCCCTAATTTGGTATTACGCGGCTTAATGTGCATCCCGGCAAAAGGCGATGTTGAGCAAACCAAACAAAGCTTTTTAAAAATGGCTGAGTTATTTGCGCAATTACAACAAACATATAGCAGTGTCGATACATTATCTATGGGCATGAGCGGTGATATGGATATTGCTGTAGAATGTGGTTCAACTATGGTGCGAGTCGGTACCGCGATATTTGGAAGTAGAGATTAAATAATGAAAAAAGTAGCTTTTATTGGTGCTGGTAACATGAACCGCTGCATATTAATTGGTATGGTTAAAGCGGGGTTTGATGCGGCATTAATCACCGTCACCAACCCAAGTCCAGAAAAGCGTGTTGCCTTGGCAAATGACTATGGTGTCAATCAAAGTGCCGACAATATTGAGGCGGCCAAGCAAGCAGATATCATCATTCTTGGCGTGAAGCCGCATTTGATCAAAACCGTATGCCAACAACTGGCCGATGCGATGGATATCAGCGACAAATGTTTTGTTTCTGTTGCCGCTGGAGTGTCTATGGCGCAAATGCGCAGTGTACTTGGTGAGCAAGCAGGTCTTGTGCGTTGCATGCCAAACACACCGTCGCAACTTGGTGTCGGTATGGCAGGCTTATTCGCTGACGACAGCGTAAGTGATGAGACCAAAGCGTTTATCGATGCCATGTTTGTCGCGGTAGGTAAGACATTATGGCTTGCCAATGAAGCAGAGATTGATAATCTGATCACGGTATCGGGATCAGGTCCAGCTTACTTTTTTGCCTTTATGGAAGCCATGCAAAAACAAGCGATGGCGTTTGGTTTTGATCAACAAACTGCACGTGAGATGGTACAACAAACCGCATTAGGTGCGGCTCAAATGGTCATCGAAAACCCTGAATCTATCGCCACCTTGCGCGAAAATGTCACCTCCAAAGGCGGCACCACGCAAGCAGCGCTAAACACATTTTTTGACGGTGGTTTAACAGATTTAGTCGCTAAGGCGATGATTAACTGTAAAAAACGTGCTGAAGAAATGACAGAAAGTAACAACTAATTTTGCCGCCATGGTATAAGATTAAAAATAAGCTTTTTAACAATAGCTTTTAACAAAAACTAAAAAACAATGCATTTGCGCATGGAGTAATAATGGAAGCATTGCTGATTTTACTGAACTTTTTATTTGACGCTTTTTTTATGGTGTTAATTTTACGAGTTTGGTTGCAAGCGGTTCGCGCTGATTTTTATAACCCGTTAAGTCAATTTGTGGTCAAGGTAAGTAACCCGGTGGTGGTGCCTTTTAGGCGCTTTATTCCAGGCTTTGCCGGTGTTGATGTGGCCACCATTCTCGTCGCCTATATAGTCGGTACGTTAAAACTGTATACCATGTCTAGCTTACAAGGCGGCATTATTGAATTCGGCTTATTGTTGTATCTTGGCTTATTGTACCTGATCAAAGAAAGCGGCTACTTGCTGTTTATGGTGATGTTGATCATGGCGCTGATGAGCTGGGTCGTACAAAATCCAACGCCAATTCGTTTAGTGTTTCACCAACTGACCGAACCATTTTTACGTCCTATTCGACGTATATTGCCTGATCTAGGTGGTATTGATTTGTCTGTCGTCATTGCGTTTTTGGCGCTGAGCATGCTTAATGCGTTTTTAAATACCACAGTGCCTTATTGGTCTGTGTTACGCATGTTCTAACGCGCAAGCAATCATCGTTACCGACAACAAACGTCTATACTTAGTATCACTTGTACATCAATGTACAAAATAGAGAGGCAATTATGCTTAAACGAATAACCCAAGTTGTTGCAACAGTTCTGTGTTTTTGTTTAATGAGCGTTGCTGTCCACGCCGAACAAATGAAGAAGCTTGGTGATTTAGAAGTACACTATATTGGCTTATCAACGTCAATTTTACAGCCTGAAATCGCCAAGAGTTATGGTATTGAACGCAGCCGTTACAAAGGTTTTGTCAATATTTCTGTGCTCGATGGCAGTGCCGACGGTAAGCCGGCAAAAGCGGTTGGTATTTCCGGTAAAGCAATCAACTTAGTTGGCCAGTCAATGAACCTTGAATTTCAGCAAATTAAAGAAGGTGATGCAATTTATTATATTGCTATCGTTGATTACCCCAATGACGAAACCTATAAGTTCGACATTTTAATTAATGACAATGGTCAGCAACACACCTTAAAATTCACTCAAAAGTTTTATGTAGAACAGTAGAGTTTGAATTCTATAACTAGGTATCAAAAGTGCGCTTAGTCGCACTTTTTCATTTAATTAACCCAAAAGATTATTGATAAATCCCTATGCAAAAAATCGTTTTAGCTACCGGTAATAAAGGTAAAGTAAAAGAGTTGGCCGAGTTATTAGCCAAACAACATATCGAGGTATTACCACAAAGTGATTTTAACGTCGCTGATGTTGCTGAAACCGGCACCACGTTTGTTGAAAACGCCATCATTAAAGCACGTCATGCGGCGAAAATAACTGGCCTGCCGGCAATCGCTGACGACTCAGGTTTAGAAGTCGACTATTTACAGGGCGCACCTGGCATCTACTCTGCCCGCTATGCTGGCGAAGGCGCTAATGACCAAGACAACAATGCCAAGTTGCTGCAGGCATTACATGGCGTGCCTAGCGAACAAAGAACAGCACGTTTTCAATGCGTTTTGGTGTTTATGCGCCATGGCGATGATCCGACACCAATAATTTGCCAAGGCACTTGGGAAGGTGAAATCACCAGCGAAGCACACGGCGAGCAAGGTTTTGGTTACGACCCACTATTTTGGGTTGCGCAACACCAACAAACATCAGCGCAATTGCCGCGCGAGATAAAGAATACGTTAAGCCACCGCGGTAAAGCGTTACAACAATTGGTCAAAGCCTTACAGGCGTAGAGAAAACTCGTGTTAAAAACGCCCCCATTATCCTTATATGTGCATATCCCATGGTGTGTGCAAAAGTGCCCTTATTGTGACTTTAATTCGCACGCGCTAAAGGCTGACATAGATGAAGTTGCTTATGTGCAACATTTGTTGGCCGACTTAGATAGCGATATGCAACGCTTTGCTATTGATCGCCCGCTGTATTCGATTTTCATTGGTGGTGGCACACCAAGCTTGTTCTCAAGTGAGGCCATTGACAGCTTATTGCGCGGCATAAAACAGCGCTTTCGCCACAGTGAGGATATGGAAGTTACCATGGAGGCGAATCCAGGTACCGTTGAAGCGAAAAAATTTGCGGGCTTTGCCGAAGCAGGCATAAATCGTTTGTCGATTGGCGTGCAAAGTTTTGCCTCAGATAAATTGCTAAAGCTTGGCCGTATTCATGACAGCCAACAAGCTATCCGTGCCGCCGAAATTGCCAAGCAATGCGGTATCAACAGCTTTAATCTGGACTTAATGCACGGTTTAGAACAACAAAATGTCGCCGGCGCGCTCGATGATTTAAAACAAGCCATCGCCTTGTCACCGGATCATTTATCTTGGTATCAATTAACCATTGAGCCTAATACGTCGTTCTATTCAAAACCACCCACCTTGCCTGAAGATGACGTGCTTTGGGATATACAAGAGCAAGGTTTTGCCTTGTTGCAAGCGGCGGGCTATCAGCAATATGAAGTATCAGCCTTTGCCAAACATGAGCAAGTTCGCTGTCGTCACAACCTAAATTATTGGCAAAATGGTGATTACCTTGGTATCGGCTGTGGTGCGCACGGCAAAATAACCCATGGTGAAAGCGACCGTATTACTCGCACCGTTAAAGTCAAACACCCGAAAGGATACATGCAAGAGGGACGCGACTATCTTGACCAGATACATGACGTTGCGCAAAGTGAGCGGTCGTTTGAATATATGATGAATCGCTTACGCTTATTTAGTGCCTTTAGCCAAGCTGACATTGAAGCAGCCACTGGCCTGCCCATCTCTCATATTGATGGTGCACTAGCAACTGCCGTTAACAAGCGGCTATTGCAGCAACAGGATGATGGCTGGCAAATAACCGACTTAGGTCGACGTTACCTCAATGACTTGTTGACCCTATTTTTATAGGGTCACAGCGTACGTTTGAAGACAATAAAACGCCTATAGAGACAGGCTATAGGTCGTCTATTTCTTGCTTTAAGTCATAGCCTTTGTCGGTAACAATTTTTTCCAGTACCACCAATCTCTCTTTAATATTGGTCAGCTCACTTTCTAAGTCACCGGTCACTTTTTCATGTTTAATGCGTTCTTGCTGAAACTTTTGACGTTGTTTTAAATACTCAAAAATGCCATAGACCACAGTTATAACAATAATAAATTCAAATACCCGCACTGTTTACTTCCTCTCACGCTTAGCTATCATTAACTTTTTATATCACCTAATCTAAATTAAGCAAGTTACAGACCATATAATAAAGGCAATGATTTTCAATAACTTGTATAATTGCACTTAATAAGCACTGACCGTTTTTGACGATTTATTAGTAAAATCCACAATTTTTTATGAGCCAAGATAAGCAATCACAAGCCGAATTAGATCAATTCTACATGCAATACGCTTTGCAGTTAGCCGATAAGGCCGAGCAGCAAGGTGAGATCCCTGTTGGTGCAGTAATTGTGCGTGATCGACAAATCATTGGCGAAGGTTGGAATCAATCGATTCAGCTCAATGACCCGTCAGCGCATGCTGAAATGCAGGCGGTGCGTCAAGCCGGGGCAAATATTGCTAACTATCGTATGTTAGATACGACCTTGTATGTGACGTTAGAGCCTTGCCCTATGTGCGCGGGCTTGCTCGTTCACAGTCGGGTAAACAGAGTGGTATTTGGTGCGAATGATTTAAAAACAGGGGCTTGTGGTAGCTTATTTAATTTGGCTCAGGATGAACGCCTAAACCACCAACTAGAGGTAGTTTCTGGGGTACTTGAAGAGCCATGTGCGAGCAAGCTGTCGAATTTTTTTAGACGACGTCGTGCCGAAAAAAAAGCCTTGAAGAAAGCCTTAAAAGAAGCTCAGCAACACGCTTTACAGAATGACGATAACGACGGTTAATCGTCTTTGTTAGATAACACCACGCGATAGTATACGCGATAACGACCGTTTACCTTGCGCTGATTGACACGCATCATACGGCGACGTTGATTGTTTTTACAGGTTCTAGCTCTCATTTTTGCCATTGATTAATACAGTTTGCCATAGCTTAAAGTGTGTTTATGACACTTTAATGACACTGTCCTCGTTATTATTATTATTATTATCAATACAGCAACACCGGCTAAGAGCTTACTCTGCGCTGGCGTTAACAATCACTTTTTTTTCGTCCATAAACACCAGGGTATCAAAATAAGCGCGAATATTTTCGACGTAGCGAACCGGCTCATCGCCTCTGGCATATCCATATTTAGTATTTTTATAATACTTCTGTTGTTTTAGCAACGGCAGGCGCTGTTTGACATCAACCCAGCGATCCGGATCGCCGCCTTGTTTTTGGGTCAATACCCGCGCATCTTCCATATGGCCCCAACCGATATTGTATGCGGCTAACGCAAACCAACGACGATCAGGGTTAGGAATACGCGCAGGAATACGCTCAATTAACTGATTTAAATACTTGGCACCACCACGAATGCTTTGCTCAGCATCAAGACGGCTTTCAATACCCATTTGTTTGGCGGTAGGCAAAGTCAGCATCATCATACCTCGCACACCGGTATATGAGCGTGCATGAGGTTCCCAATGTGATTCTTGGTAGCTTACTGCGGCAAGAAAACGCCAATCTAATGTTTTGCCATAGCGTTGGAATAAGTGTTGATATTTAGGCAGCTTTTCGTCGATGGCCTGAATAAAGGTACGCGTATTTACATAATTGAACTCTTGGATATGACCATAGTATTTGTCATCAAGGGTTAATATGGTGCCGTCGGTGTGAGTATCACCAAAAAACTCAACCAAAGACGCTAACAATGAATCATGACTTTGTTTGCTGACCATCCACGCAATTGGCTGTGGCTCTTCGACGGTAAAGGCCACCGAAATATCAGGGTAGTAACGACGATTCAACGCCAAGGTATTACTGTCGGCAATGGTAAAATCGAGGCGACCTTCAACCACTTGTAACAGCAATTCATCGGCATCCATTTCTTCGGTTACCGTCCACGTTAAATCGGCATGTTGTTGCTTTAAGCGGATTAAGTTTTCTTCATGGCTGGAATTTTTAATGACTTGCAGACTGCCTTGCACATCTTCTATTTTGCGAGGCCATTCACGGCCCTGTTTGAACACCATTTTTTGGCTGATATTTTTGTAGCTTGGTGCAAAACGGTATTTTTGTAAGCGCTCTTGAGTGACCGATAAGCCAGCGGCAAGAAAGTCCACTTCACCGGATTCAAGTTTGAGAAATAATTCATCTAAAGAATAGGTTGGCACGATATGAAGTGATACGCCGATGCTGTCGGCATACGCCTTGGCCAGCTCGTATTCAAAGCCTTTTGCGCCTTCGGCACCAAGGTAATAACTGTTCGGGCCAAACAGGGTACCAACATTGACCTGTTCACGTTCGATTACTTGCTGCAAGCTTACCTGTTGTTGATCTTGTTGGCAGCCGGATATAAGGCTCAACATGACAATAAAAAACAGGCGCGACAATGTAAATAAGTTCTGAATTTTGTTAATTATTCTTATCATAACGATTTCATTGTGAATGCATTTATACAAATTTTACAGCTTTTTTTTTCAATAAGTATGTAATCCATCTGTTTTGCTCTTACTAAATGGCGCGTTTTCTTTTATAATGCGCGCGAAAAAACAGCACCTTTACAAGAATATTTCGCCTTTAGCATGATAAGTATTTATTCCATTGCGATTTACCGAAAATTGCAATCGAATTGGTATTTAATTAATAACTATGGTGAGACAAACTATGGAAATCTTACGTGGCGCTCCTGCGCTTTCCGATTTCAGAATTAATAAGCTGTTAACACAGTGCGCCCAGCTGGATCTGCCGGTAACTGAGATCTACGCCGAATTCATGCACTTTAGTCATCAGTCTGCGGCATTGTCTGCGGATGAGCTGAGCAAATTGGAAAAGCTGCTGACCTACGGTCCAAGCATTGAAGAGCACACTCCTGCTGGCACATTTTTGCTAGTAACTCCACGTCCAGGCACTATCTCACCTTGGTCATCTAAAGCGACTGACATCGCTCACAACTGTGGCCTAGATAAAATCATTCGCCTTGAACGCGGTTTAGCATTCTACGTGCAATCATCAGCTGAATTAAGCGAACAGCAAAGTGCTCAACTTGCTGCATTGATTCACGACCGCATGATGGAAACCATCTTCACCGACACCAACGACGTTGACGTGTTATTTGCAACAGCAGAACCTGGTGAATTGAAGTCAGTTGATATTTTAGCCGGTGGCCGAGACGCCCTAGTTAAAGCAAACCTTGATTTGGGTCTGGCGCTTGCTGAAGATGAAATTGACTACTTAGTCGAGAATTTCAACGCCCTTGGCCGCAACCCACACGACATTGAGTTATACATGTTTGCTCAAGCAAACTCAGAACATTGTCGTCACAAAATTTTTAACGCCGATTGGACAATCGATGGTCAGACGCAGCCGAAGTCGCTGTTCAAAATGATCAAAAACACCTACGAAACCAATCCCGACAATGTATTAAGCGCTTACAAAGATAACGCCGCGGTTATGGTGGGTTCTGAAGCCGGTCGTTTCTTCCCAGATCCTGACAGCAAAGAATACGCTTACAATGTTGAAGACATCAACATTTTGATGAAAGTTGAAACCCATAACCACCCTACTGCTATTTCACCATTCCCAGGTGCTGCAACAGGTTCAGGTGGTGAGATTCGTGATGAAGGCGCAACCGGTATTGGTTCAAAACCAAAAGCAGGTTTGGTTGGTTTTTCGGTATCAAACTTACGCATCCCAGGTTTTGAACAACCTTGGGAAACGGATTTTGGTAAGCCAAGTCGCATCGTAACCGCCTTAGATATTATGATGGAAGGCCCACTTGGTGGTGCAGCCTTTAACAACGAGTTTGGTCGTCCAAACATTCTTGGTTACTTCCGTACTTACGAAGAGCAAGTTAACTCGTTTAACGGTGAAGAAGTTCGTGGTTACCACAAGCCAATTATGATTGCAGGTGGTTTAGGTAATATCCGCGGCGAGCACGTTGAAAAAGGTGAAATCGTTGTTGGTGCAGCACTAATCGCCCTTGGTGGTCCAGCAATGAACATCGGTTTAGGTGGCGGTGCAGCATCATCAATGGCATCAGGCCAATCTGATGAAGACCTAGATTTTGCTTCAGTACAACGTGACAACCCAGAAATGGAACGTCGTTGTCAGGAAGTTATCGATCGCTGTTGGCAGATGGGTGATGACAACCCGATTCTATTTATCCACGATGTTGGCGCAGGTGGTTTGTCTAACGCATTCCCTGAGTTGGTATCTGATGGTGGCCGTGGTGGTAACTTTGAACTGCGCAACGTACCAAACGATGAACGCAGCATGTCACCATTGGAAATTTGGTGTAATGAATCACAAGAACGTTACGTATTAGCGGTAGCACCAGAGCGTGTTGACGAATTCCGCGCATTGTGTGAGCGTGAGCGCGCACCATTTGCAGTCGTTGGTTACGCCACCGAAGAAGAACACTTAACACTAACCGACAGCCATTTTGCTGACAACGAAGCGTTAGCTAAGCCTATCGACCTGCCGTTAGACGTATTACTAGGTAAAGCACCTAAGATGCACCGAGACGTAGCGTCGAAAACAGAAACAGGTAAAGCGCTTGATCTTAGCAACGTTGATTTAGCCGATGCAGCCGATCGTCTATTGCGTCTACCTACTATCGCAGAGAAAACCTTCTTAATCACCATTGGTGACCGCACGGTTACCGGTATGGTTGCTCGTGATCAAATGGTTGGTCCATGGCAGGTACCTGTAGCAGATTGTGCTGTTACCGCAGCGGCTTTAGACAGCTACCACGGTGAAGCGATGTCTATGGGTGAGCGTACACCGGTTGCGTTACTTAACTATGGCGCGTCAGCTCGTCTTGCCGTAGCTGAATCACTAACCAATATTGCCAGCGCCGACATCGGTGACTTAAACAACATTAAGTTGTCTGCAAACTGGATGGCCGCAGCCGGTCACCCAGGTGAAGATGCAGGTCTATACGAAGCGGTTAAAGCCGTTGGTGAAGAGTTATGTCCAACCCTAGGTTTGACCATCCCTGTTGGTAAAGACTCTATGAGTATGAAAACCAAGTGGGAAGAAAACGGTGAAGAGAAAGCGGTAACCGCACCTCTATCATTGGTTATCACCGCTTTTGGTCGTGTTGAAGACATTCGCAAAACAGTTACTCCAGAGCTACGCACTGATAAAGGCGATAGCCGCATTGTTGCCATCGATTTATCAAAAGGTAAGAACCGTTTAGGTGGTTCTTGTATCGCTCAGGTATACAAGCAATTGGGTACTGACACCCCAGACGTTGATAGTGCAGAAGATCTGAAAAACTTCTTCAACTTGATGCAACACTTGGTTCGTGATGAGAAGCTACTTGCTTACCATGACCGTTCAGACGGTGGTTTATTCACAGCGGTTGCTGAAATGGCGTTTGCCGGTCACACCGGTGTAGATATTGACATCAGCAAACTTGCTGGCGACAACCTAAGTGCACTATTTAGTGAAGAGCTTGGTGCGGTTGTGCAAATCCGTGAAGACGACGTTGACGCCGTTCACGCGATTATCGAACAATACGGCTTGATGGAATGTTTCACTGATATTGGTCGCATCAATAACGAAGACATGATCCGCTTTAGCCGCGACGGTGAAGAAATTTTGGCAAATAGCCGAACTTACTACCGTACTGTTTGGGCAGAGACGACCTTCAAAATGCAATCTATGCGTGATAACCCAGAGTGTGCAGAACAAGAACACACCTTGAAGTTTGATACTGAAGATCCAGGTCTAAATGCAGAACTTACCTTCGACATTAACGAAGATATCGTTGCCGACCTAATCGCCAAAGACGCCGACGCCGAGACCAACCCTAAAGTGGCTATCTTGCGTGAGCAAGGTGTTAACTCACACGTTGAAATGGCCGCCGCATTTGACCGTGCTGGTTTTATCACCGTTGATGTGCACATGTCTGATATTCTTGGCGAACGTGTTGATTTAGCCGATTTTAACGGCTTAGTAGCATGTGGTGGTTTCAGTTACGGTGACGTATTGGGTGCTGGTGAAGGTTGGGCAAAATCAATCTTGTTCAATGACAAAGCGCGTGAGATGTTCAAGACCTTCTTCCACCGCGAAGACACTTTCTCATTAGGTGTTTGTAACGGTTGTCAGATGCTGTCTAACTTGAAAGAAATCATCCCTGGTACTAAGAACTGGCCACACTTTGTGCAAAACCGCTCAGAACGTTTTGAAGCACGTTTCTCATTGGTTGAAATCCAAGAGTCACCGTCTATCTTCTTCAAAGGTATGGAAGGCAGCCGCATGCCAATCGCTGTTTCACACGGTGAAGGTCGCGCAGAATTCAAATCAGAAGAAGCCATTGGCGCAGCCAATGATTCTGGTACCGTATCGATGCGTTACGTAGACAACTACGGTCAAGTGACTGAGACATACCCGTCGAACCCGAACGGTTCACCAGATGGTATTACCTCACTAACCACAACTGACGGTCGCGTTACTATCATGATGCCTCACCCTGAGCGTGTATTTAGAACCGTTGCTAACTCATGGCACCCTGATGAATGGTTAGAAGATTCACCATGGGTACGTATGTTCCGCAACGCCCGTAAGTTTATTGGTTAAGCCATAAACACACTACTCATAAAAAAGCGCCGCAAGGCGCTTTTTTCTTTTTCGACAACCAAATAACGACTTAATACTTACTAAGCGCTATCAATTGGGCTGCGTATTCCTGATGAATGCTGACCTATAACATGCGTATATATTTGTGTGGTTTTCAAATCGGAATGACCGAGTAATTCTTGTACCGTGCGAATATCGGTGCCATTTAAGAGTAATTGAGTGGCAAAACTGTGTCGAAAGGTATGGGCAGTAACATGCTTGTGTACATCCGCTTCACGCACAGCAGCACGAAGTACTTTGGACAAAGCTGTCCAGTGCAAATGATGACGACAAAAATAACCATCGGTCGGATGCTTACAACGAACCGAGGCCGGAAACAGGTATTGCCATTTTAAATCAGTGATTACATACGGATACTTTCTTGCCAGCCCTATTGGTAAACTGGTTTTGCCCTCGCCTTCAGCAAGATCTTTAGCATGTACTTTTTTCACTTTCTCGATTTGGAGTTTTACATCATCAATTAGTGAGCTAGGTAGCACCGTTACCCTATCCTTGCGACCTTTACCGCGAAAAACATAAATAGACTGCGCAGAAAAATCGATATCTTTGATTCGCAAGCGTAGTAATTCAGCTTTGCGCATTCCTGAACCAAACAATAGGCTAAACATTAAGGTATAAGGAAATTTCATCTTGCTTATAATTCTTTTTGCTTCTTCTTTCGATAAGACCGTTGGCACGCGCTTAGGTGGCTTCGCTCTAACGGTTTCATCGAGTAACGTCAACTCGCGATTAAAGACATGCTTGTACATAAACACAATCGCACACAAAGCCAAGTTTTGCGTAGAAGATGTCACCCTGCGATTGACAGCCAAATAGGTTAAAAAGGCACTGACCTCTTGCTCCCCCATATCTTTAGGGTGACGCTTATTGTTAAACAAGATAAAACGCTTAATCCAGACTAAATAAGCCTTTTCAGTTTGAATACTGTAGTGCTTAGTTCTTAAAATTTGTCGAATTGATTCAAGAAATGGTGATTTGCTCACACACCCTCCAACTGTATAAATAAACAGTATAGGTAATATTTAGCTAGAACCACAAATAAGACGTTACTGAGCCGGCTCAGTAAATTATCTATCCAACCCAAACAAGCAGATAAGCATTTGAAAATATGTAAAATTATTAAAACTTAAAGAAAGGACATTACTGAGCCGGCTCAGTAAATTCTCAAAAAATAAAAAAAGGAACCTAAAACCTCTTTTTAAGCTATTGAATTTATGTGATATTAACGCTTTATATTAAAACAATTATGAACCGGACATTATAGAGCCGGCTACATAATATACTGTTATATGCACATGGAAAGTATGCTCGAATCTATTAAATCACTAGCCACAGAAATTGCTTTAGACTTGCGAACGCATGATCTATTAGAACAAGCTTTAATGCTTGAGTCTCAAATAGATTTGCTTGACCAAGCTGACAATCAAATTAATGCTTTAAATGAGATCGAAGGCTTGTGTCATGTGAAAGCTTTTGGGGATCTTTATCTAGAGTCTTTTGAAGGCTGGGATTGGCCAAGTAAAGTTTGTAAATTAGGTCAGGCTTGTAAAAAGCACCGATTAAAAATTGAAAAGTGCATATAACAAGCTGTTAAACAAGGACAAAATACAGTTGGCTTTTGCTCCTTGGTCGCTTATTTTAGCCAACTATATTTTGCCTGTTAACAGGGCGTTATATGCACATGGAAAGTATGCTCGAATCTATTAAATCACTAGCCACAGAAATTGCTTTAGACTTGCGAACGCATGATCTATTAGAACAAGCTTTAATGCTTGAGTCTCAAATAGATTTGCTTGACCAAGCTGACAATCAAATTAATGCTTTAAATGAGATCGAAGGCTTGTGTCATGTGAAAGCTTTTGGGGATCTTTATCTAGAGTCTTTTGAAGGCTGGGATTGGCCAAGTAAAGTTTGTAAATTAGGTCAGGCTTGTAAAAAGCACCGATTAAAAATTGAAAAGTGCATATAACAAGCTGTTAAACAAGGACAAAATACAGTTGGCTTTTGCTCCTTGGTCGCTTATTTTAGCCAACTATATTTTGCCTGTTAACAGGGCGTTATATTTCTAGGGGAGTTTGGTGAAAATAGTTGTAGCAAGGTTAAACAAAGAGCCTTACCACTCTCTAACAGCTAAGGACGTTAAAAAAATCTTTGCCCTAGTGCCCAAAGAGTGGAAAAATCAAATAAATCAAGTTGTTCTCGGAGCAGAATTATTTTCAAATTCACGTTTTGATCGCCCCGTTATTCATAGTTCTATCAGTGCTCGACTAAATGTATTGTCTAGAGGCTTACCAAAAGAACGAATGGTGAAAGAGGTTTTACGAGAACTAGCATTAAATGGTGGCGTAGCAGAGTCTCGTTTTGTAAATCATGTACCTAAAGCTGAATTGGTTAAACTTGATAGAACAATAGGTTCATACATCACACGATTTTTTGAAAACGAAATATAACAAGCCAATTAAGGCGGGACTGCTAAAGCTTGGCTTGGTTCCGCTGCGCTACACAGCATAGCCAAGCATTATCAGCCCCTTATTGGGGCGTTATACGACTAGTCAGAGATGAGTATAGACTTTCAAAATATATACCATGAGTTTAAGAAGTATCCTTTAAAAGAAAAAATTGAAGGCTGCCCACACTGTGAACTCGAAAATGCAGAAACGAGCCTTCATTCGAAAGCACTTGGTTTGCTTTCTTGGGATGACTTGCAGATATTCGTTTTTAAATCTATGACTACATTTGGCGATGTTGAAGACTTTAAACATTTCTTGCCTAGAATATTTGAGTTGTATATCTCGGACTATTGGAATGCACCTTATGATTTCGGTCTGTTTCTATCCAAGCTTGAATATGCCAAGATAGAAACTTGGGTGCCTCAAGAAAAGAACGCTGTAATTAATTTATATGAGAATTGGGTTAATCAATTAAAAAGTGCGGGTACTGAAACTGACTTAGAGATTCTTGAAGACATTGAAACTGATATCGAGTGTTTTAAGGTGCAATTCGTCGTATAACAAGTTAATCAAGTCGGACGCCTAACAGTTGGCTGCGTTCACTTCGTTCACAATTATAGCCAACTGTTATCCGCCGCTTATTGGGGCGTTATATTTCATGAGAACATTTGGCGATCTATTCAGAAAAAATCTACTGGCATTTTTGTTAGGGCCATTAGCTGTTATTCCTGCAACGATATTGTATGCGGTTGCTTTTAAATTTATTGATCCCGTAGCTAACTACGATCAAGGTTCAGTAGCACCGTTATTTATTATTTTCGGCCTGCTAATCGCTTATCCTGTTACTTTAATTATTGGATTACCATGTAGTGTTTTATTGGAAAAACTTGGTAAGTTTAACTTAATTAATCTACTACTGGTTTCTGCTTTGGTGGTTTCTATTTATGCATTAATTATGGGCGGTTCATTTCTAGGCTATCTATTTATGTTGTACTTTGCAGTATGGGTAGCATGTGGTTGTTGGTTTTTTTATAGAGCTGCACAATAGAAATATGACAAGATGATAAAGGATAAGGATGTCTAAACGTTGGCTAGATGTTCGTTCCTCACAGATTTTAGCCAACATTAATACGCCTCTTATCATGGCGTTATATGCAAGGAGCACATTATGCGATTACTTTTGGTTTTGGTGTTAATTTCTTTAAATGTAAATGCAACAGTAGTTCCAAAAATCACAACATTCTTACAAGATGTTGATGAAGCATGTAAACCTGATGTTGAGCGGTATAACACTGAAATAACTAAAGACTTTCATCGTCACATTATTTTAATGGAAATGGATAATATAGATTCAGATTTAAACTTAAGAGAACTACTTATCGATGAAGGTGCTATCACTTCTCAGAGGGTCTTGGATGCAAATTTATTAATTAAAATTAACTCTATTCTCAAGTATGAGAAACTGGATGATAATATAAAAAAATCATTTACTGCCATTAAGCAAAAGCTTGCAACACACCCACTAGCAGTAGACCTGAGTTAAACCAAGAGCTAAGAGAAACGTTCCTTGAGCTTGGTTTGTAATTCCATATAACAAGCTGTTTAAGACGGGACTGCTAAAGTTTGGCTCAGTTTCGCTCCGCTACACATTTTAGCCAAACATTAATCAGCCCCTTAACAGGGCGTTATATTCTATGCAGAGTTTGGTGCAACAATTGAGAAGATTTGCCTTATTACTATTTTTTGCTTTATATAGTGCTTCAAGTTATTCAAGCTCTTGTTATGTCGCTAAGGATGACTTAAAAAAGTGGAGCGATGAATATCAAGACTTAATCAACATTACGGTTGATGCATACGGCTCTGATTTTTTTGTTACTGTTAGCTTTCCAACGAAAGTTGAAGGCAAAAAATTTCATGGTGCGTTGCTATTAAAAGGGAATAATTGGGACAAACCTGAATTATTAATTCCCTTAGCAACCACCCAAGAAGATAATAAAGTTTTTGTTTCATACTCGATTAGTGCAGATTTATCTTCCGATAGCTACGTTACTGGATCATATGGAGCAGAATGCGGTATTGAGGTCATTTACCCAATAGAATATAACAAGGCAATAAAGTCGGATTCGTAACAGTTTGCTCGGTTCCACTTCGTTTCACATTATAGCAAACTATTACTCTCCGCTTATTGCGGCGTTAGGGTTAATTCATGAAATCGCTTATAACTGCCTTTATCATTCTTCTATCTCTCCCCGGATACACGGTAGAACTTTGCGGTAAATACGAAAATAAGATTGAGCCTGATCACCAGTGGAAAGAAAGTGACTTTACGAAACACAACGCAGAGTTAGCAATTAAAAGGTTATCAGATTCGGTGGCGGGGAAAGCAAAATTAGATTGGTACGAATACCCTAATTTATCGGCATATATTGAAGGGTATTTACTTAAGGTTAAAGCATTAGAAAGTAACAGTAATCATAATATTCGGCGTTTCTGTAATTTCATAATCAATACCGCGGTGGTAGATTAACCCTAACAAGTCGATGAAGTAAAAGGACATAAAATCATTGGCTTGGCGCTCGTACCTCGCTAAAGTATAACCAATTATTTTATTGCCTCTTATCGAGGCGTTAGGGTTAATTCATGAAATCGCTTATAACTGCCTTTATCATTCTTCTATCTCTCCCCGGATACACGGTAGAACTTTGCGGTAAATACGAAAATAAGATTGAGCCTGATCACCAGTGGAAAGAAAGTGACTTTACGAAACACAACGCAGAGTTAGCAATTAAAAGGTTATCAGATTCGGTGGCGGGGAAAGCAAAATTAGATTGGTACGAATACCCTAATTTATCGGCATATATTGAAGGGTATTTACTTAAGGTTAAAGCATTAGAAAGTAACAGTAATCATAATATTCGGCGTTTCTGTAATTTCATAATCAATACCGCGGTGGTAGATTAACCCTAACAAGTCGATGAAGTAAAAGGACATAAAATCATTGGCTTGGCGCTCGTACCTCGCTAAAGTATAACCAATTATTTTATTGCCTCTTATCGAGGCGTTATATGCCTTGAGGAATTATGCATACCACTCTAAATCAATGGCTCAATGAACTAGAGGTTGAAACAGAAATAGTCCAGTCAACTGACATTAATGAAGAAGCTAATTCAAATTTAGTAACCTTTGGAATTAACGAAAGCTTGCTTAAAGAATGGGGGCGTGGCTCTCTTGAAGATTTCATTGGTAAATGTGCCGAACTGTTTAATTCAAAAAATACGAAAAAAACCATGATCTTTTACTCGTGGTTCGATGATATGGCTGGGCAGATTAGGATATCGGCGGTAAGTGAGTCCCATGGAAAGCTTCCGTTTGGTTGCATCATTCACGATGTCAAACTTAATGAGTTAATTAAAAATATTAACTTTGAAACTTCAGATGTTGCGGAGCCGTATACGTTAAAAGTTTGGCAAAAAGGCATATAACAAGTCGCTCAAGTGGGAAAATTTACAGTTGGCTTTTTCTCACTCCGTTCGTTATTTTAGCCAACTTATAAATTTCCCCTTAGCGGGGCGTTATATGTACAGGATAGTAATTGCGCAATTTCCCACTATTAAAACCTAAATCACCTGAGCAAAATATCGATATTATTCGTTTTTCTGCTAATGGTGATAGAGCTCTTGTTAATGAAGCCTTAGCTTTAGGTTGTGATATTAATGTATCTGATGCAAACGGGGTTACTGCTCTTATTGTTGCTAGTCGTACAGGTCATATTGAAGTTGTCAAATTACTTGTATCAAAAGGTGCTGATCTCAAACTGAAAGATAATTTCGGTTATGATGCATATCACATTGCAATGTTTGCGGGTGATTTTAAAGGTATGACATTAGAGCCTTTTAAAACAATAATGTCAGTAGTAAAGTACATATAACAAGCAGTTAAAGCGGGAATTTTTACAGTTGGCTCGGTTTCGCTTCGCTACACATTTTAGCCAACAGTTAATCAGCCCCTTATTTGGGCGTTATATGCCCATGGAGTCATGCAATTGAAATGGAACTTGGTATCAAAAAAGACTTTTTCACAGTTTGATGCTGTAATTGTTCTTTGCTTGTATTTTTGTTCGGATTATCTTCTTGATGCATATTTTAGTGGTGAAATTTATTTAAGAGCTATATCTATTTCCAAAGAGCTGAATCCAGTAGGTTTTTGGCTTACTTTTTTATTTACTGCCTTAGTGCTTATAGCTGCGTTGTTTTATTTGTTATTTTATGACTTCAAAGCTAGTAAGTTTTATTTTAGAAATAGAGGCATATAACAAGCTGTTTAAGTGTGGGACTGCTAAAGTTTGGCTCGGTTCCGCTTTGCTTCACATTTTAGCAAGCTATTATCAGCCCCTTAAATGGGCGTTATGTGGTTCATAGGGTTGGCATTCAGAATCACTGTATTTTATTAATAACAAGTATGGTCTTCACATGAAACGTATTATAGGAATTTTTATAGCAATACTTTTACTTGGATATGGTCTAGTGAGGATTGGCGTAGGCGCTTCTTTGTTAGCTCAAGCTTTAGACGTAGTCAATTTTCCTGATTTAGCTGATGGAGTTGCAGAGGTTAAAGTATTCATTGACGCTCGAGTAAATGATCAAATACTCCCGTTTAGTTTAAATGGATACTTTAGTTATATATTTGCTATGGGCGTTTTGTTATCGACTGGCGCAGCAGGAGCTATTGCTCGCAAGAAATGGGGATACGATACTCTTGGTGTTTATTTGGCAATGCACGCTGCTCTCTTTATTAACTTTCAAGAGATTAATCCAAAATTGATAGGTCTTTTATTACAGATTGTAATGCTATTTTTATTATATTACTTGATACCACCAATCTCAGAAAATCAGAAAAAGCCACATAACAAGTCACTCTAAAGAAAAAAAACAGTTGGTTTTTGCTCCTGCGTCGCTTATTTTTAACCAACAATTATCAGCCCCTTAATGAGGCGTTATGTTTTTGCAGAAGCTTGTAGCTCTAAAATTTTTACTTTTATTTTTTCAGCTTCAGCAGTGATCATTGCGTATGATTTTATATCACCATTACGCTGGGCATGCATAGCTTCTTCAAGTTTACTTGCATATACTTTGTCTAGTTTTTTAATTGGGTCTTTCTTAAATATTGAAAACATATTTTTTAACCTTTAGCTTAATATCTAAGTAACTACGTTATGTAATGTGTTTGGGTTTTGAATAACGTGGTCCAGTGTTAATAACAACATAACAAGCGCATTAAGAATAGAGCGTTAAGTGCCTAGGTAGTTTGAGCACCTGCACCTTTATTAACTCTTATCAGTCGATGTAATGACTTTAATTAAAAAGGCAAAGAATGAAAATCTTAATCACTATTTTACTTGCAACGGCATTGCTTGCTACAAATGCGATAGCTGAACCTGCCAAGAAAGTCCTAATCGTCGTATCGAACAAAGTAGATATGGGTGATCCTGAAAAGCATGATGCGAGAAATAATTTATGGGAATTTGCGCCTCCTTATCACATTTTTATTAGTCACGGATTTCAAGTCGACTTCGTATCACCCAAAGGTGGCAAAGTTGAATTTATGATGGAACCTCTAGGGATAAGTAGTTACACCATCAAACATGAAGGTTTCCTAGAAAAAGCTAACAGTTCATTCTCACCGGATGAAATTGACCCTAATGATTACTGGGGCGTATTTATTGGTGGTGGCTACGGTGTAATGTTCGACGTTGCAGATAACAAAGACATCCATTCTATTATCAGTAGTGTGTATGAGTCAGGCGGTGTTGTAGGTGTTGGTGGTCATGGTGCTGCAGGTATTACCAACGTCACATTATCTACCGGGGAATTTTTGGTTAAAGGGAAAAAAGTAGCTGGATTTCCTAATTCGACTGAAATATCCAAGCCCTGGGCTAAACAAGGCACACTTTTGCCTTTCTTTATTGAAAGTCAACTTAATAAGAATGGCGCTTTGGCTCAAAATAAACAGACACTAAAAGATAAACACGAAGTGGTCACAGATCAACGTATTGTATCAACAATGTTTCTCCCTTCAGCTGCCCTAGTCGCAAAAGACATGATTATATTAAATGGATTGTAAAGGCACATAACAAGCGCATAAAGACGACACTGGTATCTGTTTTATCGGTTGCGCTTTGAACCACATTTTAGCAAGCAATGATCAGCCCTTTAGTGGGCGTTAGGTATACGACAAAGGATTGTGATTAGATGAAATTTATCAGCTGTATTTTATTATGTTTTACTATGACGGCTTGTTCTTCTACCAAGGTTCACCTGTACACTCGTTATTTAACTGACTCTGAAATTAAAACAATCAGTGAAGAATTAGAAAGTGCTGATTTTGAAGTCATTCCAAATAACCTAACATTCCCCGATACAATTCATCAATCTACCTTACTTTATTCTCCATTTATTCAAGATGAGGATAGCTTGGAAAGTATCACCAACACGCTTACTAAACTCGGTTGGATTGTGCCGAGTGTACAATCGCTTGTTTCAGGTAATCATTGGTACAAAAAAGATAGTGTTGGTTTATTTCTGCTTCCGGAGGGAGTAAAACAGAATGATAAAGTTGCGCAACAAGACCTAGTAAATGTATATGAAAGTAGAAATTGCACTACTTCTGTTAAAGTTTATTTGAAAGCTGATCATAGTTACCAATTCGTGTTTGCTAATAAAGATCAAGAACAAACTGATCATCTTAGCGGAACATGGAAAATGAGAAGCTACCCGTACATTGAATTAACATCAGATAATCAAATATGGTGGTTTTATTTTAATATCGAGAAAAAACAAGAAACTGATAAAGTAAGCAATATAGAAATTGTAGAGCTACACCCTGAAGACAAATATAAGTTTTTCCCAAATTGTAGCTTTGCCTACGGTATCAGAAAGTAGCCGAGCTACCTTCATTTAAATAAGGTATAAATGCAAAATATGCCTTATCCAAAGACATTGCAGCAAGCTAAAAAGTTTGCGGTTCAATCGCCTCATAAAAAGTAGCTAAAGCGGGACAATATACAGTTCGCTGTTTTCGCTACGTCATACATTTTAAGCTACTCATACTCCTTCCCCTCTGCAGTTTTTATGTGTTTCTAGAGATTCTCTCTACAATTAAACACAGCATCGAGTTGTTCTGATTACTATCCCCCACCTTGAAGATTTAAGGAGATTTTCCGATGTCTGAAAAAAAATGCCCTGTAATGCACGGTGGTGCCACAGAAAGTGGTGCATCTGTGATGGAATGGTGGCCTAAAGCTCTTAACCTCGACATTCTGCATCAACATGATGGCAAGTCCAACCCACTTGGCGCGGATTTCAACTACCAGCAAGAAGTAAAAAAACTGGATATTGCAGCACTGAAACAAGACCTGACGGCTGTTATGACCGATAGCCAGCCATGGTGGCCCGCGGATTGGGGGCATTACGGTGGTTTGATGATTCGCATGACCTGGCACGCGGCGGGTTCCTACCGTATTGCCGACGGACGTGGTGGTGCGGGTACTGGCAATTTGCGTTTTGCTCCACTCAATTCTTGGCCAGATAACGGCAACCTTGATAAAGCCCGCCGCCTACTTTGGCCTATTAAACAAAAATACGGCAATAAACTAAGCTGGGCAGATTTGATTGCCTACGCCGGTACCATTGCCTATGAATCTATGGGCTTAAAAACCTTTGGTTTTGGCTTTGGACGGGAAGATATTTGGCACCCTGAAAAAGACACTTATTGGGGTTCAGAGAAAGAATGGCTAGCACCGACAGGCAGTGAAGGTAATCGTTGGTCAGGTGAACGAGACCTCGAAAATCCGCTAGCGGCGGTGATGATGGGACTAATCTATGTAAACCCTGAAGGGGTCGATGGTAAGTCTGATCCTTTGCTAACGGCGCGTGATATGCGGGTAACGTTTGAACGCATGGCGATGAATGACGAAGAAACCGTGGCTTTAACCGCAGGTGGTCACACCGTTGGTAAAGCACATGGTAATGGTGATGCTGCATTATTGGGGCCAGAGCCTGAAGCTGCGCCATTAGAAGATCAGGGCTTTGGTTGGGTTAACAAGACCAAGCGAGGCATTGGCCGTGATACGGTAACCAGCGGTCTAGAAGGTGCTTGGACCACAAACCCGACGCAATGGGATAACGGATTTTTCGATATGCTGCTGAATCACGAATGGGAACTTAAAAGCAGTCCAGCTGGTGCAACGCAATGGGAGCCAGTGGATATTAAACAAGAAGATATGCCGCTCGACGCTGAAATTGACGGCAAGCGTGTAATGCCAATAATGACCGACGCTGACATGGCTCTCAAAGTAGATCCTGATTATCGCAAGATCTCTGAACGATTCTCCAAAGATCCTCAATACTTTGCTGAAACATTCGCACGCGCTTGGTTTAAATTAACCCATCGTGATATGGGGCCAAGAGTACGTTATGTCGGTCCCGATGTGCCGAGTGAAGACTTGATCTGGCAGGACCCTATTCCATCTGGTAACAATGCTTACGATGTGCAAGCCGCTAAGGACAAAATAGCCAGCAGCGGTTTAAGCGTGGCTGAAATGGTGGCGACAGCTTGGGATAGTGCACGCACTTTCCGTGGCTCTGATAAGCGCGGAGGGGCCAATGGTGCACGTATTCGACTAGCACCTCAGAAAGGCTGGCAAGGCAACGAACCTGCTCGCTTAAATAAAGTGTTGGCGATACTTGAGCCTATTGCTGCCGAGAATGGTGCCAGTGTCGCAGATATGATCGTGTTGGCGGGTAATCTTGGTATTGAGCTCGCGGCAAAAGCTGCTGGAGTTGATATTGAAGTGCCGTTCTCTGCTGGACGAGGGGATGCGAGCGACGAGATGACCGATGCAAATTCCTTCGATGTATTGGAGCCGCTGCATGATGGATATCGCAATTGGTTGAAAAAGGATTATGCGGTTAGCCCTGAAGAAATGCTGCTGGATCGCACCCAATTGATGGGACTAACGGCACCGGAGATGACCGTATTGCTTGGTGGAATGCGTGTCTTAGGCACGAACCATGGAGCTAGCAAGCATGGCGTATTCACGAGTCGCGAAGGCGCGTTAACGAACGACTTTTTCATTAATTTGACCGATATGGGCAACCATTGGCAACCGGCTGGTGAAAATCTGTATGAAATCCGCGATCGCGACAGCGACGAACTCAAATGGACCGCTACTCGGGTCGACTTGGTATTCGGTTCTAACTCGATTCTTCGTGCCTACGCAGAAGTGTATGCACAAGACGATAACAAGGAAAAGTTCGTTGAGGATTTTGTAGCAGCCTGGACCAAAGTGATGAACGCGGATCGATTCGATCTAAATTAATATCCGCAGCACGCCCCCACAGCAAAAATTTATGCGGTGTGGGGGCTCCTAATAAATCACCAAAGCCCCTTCGACTGCGGAAATCGTGGTCACTTGGGTCAGCCTGCAATGCGGTTGGCTAATGCGTTTGCCTAATGCGATTGGCTAATGCAGTTGCGCTTTGTAAAGCGTTAAGACGAAACATTCAAGGTAGGAGAAAATATGAAGCTTATATCCTCAGTCTCTCTAGCTCTAACAACTTTGCTTTTGGTTGCAGGTTTGAGCAAAACAACTGACGCCCAAGCGCAAACACAAGCGCAAACAAAAACAGCGAAACAGCAACCTACATCCACCATCATCTATGGCGGTGAAATTATCACCATGGAAAAACAGCAACCGTCAGTCGAAGCTGTCGTCGTATCAGAAAGCAAAATTGTCTTTGCTGGCAGCTTGAATGACGCCAATAAACAACACCCTAGTGCTAGCTCGTTTGATTTAAAAGGTAAGGTGTTAATGCCAGGCTTTATTGAACAGCACATGCACCCATTCTTAGGGGCATTGACGTTGCAAATGGTGGTCATTGCGCCCGAGCCATGGCAGCTTCCAGATAAAACCTGGCCTGCCGCTAAGGATGAAAAAGACTATATCACTAAGCTAAAGGCTGCAGAGAAAGCCTTGAAAGACCCTTCGCAGATATTATGGAGTTGGGGTTTTAATAACTTTTTTCATGGCCAACTGTCGCGAGAAAAACTAGATCAAATCAGTTCTACTCGCCCTATTGTCGTTTGGCATAGAAGCTGTCATGAGTTCTATTTTAATAGTGCCGCAGTTAAGTTGTTTGGCTTAAAGCAAGCCGATATTGACGCCAGTGGTGCCGACGTCGCCGCGCAATCTGATCTAGACAAAGGCCATTTCTATGAGGCCGGTGCGATGGTTTATTTACTGCCGCGGGTTTTTCCCAAAATGGCAACGCCTGAACGCATGAAAGCAGGCCTGTTACAAATGCGTGAAATGCTACATCAAAACGGAATTACCGCCTATATGGAACCCGGCGCCTTTATCGCACCGGGTACCGAACAACTTTACATGGATATTTTAGGCTCAGAGCAGACACCTTTTTACTCATTCTTTATCCCCGAAACCAAAACGCCATTACTGCAATATGGTGCTGACGGTATGTTAGCTGGCATGGAAGAAATCAAATCGATTTTCCCCCAAGATGGAAAGGTTCGCTTTCTCGATAAGCAAGTTAAAATCCTTGCCGATGGCGCCATTATTTCGCAGCTTATGAAAATGAAAGATGGTTACTTAGATGGTCATAAAGGTGAATGGATTCAACCACCTGAAGAAATGGAAACGATCAGTAAAGTGTTTTGGGAAGCCGGCTATCAAATTCACGTTCATGTCAACGGTGATGAAGGCTTAGAAGAAGTGCTAGATATGTTCGCGCGCCGCATGAAAAGCTTTCCTCGTGAAGATCATCGTGGTGTGATTATTCACTTTGCCAATTCAACGCCAGAGCAAGTGAAACGTATCAAGCAACTTGGCCTGATTGTTTCTGCTAACCCTTATTATGTCACCGGTTTTGCTGAAAAATTTGCGCAAGTTGGACTTGGTAAAGAGCGTGCTTATCACATGGTTCGTCTAGCCCCCCTAGAAGACCAAGGTACATCAATTTCCTTACATTCAGACTTGCCCATGGCGCCTGCAGACCCATTATATTTGGCTTGGTCAGCGGTTACTCGTCAAACACTTTCTTTTAATCCTATACAACCTGAACTTGCCCTAAGCGTTGATGCCGCAATACGCGCAATTACCATAGAGGCCGCTTTCTCCTGGGGTATGGAAGATACGCTCGGTAGTATTAAAACGGGAAAAATAGCCAATTTTACGTTAATTGATCAAAACCCTTATACGGTGAAACCAAGCACGATCAAAGACATTAATGTCGAAGGTACCTTTTTTCAGGGCAAGTACTTCCCTATTGAACCGAGTAATAGGCCAACAGAATGAGCCGGTGTATTCTGCTGAATACGCTGACTTAAATGGCAATGGTTTAGAAGACGCATTGGTTTTGCTGAGCTCAGGGCAATGGTACGGCTCTGGTGCGGCTCTTGTAGCAGCACGCTCATGATTTTTGAATGAAAAAATGACCTAACAGTGCCAATAAAACTTGGCTGTTGTCACGCGGTGACGATATAGCCAAGTTTTATTTGCCCGCCAGTGCTACGCTGTAGCTGCTAGAACTATTGGCTATTTTGTGCTTGGCTTAACGCCATTTCTTTATAAAACCCGGCTCGCCAATTAATACCGTCCTCTGAACGCCAAACGTCATTTAAAATGCTGTCCTTGCCTTGTAAGGTCACATAACCTTCGCCACCTGTGCCGCCGGTAATATACAACGCATCATCATGAACCACGGCTTGAAAGTTTTGACGTTGTTCAAATGGAGCGTGCTCAGTAACTAGCGTCCATGTTAAGCCATTGTCATCAGACATCCAGATATCGTTTGCCTCATAAACCGTGGTGTCTTCATAAACAAGGGTTTCATGATAGTTAGCGCGGCCGGCAATAATCCATAATTTATCATCGAAACTGACCATTTGATGATAGGCACGTTTATCCATCTCGCCCATGTTGCTGTTGACCAATGTCCAATTAATCCCGTCTGCGGATTTCCATAGGTCATCAAGATAAAAGCCATCCTTGTTTTTACCCGCACTGAGGTATAGCTCATCATTGTGAATGGTTATCGCATGACCTGTTCGTGGGCCAAAAGGCGCCTCACTTGTCAGCTCAGTGAAACCCATAAGATAGGCTCCATAGGTACCCAAATCAGGGCGACTGTCCCAGGTATCAGCGTTACCGCTAGACCATACATCGGCATAATATTGACTGTTAAAATTACCACCAATAATCAGCAATTCACCGTTGAAGTTGATGGCGGCAAAGCCTTCTCTGGCATCGAAATAATCGTCAGTATTAGGAACAACTTCGCTCCATACGATTCCACCATCTGTTGAACAGGCAATATCGTCAAATACCCCATAAACTTCAAATAAGATTACGTGTAAAACGGAACCTGCCGGATCAGGATTTTGCACCGTATATGGGTCTCTATAGCCACTGGCGGTAGCAAATATTTTTCGACCATAGCCACCAAGGTAACAAAGCTTGTCACCCATACTAACCAATTGATGCCCCGCTCTAGCTCTAAATGTTGCATGTTGGTCTTCAACTAGGTTCCAATTCACAGCATCGGCTGAGCTCCACACATCCGCTTGATACGGCGCGGCGGTGCTGATGTTGTCACTGGCAACGCCTCCGGTCGACACAAGTAAACCATCATGACTGACCATGGCATGAGAGTGACGAGGGCCGTATAACCCACCTAATGTGTGCTCAACCCACAATACACCATCGATTGTTGACCACACCTCATTGGTATATTCGAGAATTTCGGCACGCCCACCGACAATAAAAATCCGATCTTTAAAGGCAATAGGCTTGGCCTCACGGGCAACGAGGTTACCAAGATAAATGCCACCTTTTATCGTTTGCCAATTTAAGGCATCGTTACTTTTGAATATACGAGATATGTTTTTGTATCCGCGACTACCAAAATACTCAAAGCTGTAGGTAAACAGCCAAATTTCACCATCTATAACGGCAGCTTCTCGGTTGTCAAAGCCGGCAATAATCGGGGCATCATCAATTTCTGTCCAAACCGAGCCATCGGTCGAACTATAAATTTTATCGCCTAATAAGTAGGCGGTTTGTGCTGCTGCATCACCAAGCACCACCACCGGCGAGTTACTCGCTTGAGCGAATGAAAAATCGGTAACCGCTGACCAATTTTTACCGTCCGTAGAACGCCACAAATCATTAAGCTTTTCACCATGTGTGGTATAGCCACCGGCGATAAAAAATTCATTATTTAACGTAAATACCTCAAAATGGCTGCGCGTGCTAAAACGCTGTTCTTGCTCTAGCTGAGTCCAATTTTTGCCATCTTCAGATACCCAAACATAGTTGTGTTGAGTCGCTCCATTAGCGCCTCCTAATAACCAAAGCTTGTTGTCACGAACAATTAATTGATGCCCAGAGCGCGGTGAAAAGTTAGCGGCTTCGTTAATTTCAAGCCATTCGTCGCCGTCTTTACTTATCCATACATCGTTTTTATATTCACGAGGGTTGTTTACATCACCGCTTGTGTAACCACCTATAAGGTACAGGTTGTTGTTAAATACTATGGTTGCTTCACCGGAGCGAACTTCAAATTTTTCGGCACTTAACATGGATGTGGCCGCCGTATTTTGGCCAAACGTAAAGTGATAAAAGCCTGGCGAATCAAGAGTCGTAATGGCGTCGGTTATGGCATCACCTTCAAGGACATCGGTTTCATACATACCACAATCTATTAGTGGTATTGGCTGGCAGTTTTCTTCTGTTGAGCGAATAAAGGACAACCCGGTGAGTGAGTCGTTGACATCAATTAGGCTATCGTCTGCGCCAACCCAAGAGGTGAAATGAAAATCCGCATCTTTGGCGTATAAGGCAATATTAGTAACTTCGGCGTTATTCGAGTCTTCGGCAGTCAGTTCAGCAAAGCCTGCTTTGTGAACACTAACTTGGCCTTGTTCATCAACCGTTGCAATGGTCTCATCGCTAGAACTAAATGTGTCGGCATTTAAGGAGAATTGTGCATTGATGTTGTAGGTTTCGCCAACAATGCGTTTACTGTTTTCAAAGTGTTTGGGAGGTGTGTCATCGGTATCATCATCTGAGCCGGCATCATCGTCATCCGAGCCCGCATCATCAGAGTCTGAACCTTGGTCGTCAGAACTGTCATCGCTACTATCGTCAGCGCCCGAATCATTGTCGGTTGAGCCAGAACCATCACTTACCGCTGGTACAGAAGCTTTAGAACTGCCACCACCGCAACTAACCACAAGCAATGACATCAAAAGGATACTTAAAAGCTTATTCATTATTATTTTACTTCCGTACAACTATTAAAATCGTCACTCCTTCGCCATTACTCCATTGGCGAAAAAGTATAAACAAGCCAATAACTTAAGTAAACGAATGTTGCATAAAAACAGGTCTGACAAGCGCAATTAGGCAACAGCAATTGATACGTTTTATGGTAGTCGAAATTGCTCTAAGCAAGCGCACTAATGCCTCGGTTCAAGGTTGTCCTGCTAACGCTTTGTTTTGACCTTTATAAGCAATACCTAGCGCAGCAAATCGGCCGACGTTAATCGCAAATTATGGTGGCCAGCAAAGTTGACAGCTAAGATGGGAAAATAAATGGCCGATGACAAGACATTGACTCGAAAGTACGTATAATGCGCGGCTGATTTTCCCTTTAGATGTATGAACGTGATCAGCGAATACCTTACCTACGCCAGCATGTCAGCGTTAGTTGCCGCCCTGCCTGGCCCTTCAAATTTTATTGCCGCCGAAAATGGCGCAATGGCTGGTTTACGTAAATCAGGTGTCGCCATAACCGGTCACTTGACGGCGCTATTGGTTTTAGCGGTAATGTCGGCGATGGGATTAACCAGTCTACTGATTGCCTCACCGTTGGCGTTTAATGCGGTAAAATTGATGGGCTGTGGCTATCTTTGTTATTTGGGCATAAACATCATTCGTTCAGCCAATACAAATGCGCTAGGTCGTGACATACAACCGCGCTCGGCTCGTCGCCGCCATATGTGGCGCAAACACTTTACGGTAGCCATTACTAACCCAAAAGCGTTATTGTTTTTTAGCGCGCTGTTACCACAATTTGTCGATGCTAATCAGCCCATTGGTGAGCAGTTTTTGCCTTTGATGATGATCAGTATGTGCTCTGCATTTACTTTTCCAATGCTGTACGCCTTGATAGGTAAGAAATCGACTCAACTGCCATTTAATGAACGTCACAAACAATTTATCAAACGACTGTTTGGCGCGAGTTTTATCATCTTTTCAATATCATTGTTGATATCGTAACAGCTACCTAACCGATGCTTGTAATTGGTAACCAATTTTATCAACAAACTGGCTGGCAATAAGCGAGCACGCGGCGAGGCCAGCACCGGCGAAAAACACCAGCGATGGGTTGTATAACCAAATCAAACCAAATAAGGCTGGGATCACCACCGCAGCAATATGATTGATGGTAAAGCTTACCCCTGCTGTTGATGCGATATCTTTCGGATCGGCAATTTTCTGGAAGTAAGTTTTAATGGCAATTGCCATGGCGAAAAATACGTGGTCAATCACATACAAGGCGGCGGCAAAGTAACCGTTGTCAACCAGAGCATAACCACTGAACACCAAAATAAGCCCTATGTACTCCATAGTAAGTGCTTTACGCTCGCCGACGTGCCCTATCCATTCACCAATTTTTGGCGCCAGATATATATTTAAAAGGTGATTAACCATATACAGTAAGGTGATATCAGCAACCGAGTAGCCGAACTTTTCGACCATCATAAACCCAGCAAATACCACAAAAATCTGTCGTCGAGCGCCACTTAAAAAGGTCAATAGGTAATAGAGCCAATAGCGTTTACGCAATATCAGATTTTTATGCTGAACCACCTTTTGTTCAAACTGCGGCATCACTAGCCACATCCACACGGTGATCATAAAGCCAAGCCCACCTAGAATCAGGTAGGCTGTGGAAAACTGCATCGAATAAACACTAAACGCTAACCAAATAAAACCATAAACAACCAATGCAGCGATGGACTTTATTGATAATAATCGACCTAATTGTTTTGGTGCTTCATCTTTGGAAAACCATTGCAGCGATAACGATTGATTGACCGTTTCAAAATAGTGAAAACCTGTCGACATCAAGACTGTGGTTGCATACAAGCCCAACTCGAATGGAAACAAGCCGGTAAGAGTGACGCCAATGGTCAATAAACATAATGACACCAAAGCAAAGGTCTGCTCTTTTAACACCAGAAGCACAAACACCGCGGTAAACGCCAAAAAGCCAGGCACTTCACGTAATGACTGCAAAATGCCTATTTCGCGCCCAGTAAAATTAGCCGCTTCAATGGTGAAATTATTCAATAGCGCCATCCACCCAGAAAACGCCAAGGTCATCACAACCGAAGACATGGCTAGAAAAACAAATGGGGATTTAAACGAACTCGTAGGCGCAGACATAAGGAATTTAATACAGCAAAGATAGATACCTTTAAGATTAACAAAATTTTTACTTGAGCGATATTAGAGTTTAGTATGGCTAATATTCGAAATATTAGAATTACAACGAGACAGAAAAATGCAACAACATGATTGTTCCCCTTTAGACGATTTTATCGAATACCCACCAGAAGAAATGCTGCAGCGTTCAAGACAGTTCTTAGCCGATATCAAACGCCGTCATTCGATTCGCAAATTCAGCGATCGCGAAGTCGAAAGAGAAATCATTGAAAACTGCATTAAAGCCGCAGGTCGAGCGCCAAGTGGCGCAAACCATCAGCCTTGGCATTTTGTCGCGATTCACTCAAGTGATGTGAAAAAACAAATTCGAGAACAAGCGGAGCTGCACGAACGCGGTTTTTATGATGGCCGTGCCGGTGACGAATGGCTTGATGCATTAAAACCATTAGGCACCGATGCAGATAAACCTTACCTAGAGACTGCGCCATGGTTAATTGCCATTTTCAGTCAGAAGAAAGGCGGTTTAGATGTTGAAGATCGCAATACCAATTATTACGTGCATGAGTCTGTCGGCATTGCCACAGGCTTTTTAATCACCGCACTGCACAACGCGGGGTTGGCAACCTTAACGCATACGCCAAAACCTATGTCGTTCTTAAACAAGGTCTGCAACCGAGGTGACAATGACCGGGCTTATATGTTGTTGATTGCCGGTTATCCTGCCGATGACGCCACAATTCCTGCACATGCGCAAACCAAAAAGAACATAGATGATATCGCTACGTTCTTATAGGTCACGATGAGAAATTCAGGCAAGAAAAAGGCGGGATAACCCGCCTTTTTTGTCGCTATTGAAAGCTATGTATTGTTAACGCTATTTGTTTTTGACTACGATGGTTGCCGTTAATATTTCCAGCTTCTCGGCAGTTTGTCCTCGAGCAGAACCACTTTGTTCAAGTGCGCTTAATGTTTCCAAACCGCTGATCACTTTTCCAAATACAGTATGACGACCATCTAAAAATCGCGTTTCTTTAAAGGTGATAAAAAATTGCGCGCCGTCGGTGCCAGGGCCAGCATTTGCCATCGATAAAATACCGGCTTGATCATGGCTGGCATCTTTATGGTATTCACCGTCATAGCGATACCCAGGGTTGCCACGTCCGGTGCCGGTCGGATCGCCACCTTGAGCCATAAAGCCAGGAATGACACGGTGAAATGTCAAACCATCATAAAAACCTAGCTTAGTTAAATACATAGTGCTTGAGACATGCATCGGTGCGTATTGTGGCCACAACTCAATGCTGATAGGACCTTTAGTGGTCACCATTTCCCAGATGTATTGTTTGCTTTCGGCAAAAGGCGCTTGCGTTGGTTTAGGTAATTTTTGTTTCCAGTCGGCATCGCTTTTATCTATTTTTTGTTCAGCGATAAAGCGCTCGACATGATGCAACGCTGGATCGTCATCGGCGAGAAAGCCAATAATCAATGCGGTAATGCAGACAACGTATACAGTGATAATTTTCTTGATAAAAGAATTCATTCATTCTTCCTATGATTGGCGCCAGAATATGTTCTGATTTTTAACGTATATGCGCGCCAGTATATAGAATAGTAAAAAGCACCACAATCATGCTAGCTTATTGCAAATCAAAAACTTGCCATATAATTGCATCATCTTTCTACTGTTCTTTATTTTTCTGATTAACATGGCGACATAGCTCGGGGAAAAATGCCAAAAAGTTATGTTCGAACTGTTGATAGTGCAGTTCAACTTCTTCAATTGCGCCAGCCAAGGTGTTTTTAAAGCGGATGCGTTTTGACATTGAATCAATCGCCCTGCCGGTAAGCGCCATATCATGATAACCACCAAGCCAATCATCATTGATCATTGACCTGACCACGTGCGGCATACGTCCCGGCAACGGGTGCGGATAATTCTGCAGATGCAAATACACTTGCTGACAAAACTGCTCTAAGCTCAAATGATGAAATCGTTGCCAATGCTTGGCAAGAAAATGATCGAACGCCACATCACTGATAAGGCCGGCAAAACGGCGTCGTTTGTCACTAAGTAAAGGTTTTAACTGTCTGACTAAGTGATGGTTATCGGTGAACTTATCAATCATACGGTGGGTGTGAATACCATTGGCAGTGGCCTCTGGCAGGCTGACAATATTGACCCCTTTCATAAAATCGCCCATTAAATTGCCAACCACAGAGTGGCTGTTATCTTTGGCAAAATATAAATGGGCAAGATAATTCATCGCGTACCGATTAACCGTCAGCCTATATCAAGCTCAATATCAGTACAGCCCGCTTTACAGCGAACACGAGCGGCAGAATTTGTGGTTTTCGCCACAAACTGAATCTCTTTTCGACAGGATTTGCATTGCATAGGACGACCAAGAAGCACCTTTTTAATCAGTGCTTTTTGGTCATTATAAGATTTGGCCGTGAGCTTGCTAAAGCTTTTCAGCCTAGATGTATCGATATCGGACATACTACTTTCCCGATAGAAAAATTAAAGTTAACCTTGCGGTGGACAATACCAACCATCGTAAATGCCATCAAACTTTCTGGCATGTGTTTCTAACAATGTTTGATAAGCAACAACATTGTCATAACTGGCGGCCATTTCTGGGTAGGCTGTTATTTCCCAAGGGTGTTCAGGGTTTTCTAAATAAGGACAAAATGACAATTTTTGATTATTTGCTAGCAACACATTACCAAATTTTATCGCTTGCTCTTGTGAAGGGAAGATAACCGAAAATTGAATTTCTCTCGGTCTGTTTAAGTCGTCCCCTTCTAGCGCCATATGCCACAGCATATTACCATTGGCATCGCTAGGAAACTTGGCTAAATCTCTGTTTTGTTCGAAAATTTTTGTCGTTTGTTCCATTGGGGGCACCTAACTGATTGGCCTTAAGTTATTAACAAATAAGATATTAATGTTAAGTTTAGCATGTATTTAAAATTCTACTCAATCGCCCTGCACCCTAGATAGGGTATAGCTTTCGCCTGTAATCACATGCTGGTAGGTGAATTCATCATCCGTTAATTTAATAATTTTATACGCTTGGTAATTGTCTTCGTCTTCAAGGTTTGCAGGGTATTCATTGTTGCCAATAATTTCGGCTTTGGTAATGGTAAAATGGATATTACCCACCACGCCCCAGTCGCCACGCTCAGTCATTTCTTCAATTAACGTGCCGTCAGCTTTGTATGTATAGAAAGTAAAAGAAAAGCTACCGTCAGCAAACATTTGTGCAAACTCGCTGTAATTCTCGTCGCTATCTTTATCGCTACGATGCCAATTTCCGATAAGTTGTTGTCGGTGAAACATGTCAGTAACCGTTGAACAGTGATATTTGCCGCTACGATAACCTATTTGTCGCCAAAATTCTGCAACTTAGCTTGAAATTAGTTGATTTAGATGTGCTGACAGGGATAATCAATATCAACATCAGGAAAACAATAAAGACTATGAAAACATTACCCCTTAATAAATGGTCAAAAATGGCTTTAGCCATTTCCCTGACATTCAGCACTCAAGCGTTGGCTGTTGAACAACGTCCGTTACAAGTAACGGATGTGATGAAGTTTAAAGAAATCAAAAAACCAACACTAACCGACAATGGTGAGTGGTTATCCTATACCGCACAAATGGATCGAGGCGATAGCAGCTTTCACGTCATCAATACCGATGGTAAAACCCGCTTTGATGTCGAGCTAGGCAATGGTGGTCAAGTTTCAGCTGATGGCAAATACGCTGCGGTATTAATAAAGCCGTCATTACTGAGTAATGAAAAAGCGAGTAAAAAAGAGAAAAAGGACCTTAAAAGCAACCTTAAGGTTATCAATCTCAGTACCGGTGCCGAGCAAGTATTTGAAGCTGTCGAAGATTACCAGCTGAGTGATACTGGCGGTTTTGTTGCATTCAGTCAAATACAAGACGATAAAACTGAAGATGCTGACGCAGCAAAAGACAAAGCGGATGACAGCAAGGCTGAAGCCAAAGATGATGAGAACGACGTCGCTTTGCACAATAGAAAGCGCATCAAATACAACCTAACGGTAGTCAACCTACAAGACAGCAGCAGCCAGGTTATTGAAGACGTCGACAATTTTAGCTTTTCAAGCAAACGTGCGGTTTTGGTATACAGCGTCAGTGTTGAAGATGGTAGCAATAATAGCCTTAAAGCGATCAATCTAAATGGCGATAAAGCATTCACTATTGTCAGTCAAGGCAGCAGCAGTTTTGATCATCTAAGTTGGAGCCACAACGGCGACAAGCTAGCATTTATTGAAGGTGACTTTAGTAAAAAAGATGATTCTCGTCGCCATAAATTAAAAATATGGAACAGCGATAAGAACTCGATTAAAACCGTAAAAACGTCGACTGAGCAACAACAAAAATGGTTTATCTCCAGTACCAATAAACTGACTTGGTCAGCGGATGATGAGCGTTTATTCTTTGGATTCAAGCCGGTTATCGCCAAACCTGAAGAAATTGATAGCAAACCAGAAGATCAAGCGGACTTGTATAACGTTGACAAAATCGTTGCAAAACGCAATCTCCAAATCTGGCATGGTAACGATCCGCTGATCAAAACCAATGAAAAATTCCAGTACAACCGTGACAAAAAAGCGTTTTACACCGCGGTCTACCATGTTGATGACAACGAGCTTGTTCGCTTAGCAAACAAAGACATTTTTAATGTTGTCGCCAGCAATAATGAAAACGCGGTATTAGGTCAAACGGATTTAAACTATCGCCGTATTCGCACATGGGAAGGTTTCTTCTCTGACTTTTACATTGTTGACCTTGATGATGGTGAAAAGCACCTTGTTGTCGAAAAACTCAGCTCATACACACCGGTTAAACTCAGTGAATCTGGTCGTTACGCAGCGTATTATCAAGACGGTCATTACTGGGCCTATGACAGCGATAAAAACCGTCGTGTTAACTTAACAAAGAACATTGATGTCAGCTTTGCTAATGAAGATCACGATTACCCATCAGCAGCACCAGGATACGGCATTGCCGGTTGGTTAGCAGACGATGAAGGTGTGTTGGTATATGACAAGTTCGATATCTGGTTATTAGCCACCGATGGCGAGGACAGCCAATGTTTAACCTGTAGCCTTGGTCGTCCTAATAACCTGCAATTTCGCATAAATGATCTTGATAAAGATAATGACATTATCGATGAAGACGCGACGTTATTGCTGACCAGCTATAACGATGATAAGAAAAACTTTGGTTTTTATCAGCTTGCCCTTGGTCAAGACAAAGCACCAGTAAAACTTGTTGAAGACAATAAAAAATATAAGTTTATTGGCAAAGCTAAAGATGCTGACAAGATTTTATTTAGTCGTGAAGATTTCCAAGAGTTTCCAGATTTATGGGTGTCGGATTTAAACCCTGCCAATGGCAAGAAATTGACCGATGTAAACCCACAAGTTGATGACTTTTTATGGGGCCAACCTGAACTGGTTGATTGGCGCTCTAGCAATGGTGAAAGACACCAAGGCATTCTGATCAAGCCAGCAAATTATGTTGAAGGCGTGCAATACCCCGTTGTTGTTTACTATTACCGTTTGTTCTCACAACGTATGTATGAGTTCAACCAAATGAAAGTAAACCACAGACCGAACTTCCCTCTGTACAGCTCAAATGGTTACGCCATATTCTTACCTGACGTACACTTTGATGTTGGCACACCGGGTCACTCAACCAACAAATCGATCTTACCAGGTTTGCAAAAGATCATTGATATGGGTGTTGCCGATCCAAACGCCATTGGTTTGCATGGACATAGCTGGAGTGGTTATCAAACTCTGCATTCCATCACCGAAACCAATATGTTCGCCGCTGCTGTCTCAGGTGCGCCCGTTGCCAATATGACCAGCGCTTACTCAGGTATTCGTCTAGGCACTGGTTTAGCGCGTCAATTCCAATATGAAATGGGCCAAAGCCGCATTGGTGCCTCGATGTTTGAGCGCCGTGATTTGTATATTGAGAACTCACCAGTATTTTTTGCTGACCGAATCACCACACCTTTGTTAATGCAGTTTGGTGATATTGATGATGCGGTACCGTGGCAACAAGGGGTCGAAATGTACTTGGCGATGCGTCGTCTTGATAAAGAGGTTATCTTACTGCAATACGAAGGTGAGCCGCATCACTTGAAGAAATACCCTAATAAGGTCGATTACACCATTAAAATGATGCAATACTTTGATCATTATCTAAAAGGTAAACCGGCACCTGAGTGGATGACGCAAGGCGAAGCCTACCGCGACAAAAAAGCAGACTAAATAGTCGAATTATTAGCGCGATAAAAAGCCCTATTCAACCAGCAAAAAGCACGACTAAGGTCGTGCTTTTTTTATTTAAAGCTGCGGCTTAGTTATTGCTGCAGATGGACTGTGGTACCATTTTGCACCACTCGATGAATCGATTGAGTATGCTTAATATCGAGCAACGGGTTTTTATCAAGAACGATAAAATCAGCGATATAACCGGTTTTTAATAGACCAAATTTCGCGTCTTTATCTATCACATAAGCGCCATTGCGCGTCGCCATTTGCAATACCTTTTGCTCACTAATGCCCGCCTCGACCATAAGTGCCATTTCTTGATGTAAGCTAATGCCCGGAATAGTCCATGGGTTGCCCACATCCGTGCCTATTGTTAATGTCACGCCTGCTTGATCAAGCATTTTGACAAACTCAAGTACCTTTGGCCAAACCGCCTGAGCACGTTTAAAGTCTGCATCCGTCCAACCTAGGTTAAAAGTGAAAAACGTTTGCCAGTTGGTTAACAAACTGGGGTGAACTTCACTCAAGGCTGGGTGCTTGGTTACCGCATCCTGATCGCCAAAAAAGGCGTTATAAAACACAATCAAAGTGGGATCTACACTGACATTGTGCTCGCGTAAACTGTTGATCATTTGCGCAACTTCCGCGCTTTTTAGATCAACTAATTCGTACCATTCAAAAAAGCGAAAGCTGCCCGGTCGAGCGCTTTTGTCAAAGCTTTGCTTGTGTGGTTCAGGTAGCAGTTCGGCTGATAAAGGCATGGCATGGACGATATGATCAATGCCTAATTGTGCGCCGGTTTGCCAATTTACTTTTTCAAGGTGAGCGATAACCTGCAGATCGTAACTGTCGGCATGGCGCACTGCGCTTTTTAATTGTTGCTCTGTTAAGCCGGTATACAACTTTACGTAATCAACGCCTAACTTGCTTTGCTGTTCAATGCTATTGGCAATAGAGAGCTCATCGTCAACCACAGTAACCAAACCGGCAAAGGCTAAATCATTGAGTAAATGCCCCGCAACAAAGGCTTTAGGCCCTTTGACTTGACCTTGTACCTGACTCTGCTTGTAGTTCACATTAGCCTGACTATCACCGCCAGGATTGCGAATGGTGGTAATGCCCCAACGCAACATGCTATTGGCGTTAACGGCCGCAATGTCGGCACCGTTATAAGCACTTAAATGAACTTGTTTATCGCGAACGGTGGCGCTCACTGCCCCTAATGACATATGGGCATGACTGTCAATCAACCCCGGCATAACGAAACGATGCTCTAGGTCGATAACTTGTGTGTCTTGGTTTTGCTCGGGCTTGCCCGAGCCAATATAGACAATGTGTTGGTCTTCAACCAAGATGTATTGCTTGCCGTGCTGCTGCCCTGTGTCGACATCAAGCACCGTCGCATTGCTATATAAACTGCTCTTTGCCCACAACATTGGACTGCCAAGCAAGCATACCGTTAAGGTTGTTATCATTCGCCATTTCGACATGGTTGTCTCCTATAAAAATGTCGTTGCGTTACTTGTCAGTCAGCGGTGAGATGAAATTCTTACAAAAATTTTTAGCAAATATGTATTTAAAGGCGGGGTGTTGCGATATTTGCGCAGCAGAAAACAAAACGCCTCACTAAATAGCGAGGCGTTTTTTATCGAGATATGCGAACAAATTTAGATGGTTGAGCGTTTGTATTGACGATACTCAGGCATCCAGAAATTACTTTCGATATTAGCCAGCAATTGCTCATCGCTTAGCTCTAATGCCAAACCTTGTTGCATTGCCAATTTACCAATTTTAAAGGCGATTTTTTTACTGATATCTGAAATTTGCGTCAATGGCGGTAACAAACCACCTTTACCGGTATTCGCCAATGGTGACTCAGCCGCTAAGGTTTCACTGGCGATCATTAGCATTTCATCACTGATGAATTTGATGTTCGCAGCAACAACACCCAAGCCTATACCTGGGAAGATATACGAGTTATTGCACTGCGCTATGTGATAAGACTCGTCTTTATATTCAATCGGGTCAAATGGGCTACCCGTGGCGATCACCACGTCACCATCAGTCCATTCAATAACTTGTTGTGGGTGTGCCTCAACCTGTTTTGATGGGTTTGATAGTGGGAAAACAATCGGTGTTTTTGTCCCTGCGTGCATGGCTTTAATGACTTGTTCAGTAAACAGCCCTGCTTGGCCAGAAACACCGATTAAAATATCAGGTTTTGCACAGTGCATAACGTCAAGTAACGAGGCAAATTCACCAGAGAACGTCCACTCTTTAAGTGCTGATTTTTGTTGTACCAACTTTTGTTGGAAATCACGCAGATCTTCCATACCTTCAGTCAATAAACCGAAACGGTCAATCATATAAACGTGCTGGCGAGCTTGTTCATCACTTAACCCTTCGCTGATCATTTGCGCGATGATTTGCTCGGCGATACCACAACCGGCGGAACCAGCACCAACAAAGGCGACGTTCATTTCTGATAGCTTCTTGCCTTTAATACGACATGCGGCCAACAATGTACCGACGGTTACCGATGCTGTGCCTTGAATATCATCATTAAAACAACAGATCTCATTACGGTAACGCTCCAATAACGGCATTGCGTTTGGTTGAGCAAAATCTTCCCATTGCAATAAAACGCCTGGCCAACGACGGTTTACGGCTTGAATAAACAATTCAACAAACTCGTCATATTCTTCCTGGCTGATACGTTTATGACGAGCGCCCATATACATAGGATCGTTTAACAACGCTTCGTTATTGGTACCCACATCAAGCATAATAGGCATAGTGTAAGCTGGACTAATACCACCACATGCGGTGTATAACGATAGCTTACCAATTGGAATACCCATACCACCGATACCTTGGTCACCTAAGCCAAGAATACGCTCACCATCGGTCACAACAATAACTTTAACTTTGTGCTTGGTGGCATTTTGCAGAATGTCGTCGATCTGATGACGCTCGGAGTAAGAGATAAATAGACCACGATTTGAACGATAAATGTCAGAGAATTTTTCACAGGCATCACCGACCGTTGGGGTGTAAATAATCGGCATCATTTCTTCAAGATGTGCCTGTACTAAGGCATGAAACAAGGTTTCATTTTTATCTTGAATATTGCGTAAATAAATATGCTTGTTCAGACCACTGCGAAAACATGAGTATTGCATGTAGGCACGCTCAACTTGTTCTTCAATGGTTTCAAAACGCGGTGGGATCAAACCGGTTAAGTTAAAATTAACACGTTCTTGAGCACTAAAAGCACTGCCTTTATTCAGCAAAGGGGTTTCCAATAAGATTGGCCCTGCATAGGGAATATATAAAGGTCGTTTTCTGCTTTCGTTGCTCATTTTTTGTTGTCCGAAAATTGTAAAATGGCGCGTATTGTATAGTCTTTTTAGACACTTGGCTAATGTCAGTTACAGCTGGTGACAAAATAGATCAGAATCGGGGGGCGAAATTAATCCGCCTCATCAATCCAAGCTAATTGAATCGCCTCAAGAATGCGCTCGCCGCAATGATCGGCATCATCATCAAATCGCTCAAGTGCTAAAACCCACTGCATCAAATCGGTAAACCGTATTTGGGTGGGATCAACATCAGGATGCTGCTCGATTAAATCCAATGCAATTTCCAAAGAATCAGTCCATTTCAATGACATGTAACAATACCCAAGTAACCTAACGTACAGCTAAATATAGATGATTTTTAACCACTACGGCGGTAAATGGCAAAGGCTAATATACAAAAAAGCCCTGCAGGCACTGCCTACAGGGCTTTGATATCATGCCATAGTAACCGATGACTAGTTCATCAAGGCAAAGCCACCTGGTACATGGTATACATTTTCAAAGTGCATACGTTTTAGCGTTTTCGCTGCAGCATCCGAACGATTTCCGCTACGGCAAACACAAATAAACGCTTGCTGTTCTTTATCTTTGACGTGGTTATGAACAAAGTTAGTTAGCTGTGTTAGAGGTACATTGACCAATTTTTGTTGACGTAAGTACTCTTCACGGAACGCTTCAAATTCTTGTGGTTCACGCACATCAATCACCATCACATTTGGGTGCTTGGTGATAAAGTCATTTAGCTTTTCTGGGTGTACATCGATGCTTGGCTCAATATTTTGTCTGATATTGCCACAGTAATTAGGCTCACAGTCCTCGCCAATGGTGTTATCAAGTTCAGCTTTGGCTATAACGAACGCCGCTTTAGTCACTGCATTTTTGCACACCTCAGCCAACAATGTGTTATTGCTTTGTTCAAGAGCAAAGGTGGTTGTGAACAACTGCTTGTAGTCATGTGCCGGACACAGCAAGGTCTCTTCATTGACCAGAGCGTACAGGTGTTGAATAGAATCGTATAAGTTCTCAGCATTACTGTTATTGAAATCAGAACGACCAATACCACCAATTTGAATGGTATCGCCTGCGAATACGTAATCGATATCATCCGCTGCCAATTTACCCGCTTTGGCGTCACCTAATAAATAGGTCACACTATTATTGGTATGCCCTGGTGTCGCAACCTTGACCAATACCTTGTCACCCAAGGTAATACAGCTAGCCAGTGATTCGTCGTTTAGCTCAACGGTTTGTGCAATCTCGGTTGGCCAGCCATTTTCATCAACGGCCGTTGATGCCATATTGTCACGTACAATTTCGCGCAACATGCCGGCACAGCTTTCTTTGTCGCTGTGATCATGAGTGGTCAAAATGGCACGTATTTCGTAATCACGGCAACGAATAAATGTTTCAAACTTTTCCGATAGCTCTGCTACTGGATCAATTAAAATCACTTGTTTGGCCTGTTTATCAACATAGCACCAGGTGCATTGTGAGTCGTAAACCCATTGCTGTAAGCCATCAAATTTACTGTCGATATCTTCCTGAGTATCGGATATCACTAAGCAACTGTTACGCATCGCCGACGCAGCTTTTAATATAGCGGCACAAGCATTGTCAATTTCTTGCTGTGTGGTTGCCGGACCAAATGACATGCGAATCGCACCTTCACTTTGCCAAGTTGGTTTACCCATAGCATCAAGGACAAAACTACCGGTGACTTTCGAGCTACAAGCAGAACCCGCACTTACGCGAATCTTACCGGCATCAAACACATCCATGATGTCTTTGCTGCTTAAGCCTTTAACGGCGAAATTTAACGTGGTTGGCAATGAATAATCAAAGTCATGGTTATACACGATTGCCGGGAATGCGATTTTTAACGTACTCGCCAATTGTGCGCGGTATGACTCTAATACTTGGTGTGACTTAAAGGTGTCATCATTGTCGTCACTCAATAGATTAAAAATCGCGTTAAGAGCAGCAATGCCAGGTAGGTTTTCGGTACCGGAACGCAAGCCGCTTTCTTGACCACCGCCAGCAATAAATGGTGTGTAAGGCGCACCATGGCGGACGTACAAAACGCCGATACCTTTAGGACCATATAATTTATGACCACTAAAAGGTGCGTAATCAATGGTTGTTTTTGACAGCTCTAAGTCAATCTTACCTAGCGCCTGTACACAGTCGACCATCCACAACACATCAGGGTTATTATCACGGATAACTTTTTCGAGCGCGGCTAAATTTTGAAACACACCGGTTTCGTTATTCGCAGCCATGGTACAAATCATTAGCGCATTGCTGGCATGTTCGGCGATAAATTCAAAATCAAGAATACCGTTTTCATCAACAGGAATCGCCACAACGTCTGCGCCAACCCCCAACATTTTGTTCCAATGTTTTAATGTTTCGGGTACCGCTTTGTGTTCGGTTGCGCCATAGAGCAACACCGGATTTGCCGAATGAATGCCCTTTTCTTTAACCGCGTTTAACGCAGAAATAATTGATGTTTGAATACCTTCTGTCGCCCCAGAGGTAAAAATAATTTCACCATCCGTTGCACCGGTCACCTGACGAGTCAAAGTACGGGTTGATTCAAGGATATACTTTGCCTTGATCCCGGTTGAATGCGATGAGCTCGGATTACCGTAACACATGTTCATGGTATGAATCGCAGCTTCGGCTGCTTGCGGTAATACTGGCGTTGTTGCGTTGTTATCTAGATAGATCTCATTTTGAGTTACCTGGATATCTGTTAAGTTCAACATATTCGACTTCTTCTCTGATGACCCTGAATATGCTTTATATTCTAACCAATTATATCTTGTAGCTCTAGGTTATAAGGGCGTAAAAATTTGTTAATTGCATAAAATAGTGTTTTTTTTTCGACAATAAATGTTTACGCAGCCTGCTTAGCCATTGATTTAAGTTAAAATTTTGTTAATTAACAAGAAAAATTAAGATCTTTGCATATACTTGATTATTAATAACCATAAAAAATTGACTCATTGACGAGGAGTTCAGGTATGAAAACAAAGCTGTCCTTAGCGGTTGCTGCGATCGCGTGCGCCCTTTCTTCTACAACACAAGCCATTGAAATTTATAAAGATGATAAAACATCAGTGGCAACTCGTGGTTACTTACGATTAACCTTTGAAAGCAATAACAATAGTGATGAACTCACTGACGGTGGTTCTCGTTGGGGTCTTGATTTTACGCGTAAGATTCAAGGAGGCTGGACTGCTGGTGTCACTACCGAGTGGGCGATGAACTTTGAAAGCAATAAAGATTTCTCAGTTAGTTTTCGTGGTAATGATTCAAACGTTGCTACAGGTGATGCGGGCGACACTTTATCTTCGCGTCTCGGCTATATACACATGACCCACGATACGTGGGGTAGCTTTGGTTTCGGCAAGCAATGGAGTGTCTACTATGATGTCACGGGCGTTACCGATTTACTTGATTACTATGGTGGTAGCGCATTAGGTGTCTATAACCTTGGTGGCGATGGTGGTTTGTCTGGTACAGGTCGTGCGGAGCAAGCCATTACATGGCGCAAATCCTTCGGCAACTTAAATGTCGGCTTACAATACCAAGCGCAAGATGAGGACATCACATTAGATTTACCCGATTGTGCGGGTATAACCGATACCCAGGCTGCCTTTGATTTATGTGAATCTCTCAATGGTGTTAGTTTAGGTACCATTGGCGACGGTTACGGTGCTTCACTGTCCTATCGTTTCGGTAAATTTTGGGCGGGTGTTGCCCACAACGTAACCGAAATTGAAGGTAACAGTACAGCGGATGCCATAGGATTAGGCAACGCTGAAGATGACACCATCTCAGCGGTAGCGGCAACTTACGGTACATTATTAGATGGATTATATATTGCAGTTGGCGCTGCAACGTCAGAATTTCATGAACTGGATGACACCGGCAACTATTTAGATACTATGGGTTATGAAGCGATGATCCGATATAACTTTAATAGTGGTTTTGGTTTTTATGGTGGCATGAACTATCTAGAATCTGACGAAGATGACAATGATTTTGAAATCAGCTATCCATTTCTTGGTGCCGATTACGTATTTATAGATGATATTGGTTTTGTTTTTGCTGAAGTGAGAATGAATGACAATGTCAATGCCGATGGCAGTGACGGTAATGACAATACCGATGTTGCAGTAGGCATTCGTGTCAATCTCTAAGTGATAATGTTGGCAACACTCATTGTTAATGTACAACAAAAGGTCGGCTCAACGCCGACCTTTTTTATGTCTGTTTAGGTTGAACCCCTTGCAGCATAAGCAAATAGCTTTTTAACTCAAAAGCGATTACCTTGGATCTGTGGTAATCACATCTTCGCGCTGTTGATGCTGTTGATGAAACGCTGATAAAGAGTGAAACTTGCTGACATCATATAACTCTCGAAAGCTCATCCAATCAAGTAAGCAAAATAAACAAATGCTTGGATAGTGCCAGTCATTAAATTGCCCTGCCTTACAATGCACTTCTAAACTGTGCATCGCCTTATCTATGCGTTGTTTTTGCAAATTAAAAAACAACGCGTCTTGGTCGCTATCAATATCACTGCGACTTAACAAAAACATACTGACTAGCGAGTCATTAATAGAATCAACCAAGGTCAGTAAATTTTCTTGCGGCCAAGAAATCGGTGTAAGTTCAAACTTTTGCGTTAAATACCTGAAGATAACGCGAGAGTCGAAAATACACTGTTCATCATCAACTAAGAATGGAATCTTTAAGGTTGGATTTTTAGCAATCAGCAGGTTGCGGTCATCGTCATTGAAAATATCCATCGCGATAAACTCGAGAGGAATGCTATGGGCGAAAATACGAATACGTCGTGCATAAGGCGATGTGGTTGAACCGTAGAGTTTCATTGATTTATCCAAATATGAGACAAGTTCTGTCGTCTCTTGTGTTCTAGTTATCCATTGGCAATTAAGCCTTCCAGACCTTTACGAGCAAAGTTTGGCAAGCTAAACGCCGCTTTATGTACCGCACAATTGTAATAATCAAACTCTAGGCCAGAATTGTGCACGCGAGAAAGATTAAAGTCTTGTAGTGGGTGATATTTTTTCGATGCAAAGGTAAAACTCCACAAGCCGCCTGGGTAAGTGAGGTTGCTAAAGTTATACAAAAAGCATTGTGGAAAGACACTGTTTAGGACATGTAATAATGATTGCTGAATATCCATTGCGTACCATGATGACTCCCCTTGTGATACCACCACACCATCATCCGTCATACAGTTGAATACATCTTGGTAAAACTCTGGGCCAAAAAGCGGCGCTGCGGGGCCGATAGGGTCGGTGCTATCAATGATCACGACATCAAACTTTTCGTTGGTTTCTTTGACAAATTTAACGCCATCGGCAATCAGTAGATCAAGGCGAGGATTATCAAGTTCACATGATGTTTGTGGAATATGCTCTCGACACGCCTTAACGACCATAGCATCGATTTCAACCATGGTGCATTTCTCAACACCGCTATGACGCAGTACTTCACGCGCGGTTCCGCCGTCACCGCCACCAATGATTAATACGTTTTTAGGATTGGGGTGCACAAATAACGGCACGTGAGCAATCATGTCATGGTAGGCGAACTCATCACGTTCAGTCACCATAATCAAACCATCGTTCAGTAACATTTTGCCGTGCCCTCGAGTTTCCACAACATCCACGGTTTGGTGGTCACTTTTACCAGAAAAAAGTACTTTTTCGACTTTGATTTTCAGGCTCAAAAAGTCCTGAAACTTCTCTTCTATCCATAACTCAGAGTGCATGGTTTTCTCCTGTTGCATCAAGCACCGCAGGCTTGGCAAATTGTTGTTTTGGGGCAATATAGTTTACAAAGCTTAGCTGATAACCGTTTGACATGGTTTCTGCCACTTTCGATTGGCAGACATAATGTTGCGGAATGTATTGGGTAATCAGTTGTTGCAGGTCAGGCTCATTAAAGGTCAGCAAATCAAACGAGGCTGGCTCTAATATGGTTAAAATGCTTGGTGCTAAACGGATCAAGTTTAAATTAGACTCAAAACTTACGTAGCTAATGCCTGCTTGCGGGGTAATGTGGATGGTAAAGTAATCGCTACCCTTAATCGCATTGACTGAGTAGCCATATGGGTCAAACACATAATCATCAAATTCAAACCCGGGCAATAATTGCTCTAACTGCAAATAACTGCGAATTTGTTCAGGTTGCAAGCCAGGTAAGGTCAACATCGTTGAGGCTTTGTCACTGATTTGATAAGCCAATAATTCATAAGTTTTGTCTTCACTATCAGCCTGATAATCACTGATTTGATGAAACACATAATTATGATGGCCGTCGAGTTCACCAAAACGATAGGCTTTGCCTGGCATATAATCTGACAACAAGCTGATATCATCACCAAACGAGCTAAATTGCGCCTGCGCGAAATATTCGTTTTTGCGTTGATAAAACACGTGTTGAATATTGTCCATACCGAAATGTTGGATGACGTACTCGACAGAGTTTACCAAACGGGTAACACCACAGGTCAATATCATCAGTCGATCCTTCCAAACAAAGAGACTCGATTCAGACAACAAATAGGCTTTGCAGTCGGCGTTTTTAACACTCGACAATATTTGCGCATTACAGCGACCAACCATTTCAGCCCAAAAGTTATCATCTACATCGTCAAGCAGTGACAACTGATCACTCACAATCACTTCTGCTTTTTTTTCAGAACCTTCGAAAAACAATAGTTAATCCTTAAAGACTTTATCCGATCGAAGCCAAAGGTATATGGCCACATCACGAATAATACATGCAATAATAGTGTTCGATATTTTACGTTCAACTGATAGAAAAACAATAGTCTAACCAATAACTAACACATTAACTGAAAACACTGCACTGATATAAGCCGGTAGCTAATGAGTGTTTTTTTATCGTTTTATTAGGTTCGTCGAAAACGCTTATTTGACGGCGCTTATGCTGCCATAACTATAAGTAGTATAGATGAAAAAAAACACTATACTTTAATGAAAATTTAAGCATAATTGTGGCAATTTTTTGCTATCAAATGATGCAGATAATAAGCAAATATTCGTTTTTTGTGTCAGCCTGCATATGTCCATTAAATTATCGCTCAATTGGTAAGCAAACAAATCAGCAATAGATGCAACTTATTGATTTTTTTAACGACTAAAATGCTGGCCTGACCGATTTAAACCTTGAATAACTGAGAACCAATGATGACTGACGAAAAAGAGTTTCAAGAAAACCCAGAATTAGAAAAACAAGAACAGTTAGCACGAGAGCGTGTTGGTGACGACAAAGTTGACGAACGCATGGAGCAACTGGCGAATATGAGCATAGAAGATACTATGGCTCTAAAGGACAAAGCCGAATCAGTGATGAGCAAAATCAGCGATTGTCAGACCCTTGCAATAGACTCAGAAGAGATGCAATTAATTGTTAGAGAGTACCTTATGTACAGTAACTTCGCATTGACCAAGTTGCAGGGAAAGTCAGTGTTGATAAACAAAGAGCGCTTCTTAAAAATGGCCGACTCAATTGCCAACGACGAACACCAAAAAGCGGCGTTTGAACAGCATGGTGCCGGTACCGCTGAACATTTCGCTAACGCCATCAAAATTTACGCTGAAGCCAACTTATAACCCGCCTCAATACAGGCCCTGTTCACAACAGGGCTTGATGTACTTCATTCGTTTAGATACCTATATCAACTCTACCTTTTAAGCACGACAACAGCACAGTATGTAATGGATAATAGATTGACGTTAACCTATTGAAAACGTTATGGTCTTATATTGCATATGGGTTGGATAATTTCATTGGTCAGCCAAATCGATAACGTTTTACCGTTGCATGCTAGCGCCTTATTTAGCTTGCGACCCAAATAATACTGCACGACATTATCAAATAATAATTGGGCTAAGGAGAGTTAATATGAATCTAAAACTGATAGGGATAGCAGCACTGTGTTCATTTTCTGCGTTCGCGGAACCAGAGTTAAAAGGCAGCCCCAGTGAGCTAAAGAGTTTTTTTCATCCTGACGTTAAAACCATTTCAATTACACAAAGTGCTGAAGAAATAGCTTTTAAAGATGTGGCGGTAATAAGCATGCTGATCACAACCGAAGATAAAAAATTAGCCATGTCTTTACAAAAAAACAGCAAGCTAAGGAATGACATTTCAGCCACTTTAACCGCTGATGGTATTCATTCTGATCAGATTAAAAACTCAAAGTTTTCAACGTCTCCAGATTACGGCTGGTTTGGTGATAAGCCAGATAACTATAAAGTGGCGAACACCGTCACTGTGCGTATTGACAATGAATTGGGCTTCCAAAGTATTGCCAAAATAGTCGACGCTCACGATGAAGTCACGTTAATAAATACCGATTTTGAGCACTCTGAAAAAGACGCTTATATACAAAAAGCTAAACAAAGCGCCCTCAATAAAGTGTTAGCGCAAAAAGATTTTTACGCACAATCATTGGGCATCGATTTAAAAGCGATATCTTTTAATGATCGTTCCTCTTTTGAAGAAGATGATATTGAGAGAATAGAAATAACCGGAAGCCGAATAAAACAAGCGAGCTTATCCGACTCTTACCAGCAACAATCTGCGGACTCATCTTTTGAGAAGGTCACCTACTCAGCGAACGTAACCGTGACGTTCGTCGTACAATAACGATAACTTAGTTCCTGAACATCTTAGAATGGAAAATTAATGCCACATTTTGTTATGGACTGCTCTGATAGCGTCCTTAAATCTTACGATGAACAGTTTATTCTGCAACAACTGCATCGAGTCGCAAGCGCTAGCGGCTTATTTGAAGAGAGCGATATCAAAGTAAGACTAACCACGTTTAAAACCTACTCGGTAGGTAATAAACGAGACGATTTTATTCATGTATTTGCTCATATCATGCAAGGCCGCACGACGGAGCAAAAAGCCACGTTATCACAAAACATGGTGGCTAAGCTTGTCAGCTTGTTTCCTGAGATAGCCAATATTGCGATGAATATTAGCGACTTTGAAAAAGCAACGTATTGCAATAAAGCAATGCTTATAAAATAACCGACGGCTGCCAATTAGCGGATTGAAAATATATCAGCGTTAAATCAATAAGTGTTATGAATACAAAAAAGCCTGCGAGTGCAGGCTTTTTTTATTCGCGAATCAATCTAGCTGATTATTCCCACTCGATAGTCGCTGGTGGCTTACCAGAGATATCGTAAACAACACGTGAGATACCGTCGATTTCATTGATGATTCGGTTAGAAACCAGACCTAAGAAGTCGTACGGTAAATGTGCCCAGTGAGCGGTCATAAAGTCAATGGTTTCAACGGCACGAAGTGATACAACCCAGTCGTATTTACGACCGTCACCCATAACACCTACTGAACGTACCGGTAAGAATACGGTAAATGCTTGGCTGGTTTTGTTGTACAAGTCGTGGTTGTGCAGCTCTTCGATAAAGATAGCGTCGGCGCGACGCAGTAGATCGGCGTACTCTTTCTTCACCTCACCTAAAATACGAACACCTAAACCAGGACCCGGGAACGGGTGACGGTATAGCATGTTGTAAGGCAAGCCTAGCTCTAAACCAATCTTACGTACTTCATCTTTAAATAATTCACGAAGCGGTTCAACAAGACCAAGCTCCATATCTTCAGGCAGACCACCAACGTTATGGTGTGATTTAATAACGTGGGCTTTACCTGTAGCAGATGCCGCAGATTCGATAACATCTGGGTAAATGGTACCTTGTGCTAACCACTTAGCATTGGTTAGTTTGCTCGCTTCTTCGTCAAAGATTTCAACGAACACATTACCAATGATTTTACGTTTCGCTTCAGGATCATTTTCACCCTTAAGGCGATCTAAGAAACGATCTTCAGCATTAACGTGGATAATATTTAGACCGAAATGATCACCAAACATTTCCATTACTTGCTTACCTTCGTCTAAACGCAATAAACCGTTATCGACGAATACACAAGTAAGCTTGTCACCAATTGCGCGGTGTAAAAGCATGGCAACAACAGACGAGTCAACACCACCAGATAGACCAAGCACAACTTCATCGTCGCCTACTTGCTGTTTCATTTTGGCAATGGCATCTTCAATAATTGATGCTGATGTCCAAAGTTTTTCACACTGACAAATATCAATAACAAAATGCTCAAGCATACGCATACCTTGTTTGGTATGGGTTACTTCAGGGTGGAACTGAACACCGTAGAATTGCTTTTCTTCATTGGCCATTGCCGCATGTGCACAGCTTGACGTTTGTGCGATGGTGCTAAAACCAGCTGGAATCGTCGCAACTTTATCACCGTGACTCATCCAAACATCTAACGTTGCGTTACCGTTAGCGGCAATCGCATCTTCGATGTTTTTAAATAATTCTGATTTTTTAATCACTTCAACCGCGGCATAACCAAACTCTTTATGCTCAGAGCTTTGTACACTGCCGCCAAGTTGCTCGGCCATGGTTTGCATACCGTAACAAACACCTAATACCGGTACACCAGCATCAAATACATATTGTGGTGCACGAGGCGAGTTGTCTTCGGTTACAGATTCTGGACCACCAGCAAGGATAATACCGCTCGGAGCAAATTCTTTGATTTGCTCTTCGGTTACGTCCCATGCCCACAGTTCACAGTAAACACCTATTTCACGAACGCGACGGGCGATAAGTTGGGTGTATTGAGAACCGAAATCTAAAATTAGAATTCGACTGTCATGAATGTCTCTGCTCATTATCTTTTCTCTTTGCTAAGAAGCACCGCCCTCATATAGGCCATGCTTATATATTTTTAAACCAATAAAAACTAACGACAGGTTAACCTAAACGATAGTTTGGCGCTTCTTTGGTGATGGTCACATCATGTACGTGAGACTCACCCATACCAGCACTGGTTACGCGAACAAACTGTGGCTTAGTACGCAATGTCTCAATGTCAGCAGAACCGGTTAAACCCATAGCACTGCGAATACCACCTAGTTGCTGATGGATAATATTTGAGATTGGACCTTTATAGGCAACGCGACCTTCGATACCTTCTGGTACCAATTTGTCGGCTTCGCCATCACTTTTCTGGAAGTAGCGATCTGATGAACCTTCTTTTTGGCTCATCGCACCTAAGCTACCCATACCACGGTATGATTTGTAGTAACGACCTTGGTACAGTTCAACTTCACCTGGTGCTTCTTCAGTACCAGCAAGCATTGAACCCACCATGACACAGTGAGCGCCTGCGACTAGGGCTTTAACGATATCACCAGAGAAACGAATACCACCATCGGCAATGATGGTGACGTCCATACCTTGTGTGCCTTTTACTGCTTCAGAGATAGCGGTAATTTGTGGAACACCACAACCGGTTACGATACGCGTGGTACAGATTGAGCCTGGGCCGATACCAACTTTAACCGCGTTAGCACCTGCTTCTGCTAGTGCTTTTGCACCTTCAGCAGTCGCGATATTACCGGCAACAATTTGCAACTCTGGGTACTTAGTGCGAGTTTCTTTAACGCGATCAAGTACACCTTGAGAGTGACCGTGAGAGGTATCGATAAGGAGAATATCAACGCCAGCTGCAACCAGAGCATCAATACGCTCATCGGTACCGGCACCAACACCTACTGCCGCACCAACGCGTAAACGACCGAACTCGTCTTTACACGCATTTGGTTTGCTTTCAGCTTTTTGGAAATCTTTTACGGTGATCATACCTTGCAAGGCAAAATGTTCATCAACCTGTAGGATTTTCTCAATGCGGTTTTCATGCATTAGGTTGAGAATATCTTCACGACTGGTACCTTGCGTCACGGTTACTAGCTTGTCTTTGCCAGTCATCAACTCAGATACTTTCTTATTTAAGTCTGTTTCAAAGCGCAGGTCACGAGAGGTGATAATGCCAACTAAACTGTCGCTATCATCAACAACAGGGAAGCCTGAAAACTTAAGTTCGTCAGCTAGTTTCAATACTTCTAGAATACTAACGTCTGGACGAACAGTTACTGGATCTGTCACAATGCCAGACTCAAATTTCTTAACTTGACGTACATTTGCCGCTTGCTCTGCAGCGGTCATATTTTTGTGAATAAAACCAAGGCCACCTTCTTGCGCAAGAGCAATAGCAAGGCGCGCTTCTGTCACGGTATCCATAGAGGCAGACAGAATTGGCACATTCAATTGAATTTTGCTAGTCAGTTGGGTTTTTATATCTGCAGTGTGAGGTAACACTGTCGAGTGGGCAGGTACTAGTAGTACATCATCAAAGGTTAAGGCTTCTTGAGCTATTCTTAACATGGCAACATTCTCGCTTATGTGGGAGTAGTAAATATTGCGGTCGGATTTTATCGCCTTTGTTATCTAAGGTAAACCGAAATTTGCGAAAAACTTGCGTTTTTTATGAAAAATTAACATCAGCGAAAGAATAAACATGTTTAATAACCCCAAACAGCATATATTACAGGTCAGCGAGCTTACTAAAAAAGTACGTTATATTCTCGAATCTGAGCTCTCTGTCGTATGGTTATGTGGTGAAATATCGAATTTTATCGCCGCAAGCTCCGGTCACTGGTATTTATCGCTAAAAGATGCAAAATCTCAAGTCCGCTGTGCAATGTTTAAAGGCAATAACCGCAGCGTGCGCATTAAGCCTGCAAACGGTAAACAAGTGCTGGTGAAAGCGCGGGTGTCACTGTATGAACCTCGCGGCGACTTTCAACTGATTATTGAGCAAATGCAAGACGCGGGTGAAGGCGTACTGCAACAAAAATACGAGCAACTTAAAGCACAACTGCAAGCCGAAGGCTTATTTGAGCAACGCTACAAACAACCGATTCCAGAGTATGTGCAAACCATAGGTGTGGTCACCTCGCCAACCGGCGCCGCGGTTCATGATATTTTGCAGGTATTAAAACGTCGCAACCCTGGCATCAAAGTCATCATCTACCCAACCTTGGTACAAGGTGAAGGCAGCAGCGAGCAAATTGCCGATGCGATCTATACCGCTTACGAGCGAGACGAAGTTGACGCGCTTATTGTCGGTCGAGGCGGTGGCTCGTTAGAAGACTTATGGTCGTTTAATGAAGAAGTGGTGGTCAGAGCGATCTTTGACTGTGATATTCCAATCATCAGTGCGGTCGGTCATGAGGTCGATACCAGCTTGTCGGATTACGTCGCTGACATGCGTGCGCCAACCCCTTCGGCAGCCGCTGAGCTGTTGTCTAAGGATACCAGTGTTCAACGCCGACAAATTCAAACCATGCAACAACGCTTGCAACTGACCGCGCAATCGGTAGTGCACCGTTACCGCCATCGCCAGCAACAATTATTGCAGCGACTGTCTTTATTAAGCCCTATCGCGCAATTAAGACTGCAACAGCAAAAGTCTGACGACCTACATATCCGCTTGGTTAATTTAATTAAAGATCGCCAACAACAACGAGCCAATACTCAGCAGATGTTAGCGCAGCGATTACTTTTTGCAACGCCAGCGAGACATTTCGCGCTGCATGCCAATCACCTTGACGATCTTAGCGCGCGTTTGAAAAGTGCTTTGTTCAACAGCAAAGATAATAAGCAAATGCGTTTGTCGATGTTGGCGCAAAACCTAAACTTAGTGAGCCCACTTGCCACCATAGGTCGAGGCTATAGTATCAGTCGTGATCAGCAAGGTCAGATTGTTCGCCGCACCGATCAAGTCAATGCCGGTGATATCCTCAATGTACAAGTTGAAGATGGGCACATCGTTACCGAAGTTAAAAACAAAATCAGCGATTAATATTCACTTAGCCCCCTCTTTAGCCATCTGAAATTTTAGAAACCTGTGACAAGGTCTACACTTGTTACAGGTGAGGTAAAATGCGAATTAATTGTTGGCTTAACAGTCGACTCCACGACTGTCTAAAAAAGATATGTGTTATCGGCTTAGTGTTGCTGCTGATAGCGTGTGGTTCCGATGATGGCTCAAGCCAAGCGGATAACATTAACACCAAACAACTTAGCGATGGCGTGTGTGACAACCTTGGCGTCGACCCCAGTTACGCTTTTGAGCCGATGATTTATACACAGCCGGGTATTCACTTATTGGTGATGGGCGACACAGGCACTGGCGGTGAACAACAAAAACAAGCGGCGCAGTTGTTTGAAAACTTCCATATAAACTACCCTTTCGATGCGATTATACATACTGGAGATGTGTTTTATCCTTCCGGCATCTCATCAAGTGACCACCCTTATACCGACAGTCGATTTAAAGATATTTACTTTACCAAATCCTATGGTGGTTTACCTTGGTACCTTGTTGCCGGTAATCATGATTACGATGGCAGCATAGGGGCGCTAAAAGGCTTCTTTGCACAACACGACAACTTAAACTTTGCCAATAATTATTATCATCAGCGCTTAACACAAGACGGTGTAGTCATTGATTTGCTTGCTCTGGATACCGATCCGGTTATCAAAGGCGCAGTCCAAGCAGAGCAAATAAGCTGGTTAGCGGATACCTTTGCTACAGTGAGTAAACAACAATCGGTGATCATTGCCTTTGGTCACCATCCTATTTTCTCTAATGGCTCACATGGCAATAACGATGCATTAACGGGGATTTTTTACGACATGTTAAAGCAATATCAAACAGCGCTTTATTTGGCAGGCCATGACCATAATTTGGAATATTTAGTGAAAGACAATGTGCCGCAGTTTGTTATCAGTGGCGCCGCGGGTAAAACATTGCGCGATATTGACTGTGGTAAGCATAGCTATTATGCCGCATCTAAAGCCGGAGGATTTGCGCTCTATGTACAGCGAGCACAAATTTGGATCATTCCTTTGACCAGCAGCTCTGAACAGATCATGTTTAAGCTGGCTCTTTAATTAACCAAAGCTACATAGACAAGGGCTACATAAACAAATGCTATATAAATAAATGTCCTAGCAACACTAGCTAAAAGCGAAAATGCGCTTCGATATTATAGCGATTGGTATCATGGTTGAATTTATTGTCATAGCCAAGTTCGGTTAACAAACGTAAGCGCCAATGATGGTTTAATTGATATTGATAAGACAAGCCAATATCGTATCGGTCATTGTCAAAAATTTGATAATAACGAAAGCGCAGGCCTGCATAGTGATTGTCGCTAATCGCGTATTCGCTTTCTAATTGCGCTAAAAATGAGGAGTCGTTTTCTTCACTATCAAATTCTACACCGTCAAAGTCGAGTTGTTGATGATGACCGCCGAGGCTCAGCGTCCACTGCAGCGCAATGGGCCAATTAAAATGATAGCTAACACCCCATAACTGCCGTGACAGTGTGAAATCGTTATTGTCGACTTCCTCTTGCAAGAATTCAAAGTCGGCAAACAATTGCCAGTGCTGTTTGATGTCGTATTTTGCGGCAAACAGTAAACCATCAAATTCGACATGTTGATTAAGCGGCACGTAACGCTGCAAACCAATTGCCACCTCAGTGCCATGACTGACTTTGCTATTGGCAGCCATAAAAATCACCAATAACAATACTAGATTTAATTGTAAGCCATTGAATTTCAGCACAAACAAGCCCTGTTAGATAACCACCTTGTCAGTAGTTAAGTGTAATACGCCTTCGCTTAGCTTGCTGAGATTTGTTGACTTGCCCCCTTTACAGCCAACGCCTTACCTGCCGACAATATTGCTCGTAATCGGCGCCAAATTTTTGCCGCAAAAAGCTTTCTTCAGGCATGATCTGCCAACGCGTCAGGTAAACGATAAAAGCAATCGCTATGGGGATTATGCCCAGCGTATTAAGCCACAAGCCAAAAGCAATAAGCAGCAACAAAAACGCCAGATACATCGGGTTGCGACTCAAACGATAAATACCATTGACCACCAAGGCCTCGGTTTTATTTGGCTGTGTAGGGTCGACTGTCGTGTGTTGTTGCCTAAAGCCGAGTACCGCTAACAAGACAATCGTTAGTGCTAACACCGACAACACAATGGCCGCAACATGTAAGTAATGTAGCGCAGTCGTTGAGGCCGCTAATATCGAGATATCAGGCAATATGTATAAGACGATCATAGCGATAATTAAGACCAGCAACGGCGGTATTTTTAATTCCAATTGTTTTAGCAATGTCGACTCCTTTGTTATTGTCGAGATATGGACACATATTTCGCTTTGCTACAGACAATGATACACTTTCGCCAATTTTACAATGCATTGATGGACTGAGTATGAGCAAACCATTTCCACGGGCAGGTTTCAGACGCCGACTGGGCTCTTACATTTATGATTTTTTAATGGCTGTTGCCGTCTACATGTTGGCAGGGTTTATTGTCTCTGTCCCCTATCTGTATTTGTTTGATCAAGGCATTATTGACTCGCAAGGCTATGCACATGCGATTGATTTGCTCAATTCGCATTGGTTTTACGTTACCTTAAACGAAGCATGGAAGTTGTTTTGGGTGGGCTTCTTTTTTGTCTATTTTTGGGCCAAAGCGGGGCAAACCATAGGGATGCGCGCATGGCGATTACTGGTACAACATCAAGATGGTTCGCCAATAAATAAAGCCACTGGCTGCAAGCGCCTGTTATTTACCTTATTAGGGCTGGGTAACTTTTGGGTGTTATTTGATCGTAAAAACAAATTGAGTTTACAAGACCGAATGACCGACACCGAAGTTGTCGTGCTCAGCGTCGAAGCGAATCGCGCGGCTATGGGCTAGTCAGACGATGTGCTAAACGTTTGGTTTAGAACATAAAAAAGACGGCATTAGCCGTCTTTTTTTGTCGCTTAAAGCAATTAACTCACGCCGGCTAACGCTACACTTTTCGCCTCAGTAAATATACGGCAATAACCACAAACAGTAAGCTGGGTAATACCGCTCCCAAAAATGGTGGCATATTGAAGGTTTGGCTAAACGAGCCAAACATACGATTAATAAAATCATATGCGATGCCGGTACCAATACCCATCATGATACGTGCCCCCATAGACACACTTCGCAACGGTCCGAAAATATACGACAAGGCAACCAATAACATCACCGCCACGGTAAATGGCTGCATTAACTTGCGCCAAAATGCCAACATATAACGACTGGTATCTTGTTTGTTTTCTTCTAGATAATCTAGGTAGCTAACCAAGCCTTGTAACGATAACGCTTCAGGTTTTACCGTCACCACACCTAACTTTTCTGGCGTCAAACTAGACTGCCACATTTGAGAGTCTATATGTTCGGTATCAATTTTTTCCTCGCCAAAGGTGGAAACTTCGATCTCATTAAGTTGCCATTGTTCATTGAGCCAACTGGCACTTTTCGCACTCAACCAACGCTCCATCTTGCGCTCATCACTGAACTTGTACATCGACAAGTTTTTTAAAGTGCCGGTATCTGCGACTTCAGTAATATGCACGATTAACTCGCCATCTTTGGCCCATACGCCATTTTTCGCCGATATCAGGCTGCCCTCCGATATCGCTTGGGCACGTATTTCACGAGCTTTGGCTTCACCCTGCGGCGCTAAAAACTCACCAATAGCCATACTTAATACAATCAATACCGCCGCACTTTTCATCACCGATTTAATGATTTGTAGCTTCGATAAACCAGCGGCTTGCATAACCACCAACTCTGAATTGCTGGCCATCATACCAAGACCGATAAGACCACCCACGAGTGCCGCCATTGGAAAGAAAATTTCCACATCACGAGGGACTGAATAAAAGGCAAATAATGCCGCATCAAGCAAGTCATAATTACCACGACCAACGGCACGCATTTGTTCAACAAACTTGATGATGCCACTGATGCTGACCAATACTGATAAGGTTAAAAACGTGGTCATGGCAATGACGCGACCTATGTATAAATCTAGGATCTTCATTATGCGTTGCCTCGTTTCAATCGAGCTTTTAATTTTTTACCGCTACCTCGACTTTTCAGTAACAACATCCAACCAACAAACAACGCCGTTAGATGAATGGGCCACAAGCCAACTGCCGGGGCAATTTTGCCATCATCCATTGCCGAGCGGGCACTGGTAAGCAGCAAATAGTAAATCAAAAACAGCATCAAAGCGGGGAACATTTTGGCGAACTTACCCTGCCGTGGATTGACCACACTCAAAGGCACCGCTATTAGGGTTAAGATAAGTACCGTAATTGGAAATGACATCCGCCATTGCAATTCAGCTTGGGCTTCAAAATCATCGCGACCGATTAGATCCGAGGTTGGTATGGCACTGAGTTTTCGCCGTTTTTCTTCGACTTTTTGGTCTTGTATTTTCATCTGATAACCGGCAAATTCCATACTTTCGAATTCTGTGGTCAGATTATTTTTCTGGTAGCGATTACCTTCGCTCATGATCAGCTTTTGCGCGCCGGTTTCGTCTTCGGTTACTTTACCGGTTTTGGCAAAGATAACGTTAATCATGTCTTGTCTGCCGCTTTCGTCTTTTGGCAATTGCGCGACAAATACATTTCGCAGTTCATTTTTATCGTTAATATCTTCAATAAAAACAACGGCTTCATCGTTGCTGGTTTTTTGGAACCGACCTGCGGTCAACGCGGTCAAACCGATATCTTTAGACAGCTGTTCTTTGACTTGGTATTCCTTTTCTTGCGCTAATGGCGACAAGTACAAGGTAAATAGCCCAGTGACCAAACTTGTCACCACCGCCAACACTAAGGTGATGCGAACCACATACCATTCACTGACCCCGCAGGCATGTAAAACCGTCATTTCGTTTTCGGCATAAATACGCCCATAAGCGAGTAAAATACCAAGAAACAGACTAAGAGGCAGCATCACACCCATTAAGTGCGGAATTGTCAGCCCCATGAAAGTCAAAATCATCTCTGCAGGAAAATCCCCATCAGAGGCATCGTCGAGAATACGTACAAATTTTTGACTGATAAAGATGGTCATTAATACAAAAAATACACCCAATTGAGTGCGACCAACTTCATTTAATAAATATCGAAAAATAATCACAAAATTAACCCAAAAAACTTTGTTTTTTTCTGACAACCGCTCAAATTTTGAGTAAACTACTCATTTTTATAAGTCATTCGTTTTTGGCCGTTGTCTCAATAATTCCTAAAGACGCGTAATATCTAGCTATAATTACTAGATCTAATAATAGCGCAAAGAATTTAAAATGACGCTAAATAGTCTATCGTTTCCACGTTGTTTTTAGCAAGTTGATAAACAAAAAAGTGGTCAAAAACCAACAATTAAGCATTAAATAGGAGTGTTCATGGAGTTCAGTGTAAAAAGTGGCAGCCCGGAAAAGCAGCGTAGTGCCTGTATTGTCGTCGGTGTATACGAGCCACGTCGCCTAAGTGCGGTTGCTGAGCAACTAGATGACATTAGCGGTGGCTACATTTCTAATTTGTTACGCCGCGGTGACCTGGAAGGTAAACCAGGGCAAATGTTGTTATTACACCAAGTACCAAATGTCCTGTCTGAACGAGTTCTTTTGGTTGGCTGTGGTAAAGAGCGTGAATTGGACGAGCGCCAGTATCGCCAAATCATCAGCAAAACCATCAACACCTTGAATGAAACAGGTTCAATGGAAGCGGTTTGCTTCTTATCTGAGCTGCACGTTAAAGGTCGTGATACTTATTGGAAAGTACGCCAAGCGGTCGAAGCGACACAAGATTGTCTGTATAGCTTCAATCAGCTGAAAACGCGTAAAGAAGAAGCCCGTCGTCCTCTACGTAAAATCGTATTTAACGTCCCGACTCGTCGCGAATTGCCTATTGGTGAACGCGCAGTCGCACATGGCTTAGCTATCTCTAGCGGCATGACATCGTGTAAAGATGTTGCCAATATGCCACCAAATATTTGTAACCCTGCGTATCTTGCCGAACGTGGTCAGCAGTTAACCGAGATCAACGACAAAATCAGCGTTGATGTTATCGGCGAACAACAAATGGAAAAACTGGGTATGGGTTCATACCTAGCCGTTGGTCGTGGCAGTGTCAATGAATCCTTGATGACCATCATCAATTACAAAGGCGCTAACGATGACAGCAAACCAATTGTGCTGGTCGGTAAAGGTCTAACCTTTGATTCTGGCGGTATCTCTATCAAGCCTGGTGAGGCAATGGATGAGATGAAGTACGATATGGGCGGTGCTGCCGGTGTATTAGGTGCTATGCACGCATTGGCCGAACTTGACCTGCCAATCAATGTTATTGGTGTTTTGGCCGGTTGTGAAAACATGCCTGGTGGCAATGCCTATCGTCCAGGTGACATCTTAACCACCATGTCTGGTCAAACGGTTGAAGTGTTAAATACTGATGCCGAAGGTCGCTTGGTTTTATGTGACGCATTAACCTATGTTGAGCGCTTCGAGCCAGACACGGTCATCGATGTTGCTACCCTAACCGGCGCCTGTGTTATTGCCTTAGGTGCTCATGCAACCGGTCTATTGAGTTCACATAACCCACTTGCTCACGAATTGCTTAACGCATCGGATCAAAGTGGCGACCGCGCGTGGCGTTTACCGTTATGGGATGAATACCAAGAGCAGTTAGAAAGCCCATTTGCTGATTTCACCAACCTAGGTGGACGCGCAGCGGGTACCATTACTGCCGCTTGTTTCTTAGCTCGATTTACCAAGAAATATAACTGGGCCCATCTTGATATTGCAGGTACAGCATGGCGCGGTGGTGCGAAAAAAGGTGCAACCGGTCGTCCAGTAAGCATGTTGACTCAATTCTTGTTAAACCGCAGCGGTCAGGAACAAGGTGAGTAATATGACGACTCAGGTAATCTTTAGCGTACTCGATGCAAGCGCCCAAGATCACCTGCGTCTGGCGTGTGAAAAAGTCGCCAGCCTATACAGGCAAAATAAGCGAGTGTTTATTTTTTGTGACTCACAAGGTGATGCGCACAAAATCGACGAGCTGTTGTGGTCGTTTGATAGCGACAGCTTTGTTCCTCACAACCTGCCTGGCGAAGGGCTGGAGTCTGGTTCTCCCGTCGAAATCAGTTGGCAAGCGCCAACCAATCAAAGACACGTATTAGTAAACCTGGCCACAAACGTTCCCGCGTTTGCTGGCCAGTTCAAACAAATTTTAGATTTTGTCCCTGCCGACGATGGCTTAAAGCAACAAGCTCGCCAGCGATATCGCAGCTATCAACAAGCGGGTTGCCAATTGGCAACTGAGTCGGCCTAACAAGCAAAGAATTGTAAGAAAATCATGGAAAAAACGTTTAATCCTTCGGCTATTGAACAGGCTATGTATACAGCCTGGGAAGAAAAAGGTTATTTTGCACCAACCGGTAAAGGTGATGGCTACTGTATTGCTATCCCACCACCAAATGTTACTGGTAGCCTGCATATGGGCCACGCCTTCCAACAAACCATTATGGACTCATTGATTCGCTATCAGCGCATGCAAGGTAAAAACACCTTGTGGCAATCGGGTACCGATCACGCCGGCATCGCCACGCAAATGGTGGTTGAGCGCAAAATTGCGGCAGAAGAAAATAAAACTCGCCACGACTATGGACGTGACGCCTTTATCGATAAAATCTGGGACTGGAAAGCGCACTCAGGTGGCACCATTGGTCAACAGATGCGTCGCTTAGGTAACTCTATCGATTGGTCTCGTGAACGCTTTACCATGGACGACGGCATGAGCAATGCTGTACAAGAGGTGTTTGTTCGACTTTATCAAGACGATTTAATCTATCGTGGTAAGCGACTGGTCAACTGGGATCCAAAATTGCACACCGCAATTTCTGATTTAGAAGTTGAGAACAAGGATAAGAAGGGCCACATGTGGCATTTCCGCTACCCGCTTGCGGATGGCGTAAAAACTGCTGATGGCAAAGACTACATTGTGGTTGCAACAACGCGACCAGAAACCATGCTGGGTGACACCGGTGTTGCGGTAAACCCAGAAGATCCGCGTTACCAAGATCTTATCGGTAAGAATATCCTATTGCCTATCGTTAATCGTTTGATTCCAATTGTTGGTGATGAACACGCTGATATGGACAAAGGCACAGGTTGTGTAAAAATCACCCCTGCCCATGACTTTAACGATAACGAAGTCGGTAAGCGTCATAACTTACCAATGATCAACATTTTTGATGTTGATGCCAACATATTGAGCAAAGCTGAAGTATTTGATGTAAACGGTGAAGCCTCAGACGCATGCAGCGATGCATTACCAGAATCTTATGCTGGCCTTGAGCGCTTTGCAGCGCGTAAGCAAATCGTTGCCGAATTTGAACAGTTGGGCTTGCTTGATGAAATTAAAGACCATGATCTGACGGTACCATACGGTGACCGCAGTGGTGTTGTGATTGAACCATTTTTGACTGATCAGTGGTATGTACGAGCTGATGTATTAGCCAAGCCTGCGATAGATGCCGTTGAAAAAGGCGATATTGAATTTGTACCTAAGCAATATGAAAATATGTATTTTGCTTGGATGCGCGATATTCAAGATTGGTGTATCTCACGTCAATTGTGGTGGGGTCATCGTATTCCGGCTTGGTATGACGAACAAGGCAATGTCTATGTTGGTCGCAGCGAAGACGAAGTACGCAGCCAAAACAACCTGTCTGCTGATGCTGTATTGCGTCAAGACGACGATGTACTGGATACCTGGTTCTCGTCAGCACTTTGGACCTTCTCAACCTTAGGTTGGCCAGAAGATACCGATGCGCTAAAACAATTCCACTCAACGGATGTACTGGTAACCGGTTTCGATATTATTTTCTTCTGGGTTGCCCGCATGATCATGATGACCATGCACTTTGTTAAAGACGACGAAGGTACACCGCAAGTGCCATTTAAGAAAGTCTATGTAACCGGTCTTATTCGTGATGAGAACGGCGACAAGATGAGTAAATCAAAAGGTAATGTCATCGATCCTCTGGATATGATTGACGGTATCGAGCTTGATGATCTACTTGAAAAGCGCACTGGCAACATGATGCAGCCAAAGTTAAAAGAAAAGATAACTAAGCTGACCAAAAAAGAGTTCCCTGCTGGTATTGAAGCCCATGGTACCGATGCCCTGCGTTTCACCTTAGCTGCGGTTGCGTCTACAGGACGTGACATCAACTGGGATATGAAACGCTTGGAAGGTTACCGTAACTTTACCAACAAGCTGTGGAACGCCAGTCGCTATGTATTAATGAATACTGAAGAGCATGACTGTGGTCTTGAAAATAAAGACATGGTGTTGTCACTCGCGGATCGCTGGATCATTGGCCAGTTTGAAAATACCGTTAAAGCCGTGCATCAAGCATTTGATAGCTTCCGTTTTGATATTGCCGCCCAGGCATTATATGAATTCACTTGGAACCAGTTCTGTGATTGGTATCTTGAATTAACCAAGCCGGTCATTTTCAAAGGCAGTGAAGCCGAGCAACGTGGTACTCGCCATACCATGGTCAACGTGTTAGAAGCGTTATTGCGTCTTATGCACCCAATCATGCCGTACATCACCGAAACCATTTGGCAACGTGTTGCACCGCTTACCAAGGCTGACGTTAACGACGACAGCATCATGGTACAAGCGTACCCGCAATTTGATGCAGCACAGGTTGATGAGCAAGCGATTAGCGATGTTGAGTGGCTTAAGCAGTTTATCGTAGCGATTCGTAATATTCGCGGTGAAATGGATATTGCGCCAAGCAAGCCATTACCGGTATTGGTGAAAAACGTTAACGCTGACGATGAGCGCCGCTTGCAACAAAACAGCCAATTCTTAAGCGCCTTAGCCAAGCTAGAAAGCATTGATATTCTAGCCGATGACGAGCAAGGCCCAGCATCTGCAACGGCTGTTGTTGGTGAGATGAGCGTACTTATTCCGATGGCAGGCTTAATTGATGTCGAAGCCGAGCTTGCACGTCTTAATAAATCAATTGAGAAAATTGAAAAAGACGTTCAGCGCACACGCGGCAAACTAAGCAATGACAACTTCGTCAGTAAAGCACCTGAAGCGGTAATTGCTAAAGAGCGCGACAAACTGGCTGAAGCGGAAGCGACATTGGCCAAGCTTGAAGAACAAAAGCTGTCTATCGCCAACATGTAACATCAACGCGATTGCAACCATTGAAAAGTCAGCATTTTATATGCTGACTTTTTTTTGCCCATTGCAAGTGCTACATTAAATTGAGTGACCATAATAAAATATAATAACTGAGTTTGTCGTATGAACGCTTTAGCTACATTGCTAGGTACGTTACTGATCATATTTGCGCTTTACTCGCCATCATCAAACGCTTTCCAAGAACAGACAACCGACAATAAACCGGCTGTACCAGATTGGCCTATTGACGTGCCAGCTATTCCGCAAAAATGGGACTGGATACTGCTTAAAAAAGGCGAGCTATTAGGCGGCGAACTGATTTCCATGTATCAAGACACCGTCGAATTTGACAGTGATGAAGTTGGTCTCGTTAATATCAAGATGAAGGATATTGCGCAAATCCGAACCAATTCAGTGATGAGCATTCGTATGGACGATGGCCTTATCGCCCACGGCCAATTATTGATCACCGAAGATAAAATCAAATTCATCAATCAACCTGACGTAAGCTTTCCACGCATTATGTTACTGTCGATAGCCCCTTCAGAGAAAAGTGGTGATAGTTTGTGGGATGGTGATATCAGCATCGGTATGAACTTTAAAAGCGGTAACTCGGAGCGCTTTGACTACACAGCGCAGGCCAGTGCGACTCGTTTAACCTCGATTACCCGAACCTTGCTAGCCTATACCGGCATATTTTCAGAAGTCGAAGATCCTGACACCGGTAGCAATGTAAAAACCGAAGAAAATCATCGCTTTAATGCGTCATTTGACTGGTTTTATTCGCGCCGATTCTTTTTTCGCTTACCATCTTTTGAATACTATACCGACGAATTTAAGAACATTGAATACCAAGTAACCACCGGTGTCGCTGCTGGTTATATTCTCTATGATGAAGCGGATTTCAAATGGGATATCTATGCTGGTCCAAGTATCCAGTACACTCGGTTCAATAAAGTTGATGAGGGCGAAAAAGACGATGATACCTCACCGGTTATTTTGCTTGGTACCATGTATGAGCGGGACCTCACCGATGACATTGAATATGTATTTATTTACAGCGCCAAATTTGTCTCTGAAGAGTCAGGTAAAGTTATACATCATTTAGAAACGGGCATCGAAATCGAAGTACTCAGCGATTTCGACATTGATTTAAAGGCCATTGTTGATCATGTTGACCAGCCGATACCAGATGAAGACGGCAATATACCTGAGCAAACTGACATACTGTTTATTGTCGGCTTGAGTTACGATTTTTAAGCAATAAAAAAGGCTGTAATAACAGCCTTTTTTATGATGCTAGGATTGCAATTATTCTTCGAAATAGGTGCCCCAGCCATCGTAATCAATATTACAACGTTGGGCGAATTCAAACATGTGCAGTGTTTCTTTCTTCAGCACGTCATCATCAAGATATTGTTCTGTAATCACGTCGAAAGCAAACACACGAGCGCCGTTTTCAAGCTCCGCTTCTTCCGGCTCTTCAACTTCCATGCCCTCTTTAAAGGCACTGATAGCCGCTGCTTCTAAGGTATCAAAGTTTGAACAGGAAAAGTGATGTTCTATGGTATGCACCGCATCATCATTCGTGCCATCTTCTAGCAGCTCATTAATCAAGGCATCGGTATGGGCATACCATTCTTGCAGTTCAGCTTTTTGCTCGTCGGTTAAATCCACGCTTGTTTCGCTCATTACACTATCCTGCTTTTTTCTCTACCACGGGTAGATTCTCAAATGGGTTACCGGCTTCGACGCTCAGCTCTTTAATTCGTTCCATCATCAAGACACGAGTGTCATTGGCAAAGTGACGTATGTATTCACGTTGGCTGCCTTCGACATTGATTGGCTCTTGAAATTCAATGATCATCTTACCGTTATTCCAACGATTAAGTTTAACCATATCATGGGTGTTACTGACACATACTGGCACCACAGGCACGTTCGCTAAAGCCGCTGTGTGGAATGCGCCCGCTTTAAATGGTAGTAGACCGCGACCGTAACTGCGAGTCCCTTCTGGAAACAACCATACCGAGATATTTCGTTCTTTAATTTTTTCTGCTGATGATGCAATCGTACCGTGCGCTTTTGAGCGATTACCACGATCAATCAAGATGTTACCGGTAAACCAATACATTTGTCCGAATAATGGAATCCACTTAAGGCTCTTCTTACCAATGCTTACCGTACCTTTTGGCAATGACGCACTAACGGTAAACACATCGTAGGAATTTTGATGGTTGGCAACGTAAACAACCGGACCGATTTTATCAAGACTTTTAGGTCGTCTTATCTCAACTTTAATACCAAGAATAATCGCAATTTTGCCGATAAATGATGCGGTATCGTGAACGTTATTTCGGTGAAAAGGACGAACAACACAAAGCACCATTGATGTAAGAAAAATCACCACCAAAGCAATACAAATAAAGATAACGCGCAATACAGCCAGCACAGAAAAAACCTCAAAAGCTAAATTTCAGGTTGCGAATTATACACATATTTAGGGTTCGTTGCGAAACCCTATTAACAATTAGTGATTAATTGCTGCACAAAATAAAAAGGGCAGCGACGCTGCCCTTATTCACTTGACGTGTTATATCAGTCTTCGACACCGACAATTATTCGTTCAACGCGCTGCAATCCACGAGGTAATTTGTTACCACGTCGACCTCTTTCACCACGGTAATGCTCTAAATCGGCAGGTTTTAAGGTTAGCTTGCGCTTACCCGCAAATAAGGTCACCGGTTGTTCATTATCGACCACGGCCAATATTGTCACAAACTCTTCACGACTCTTAGCACGAGCCGACGGAATATTAATGATCTTATTACCTTTACCTTTACTTAGCTGCGGTAAATCCGCCAACGGAAACAATAGCATGCGCCCTTCAGTGGTGATCGACAAACACAGTTGTTCATCAATGTTTTCCACCACAGAAGGTGGGATGACTTTGGCACCTTGTGGCAAACTCAATAAGGCTTTACCGTTTTTATTGCGCGACACCATATCGGCGAACGAGCCGATAAAGCCATATCCACTATCAGAGGACAGCAAGAATTTTTGCTCATCGTTACCCATAACCACCTGAGTAAAGGTTTCACCAGCGCTCAAATTAAAACGGCCTGTTAATGGTTCGCCTTGTGAGCGAGCCGATGGCAAAGTATGCGCATCGGTGGCAAAGGCTCGACCAGATGAGTCAATAAACACCGCCGGGTTATTACTGCGGCCTTTGGCACTGCATAAGTATGTGTCACCCGCTTTATAACTTAACGCAGCTGCATCGATATCATGGCCTTTTGCAGCCCTTGCCCAGCCTTTCTCTGAGACCACAACCGTCACTGGCTCTGATGGCATCAAGTCTTTTTCATTTAATGCTTTAGCTTCACTGCGCTCAACCAGCATACAGCGTCGGTCATCACCATAGTCTTCAGCCGCCTTTAAGATCTCTTTTTTCATCAGCGTATTAAGGCGTGCTTTTGAACCAAGAATTTTTTCAAGGTGTTCGCGTTCTTTAGCAAGCTCATCTTGCTCACTGCGAATCTTAATTTCTTCCAGTTTGGCAAGTTGACGTAACTTGATTTCGAGAATGGCGTCGGCTTGAATTTTACTCAAACCATAGCGCGACATTAACTCACCCTTGGCATCATCGTATTCACGTATAATGGCAATGACTTCATCAATGTTTAGATAAGCAATCAATAAGCCATCTAAGATATGTAAACGCGCTAATACTTTGTCTAATCGGTACTGCAAGCGACGACGAATGGTTTCACGTCGAAACTCCAACCATTCTGACAAGATTTGCTTTAAGTTCTTAACCGCAGGACGGTTATCCAAACCTAGCATGTTTAAGTTAACGCGATAGTTCTTTTCCAAGTCTGTAGTGGCAAATAAATGCGCCATCAGTTGCTCAACATCAACTCGGTTTGACCGCGGTACGACAACCAAACGAGTCGGATTTTCATGATCTGACTCGTCGCGTAAATCGACAACCATAGGTAATTTTTTGGCTTGCATTTGCTGCGCGATTTGCTCAAGAATCTTGGCGCCAGAAGCTTGATGTGGCAACGCGCTAATAACGATATCGCCCTGCTCCATATCGAACACGGCACGCATTTTAATGCTGCCGCGACCGGTTTGATAAATCTTAGCAATCTCTTCGCTTGGGGTAATGATTTCCGCATCAGTTGGGTAATCAGGTGCCTTTACGAATTGCAATAAATCGCTTATTTCGGCTTTAGGTTGCTCAATTAAATGCACACACGCATCGGCCAATTCACGCACATTATGTGGCGGAATATCTGTCGCCATACCAACAGCGATACCGGTTATGCCGTTTAACAGAATATGAGGTAAACGCGCTGGAAGGGTTTTAGGCTCCTTCATGGTGCCATCAAAGTTTGGCGACCAATCAACTGTGCCTTGACCTAATTCAGATAATAAGACTTCGGCAAATTTTGATAATTTGGCTTCGGTATATCGCATCGCTGCGAATGATTTAGGATCATCAGGCGCACCCCAGTTACCTTGGCCATCAACCAAAGGGTAACGATAAGAGAACGGTTGCGCCATTAACACCATGGCTTCATAACAGGCAGAATCACCATGTGGGTGAAATTTACCCAACACATCACCAACGGTACGGGCTGATTTTTTATATTTCGCCGCAGCATTTAAGCCAAGCTCACTCATCGCATAAACAATACGACGTTGTACCGGCTTCAAACCATCACCAATGTGTGGCAAAGCACGATCCATAATGACGTACATGGAATAATTCAGGTAAGCATCTTCGGTAAAGCGTCTTAATGGCAGTTGCTCTACGCCATCTAAACTCATTTCGATTGCATCAGACATAATACATGGGGTCCCGAATCCTGACGAAAACTCGTCAAAGTATCTGTATAAATATGATTATTATTATGATTTCTAGAATATCGAAAAAACAGCAAGTTAAAAACTGTTTTTTCTGGTTTACAAGATTTTAACCACTATTTTGAATAATTTACGTCCCAAAAGCTGGCTTCGATGCGATGCCCATCTAAATCGATAACAAAGCAACCATAATATGGATCACCGTATTCAGGGCGAGGTCCTGGTTTGCCATTGCATCTAGCACCATGCGCTATCGCCACACGATAAAAGGCATCCACTTGCTGTTTACTGGTTGCCATAAAACCAATATGTGAGCCATTAGCGACCGTTGCCACGCCTTGATCAAAGGGGATTTGCAACCAGAAGGTAGGGTAACCTTTACCATAGGCGACAGATTGCTCATGCTCGGTCACTCGATGAATATTTAATGTTGCTAAAACCGCATCGTAAAATTCACTGGCGTTGGTTAATTGATTGGTACCCACAGAAATATGACACAGGGTCTTCGCTTGTTGTTGAGATTCACTGATATTCATGACTCGTTTATTGCTCGTGCCGAGAGTGGTGATTGAGAAAACTAGTGTAAATTATTATTTTGCCAATAGCGACCTGACTGGATAGCAATAGGCTGATAACTGCCATCTTCTGCAACCAGATAAGCGTTCACGCTGCCAGGTTGAAACTGATAGTTTTGCTGCTCTGGCAGATCATCGATGTCATCAAATGTTTTCGCTTGGCTAATGAACGCCATCATGTTGCTGTGACTGTCAAAAACAAACAGTAAGCGTTGGCTCACATCATTTAATGATGGTGTTTGCGCGAGCATAAAAACATTTTCACTGTTTTGCTGATTTCGTAATACGCCAACAGCCATATCGCTTGGAAACGGTAGTTTGTCGTTTGCGGCAAGGCCAAACACTGCATAGCCAGCTTGACGCTTGATGGATGCGGCAAAGCTATGATCGTATTCGCTAATGTCGGCAATGGTTTGATCACGCAAGCTTAGAATTTCAGCGCGCACATGAGTCGCCGGTACGCTAGCGCTACACGCGTTGAGCAAGCACATTATAATAATGACCGAGATACTGCGAAAGATGTGGCTATTTTTCATGTCTAACTCATTAGTTTACATGGTGTTTATAGGTATTTACTTAGCATAGTAGAAATTTTATCGCTCAGCGTAACAATAAACTGCACGCATAAAAAAACACCCTAGTGACAAGTCAGGGTGTTTTTCGGGAGTAATTAATAGAATGTTTAAATCAAATTAATTCAATTCATCATTCTTCGAGTATTTAGTACCTTTCAACGTCGCTTGCAGAGCCAAACCAGCTTCAGTCAATTGATAGACAGTAATGTCACCGATGGTCACACCACCGCTTGCTTGACCGCCTTTATCGTTAGCTTTTGCCGCAGCATCGGCTTCAGCACCGAACGCCCAGCCTTTTTCAACGAAGTTATTGAACGCTTCGGCCGTGTGAAAGACAAATAACACATCAAAATCTTTTGCGCCTAAACCTAAACCTATGCCACCTTCATACATATCCATATAGGTTTTCTTACCACCACTACTGGTCGCAACACCAAAGCCACTGCCTGCGGCGAAGAATATCAAGTTAACCTGACCATTTGTGAATGTCGCATAACCACCAGCGGCTGATTTTGCTTTGGCAGCAGCGCCAGGGCTTTCTTTATCGACTTTGGCAAGAACTTCATTGTTTATATTGTCAATCGTTGCGCGTTGCTGCGCAGGGGTATCGCCACTTGCAGAACAAGCAACCAAGACAACACTTAGCATTGCAATCAGTAGTTTTTTCATGACACCTATCTCTAGTTTTTTGCACAGAATTATCTCAAGTATAGGCTAATATTTTTTATTTGCAGGGAGATTTTGAAGTTCTTGTCTGATATAAAAAATAGGCATTAATTCAACCAGTTACCCGGACAAAAGGTAATAAAAAACGCAGTAAAGACTGCGTTTTTTATGTCAATATGAGAGGTTTATTAAGAATAATTAGGTCAGGTTAACCAAATTACCTTTTTCTTGTAGCCATTCTTTACGGTCACCTGCACGTTTTTTCGATAACAACATATCCATAAGTTCCATCGTTGTATCAAATTCATCTACCGTTAGCTGCACCAAACGTCGTGTATTTGGATCCATGGTGGTCTCTCGAAGTTGCAGTGGGTTCATTTCACCCAGACCTTTGAAGCGCTGTACGTTGACTTTGCCTCGCAGTTTTTCCGCTTCAATGCGATCTAACACACCGTCTTTTTCCTGCTCATCAAGCGCGTAAAATACTTCTTTACCGACATCAATACGATATAACGGTGGCATGGCTACATGCACATGACCCGCTTGAACTAAAGGCAAAAAGTGCTGCATAAACAATGCACAAAGTAAGGTTGCGATATGCAAACCATCAGAGTCAGCATCCGCCAAGATACAGATTTTACCGTAACGTAAGCTTGATAAATCTTCAGACTCAGGATCGATTCCTAAGGCGACGGAAATATCGTGAATTTCCTGTGACGCAAGGATTTGTCCTGATTCTACTTCCCATGAGTTTAGGATTTTACCACGCAGCGGCATGATCGCCTGAAAGTCACGGTCTCGAGCCTGTTTAGCACTACCACCAGCAGAGTCACCCTCTACTAAGAATAATTCGGTGCGCTCTGGCTCTTGTGAGCCACAATCGGTCAACTTGCCTGGCAGGGCTGGACCTTGTGTGACCTTTTTACGGACCACTTTTTTGCTGGCACGCATGCGACGTTGTGCATTGGAAATACAAAACTCAGCTAAGGCTTCGGCGATTTCAGTATGCTCATTCAACCATAAGCTGAATGAATCTTTGACCACACCAGACACAAACGCTGAACACTGCCTTGATGACAAACGCTCTTTGGTCTGTCCGGCAAATTGTGGGTCTTGAATTTTTACCGACAAGATATAAGAACACTTATCCCAAACATCATCGGGCGTCAGTTTAACGCCACGCGGAATAAGGTTTCTAAATTCACAAAACTCACGCATGGAATCCAATAACCCCTGACGTAAACCGTTGACATGGGTACCGCCTTGAATGGTCGGGATAAGGTTTACATAGCTCTCACCAACATTATCACCGCCATCTGGTAACCAAGTTACAGCCCAGTCGACGGCTTCATGCTGTGATGAAAAACTGCCAATAAATGGCTCTTCTGGAAGATTGGTAAATTTATTTACTGCTTCTTTTAAATAGTCTTCAAGGCCGTTTTCATAGCACCACTGATACTTTTCATTACCAACTTTATCGTGAAACTTAATCGATAAACCAGGGCAAAGTACCGCTTTGGCCTTAAGGATGTGTGCCATTTTAGCCACTGAAAACTTATGTGAATCGAAATAGCCACCATCGGGCCAAAATCGCACTCGTGAACCTGTATTTCTTTTACCTACGCTACCGGTGACGGTGAGATCAGAGACTTTTTCACCATTCTCAAATGCCATTTCAAACACTTGTTGATTACGACGAACAATGACTTCTACTCGTTTGGACAAGGCATTAACAACGGAAATACCAACACCATGCAAACCACCAGAGAATTGATAGTTTTTATTTGAGAATTTACCACCGGCGTGCAATCGAGTGAAAATCAGTTCAACCCCAGGCACCCCTTCTTCAGGGTGGATATCTGTGGGCATGCCTCGACCGTCATCAATAACCTCAAGTGACTGATCTTCATGTAAAATAACTTGGATATTACTGGCATGACCGGCCAGGGCCTCATCGACAGAGTTGTCGATAACCTCTTGCCCCAAATGGTTTGGGCGAATGGTGTCAGTGTACATACCCGGTCGTCTGCGTACCGGATCGAGACCACTTAATACTTCAATGGCTTCAGAATTATATTGATCAGTCATAAACGTCTATCGTGAAAGAAGTTGAATTATTGTTTTTATCGTTTTGATGACAGGGGGCGTGTTGTTAAACACTGAAAATAAATCAGTTTTACGCCCTCTCGCTATGCCCATTATTCTCTAATTGGAAGAATTTAACAATAACAGGCAGCATTTTTTCAAAGTCGATAAAACTATGGTCGCCTCCTTGCTGCACAATTAAGTGGCTGTGCTGGTACTTTTCGACGGCTTGACGGTAATCCAATACCTCATCGCCAGTTTGTACCATTACCATATAATTGTTAGCGTCGATGCGATTTTGATACATATCTTGCAATTGTTGCATATGCTGCGGCAACACATGATAGGTTTCATTGGTATAAGGATTGGTTTGCTCACCAATCACATCTTGCAGCAGCTCAAACGGCCTAACCGCTGGGTTTATTAACACCGCTTTGTGGCCATATTGCTCACTCAAGTAGGTGGCAAAAAAGCCACCTAATGATGAACCGGTAATATACCAGTGTGCATTTGGTTGGGATGCAATGATGTCCTGTAATTGCTGTAACGCTTGTAACGGCGACGATTTTAATTGCGGCGCATGCACTTTAATATGAGGAAAGTGTTTGTCGAAATACGCCATAGTTAACTGCGCTTTCATCGAGCCGGGAGAGCTATTAAAACCATGAATAATTAGCAATCGTTGCAAGCGCATCAATCCAGATAGACCAGTGTCGTGGTAATAGTGCCATCGTGATGCAACATAAACTGTCGATAGCCAGCGCCTTTCGGTAAAGCCTTTACGCCGTCAAAGTCTGGATCAAATTGAATCGAGGTTGCCGGGCAAGCATACACATGCACGTTTTTAGGGCCTTGGTATGTCTGGCCGCGATGAATATGACCACAAGCAACAGCTCTTATGCTTTGGTTTGCCTCAACGGCTTGCCAAAAGTCAGCTTGATTATTAAGGCCATGACGGTCGATAAAATACCCCACATCAACTGGGTGATGATGCATAAATAACAACGTATGCTCTACCCTATCAGCAACATGTGCTAATTGCTGTAAATGATGGCTATCGACAAAACCTGCCGGCGTTTCGCTTTTGCTGCGCGTTAGCAATAACTGCCAGTTGCCGCGCTCAATGTGTTTTTTATGATTTATCGTTGACGCCGTTAACGTCGTAGCCATGACGTGCTCGTCATCATGATTACCCGCCAATACATACAATGGACATGAGAGCTTGGCATCAATAATTAATTGGTTAAACAATTGATACGAGCCAAGACTATGATCTTGGGTTAGATCACCGGTAAAGACGATGGCATCTAAATGCGCTAATTTACCAAGCTCATCGAGAATACGTTGTAAATTGTCAAACACATTGGCGCCATAATGCAATGCACTTTTATCTTCATAGAGGTGGCAATCTGAGATTTGCGCGACGGACATTGTTGGCATTAACACAGCGTCCTTTTACTTGGTTGTGAAAGTGACATTGGCTTTACCTTGTTGCAGACACAACTGTAGCCATTCAACTAAAAACACCAATGTCTGGCGTTTTTCATCGGGTTGGTGCATGCGCTGATTGGGGTAATCATAGCGTGGTTTAATTTGTCGCATATTTTGACTTTCGACCACTTCAACAATACGAGCATCGTGATAAACACGGATTGTCATTGCCGGCTTGGGCAAATAGACCTTGCTTGCTAAGGATTCTTTGGCATTAATTAATTGTTGAAACTGTACCATTTGCGTATATCGAGTTTTTTCCAATATCGACATACGATAAGACAATGACTCGCTTATATGAAATTCGCGCACTTGCCCCTGCTCATCAATACCACCAAGTAATCGAATAAGCATCATATAGCTGGTTTCAGCTAAATTAATGAGGTTTTTAATATCAGGACGATAACGTGCCATAAACAGCCTGTGTTTTCATTTTAAATACGACAGTTAAAGTTATCCACCAAACTGCAGAGCCAACCATTGTAACCCAATAATGCTGGAGGCGTTATTTACTTTGCCTTGTGCTTGCAACGCCAACGCCTCAGTTAAGGGTAGCTTATGCACCAGAATATCTTCATGTTCATCGGCAAGGCCATGATTTTGACCATCTTGGTACGCTGATAAGTCGGTATAAGCAACATACATATAAATTTTTTCAGAGGTACCACCTGGGCTCGGCAGAAATTCGCAAACAAACTGACACTCATCAGCCGTAATATCAATATTGGCCTCTTCTTTGGCTTCGCGAATGGCGACATCAATTGGCTGTTCGTCTTGATCAAACATGCCAGCAACAAATTCAAGCAACCATGGATTATCTTGACTGCGGATCGCACCGACTCGAAATTGCTCAATCATTAACACTTGTCGTTGTTTTTTATCAAAGATAATTAACACAACCGCATCACCACGCTCAAACACTTCACGGCGTATTAACGCACTTTCACCACCTGCAAATAACTTATGCTTAAGTTGATATTGATCAATGCGAAAAAAGCCCTGGTACTTAACATCGCGGCCTTCGACAATATAATCGTCAGAGTTAAATTGTTTGATTTTGTAAAGTTTGTTCATATTGTGTAATTCTTTTGAGCGAATACAATGTGTTAGAGAAATTTTCTGTTACACTTTAACTAGGCTGGATACCCCTATTTTTGTTCAGCATAGCATTAAATACCGATACAATTACCAAATAAAATATCAGCATTGGTAAATTAAGGGAAAGTAAACTCATGATAAAAAAATTAAATTCTGTTGTTGCGGGTTTAGTGTTGGCTGGTTTCAGCTCACTTACTAACGCGCAAGACCTACAACAAATTTATCAATTAGCGCTAGATAACGATCCAACTGTACTTCGTGCACAAGCTCAATTTAACGCCTCGCAAGAGACTATTGAGCAGGCTCGCTCTGTTTTGCTGCCTCAATTGAATGCCACCGCCACCTACTCGCAAACTGAAGTAGAACGTGATGACCAAGATTTCCTAGAACCAGAAACCACTGAGCTTGCATTGCAACTTAATATGCAGCTGTACCATCACAACAGTTGGTTGAGTCTAGATATTGCCGAGAAGAACGCGCATCGTTTTGACATTAATTATCAGTTTGTAAAACAACAATTGATCACCCGTGTCACCGAAGCGTACTTTAACGTTCTAGCCGCTTATGATGGCCTAGAATTTGCTCGTGCAGAAAAAGCCGCTATCGAACGTCAATTAGAGCAAACCAAGCAACGATTCTCCGTTGGCTTGACCGCGATTACCGATGTTCATGAAGCACAAGCACAATTTGATACCGCAGTAGCCGATGAAATTGCAGCAGAAAACCAAGTTTATACTGCAGAAGAATTACTGCGCGAAATTACCGGTGTTTACCCACGCGATCTAAGTGTTTTAAATACCGAGCGATTCAGCCCTTACTCGCCGACGCCGAGCAACGCCGACGAATGGCAAAAATTGGCTGAAGCGAAAAACTTACAATTGCTAGGTCAAAAAGTTAACTTGGATATTGCTAAAGAAAGCATCGATTTAGCCAGCTCAGGTCATTTACCTACGCTGAGCTTATTTGGTAGCTTATCTGCCACCGATACCGATGATGACTTCCTAGATATTGATGGCCAAGAAGACGATACGCAAATAATTGGTTTGCAATTGAATGTGCCGATTTACTCTGGTGGCAACACAAGTTCACAGGTACGTGAAGCGCAACAAAATTACGTTGTTGCTAGCCAAGATATGGAATTGATTTATCGTTCGATTATTCGTGAATCACGAAATGCCTATAACACCATCAATGCCACTATCTCAGGTGTTAAAGCCCTAGAGCAATCGGTTATCTCTGCAGAGAGTGCATTAAAAGCGACCGAAGCAGGTTTTGAAGTTGGTACTCGTACCATCGTTGATGTCTTGGAAAGTACCCGTAACTTGTATAATGCCAAGCGTCAGCTTTCAACAACACGTTACGCATATATCGTTAATATGCTGCGTTTGAAAGAAGCTGCAGGTACGGTATCCGAAGCCGATATATCAGCCATCAATCAGGGTTTGACCGCACCAACACAGCCACAAACTCCGTAGGCTAGATATCGCGGCTCTCTATTTGAGGCGAACACGATAAATAAAAAGGCGACCTTAGGTCGCCTTTTTTAATTGCCTAATGTGTCTAGATGAACGCTTACTTGTCTTTATCTAGATTCCAACCCTGAGTCGCTCGGGCTCGTTTCTTTTGTTCTGTGTATGTTAACTTACGTTTGTTAGCAAATGGGTTCATGGTGCCTCTAAAGTCGACTTTGATTGGCGTACCCATTATCTTCAACGACTTGCGGAAATAGTTAATCAAATAACGTTTATAAGACGCTGGTAATTGATTGACCTGATTACCATGAATAACAATCAATGGTGGGTTATAGCCACCAGCGTGCGCGTATTTAAGTTTAATGCGACGTCCGTTCACCAATGGTGGTTGATGATCAAAAACGGCCATATCAAGAACTTTGGTCAGCATCGCCGTCGAGGTACGTCTGGTTGCAGAATCGAACGCTTCTTCAACCGACTCAAAGATATGACCGACACCAGTACCATGTAATGCAGAAATAAAATGCAATCGAGCAAAATCGATAAAGCCTAAACGGCGGTCAATTTCAGATTTAATACGATCTTTAACGTCGTTATCTAAGCCATCCCACTTATTAACAACCAACACCAAAGAGCGACCTGAATTTAACACGAAGCCCAGTAAGCTCAAATCCTGATCAGTAATGCCTTCACGGGCATCCATAACCAATAACACCACGTTGGCATCTTCAATGGCTTTTAAGGTTTTAATTACCGAAAACTTTTCCACCGCTTCATGCATATTTTTACGACGACGAATACCGGCGGTATCGATAAGCGTATATTCACGCTCGTTACGCTCCATTGGGATGTACACACTGTCACGGGTGGTGCCTGGCATATCATAAACCACAACGCGTTCTTCACCGAGAATACGATTGGTTAATGTAGACTTACCAACATTTGGCTTACCAATGATGGCGAGTTTGATATTATCATCGGCAGCGATTTCATCGCTGTCATCAAATTCTTCACCTTCAGCCAACTCGACAACATCATCGTCGCCTTCGTAAAGGCTATCGTCTTCATCAATCTCATTTACACTGCGAGCAAACGCTTCAACATGCGGTGCGAGTGCAACATACATAAGTTGGGTAACACCACGGTTATGTGCCGCGGCAATCTGATGTACCGTCTCGCCAAGGCCAAGAGAGTAAAACTCAGCAATAGCAGAATCTGCATCGATACCGTCGATTTTATTGGCAACCAAAAACACCTTTTTGCTTTGCTTGCGTAAATGGTTGGCAATCGCTTCATCGGCTGATGTTAGGCCAGCACGAGCGTCCACCATAAACAGCACCGCATCGGCTTCTTCTATCGCCAGCAGAGATTGCTCCGCCATTTTTGCATCAATACCTTGCTCATTGCCCTCAATACCACCGGTATCGATAACAATAAAATGCTCACCGTCCACTTCGGCTTGACCGTATTGTCTATCACGTGTCAGTCCAGGAAAGTCAGCAACCAACGCATCTCGAGTGCGGGTTAGACGATTAAACAAAGTTGATTTACCCACATTAGGGCGCCCAACTAGGGCAACAACAGGAAGCATGGCCACCTCAATAGTACTTCGTTAAAAAAACGAGGAAAATGAAACAAATAACGGCCCCATTATATAATGGGACCGTTAATAACTTTAGCAACTCGGACGATTTTTTGCCGAGTTTAGGGCGTATTGCCCTTACATTGTTTTATTCAGCTGCAGCTGGTTCAGGTGTTTTAACCACCTCTAAGTCACCATCGCGACTCATTACATAAAGCAAGCCGTCAACAACCGTTGGTGTGACATAGATACCGCTCGAATCAACTTCGTGGCGTGCAACTATGCTGCCATCGGTTTTATCAAACCAATGCAAATAACCTTCAAAGTCGCCAACCACAACGTATTTACCAACGCTTACCGCACCGGTTGTACGACGATTGGTCAACAGCAGGTTACTCCATTGCTCCATACCACTATTGCGGTCGATAGCATAAACGTGGCCTTGCACATCGGTTGCGAAAATTTGGTTGCCACTGATGGTCAATTGACGATAAGACGAGTATTTACGTTTCCAAAGTTCACGACCACTGCGTAAGTCAATTGCCGCTAAATTACCATTCGTAGAAATAGCGTAAATTTTATCACCCACCACGATCGGGGTGACGTCAACATCAACAATACGTTGTAATTCAGTCGCACCGCTTGGCTCACCGATTTCGGTTGCCCAACCTTGCTGACCACTTTCAATGATATAAACACCAACTTCACCAGATGCTAGACCAAGGAAAATACCACCAGAACTGGCAACAACACCACTAACACCGCGTAACGTTAATGGCGGCACCGATTGCTCGGCTTTCCAAACTTGTTCACCGGTATTTGCGTCAAGTGCAATCAAGGCACCAGAGCCGGTGTTGGCAATCAGCAAGTTGCTTTCAAAAATTGGCTTTGAAATGACTTCACCTGACACTTTAGCGTGCCAAACAAGCTCACCAGTATTAGCGTCTAAGGCAAAAACGTCACCGTTTTCACTGCCCCATACCACCTTGTCATACCCTAGCGTCGCGCCGCCTGCGATACGAGCAGAAATAGGATCATCAAAAAAGCCTAGTTCATCGTTAATGTCGAAAAGGTCAACAGACCAAATTTCATCACCGGTTTTTTGGTCAAGCGCGTAGGCTTCACCAAAACGGCTCGCTGCGAATACTTTATCGTAACCAATGGCAGGTTTTAGACGAGAAAAGTAATGTGCCACACCGTCACCAATGCTTTCGTCCCAAACCACTTCTGGCTCAAACAATGCATCAATTTCGGTAAGCTCTGCCACCTTATCTTCTTCTTCTTCGTCGTCTGATGAACAAGCGAATAACGCGCTTGATAACAGAACAACACTTATTAGGCGTTTATTAAAAAATCTCACGGAGATCTCCAATTATTGGGCTAAAGTAACAGCCAGATCATCCAGTTTCATTTGCAATGTCGGGTTGCCTTGCAAGCCACCTGCATCGGCAGCGGCTTGGTACGCTGCGCGCGCTTGCTCTTTATCGTCTTGCAATAAGTACGCATCGCCTTTGGTTTCTTCAACATTTGCCTTAAAAGACTCAGGGAAGCTCGTTGCTAACGTTTGTAACGCCGCATCAAACTGCTGTTGCTGAATTTGTACACGAGCTAATCGTAAGTTGGCGATCGCTGTTAAGTCATCGCTTACGGTTAACGCCAAAGCAGCATTTAATTGCTTTTCTGCTTCTGCATAATCTTCTGATTGCACAGCATCTTGCGCTAACGCAAATGCAGCAAACGTGGCATAGACTTTATCAGAGTTGGCATCGATAAAGGCTTGAGTATTACTACGAAAGTCTTGCTCTTTGCTCGCAAACGACTCCATAGTTTGCTGATACTCATAGGAGGCTACATACTGCGACTCCAGCTGGCTGTCCTGATAATAGTTCCAGCCAATAAACCCGCCTAAACCTAGTACTAGACCAGCAATTAACGAGTTACCATTTTCTTGCCAAAACGACTTTATCGCTTCAACTTGTTGTTCTTCAGTTTGAAATGCTTCCACAACACTACCCTTTAAATTAATTCTTCAAGCAATTTAGCGACACCATCGAACGGTACCGTTTGTTGCTCTTTTTTCTCACGCAAATATTTGATTGTTGCCTGTTGCTGCTCAATTTCACTGTCACCTAAGATGATTGCAACTTGAGCACCAGACTTATCCGCGCGTTTTAATTGTTTATTAAATTTGCCACCACCACAGTGACATTGAATACGTATATCTTTTACTTGATCTCGCCATTGCTCTGCAAGTGCGACACCTGTAATTTCTGCCTGCTCACCAGCCATAACGATGTAAGCATCTACCGATGAACGAATATTGCCGAGCTTTTCCAGTTCAGTCAACATAAGAACCAAACGTTCGATGCCTAAAGCAAAACCAACACCTGGTGTACCTTTACCACCGAGTTGTTCCACCAAACCGTCATAGCGACCACCAGCACATACCGTGCCTTGTGCGCCCAGACTGTCAGTGACCCACTCAAACACAGTGCGATTATAATAATCTAAGCCACGAACCAAACGCTCGTTGATACGATAACTCACCCCAGCTGCATCTAAACGTTTACACAATTCATCAAAATGCTGCTTTGATTCAGGATCAAGGTGCTCTGATAAACTTGGTGCATCTTTTAACAATGCTTGCACGTCAGGGTTCTTAGAATCCAACACCCGTAGCGGGTTAGAATACATACGACGTTTGCTGTCTTCATCAAGAATATCTTGATGTTGCTCTAAAAATGCAATCAATGCATCTCGATATTGAGCACGCGCCTCATTAGAGCCTAATGAATTCAACTCTAGTGTGACAAACTCACTGATACCAAGTTCCCGCCATAAACGAGCACTAAGTAAAATAACTTCGGCGTCGATATCAGCGGTGCTGATACCAAAGCTTTCAATACCAAATTGATGGAATTGACGATAACGACCTTTTTGTGGGCGCTCATGGCGGAACATTGGTCCCATATACCATAGACGTTGTTCTTGGTTGTATAACAAACCATGCTGATTACCGGCACGCACACAACTTGCCGTTCCTTCTGGACGCAAGGTTAAGCTATCACCGTTTCTGTCGTCAAAGGTATACATTTCTTTTTCAACGATATCGGTCACTTCACCAATACTGCGTTTAAAAAGATTGGTAGACTCAACAATCGGCATGCGTATTTCTGCATATCCATAATTGCTGGCTACTCGACGCAACACGTCTTCTACCATTTGCCACTTATTGGTTTCACCTGGCAAACAGTCGTTCATGCCGCGAATTGCCTGAATCGCTTTGCTCACAAAAATTGTCTCTTCAAAGTGTTTAAAATAAAGGCTGGCATTATAGGGGATTTTTGCTCAATCTTACAACAAAATCCCCTAAAAACAGCGTGATCAGGATTGTTTTATGTCGATTCGATTATTGCTATCCATCATTTGTGCTTTAGCACGAATTTTACGTTCAAGCTGATCAACAATATCAAGGTTGTCAATTCGCTCTCTTTGGCGTTCGCCATCGACGTAAAAACCCGACTTTTTCGCACTACCGGTTAAGCCTAAATCAGAAATTGTAGCTTCCCCAGGACCATTAACAACACAGCCGATAATAGACACATCCATAGGCGTGATAATATCTTCCAAACGTTCCTCTAGCGCATTGACGGTAGAGATGACATCGAATTCCTGACGTGAGCAGCTTGGACAGGCGATAAAATTGATACCGCGGCTTCTCAAACGCAACGATTTTAGAATATCAAAACCAACTTTAATCTCTTCAACCGGATTTGCCGCTAACGAGACGCGCAACGTATCACCAATACCTTCCGCTAACAGCATGCCCATGCCAACCGCCGATTTTACCGCACCGGAGCGAAACCCACCGGCTTCGGTGATCCCCAAATGCAATGGATTGTCGATTTGTTTCGCCAACAAACGATAGGCGCCGACCGCTAAAAAGGCATCCGAGGCTTTCACACTGACCTTAAATTGATCGAAGTTAAGTCGATCTAGGATATCAACGTGGCGCATGGCCGATTCAACCAGAGCTTCTGGCGTCGGTTCACCGTACTTTTCTTGTAAGTCACGTTCTAACGAACCACCATTAACACCGATACGAATGGGAATATTTTTATCACGAGCGGCATCAACCACTTGGCGAATTCGGTCTTCTTTACCAATGTTACCTGGGTTAATGCGCAAACAATCAACACCGTACTCTGCCACTTTAAGGGCGATACGATAATCAAAGTGTATATCGGCGACTAAAGGCACTTTGACCTGTTGTTTAATCAGTTTAAACGCTTCTGCGGCATCCATAGTCGGCACACTGACTCGGACAATATCGGCACCGACATTTTCCAGAGCACGAATTTGTGCCACCGTCGCATCAACATCGGTAGTCTTGGTGTTGGTCATCGATTGCACAGAAATAGGCGCATCACCACCGACGGCGACATCACCAACCATAATTTGTTTTGACTTACGGCGTTTAATAGGAGATTCACTAAACATAATTACTTACTTGTCACTTCGGCATTAATTTAAAAAGGCCGCCATAGTTTAACACGGCGGCCATTGATTATCTTGATATCGATTGATTATCGGCCCATTTGTTGGCTATGGCATTTGTGCTGTAGGCAAATTAAATTTAGCAATTTGACCTATTTGGTAGCCACTTAAATCAACCGACTCTTGGTTGTAGCTTAGCTCAACCAATTCTGGCTTGCCTAAGGTGATTTTAAACGGCGCCTGACCGTTTAAGTTCATCACATAGCCGGCTTTCTTTACACCCCAAGCCAGTCGCTTACCATTAGCGTCAAATATATTGACCCAACAATCGCCTTTAAAGGTGAATTGTAAATTTGATTCAGGTGCATCATTAGCAACCGGTTGGGCAGCCTCTGGTTGTTGGCTAGCAACGGTTTCTACAGGCGCTTCAGGCTCTGCTTGCGGCTGTTGCGGTGCCGTTTGTTGCATATGCCTTTCGAATACTTGATCTTGGGTTTCGATCTCGTCTGGCTTTGCGGCAACCTCTTGGCTGACAGGCTCTGCATCGGCGCTTTCGTTGCTTTCAACAATGGTTTGCTTTATTGCTGGCTCGCTTGTTCGCTGCGCATCGTCGTTTTGTGTAGCGACGGTTACCGTATTTAACTCTGGCGCCAATGACAATGCAGTGGTGCTTGAAGTTTGCTGCCACCACCAAACGATGGTCAATACAAACATACTGAAGATCAATAAATAGATCACCAACATCAAGCGATTATTCTCGGCCTTTTTACGAGTACTTTGCGAGAAGCTTTTCATGTCGCCAGTACCTTGCAAACCATGATCAACACGGTCAAAACGAGCGACTATGTCATTATCATCAAGATTGACTAATTTCGCGTAGTTCCGGATGTAACCGCGAATAAAGGTTTTCGGCGTCTTACCTGAATATTGATCTGATTCTATTTCTTGCAACAGACTCACTCTCAGGTTCAGTTGGTCACCGATTTCTTCCTGAGATAACTGCATTAGCTCTCGTGCCTGACGCAGCATGGCGCCAGGACCTATTTTGTCAACACCCTGTTGTTCGATGTTGTCCGCTTGTTCACTCATAATTCTATTCTGGTTTCGTTAATCTAAGCACCTGCCCTAGCTGGATCTCTTCGTTGGTCAAATTGTTCCAACGACGCAGGGTGGAGATGGTAATGTTGTATTTTATCGAAATTTGGTAAAGGTTATCACCTTTTTGCACCACGTGGACCGGGCTTGCCATGTCCGCAACCCGTATTTTAACAGGTTTTGCCGGCACTGTGGCAGCAGATGTTGGCGGCGTTACCGCCGGCGTTGCTGCTTGCGTAACCGGTTTGCTTACAGGTTGTGGTTTTGTCACCGCTGCCGTTGCCCCGCTATTTTGCGCTAACTGTGCGTTATTATTCGCTTTTGGTTTGGCTGCGGTTACCGGCGCTGTGGTTTGTGCTTGACTCGCCTGGTTAGCGACCAAACTGTTTTGATCAATGCTTTGACCCGTCTGTTTGGCAATTGTTGCATCATCAACCAGTTTGTTATTGCTAAAATCGACTTTCGGCTTTTCGGTCCTCAAGCCATCAGATGGCAATTGCTGCTGTTTGTTTTTATTGACGACCACAATCGGCTTTTTGTTTACTTTGGCGCCGGATTTAAGCAATTTATATTTTTTATAGTCCTTGGCCATATCATCAGCACTAATATGACTCAATTCGTTATCTAAATATTGTTTTGATTCCACCGACTCTGGAAACATATTAAGCAACATGGTGGCATAGTTATTGGCAATTTCGTCATTACCAAGATTCTTTTGCACCTTAAAGCTTAACGCTATCGCCTGAGGCGTGAATCGGCGGGTAGCCAACTCAAAGCGACTTAAGAAATTTGCTGCTTGTTCATAATCTTTTTTCGCGTATTGCAACTGCGCCATTTGCATCAAACTCGATGCACTATTCGGACTGTGCAAAATACTACGACGCAATGCATCTTCAGCCTTATCAAACTCAGGCTCTTTCAAATAGCATAACGCGATATTTTCGTAGGTTTCCGAGACACGAATATAGGTAGGCACGCGAATGGCTTGTTTAAAGTAGACTTCCGCTTCTTCAACACGACCGCGTCGACATAAAAATACACCAAAGTTATTAAGCGTATTTGCGTCATCTTCAGCGAGTTCCAACGCCGCCAAATACGACTCTTCGGTTTGCTCGTACTCACCTACGGTTTCATAGTAATGTGCAAACGCAGTATAAACATCGACGAGATCAGGTGAAAACTGACGGGCTTTTTCTAGATTGTATTTTGCCTGGGCGGTATTGCCCATATCCAAATAGCCAAGCGCTAGTGAGATACGGGTTTTTGCCAGTTGATTATCACTATAATCTTTTTCAACTACAGGGGTATCGTCGGCGAAATTTTGGGTAACACAGCCGCCAAGACCGGTAAATACAGAAAGTGATAACAAGGTGAGGGCTACTTGCCCTGCCGAGTGTAGACGTTTGCTCATATCTTCAGCTCTATGATTGTTATTATTGCCAACAAGGTAATCTAACTGCCTAGATTACCTTGCCTGACGACAAATTACACCACTTTAACTGAAATTTCTTCGTTGTCTTTAAGTTGTTTCTTCAGGGCACGCTTGGTTCTGTCCTTGATATCGCCAGCCAGTTGTCCACAAGCGGCATCGATATCGTCACCACGGGTACGACGAGTAATAACAGTAAGACCATAACTTTGCAGGACTTTATCAAAACGATCGATACGCGAATTGCTTGAACGACCGTATGGTGATCCCGGATATGGATTGAACGGAATTAAATTGATTTTACTTGGCGTGCCTTCTAATGCTTTGGCTAAATCGTGCGCTTGATCGGTTGAATCGTTAACATGATCGAGCATGACATACTCAATAGTCACCTGTTTGTTGGCTTTTGAACCATCGATATAACGACGACTCGCAGCTAAGAATTCTTCCAATGGGTACTTTTTATTGATTGGCACTAATTCGTCACGCAAGGTGTTATCCGGGGCATGCACTGAAATAGCCAAGGCACAATCTACCTCTTTCTTAAGCATATCTAACGCAGGAACCACACCAGAGGTCGATACCGTTACACGACGTTTTGATAAACCATAGCCCAAATCATCTAAAAAGGTTTTCAATGCCGGGATCAGATTTTTCATGTTCAATAATGGCTCACCCATACCCATCATAACGATGTTGGTGATAGGACGAGTACCGGCAATACGAGTCGCACCAATATCATTGGCAACACGCCATACCTGACCGATGATTTCAGACACCGATAAGTTACGATTAAAGCCTTGTTGTGCGGTTGAGCAGAACGTGCATTCTAATGCACAACCAACTTGTGATGAAACACACAGCGTCGCGCGACCGTTTTCTGGGATCCACACCGTTTCAACTTCTTGACCACCTTCAAGCTTAATGGCGTATTTAATGGTGCCATCATTCGACACTTGTTTTTCTGAAATTTCTGGTGCTTTAATTTCAGTCAAGCGAGCTAACTTTTGACGCAATGCCTTATTTAAATTGGTCATTTTTTCAAAGTCATCGTAACCAAAATGATAAATCCACTTCATCACTTGATCGGCACGGAATGGTTTTTCGCCTATCGAGGCAAAATATTCGCGCATCATCTGATGATCAAAATCCAGCAGGTTTACCTTTTTTACAGCAGTGTCAGTCATTAAATTGGCTCACTTTCATTTACACGGGGACAGATTGTACAATTTTTAAACAAAGCAAACAATTTTACATTGTTATGAATTTGTTAATGGACTGTATTGTCAGTCGACTAACAAATTCACAACCGCTCACTTAGTCGGTCACATTAAGACAAAAAAGGATTTCACTGATAGCAGCAAAATCCTTCTTGTTTACAGGTCGCAATGCGACCTGTTATACGTCATTCGCTAAATTAGCGAGTACGTGGGCAGATTTCTTCGTCAGAGAAGAAGTATGCGATTTCACGAGCAGCTGACTCAAGCGCATCTGAACCGTGAACAGCATTTTCGTCGATTGATTCAGCGTAGTCGCTACGAAGAGTACCGGCTAGAGCTTCAGCTGGGTTAGTAGCACCCATGATTTCACGGTTCTTAAGAACAGCGTTTTCGCCTTCTAGAACTTGAACCATAACTGGACCAGACGTCATGAAGTCAACTAGAGCACCAAAGAATGGACGCTCGCTGTGCTCAGCGTAGAAACCTTCAGCTTTTTCACGGCTCAAGTGAACCATTTTAGAAGCGATGATTTTAAGACCAGCAGATTCGAAACGGTTGTAGATTGCACCGACAACGTTTTTAGCAACTGCATCTGGTTTTACGATAGAAAAAGTACGTTCGATAGCCATGATAAGCCCTCAATAAATTGTTATATAAAAATTTTGGCGCGATTATAGAGGAAATAATGGAAAAACACACGCTAAAATTTCCCCTGTGTCGGCTTTTACCTGATCCAAGAGACAATTAATGCTAGTTTGGATATATCGATGTTGCAATTTTGTTGTTTATAAAGAATGACTAAACCAAGTTTTAAGATAAAAAGCGAACTCCCCAGTGCGTTGCTAGCTGCATTATTACTGCTGCTGACGTGCTGTTTGTTGTTTCGCTTATCGCCAGCCAGCGCTGATGATGGCAAGGCAAGCAGTAAAGAATTACTGGACAAGACCCTGTGTCGTGAAGCCACCGCAAAGTATCAACTTGCCGATGAAAACGGTTACTTACATTGGTATCAAGGACAGGTTCAGGTGCATGTAAAAGTCGTCAGTATCATCGGCGATGATACCATTCGAATCCGTATTTTAAGTTGGTATGCCCATGACGAAACTCTGCGCCAATGGCAACCGTATTTAAAGAAACCACCGTTGCTCGACAACTTAGTATTAGAAACCGGCAGTTATCACTCAGTTAAACTTAAGCAATGGTATTTGTGCGCCGATAAACCGGTTACGTCTGTCTGAGTTATTTAAGTCATCGATAAAATAGCAAGCCAATAAAAAAGCCCGAAGTAAATTCTTCGGGCTTTTTAATAACACATAGGTCTAGGTGTTTATGGTTTATTTCACCGCTTTGTTAGCACGAACTAGCGTGCTTAGTAGTAATAATGCCAATAACATAAAGGCCAAAGAACCACCTGAACTGTCGGAGTCTTTTTCAACTTCGAGTGAACCAGAACCTGACTCTGATTCGTTTTCAGACTCGCTTTCGCTGTTACAATCAGCATTCGCTGTAAAACCATTTACCGGCTGTACATTAACCAAGAACGAGGTACTGGCTTTATCATCGGCGTTATCCATGTCGGTTACTGTCACCTCGACTTGTGTCGTGCCAGCAAAGTCACAACGGGCGTCAATAGTTAATATCGAACCAGGGCTATGACCAGATAGTTCGGTCACTAATGAATCGGCAACCACACTAATTTGGTTGTTGCTATTGGCAATGTCATTATAAATAACAGGTATCTCGACACGCTCACCTTGATTAATAACCACATCATCGATATCACTGATGCTGATATTGCCAGCCACTGTCATCGTATTAGTCACTGACTTGGTGATTCGATCGAGCTTGGTTTTAACCGTAAACTCAATCTCTTCACCTGCAGCGGCCTCATCGACTTTTAGCCAAAAACTAAAGTTTGATTTACTGTAATCATCACCGACAAAGTCAAAACAAATAACCAGATCATCATGCAATAATTGGTCGATGTTATTGTAACCAATTGAGCGGTTGCGATAGCCGCCTACCGGACCAAAAGTGGTACGCAAGCCAGCCATTCCATGGAAGCCTATCGAACCTAAGCTGTGGGTTGTTTGAATGTTGTCATAAGCAAAAATCAATTCATAGCTGCCCACTTCATAGCTGTATTCAAGATCAATCATCGCCATAAAGTCGAAACTATCGCCTTGCGGTGTGCCTTCGCTACCAAAGTTGTATCGATCACCTTTGACAGTGTAGGCATTGTCCCACTCGATGATGACGTTCTTGTTGCTCTCACTTCTAAATGCCGCCAAGGTAATGCCTTGTGCATCATCGGCCAATAACGCATCGGCAGGTGCTTTCTTACCTGTGGTTAATTGCGTATCGGCGCTACCAACCGTCAGTGCTGCTAAACGAATGTCCGGTAAAAAGTGCATGCTGGTAAACGGGTCGCCATAAGGCACGCCAAACATAGGGTAATCAGCACCCGAGTCAATATAACCCATAGGGCTAATACGCAATTCATGGTATGCGTTTGGTGCATTGAACATATTGAAATCAGCATCGGTACCAAAGCCAAATAATTGCTGGGTATTTAGACGGATCATATCGCGCCATGAGTCCATTCGATTTGGCTGCTCAGAACCATAAGGCGGGTTCGCCAAGCGCCAATTCAAGCGCGCTAAATCAATATAGCCACCATTTGGATGTGAGCCATCAATGTATGAGCCAACATTTGGTGTTGAACATTGCGCACTATAGGCCGCGGCTAATGGGTGATCTTCAAAACCTTCTTTATCAGGGTTGACGTTGCTGCTGATTTGGTAAAACGGCAGCATACGATAACTGTTAGGCTGATAACCACTGATGGTCAATTTGTTTGCTTGTTCCTGATAACCGGTAACAAAACGTGGATCACCACCAACACTATAAGGGATGTAGGTTAACCCCTCTGGTAGTTCGACATCTAATTCAAAGGTACGCTGATAGCCGGTATGGTTAGGCGCATAAGCGACATCGACACGAACATAATTTCCGGCTTTAACCTCTGTATCGGACACTTCAACGGTAAATGAATCTTCACCACGCTCAAGTTTGACAGGCATCGCACCTAAATTATTTAGGTTGTTTTCAGAGCTGCCCAACTCGACAAAGCCATATACCGCATCACCTTGATTAAGGGCGATATCGTACGCCACATCCAAGGTAAACGATTGCGTTCCTTGGTAAGACTCAGGGGCGATAACGGTCATCTCATTTGACGCCTCATCGCTGATAACCGACAGTGCGTACTTAAAGGTGTCTTTGACTTCGGTAAAGCGGCTGGTGCCAACATTTTGCAGATGAATCCAGTATTTGCCTGGCTCAGGATAATGAATCAAACAATGGTTTAAGCTCAACTCGGTCGACGACACACACATGCCTTCTTGTTTGTAGTCCAGCTCTTGGTTGTTGTCATTGTCTCGTCCAACAACCACCAGTAAATCGCCGCGTTTCCAGATATCATCAGGCAGACCGCTGGCTTCAGTTGAGCTTGCGACATGCTCTAATACATCTATGGCCAGTAACTTAGTATTGGCAGGCACATCAACCCATAACAAGTGCAACGAGTCTTCAGCGATAGAGAACTCTGCGGCTTGCTGAGTAAGGTCACCATGGTTAGGGCTTTGGTCAACGACCAGCTCTGTTTGGCCAATAAGTGTTGAGTTATGGCTAAACTCGCTGCTGTCGAAGAAAAATTGTCCTGCGCCTTGGCTAACAAGTTGTCCGTCACTATCGGTAGCGATATATGACACGCCGCCTTGATGATAAATATTCGCTTGTAAGTCGTCAGTCGACCCCCACGGCGCTATGCCTTTTAATGGGAATTGGCCAACATCTTCAGACGCCTTACCTTGTCCCATAAGGGGTAGTCGTGACGGCGTTAAGGCGATGCCGACAGGTAGATGCGCCGACACCACACCCGGTGTTTGCGCGATCAAATTAACCACACCATCGACCATACCTGAACCATCTGAGCTGGCACTGGTTGAACGCTTTATTCTTGCCGTAAAGAATACTGTCGCAGATTCACCTTTATTGAGCGTAAAGCTGTCTTTTGAGGCTTCTAAGGTAATCGACTCTTCACTGGTTTCAACATCAATTACCCAGGTATTAGTGCCGGCAACAGTTGATGTAAAAGTACGGGTAAAGTAACACTCGCCGCTGCACTCACCGTTAAATAAATACGGTAAATTTAACTGAGTAATGTCACCCCCTTTGTTTGGATCGGCGGCCATATAATTGTCGTAGCTCTCATCCATGATAAGACCAGAATGCAGCGCTGCTTCGACATTAACCAAGCCAGAACCGGCTTCCCACGAACGAGTTTGCTGACGTTCAAAGTAGCTTTTAAATACTTTTTGCAAGATCTCATCGTTTTCATCAACGGCATAGTCACCGGTTTCAACATCAATATACGGTGCCTCATAAACAAATTCTTGATGGAAAATATTGTCTTCATCGTATTCCGGACAAACCACATCCGCATCTTGATTGTAATCAGTGAAATCTTGGTTATTGACGATGTCCAAACCAGAACAGTCAATACGTAACCATGAACCACCGGTGACCGTACCTGCGGTCAGCATCACTGCCGATTCACGTTCAGTTGCGGTCCACTCATCGCCACGCACTTGTGCCAATAGTGCCATAACACCCGCCATATGCGGTGCGGCCATAGAGGTACCGGTATCAAAAGCATAATCCGCTGAATTTGCACGGGTGGTAAAGGCACTGTCATTGGTGAAAGGCGCTAGGATATTTTCACCTGGTGCCACCAATGATGGCCCCATAAGGCTTGGATAATATTTGTTTGGACCTTTCGAAGAAAAACCAGCCAAGTCGCGAATACGCTTTGGATCATAAGATATCGATTTTTGCACCGAGTTAATCTGTAGATGCAACTCACTGTTTTCAATAAACATCTGACGTAACGTTGTTCGACCAACACCACGCTTCCAAGAACCATTACCGACATGAATGTATGGGAAGTTTTTATATTCGATGATTTCGGTTTGCTCTTCATCAGCATAAACCGGGAAGTTTAATGCGGTCGCATAACGATAATTGTATGGATACTCTTTGGTGGTGTTATATAACACCATACCAGCGGCATCACGATAAAACGCGTCTTGGGCTTTATTAATACGTGAGACATTGCCAATAACTGAATCATCACCACGACCACACACTAAAATTTTATCAGTAAAATCAAAATCAACGTTTGGCTGGTTCGGATCTTTCCAGCTGTCTAAATCAAGACAATATGGGTCGCCAGCAAATATTTTCATTTGTGGCAGAACAGGCACTGGCGTGGCAGAGATATCTGCTGCATTTGCACCGTCATGTTTACCTTGGTACGCGGTCAATTTGCTGGCAACATTACCGGCGGTTTCAATCGACTGGGTAAAATCCGATTGCAAGCTGGTGTTGTTAGCACTTAACGGACCATTATTGGCAAAATGTTGACCTTGCGGCGAATGACACGCGCCGTGAAAACTGTCTTCGATAAAGAATGGGTGACCCGGCCAGATTTTCTGATTAGCCACATCTGGGTTATCAATCACACCGTATGAACAACACATACCGTCAGAAGCTCCGCTGAAACCTCTGTGGTCTGTAGGACAATCGTCGTACTTAATGGTTGGGCAGATATAACCTTGATGTTCACCTTTGATCAGTTCGCCATCAATGATGGTGCCGTCCAATTCTGGGTAAAGAGCAATTTCACCACCTTCACAAATACTTTCCCAACTAGATGGTCCATGGACGTGATCAGGCAGACACATACCCAAGACATTTTGTTCGCCAATAAGACAACCATCATCTTGTGAGCCACTGCCTGAACCGGCAATAAATTCACATTCTAAAGTTTCTGCATTACGACGTTGCTCTTCAGTACATTGTAGATAGCAATAGCCGTCAATTAATTCGGAGCCCTGCTCACATACTGGTGCTGGCGAACAATCACTGTTGATACATTCCCCCATGTTAGCGCCCAACGCCGCCAACCCCGATGCATGACCCGAAATACTGTAAGCGCGCTCTCCGCCCAGCTCGATAGCATCAAAATCGTTACCATCGACACTGTATAGTAAGGTGGCAGAACCAACATTTTCATTGTCACGACCAAGAGAGGTAGCGCCAACCGTCAATGACCACGGTGTAACGTTTGACACGTCTTCATAACCACCGGTGTTGCCCGCTGCGGCAGTGACATGAACACCATGTTCTTTTAAGGTCAAAAAGCCTCGCAAAATTGGGTCACCCCAAGGGTCGCGGGAACCACCACCAATTGACCAGTTAAGGACATCAATGCCATCTTCAACGGACTGCTCTAATGCGGCAATCATGGCGGTTTCTAAACAACCTGCTAGGGCATCGCTGCCACCACCGGGTAAACACACCTGATAAGAAATAACATTCGCGTGCGGGGCAATACCCGATAAATCACCAATTGGCTCTTCCATGGCTGCAACACCAGGGCCTTTTAATAATTGGCGATAGAGAAAATCGACATCTTTAACGTAATTACCGGCAGCAATACCACTGGTGTGGCTACCATGACCAACATAATCTATGCCGTTGGCAGGTCGTATCATGCCATCGTTAGATAGATCGACCTCTTCGCCTCGATCTTCTGTGACTTTGTGAGCCAGTTGAGAACGGTAATAGCTGGTGATTTCTTCATAAGAGTAAACACCAATAAGTTTGTTATTACATAAGTGGCGCCATTCTTGGTTTGCACAATCACCAAGATAATTGCCATCACCTAAAGGGTTGGTATGCACGTAACCGTCACCACCAACGTCACTAAATGAGGCACTGCTGGCATTGATACCGGTGTCGGCAACACCAACAATCACCCCCTCACCTTTGTAGCCCCAAGCATTCCAGACCGGTTCAACCGCAATCACGTCACTCGAGCCAAGCAGCTCACTGTTTACCAATTCTTGTAATT